>MGOU01000028.1 GCA_001795385.1 Clostridiales bacterium GWD2_32_19
GTTTTAGAAAAAAAGAAGATGAATTTTACTTCAACAAAGATGCTGGAATGTATGTATGCAAGGCAGGTCATATGGCAATAAAAAAGTGGAGACAGAATTAACATTTTCCATAAAAAATACGACTTTGAAATTTCAAAATTGAAATTCAAGTCGTATTTTTTGTTATTCTTACGAGAGTTTTTGAAAAAGTATAAGTTTTTCAGTGGCCTCCATGTTTGGCTCGCTTATTTGTTTTAATAAAATTATTTAACTGCTCGTTATGACAAGCTACTATTAGTATTATACTTTATTTATTTTGCTAATTCAATGTGCAAAACTCCCATATCTTTAAATCGTGCTATTTCAACTATCTTATTCTTTTGTGGTAAATATTCAAAAATAACTTCATCATATGATCCTAGACAAAAAGATGGTGAGTTATCTAGCACCGTAATATAATATTTACCGTCTAAGATATATAATGATCCTAAATCGGTGCTATCAAACTTACTATTTTTAAAACCGATTTCTACTATTTTTTTAGCATAATCTTGTAAGGTAATATCTTTTACATAATTAGATTCAATATCTTTCAGATATGTTTTACCACCTTCCCAAGATGACTCAGACCAAGTAAAAATATATTCTTCACTTTTTGCAAAATCAAATTTATTAGTCTTAATTTTAAAACCATTTTGATACACATTATAATAATAGTCAGTTCCCGAGAAAATCCAACTACCACCAGTACTAGCAACAGCTTTCAACAATGGACCACTTCTGAATACATTAAAATAATATATTACTATTATAACAACACTTATTATTACAACACTTATTAATACTTTTATATTTTTCTTTATCATCAAAAAAAATGTTGACTGAATAATCTTTTTATAATTTATAAACAATAAAATCATAGCTATAGCTATGATAATAATTGCTAATTTACTCCAAGAAAAGATATTTTTAATATATTCTAATATACTTATATTACCTACTGTCATTATTAATCACTCCTTAGATTATTTTTAGAGTTTTTATCAAAGCTTGCAACCCTTATTCTTCTAGGTTCCAAAACTCACCTTTTTTTCTTTTCTTAGCTTATCATATTTACACTTATTTGTAAATATATTTATTACATTTCTACTAAAATTTTTATATACTCCCAAAATGCAACTTTATTATCTTACAGTCTCAGGAGTAAATATTAAAAATTTAACAACTACAGTTGCCATTCACCCACGAGAAACGCACGAATTTTTTTCATTTCCCTTATTGCATGTTTACACTCTAATTATTGGGTTCAATCAATCATCTCTATCTGTCATTGTTATGAATACTCCTAGTAAAAGTCCTGCTTTTCCTTTACTCATTACAATCACACCGTATTCTACTGGATTTAATTCTTATCCATCAGCTCTTCTTGTTTGACTTCATAAAACCTAGAATCATAAAGTCCTGCTTCTATTACATTATGTATAATTTCTTCTGCAATGTTACTGATTATAGGAACTTATGTTTTCTGTTTGACCCTTATTGTTAAAAAAGCAAGGAACTATTCAGTTTTGAATAATCCCCTGCTCTTAATTTATTTGAATATCGAATATTTCAAGTCTATGACCCTCAAAATTTTATGTCCTCTTCCTCTTCCTCTTCCTTTTCCTTTTCTCAAGCTTTTTATTTGCATCGTGCTATTTTGAAGGTTTACTCAATGTAACATTACATACCGCAATAAAACTTCCATCCTGTGTTGTTACAGTTATTGTTGCTGTTCCTCGGGATGTTCCTGGTGTTAAGGTTGCACTTAATCCATTGCCTGTTACTTTTACAACCGATGCTTTGCTTGTCTTCCATATTACATTTTTATTTGTTGCATTGCTTGGAGATATAGTTGCTATCAGTGTAACTGTTGTTCCTCCTGTAGTCAGGTTTAATGTTGTCGGGCTTACAGTTACCCCTGTTACAAGTACTGTTGCAGATTGTACCGTTACATTACATGTCGATGTGTATCTGCCATCCTCCGTTGTCGCAGTAATTATTGCAGTTCCTGCTGTTATTGGTATTACCACTCCACTGCTTGATACAGTTGCGACCAATGTATTACTTGAACTCCATGTTATATTTTTATTTGTTGCATTGCTTGGAGATATAGTTGCTACAAGCGTGCCTGTTGTTCCTCTTTCAGTTAGGTTTAATATTGTAGGGCTTACAGTTACCCCTGTTACAAGTACAGCTTCAGATTGTACCGTTACATTACATGTCGATGTGTATCTGCCATCTTGAGTCGTTACAGTTATTGCTGACGTTCCTGCAGCTATCGGCGTTACCACTCCACTACTTGATACAGTTGCGACCAATGTATTACTACTTTCCCATATAACTGTTTTTAAGGTCGCATTATTAGGCTCTATTGTATAGAACAGTTGTAATGAACTGTTTGTCCCAATAGATGCTTCTGTTTGTGTCAATGTAATACCAGTAACCAGAATAACATTAGAATCTATTGTTGTAAAGTTCCAATCCGTCTTATCAGATATTCCAGCAAATAAATTGTTTTCTAAACAGCTAAAAGCTCCACTATCGATAGTTACATAGTATTCAGTAAGATAGTCCATATTAATTGATGGATTTATGGTTACAACATTTGAAGATATTGAAACCTGCGTTGTATCATTCACCGGTATTGTTTCAAATATTGAGTCATCTATTGATTTCTTAATGTATATACTTTTATTTGCAACAGCAGTAACCGATTTATCAAAATTTATGACAAGGTTCGAATCTATGAGAGCGTCTCCTGTGCCTGATTCAGGTGAATATGAAGTTATAGTTAGGGGTGTGTTTTGATTATAATCCACTACAGTATTAATCAAACCTGAGTCGACACTTATCGGGAATGAATTTAAACTTGCTACTGTGTCTCCGTTTATTGGATTAATTAAAGAAAATGATTTCAATACCGTTGCATTGCCCACCATGTTATCATTTACATCAAGGTAGTATCTATATTCTGTTGGCATGCTTAAACTGTATTGATTAATTAAATCTGTATAATCAAGAACGAAATTTCCGTCGCAGGCAGTTGTTGTACCGTCAAATGAATAAGAACCACCTTTATAGTATAATGCAGCCGGATACAATGTCTTTAAAGGAGTATTCTGAGTTAAGTCGGAATACCCTAGGTAAGGTACTATTGTATTTCTTTTTGCCGTGTTCACTGTAAACTTAGCCAATAGTTTTGGTGAATAAGAACTTTTAGCAGTTATCCAATAAACTTCATTACCAAAAAAAGCACCTTTCATTACAGCATTATATGAAAGCCATGTATATCCATTATCCTGCCAAGTAGTACCCCATGAATTTGCAATCCTAAATGCTCCCATTTCACCAAGGTCTATAATATTATTGTTGTTTAAATCTGTCCATATCTTATCGTCGTAGCCTACAATTACCATAGCATGTCCGCCAATTGTACCATTTAGTCCAGAGCATACTTGTTTGCCAACATACCTGTTGTCGGCAATATTTGAAGGGTCATTCTTTATCGTTGTATATTGCCATGAAGATATATAGGTACCATACTCAAGTACATAACCATTTGTTAAAAGCTGTTTTACATTATCTATACCCGTTGTTGTATTTGTACCTGCTACAGTACCCATAGAATCGATTCTATAGTTTAATGCATTTTGCCAAACATCTGCATTAGTGCTCCAAGAAAGATAGTCATATTCATTATACGGTGAATCAGACCATGTTGCTGCACCATTTTTTAATATAATATTGTATGCGTCTGACATATAAGATCCCCAATCTGAGCCTCCATTTACCATATTGTATGTCCACTTCGGAGAAAATCTTTTTGAGTCATCAGATGTTTTAACATCCCAATTCCTAGCCAAGGCATTCATATATGTAAATTGATAATATACACTTGAAAATGATGCACAAGAACCTTGATTTCCTTGGCTTCTAATAGGAGGAAAGTATGGTAATAGACTATTGTCCACATAACCAGGAAGTTCTCCAACTATAAGTTCACTTGAATCAGAAGTCGATATGGTTGTTTCCGTTTCTTGTCCAATAGGGACAGTGCTGATACTTTCAACTTTTTCTATAGTATCTTTAGAAGCATTTTTATTTTTTAGGTTTTCCAGGATTCTCTGCTTCCCAATACTATTTAATTTTATACTTTTAGTTTTCTTAAATTTTACATTCATCCACATTGACTGTAAAAATGTAGATTTCTTTAATCCTGTTTTTTGAAGTTCAGTACCTTTAAATTCTACTACATCTCCTCCACTACCTTCGGTTTGTGAAACCATAGAAAATAGAAGTAAAAATACAAAAACTAAACTTAGTGCCATAACTCTTTTAAAGCCTCTTATCATTAGAATA
This sequence comes from Clostridiales bacterium GWD2_32_19, assembly GCA_001795385.1. Lineage (GTDB taxonomy): Bacteria > Bacillota > Clostridia > Lachnospirales > UBA12420 > UBA12420. The sequence continues at coordinate 4,381 of MGOU01000028.1, forward strand.
CCCCCTAGTATTAATAATTTATTATATTATATTATAAAATATCACATTCATAATATATTGTCAATATATACCTTAGCATTCAATAATTGTCCCTTAAAACTAATGATGACAAAGAGTCTAGCCATCTTACCTGACTTTTCCTTTGAATAAAGCATAGAACCTAAAATATACAGTATATCCAGAAAATATTGAAACTAGAAAAAGCGAGCTTTAGGCTCGCTTTTTCTAATCTTTCTTTTTTGTAAATTCAATATTCCGTTTGCTTTTATTTATCACTTTTATCTTAATATTAACATAGTTGAGGTTTGATTCATATGTCCTAAGAATTCTTCTCCATATGTTGAGAAACCTATTTTATTGCTTCCTTCAAATAACTTTGCGTATTCTTGTTCTTTACCTGAATTAACAAGCTCTAATGTTCTTAGTATACATATAAATTCAAATATTGCCTTTGAATTTTTGTAATCGTATTTTCCAAGCGCATCTCTCATATCACTAACTATATTACCATTTACTTTACATAGATTTAGTTCTGAGCCTTCACTAATACCGCAGAAAAATGCTATTTCATCATTACCAACTGGTACTCTAGGTGATCTTATATAAGCCTCTCCTTCTTCTGTTTTAAGACATGTTGGATTGAAGAAAAACTCTTTTGCTACATCTTCTTTTGAAACACCTAACTTATCTGCATATTCTTCTAATGCAGGTTTATCATTAAATGTGCATACTGTTCTTGTTTCTTCATCAACCTTTGTAGCAACAAGCTTTTCTTCTATTATATCAACACTTTGAACTTTTACTATGTCATATCCATTCTTAACTTTGAATAATGCCATTACTGCAGCTTTTTCATACGCTATTCCTTCTGCTGTAACATAAGTATGGTCAAATTTGAGACCTTCACTCGCACTTCCACCAATAAACATTATATTTGTTTTACCACCTATAATATCCATTACCTTTTCTTCACCTGCTGAAAGACCATCTACTAGTATTATTCCAACATATTTTTCAAAATCCATCTTTACAATATCTACTTCAAAATATTCTGAAAAGTTATTTAATGCATCTTTAGTATTGTTTTCATCCTTTACATCAGTCACTACTGATACACAAACATCCTCTATATCATCTTCTGTAAGTGCAATAGCAACAACTGAATTTTCATATATTCCTTCACTATCATACTCCATATGAGAAGAACATCCTATTATTTTAGCTTCAATAAACTCTTCTTTCATTCTTTTAGCAATAACTTTTTGATCTAAGTTAAAAGATGCATAATACAATATAAATTTATATTTCACTAAACCTAATTGTTCCTTTATATCTATTACTGATTCTTCAGCACCTTTACCAACTATTTTTACAACTTTTTTACCCATTTTCACTGCCTCCTTTTTATTATATTGATATTCCCCATTCTTTTGCTATATCTTCAAGTTTTTTTATTATCTTTTCATCATCTTCTGATGAAGGATTATAATTAGCCGTATTTATCCCCTTTAATAGTAACTTTGTTTTCGCTGATGTTTCAAGCATAGGAACACCATTTGATCTTTCCTTTACTATTTTTTGAACCATTTGATAAATCTTACCTGCCATATTTTCACCTCCTTTTATTATTTTTATCTAGTTGTATCTTCCAAATCTTTACTTAATCCTTTTATTTTTTCTATTAAGTCAACCAATTGACTCATCTTATCATCCTGCAATTCTGTATTTGCTAGAACTTCCTGTGTTGTTGCAGTATGTTGTTTTGATATAGATGAAACACCTTCTATCTGCATTTGTATTTGGTCTATTAAACTTTTTAGTTTATCAATCATTTCGTTTTCTGTATAAATACTAGAATTAACATTCATAAACACATCTGCAACCAATTCGAATGAATCACTCAAGTTCGAAGCTATATTCATACCCTCATTAACTGCTTCATTTCCCTTTTGAACATTTTCAAAAGTTGTTTTCGTATCTGACTGTATTTGTCCAACCACATTATGTATATCATCTGTAATTTTAGAACTTTGCTCTGCTAATTTTCTTATTTCATCTGCAACCACTGCAAATCCTTTTCCTTGTTCCCCAGCACGTGCTGCTTCTATCGCTGCATTAAGTGCTAATAAGTTAGTTTGATCAGCTATTGTTGTAATACCTTCTAATGATCTATCAATATTTTGCATCTTATCTTGAAGACTTGTTACTATTTCTGATATACTTTCAACCGAATCCTGAATATTAATCATTTGATTTATCATTACATTTACTTCATCAGCATTCTTAGTTATCTTTTGATTCATATCATTAGCAGAATTTTGTACTTCCTCTGATATTCTCTTTGTGTTTGCAACTTTTACTTCCACATCTTGCATTATAATATTTATATTATTTATGCTTACTGCCTCTTCTTCTATACCTTCAGTCATTTGTTTAATTGATAGTGTTATATTATTACTTGCTTCTTTTGTCTTACCTATATTTTCTGTGTATTCCACTATGCTTTCATTTAATAAACTTGTATTTTTCAAAACATTTTCCATAGTATTTTCCATTCTTTTATTCAACTGTTCTGTCTCTTTTGATTTTTTCATACTTGCTACCACATAGCCTTTACTAGATGTACTCATAATCATTATACAATATGTAACAACAACATTTACCAAAACAATT
>MGOU01000029.1 GCA_001795385.1 Clostridiales bacterium GWD2_32_19
GGTATCATAACAAGAGAATACGACGCACTAAACCGAGTAACGAAATACACAGACTACAGCGGAAACATAATCACATACACATACGACGCAGTCGGTAACCTCGAAACACTCACATACCCAGAAGACAAAGCAGTAAACTACGAATATAGCGTTGTAAACTCACTCACAAAAGTAACCGACTGGGCAGGACGCACAACAACATACGAATACGATGCAAACAGCAGACTAACAAAAGAAAACCGACCAAACGGAACAACCTGCGCGTATGCATACGACGAAGCAGGACAAATCACGCAGCAAAAAGACACAGACCAAACAGGAAACACAATAAATCAATACGACTACCAGTACGACAAAACAGGCAACATAACAACAGAAACAATGACACAAGAACTACAAACAGTACAAACAACCACCATAGTCATGACATACGACACACACAACCGCCTAGCAACATACAACGGACTAGCAGTCGAATATGACGCAGACGGAAACATGACAAAAGGACCACTAGGAGGAGAACTAAAAAACTTCACCTACGACTCAAACAACCGCCTAACAAGCGTAGCAGGAACAACATACACATACGACACAGAAAACAACAGAATAGCAACAACTGACGCAAACGGCACAACAACATATGTCATAAACCCACAATCAAACATAAGCCAACTACTCATAAAAACTGACCCGAACGGTCAGAAAACATACTACATATACGGCTTAGGACTAATAGGACAAGAAGACACAGACGGAACATACAAAACATACCACTACGACAAACGAGGAAGTACAACAGCAATCACGGATATAGCTGGAGCGGTAACAGACCGCTACGACTACGGTCCGTATGGGGAACAAGTAGGACATACAGGTAATACAGTGACACCGTTCTTGTATAACGGAAGAGACGGAGTCATGACGGATACTAATGGACTGTACTATATGAGAGCAAGGTATTATAATCCGGAAATAAAGAGATTTATAAATCAAGATGTATTGCTTGGTAACATAACAGAAGGACAAAGTTTAAATAAATATGCCTATGTAAATGGGAATCCGATAAGCTATACAGACCCATTTGGGTTGTCGAGAGATATTACGGCACAAGTAGGTGCTGAACTGCTTCTCAATGCGGTGACGTTAGCAATGGATATGACACCAGGACTCGCAGAAGCAAAAGGAATACTACAAATAGCAAATGGCAAAGACATAATAACAGGACAAGAATTAAGCAGACTAGGCGAAGCAGGCAATCTAGCAATAAACACATTAATAGATGTAGGAATGTTCACAGGCGTATTTACTGCTGTGGCAGTAGCAGCTAAGTCTACAAGGATTGCAGCTGGGACTAGGAAGGTGTTTACTGCGGTGAGCAGGACATTGGCGAAAGTTGGAGCTAAGGCTGGGGAATTACTAGCAACTACTGGTACTAAAGTAGTAGCTAAGGGAACGGTTAATACTGAAACATTCTATAGAACAATTAGTAAGGAAGATTATGAAATATTATTAAAAACTGGTAAAGTACCTGCTACAAGAGAAACATTTATTTCACCAACACAATCTTTCGCTGAGGGATATAATGGAATCACGGTAGAATTTAAAGTTAATGTGGGTACAACTAATGAAATTGCAAATGCAGGTGTAAGGGATTTTTCTGACTTAACAAAAAATGCTTATAGCAGTATGCCAACGGTTCAAAAAGGTTGGAATTCAAGTAGTGCATATTTTAAGAAGGAAGGAAGTCAAATCAACATCGGTTTAGGCAAAGGGAATGGCTTGGATATTTTTAATAACAATATTGTAGATTATAAAGTGGTGGGAGGTAGATGAAAAAATGACAAATACTGAAAGAAAATTAGTTGATAAGCTAATGGCAAAATCAATCTCAAATGAAGATTTTAAAAGGAATTTTACTGTAGATGTTCTTCAAAATCCATACTACATAATGCAAATATTAGAAATTGCCTATATTGAAAAAGAACTACATGATGTTGAATCCGCATTATTTGTTGGGTTTGTGTTTAATCTCTTTACGGAAGACTTTGTTGAAATACTGTGTAAGTTAATAGAGGAACCATGGCACTATCAGCACGAAGATATTGCTAGGCTACTTCAAAAATTAAAATCACCACAAACTGTAGAATGTTTATACAAAACGGCTCTAACGCAGTTTGAATATTTGGAATTTGACGAGGCATTTGCTTTGGCAGTAAAGTGCATTTGGGCTTTAGGTGATATAAATACTCCTAAATCAAGAGAAAAACTAGAATTACTAACACAATCAGACAATGAAATAATAAGGGATAATGCTATCAATCAGCTAGACAGAATCAGTAAATAAAGACAAGTTATCAGGCAAGGGCTATCTTTGCTTGATAATTTTAATTTTGAATTTATGGAGAAAAAAGATGAAACTAAATAATAGAAATACATCAATGGAAGATAAAAGAATATATGCACGATTTGATGAAAAGAATATCAGGATTTATCAAGCGTACAATAATAGAATTGCTGAGGAAGCCGTAAGGTTAGGTACATTTGGTTCTAGTTTCAAAAAAGATAGGATGACGTGGATAAAACCATCGTTTTTATGGATGATGTATAGGTCTGGATGGGGAACTAAGGACAACCAAGAAAGAATTTTAGCAATAGATATTTCACGAGAGGGTTTCGATGTAATACTAGGAAATGCAGTTCTTTCAGCTTATAATCAGAAGATATATAAGTCATATGAAATATGGAAAGAGAGACTTAGTCGGTCAGAAGTAAGGTGCCAATGGGATCCAGACAGAGATATTTATGGGAGATCTATTGGAAGGAGGGTAATTCAACTAGGCATTAATGGTTCCATTGTTGCAAAGTACACTAATGATTGGATAGTAAAAATTTCAGACATTACCACAGATGTTATAAACTGGAGAGATGAAATAAATAATAAAAAATTTGATAGCAAGGTTTTGCCATTAGAAAATGAGTATCCAATTAATGAAAAATTAAAAAAGATTTTAGGGATGATATAAGTAGGATAGATTTTAATGTTTGAAAAGGATAAAATTCGAGAGTTGTTAATAGATTCAGTTCATTCTAAGGATGATGCAAAAGATTTCTTCACAGGTAATTTAGAAAGTCCTAAATTATTAAATACTCTTGTCGAGATAGCTATTGATGATTACTCGGGTGATGCAAGGATGGAAGCATCTTTTTGGATTTCTAAGTTTGAGACTAGTTTATTAAAAAATATTGAAGAAAAACTTATAAAAATCCAATGCGATGAATTAGATAGTATTGCCTGCCATGCTTTTATATCATTGGCTAGAATCAAGTCAAAGGATGGTCTAAAGTATATAATTGACAAAAGGATAGAACCCGAAATGTTCTGGGAAGCTGAAGCATTAAAAATTTATTTCGAGAATTTCCTTGAATAGAAATAAGTTAATAGGTACATCGATGTAAATAAGAGATTTTATCAGAAATTAATAAGGGTAGGATTGACAAATGGACAAACTAACAATACTTGTGTAACGAAGAGGGTTAGGTTTGAATTATTCACTTACTCAAATAATAAGTGAATAATTCAAACTTGAGTGCGCCAGTTCGGTGCTATAAGGCGCCATTCTATTCGACCCCTGAAATATTTAAATAAGCTATTGTAATGAAAAATAAAACATGGTAAAATAATGTAGAATAAGTTTAGTATCTTAAGGTATACGTTCAATCGCACCAGAAATAGGTATAGAATAAATTATAGAGAATTATATCGAAATATTGTTCGTCTACCATTTTGAAATTAATAAGTTTACTAAAATTAAAAGAAGAAAAGAAGTTTATTGAGGGAGGAATATTTATGCTAGAAATGATGGGTAAGAATGATGATATATATAGTCAAATGATTATTGAAGATTTTTATGATCAAGTAAAGGATGAATATAAAGGTTTTTTATATTCAGGATATCCTAGCTATAAGGATAGGTTTTCTGAAGAGCCTATAAAAGTTGATGCTATACTTATATCAAACAAAGGAGTATTAATTATTCATATATCTCAACAAAATTCTGTTGATTTTCAAGAAATACAAGATGTTCTATACAATAAAATTGAAGTGAAAATGAAAAGCTATAAATTCTTGCATAAAAAGAGAGAATTATTATTTAAAATTGATGTAGTATCAGTTTGTGATAAAGCTGTATCAACAGAAAATGTTGTGAAAAATGTAGGAGAATTAGTTACATATTGCAAAAAGAATTTAAGTGGGAACGTTGAATATGAGTTATTAAGAAAAATTAATTCGGCGGTGCAAGAGGCGTATGGATTAGGAAAAAGAGATGATATTGATTTTGAAGAAGGAACTAAATCAGAGTTAATCGCAAATATGAATTATATTATTGAAAACCACGATATCCGACAAATGGAAGCAATATTAGCAGATCCAGTTAATATTCAAAGAATTAGAGGAATGGCTGGAAGTGGGAAAACAATAGTACTTGCTAAAAAAGCTGTTGAGCTTCACACAGCACACCCAAATTGGAAAATATTATTGACATACAATACTCGTTCAGTTAAACCAATGTTAGAAAGTCTGATTGACAGACTTTACCGAATGAAAAATGATGGACAAAAACCAAACTATGAAAATCTGATTATAATGCATGGATGGGGAAGCTCGTCTTCACCTGGGTTTTATTATCATTTATGTAAGTGTTATAACGTGGCGCCTATGAACTTAAATGAGGCAAAAGATATGTTTGGTAGTAATCGTGCATTTGAAGGTATTTGTAATAAGCTATTGAAGAGTGTAGAACAATTTAAAACGATATTTGATTGTATATTAATTGACGAAGCACAAGATTTTCCCATTCCATTTTTCCGATTATGTCTTAATAACTTGAATAAAGACAAAAGGTTAGTTTATGCATATGATGAATTACAAAAATTGAATGAAGAAGCAATGCCTATCCCGAAGAAGATTTTTGGATGTAATATTGCAATAGATACACCATTAAAGGTATCTTATAGAAACCAGAGTAGTGTTATAGTTACTGCGCATGCGATTGGAATGGGGCTATATAGGGACTTAGAAAATCAAAATGATAAATTAGTACAAATACCTGATTCAAATGACATATGGGAAGTTATTGGATATAAATGTGACGATGAAATTCAAGAGCATCAAGAGGTTATATTATATCGAACAATAGAAACGAGCCCGAATTATCTAAATACTGATATCAAATCGTTAGTTAAACTATTTAAATGCGAAAGCAAGATAGATCAATACATAAAGTTGGTAGATTTAATTAATGATGACTTGAATAAAGATAAAGTCCCTATGAAGGAAATAATGATTATTGACATGGAAACTCTAAATCATAAAATGAACTATGATATCCTAAAATCTGCAATTAATCAATTACCGGAAACAAATGATTTAAGGGTTCATCTTGCGGGCACATTGCATCCAGAAGATTTTTCTAGACCAGATTCAATTGTATACAGTAGTATTCTTAGAGCTAAGGGAAATGAAACCTTCGTAGTGTATACTGTAAATAGTCAAGAATGTATGAATGCACTTACTCCAATAAAGAAAAGAAATGAATTGTTTACAGCAATAACAAGAAGTAAAGGGTGGGTTAATATTCTTGGTTATGGGGAAAAGATGGAAAAGCTTAATCAAGAATTAAATCAGGTTGAAGTAGCTGAGTACTCATTAAAGTTCAAAAGCTATCCGTCTGAACAAGAAAAGAAATTAATAAGGACAACAAGTGTTGATTTGAGAAAAGATGACGTAGTAGCAATAGATAATATGGAAAAACTCCTAACAAGTTTATCAGAGGAAAAGTTTAATGAAATTATGAAAAAGTTTAATGAACTAAAGAAAAACAAGTAGGGTGGTAATAGCATGAAAATAAAGGATATATGTGGGATGTTAAGAAAGGAATATATAATGATTTATAAGTTGCTTTATGAAAAAAAATATATAATTGAACATAAAGAACTGAGAGATAATTGCACAGGCAAGGATGCATACGAACTCACATGGTCTGGCAGAAGTCCTGAGGCTAATATAACATTTGATCTGGATTTAGGAATAACTCAGATTGTAGATGCGTTATTGAGAGAAGAACAATTTTCAATGTTATTCTATGATAAAAGTATTTTGCAAGTTGAGTATACAATTGAATCGAATAAAATTGTAAAACAAAGATTACAGTTCATAAAAAAGTGTAACAAAGTAAGAACCATAAAGGAAATACAAGAATTAGAAGGGGAGGCTATAGAAGTTGAAGGTAGTAACTGGTTTGAAGAAGAATCAGGAATTCCTGTATTTTTAAGAGTTGACTATGACCCTCAAAATCATATAGATTTACATCATGCAAAATCACATTTTGTAATATCAAATGTAAAAGATTTTAGGATTCCTATGAGTCGCAATTTATCATTATCAAAGTTTGTTGAACTAATTTTACATCAAGTTTATAATGAATACAGTTTTAACGTTAATGATATTGTGGTTCATGCAGATGAAATCACTAAGAGTGAAAAGTTGGTTATGCATCTTAATTGGTAACGATGTTTACATAGAGCGAATTTTAAAAATAATGGTAGAAGAAAAAGGTACGGCAGCTTAATATAAAATATTTTTGAAAAAGTTGTGCATTTAATATTGCAATATCTAAAAAAACCCGTAACACAAAATTAAATTGACTTACCACTACCAATATGCTAATAGAATGAATAGGGTTAGGTTTGAATTATTCGCTTATTGTTTCAGTAAGTGAATAATTCAAACCTAACCCTAAAACATGTGCCAGTAGGAGACAAAACAACATATACATACGACGAAAAGGGCAGACCACTAACAATCACAGACCCGATGGGCTATACAACAACATATACCTATAACGATAACGGTCAGGTACTAACGAAAACAGTAAGCGACGTTGGAACAGAAACGAACCAATACGAAAACGGCATGCTAGTATCAACAACAAGACCCGACGGAAAAGCAGTAAAATACGGATATGATGAAATAGGAAG
>MGOU01000030.1 GCA_001795385.1 Clostridiales bacterium GWD2_32_19
TTCAACCTGGGTGCTTCTAAGTGTTCAGATAAAGTTATTAAAAATATAGGAATAGCAAAAAAATATATTAAAAATGTAGGTATTGAAACTCCAATGACTCCTGAGTTTTCCGAAGCTTTTTTTAAGAAAAAGCAAGCGATCTTAGAGACAAAACTCGATTTTATTAATTGTGCAGAATTACATTTAAATGAGAATAACATAGACAATTATTATGGGGAAAACATGTATATTGCAAGACATGGCTATATATCTCCAATTTGGAGTAGGGAATTAACTCTGAAATTCATGAAAATAGCCGATGAAGAAAAGTGGGATTTAGTAGTTCATGATTGCTCAAACTATACAAAATTTGCTAGAGATTTAAATTTGAGCAGCAAAGAGGGTAAGTGGTTTGGAGCAAGTCAATATGCCTGTGAGTTTTCAAGGATTCCATACGAAGTATTTTTACCAATATTGCGTGATGACAATTTCAAATTTTTAACTGAAGAAGAATTGCCTGATGGTTATAAACCAGGAGAGATGATTTTTTAGAGAGTCTTATCATTGCAATATAAATGGAATTTGAGGTGAAATGTTATGGACAAATATACAAAAGAAGAATTATTGGAAGCGTTACGAGTTGTATCTTCAACTATCAGTAAATGTGAAAAAATACAGCCCAAATTTGAGGAGGGTATCTCTCAGCACACACTCCTTAAGAACAGGATAAAAGCGATGTATATTTCAAAATTATTGATAACAGGTGAAAATATTATGGACAAATATACAAAAGAAGAATTGTTAGAAGCGATATCACCCGTATCTTCAGTTATCAGCAAATGTGAAAAAGCACAGCTAAAATTTGTGAAGGGTACCTTTAATCACACCCGCTTTAAGAACATAATAAAAGCAATGTATATTTCAAAATCGTTGATAATAAATGAAGTTAGGAATATGATAGAGGGTCAGGTTTAATTTATTCACTTATCAAGAATAAATTATGATTGAATCGAGTAAAAGCACATATAACGGAAGATGCAAATTACGGATGATCATGGTAAACAATTGTAATTCTGGCACAAAGATATTGCAAAACAACGGGCACAGAATTAGCAAACAAATTGAATATACCAATATCAATGATGTCAAAGATAATAGCAAAAAAGCCTGTGAATTGATATTTTTATTAAATTAAATATACCTCAAATTCAGAAAGACCAATATTATAACCTGCACCTTCAACTAATGTTAGTTTAACCCAACTAAATGTTTTTCTAGGGAAATTTATAATATAAGGAGAACCATTGTTAACTAGGGGACCAATTCCTATATTGGAACCGTTACTAAAGGTTAAAGTAGCTCTTATAATTTGTTCAGTAAAGTTAGGTCTGTCGTATAAAATAATTCTATTAGCTTCAATGGGGGTTTGCCATGAAAGTTGTACCCATGCTCCAGCTATTTCTCCAAGAGTAGCCCATTCATTGGAATAGAAGTTAAATAAATCATTTCTATAAGGAAAACCAACTATTAGACCATTAATAACATTATTACAATATTGTTGTGTATCGTTATTTTGAGAAGATGCAGTTACTGTTGCGTTATATGATAAACTTGACATAGTTTTGCACCAGAAGACTTCATCACTTTTGATAAATTTAGTAAAAGTTGAAACATGGTTATCATAAATAACAAAGGCGTGTGCCTTGTAGTAACCATAACTAATTTTACATCACTACCATTATTTACTGCTCATCTTATTACTCCAGCACAACATATAGTTTCATCATCTTCATGTGGAGAAAAAAATCATTATATCATTCATTTAAGTTCACTCCTATATTTTTATAGATTTTTTATAGAACCTATTAAGTATTGGTTTATATTATATACAACTACCTAGGTTATGTTACTACTCTACATAAATAATAAAGATAGGATAACATGAAAAAATATAAAAATACACCTTATAAAAGTGGCACAATTAACTTATCTAATAATAAAAAGAAAGCACTAGTGCTTTCTTTTTATTATTGTGTTCCCATTCCAGGTATACATATTCTTTGGCCAACTACTAATCTATTAGGGCTTAGGTATGGGTTTACTCTTAAGATTTCAGAAATAGAAGTAGCATATCTATCTGCTATTTCTGAAAGTGTATCACCTGGATTTACAATGTATGCTACCGTAGTGTGAGGACATGGACCCGGAACTGGGCCAGGACCTGGACGGGTTGAACCTGGAATACATATGATCATACCAGCATATAGTTGATTTGGTCGTAACCCGGGGTTAGCTATTCTTATTTCAGTTACAGTTACATTAAAAGATCTTGCTATTTTATTTAAAGTATCGCCTGCTTTGACTCTATAACGATCTCTTGGCCTACATGGAGGAACAGAAGCTCCTATTCTAGGAATACAAATCGTTTCCCCAACGCGAAGGCGAGAATAGTAATTCAAATTAGGATTTACAGCTAATATTTGTCGAACGGTAACATTAAATTTGCGAGCAATACGAATTAGATTATCATTTTGTTGAATTGTATACTGAAAAGCATTTCTAGGACATTCTCTTGGCATTTATTTCACCTCACTTCTTATTGTATAATTTATATTATGATTTTAAATTTTCGAAGTGCATGTCTTATAAAAATGTGTTAAGCTATTGTTTGCATTGGCATAAGAAAAAATATAAGTTCTTTTGTTGCAAAAACTAGATAAAAATGGTATAGTGAAAAATATAAAGTGAGACAAGTGAAGAGAGGAGAGTGAATATGAATAACATTGATAGATTAATTAGATTAAGATATGCATTAGATATAAGAGATACAGATGTTGTAGAGATGTTTAAACTTGGAGGTACCCTAATAACAAAAGAAGAAGTAAAGGAAATATTTGCAAGAGGGAAAGATTCTTATGATGATGAAGATAGTGATTTTGATATGATAGATAAAGATATATTTAGTAGTAATAAGTTTGATTCATTTTTAAACGGATTAATTATATTTAAACGTGGAAAGCAAGATTTGAGTAAAGAAGAAGTTGAAAGACCTAAAGTACCATTGAAGGATCATGAAGGTATGAATAACATCATGCTTAAAAAAGTAAAAATTGCGTTGTCACTTACGAGTGATGATATAATCGACATATTAGAAGAAGTAGGAATTATCTTGACGAAAGGCGAATTAGGAGCAATATTTAGGAAAGAAGGACACAAAAATTATAAAGAATGTGGAGATAAATATGCTAGAAATTTCTTGAAGGGATTGGCTTTGAGATATAGGAGGAATAATTTATGATGCCAAAGGTTAAGTTTGAGATTAAAAAGGAATGGAGGCTATAACATGAGTGAAGAATTAGATATATACGAATGGCAAGGTAATGATTTAATGCATATTGGTGTAATGGATAAAAGAGAAGCTGAACTTAAAGGCATATGGCATAAGATATCGAGAGTATATCCTATTAAAAAGATAAATGGTGAGTACTATGTTATTCTTCAAAGAAGAAGCAAACATAAAAAGATAGGTGCATTGAATTTTTCTATTGCTGTTAGTGAACATGTAAAAGCTGGGGAAAGTGATGTAGATGCATGTATTAGAGGGATTACGGAAGAGTTCGGTATAAATGTAGAAAAAGATAAACTAGAAAAAGCTTATAATATAAAATTTATGTTTGATAAAGGAGATATAAAAGAGAGAACTTATTGTACAACATATGTTTTAGAATTCGATAATGATTTAAAAGATTTAACTCTTGAAAAAAGCGAAGTAGAAGGTGCATATATTGCTTCAATAAAAGACCTAAATGATATGTTTGAAAAGAGGATAGATAATGTTGAAGTAAGGGGATTAAGTCTAAATGAAGATGAAACAGAGTATATAAATGATATAACAACTATAAACATAAACAGTTTTGTTGATTTTAACTTTTATAAGGAAGATTTCTCTAAATTGAAACTATATATTGATAAGATACATATATATGACAAAGATAGGCAGATGCAATGTTGGGAAAATGTCGCTGATGATGTAAGATTTTATCAAGAAATAGATGAAGAATTATTTAAAAAATATATAAGCAAGGATGATAAAGTTCTGGATTTTGGATGTGGATATGGTAGAACACTGTCTAAGCTAAAAGAAATTGGATATAAGAACCTCGAAGGAATAGATTTCTCAAAGAAAATGATTGAACGTGCAGAGAGAGAAACGAAAGATATAAAATACATAGTATGGGACTCTGAGAGTAAGCTGAATAAAAATTGTTATGATGTAATTATTTTAATTTTTGTATTTGCATCTGTATACACTGATGAAGAGCAAGATAAAATATTAGTAGAGTTAAAAAGTGCCTTAAAACCGGATGGAATAATATTTATGTGTGATGCTCTTTTAGGAGAAGATGAAAGAAATATTGCAAGATATAAAGAATTTTTTGATAAATATGGTGTATATGGTACTTTTGAAACTGATAATGGGATGATAGCAAGACATTTAGATTACACGCGTCTTGAAGAAATCAAGAACAGATTTGAAAATATAAATTACAAAGAGCAAGTAATAAAAACCCAAAATGGAAATTCGGTGAGAAGTTTTACATTTATAGGTAGGAATAAAAAATAAATTAATCTCTTTGGGTTTAATTACCCGTCGGCTTGCCGCGTTCTTGTCATTGCGAGGAGGTTCTTTCGACGAAGTAATCTCGTTTTTGAAAGATGAGATTGCTTCGCAAAAAACGCTCGCAATGACAACATGATACCCCGTCGGCTTGCCACGGGGAGATTCATTAATATATTAGATTATAAAGGGTAAGGAAATTTGTAAATTGGGGGTTGCTATGAAATTTTATGTTTCAAAATACTGTGGATTCTGTTTTGGCGTGTCTTTGGCCGTGAAAGCAGCTTATGATAATTTGGGTGGTAGCAAAAAATTATTAATGTATGGAGATGTGGTACATAATCATGTTGTAATTCAAGATTTGGAATCCGCTGGTGCAAAGGTTATTGATGATATTAGTGAAATTGATGAGTATGACAGTGCAAAAGTGCTGATTCGAGCTCACGGTGTATCAAGGAAAGAAATTTTTGATTTGCGGAGAAAAAATATAGAAGTGATTGATAAAACATGTCCGAAGGTTAAAAAAGTACATGACATTGTTGAGGCTGCATCAGAAAAGGGTCTTGATATTCTAATAGTTGGAAATTCAAATCATCCAGAAATAGTCGGAATTGTCGGCTGGAGCAGTACAAAGGTTGTTGTTATTAAAGATTTAGAGGATGCAAAAGATAAAATTCCTGCTACGAAGTTTAGTGAAAATGGTGTATGTATAGTTGTGCAGACAACCTTTAACTCTAAAAATCTGGAAGGAATATACGAATATTGCAATCAACATATACCGAATATTGAATTTCACAACACAATATGTAATGCTACAGCCAATAGACAGGACGAAATAAGGGAATTGGCGCAGAAGGTAGAGTTTGTTATTATTGTGGGTGGCAAAACAAGCTCAAATTCTATTAAATTATATGAAATAGCATCCGATTACTGCAATTATACTCAGCATATTGAAACAGAAGATGAGATAGATTTTTCTATTGTCGATAAGGTTTCTTCTATTACTCTTAGTAGTGGTTCTTCTACACCAGACAGCAGTATCAATGCTACGGTTGCGGCCATTCAGGAATATTGTAAGAAAAATAATGTTTCAGTAGAAATGATGTAATAAGAAATGTTATAGTAAAATAGTTGAATTTCTGGATAAATAAATAAAGAATACATTTCCTCATTAAAATGTTGAGAAAAGTATTTTTTTATGTTAAAATATCGTTAAGCGAGAGTAAAAGTAAGTTTGTTTTAGTGTCAAATGTGAAAAAATATTATATTATTGGGGGGAAAGATTATGGGAATTACATTAGTTCCGGCTGTAAGAGCCTTTATATTAAACAAAGGTAAAATTTTAATAATAAGAGAATCTTCAGACTATAAAGGTGGTATAAATGCTGGAAAATATGATGTTGTAGGTGGTAATATAGAGGTAGGAGAAAAATTAAATGAGAGTTTTAAAAGAGAAGTAATGGAAGAGACAGGATTGACTATTGAAATAGGAAAACCATTTTATGTAGGAGAATGGAACACAATTATTAATGATAAAGAAATGAAAATAGTAGGAATGTTTTTTGAATGCTTTACAAATGAAGATGAAGTTAAGCTGAGTAAAAATCATGATAAATATGCATGGATTGATCCTAAAGACTATGTAAATTATGAATTAATATGTGAAATACGATTAGCATTTGAGCAATACCTATACAGATAAGAAAGATAAGTAAAAGTAGGGATTTGTATCTTCAAGGAAGAGAGGTGTTGCTTATGAGAAGAAGAGCTCAAGGTATAATAATACGTAATAACATGGCATTGTTTGGATATGGCAAAAGTAATAATGAATTTAAACACGCTTTTATAGGTGGAGGGATAGAAGGACAAGAAGAACCAGAAGAAGCATTAATTCGAGAGCTAAGAGAAGAGACTAATATTGAAGGGAAAATAATATTTAAATTTAAAAATGAAATAAAAGAAGAAAGGTATACCTTTTTAGTTGATATTGGGGACCAACAATGTATTCTAGGATTTGATCCAGAAGAGGTTAGCTTACCTGATGAGGAAAAGTCTTTACAACAACTTATTTGGATACCATTGAAGGAAAAAGATAGATTCACTTCTATTGATATGAGTTATTTTAAATTATTACTCGAGGAATGCAAAGGAATAAATTATTATCCAGACTGGTTATCTGAATTGAAAGAATTAGTTACATAATTTATAACAAATAGCAGAATAAAATTGGCTGTAATAATTATCTGTATAGTTAGATGTATAAAGCAATCTTGTGTTTTGTATTAGAATGTGCTTTACCAATTGGATAACTAACAGTTGAAGTTGTTATCCAATTGGTAAAGCATATCAAACAAATCTGAAAGGGATAGTGTAGTATTTAGTACTATAAATATTTTACACTACCAACTAATTAAGGGAGATAAAACTATGATAAAAGTGGTAGCTGGAGTAATATTAAAGGACGATAAAGTTTTATTAGCACAGAGGAAGCAAGGAAGATATATGGAATAAAAATGGAAATTTCCAGGCGGTAAGGTAGAAAAAATGGAAGTGATGAAGAAGCATTAACTAGAGAATTGAAGGAAGAACTTAATATTGATGTTGAAGTAGAAGCTTTTATTGCAGAAAAAGATTATTGATAATTTGGAGGTGATGCTATGTCAGACATATTTATAAACGATTGGAAAGATATAGTAGGCGAAGAGTTTGAAAAGGAGTATTATAAAAAAATACAAGAATTTTTAGAGAAAGAAAATAATTCAAGTATTGTATATCCAAATAGGGATGATATATTTAACGCCCTTCACTTTACAGGCTATGAGGATGTTAAGGTAGTTATAATAGGACAAGACCCATATCATGGACTGGGGGAGGCACACGGGTTGTGTTTTTCAGTAAAAGAAGGAATAAAAATACCACCATCGCTGAGAAATATATATAAGGAATTAAATTCGGATTTAGGTTGTTATAAGCCAAATAACGGATATCTGAAAAAGTGGGCGGATCAAGGTGTATTACTCCTAAATGCGGTTCTGACAGTACGAGCTAATGAAGCAGCATCACACAGCAAAATAGGATGGCAGATATTTACGGATACGATAATAGAGAAGTTAAATAATAGAGAAGACCCTATAGTATTTATATTATGGGGGAATTATGCAATTGGCAAGAAATCATTAATAACTAACAAAACACACTTTATAATAGAATCAGTACATCCAAGTCCGCTTTCGGCAAGCAGAGGTTTTTTTGGAACAAAGCCATTTTCTAAGACAAACGACTTTTTAAAATCAGTTAATAAAGAACCGATAGATTGGCAAATAGATAATTTATAAAGTAATTAAATAAAAAATAGATTCAGCTATGATTCATGCTAAACCTATTTTTTAAAGTTCAATACAAAAAACTGTGTTTTCATTGTTATAACAGTTTGATTTAATTATGTTAGTTATTATTATTGTTATTATTATCGTTATCTTGGTTGTTTTGATTATTGTTGTTATTATTTTTTTTATTTTTATTTTTGGAATTTAGATTGCTGTTATTGTTGTTGTCTTCTAAATTGTTGTTTGATGCGTCCATATTATCACCTCCCAGCATAAATAGTATCTGTAGGATATTTATAATTTATTCGTTTTTTGAAGATGAAAGATACTAGGAGTTTCTAAAATCTTAAACATAAATTTGTGCTTTTATGTTGCTCAAAATATGATTTAATGGTAAAATAGGGTAATATGAGTAAGAAAATTTGCAAAGTTGTAATTTGTGAGAAGATTTATCAAAAAAGAGAGGAAATGACAGATGAGTATACTAACAGTAAGTAATTTGACACATGGATTTGGAGATAGAGCGATATTTAATAATGTATCATTTAGATTGCTAAATGGAGAACATATAGGGTTTGTAGGGGCCAACGGAGAGGGTAAGTCTACTTTTATGAATATAGTAACAGGTAAACTTCAACCAGACGAAGGAAAGGTAGTTTGGTCTAAGCGTGTAAGAGTTGGGTACCTCGATCAACATACATCTCTTGATGCGGCGATGACGATAAGAGGGGTCCTAAACACTGCTTTTAAGTACCTTTTTGACATGGAAGAGGAAATAAATGCTATGTATGAAAAGATGGCTGACGCGTCTGATAAAGAAATAGAAAATATGTTAGAAGACATAGGAAATATGCAAGATATTTTGATGCATAATGATTTCTATATGATAGATGCTAAGGTTGATGAAACGGCTAGAGGACTGGGGCTTACGGACATAGGGATGGATAAAAATGTGTCTGACCTAAGCGGAGGGCAGAGGACAAAGGTTCTACTCGCAAAACTGTTGCTTGAGAAGCCAGAGATATTGCTACTTGATGAGCCGACTAACTATCTTGACGAACAACATATAGAATGGATAAAGCGTTATTTGCAAGAGTATGAAAATGCATTCATACTTATATCGCATGATATACCTTTCCTAAATAGTGTTGTAAATATCATATACAATGTAGAAAATCAAGAGTTAGGTAGGTATGTTGGGGATTACGATAATTTTCTAAAAGGATACGAAGCAAAGAAAACACAACTAGAATCAGCATATAAAAAACAACAACAAGAAATCTCAAGTCTGGAGGATTTTGTGGCTAGAAATAAAGCTAGAGTATCAACTAGAAATATGGCGATGTCACGCCAAAAGAAGCTAGACAAGATGGATATCATAGAACTAGTATCAGAAAAGCCAAAGCCAAAGTTTAACTTCAAAGAAAAAGGCGCATCAGGCAGGGTTGTATTTGAAACGAATGACTTAGTTATAGGGTATGGAGAGCCACTTTCAAAACCGATTAATCTTAAGATGGAAAGAGGTCAAAAGATAGCGATAACTGGTTCAAATGGGATAGGAAAAACGACTTTACTCAGGAGTATATTGGGAGAGATAGAGCCAGTATCAGGCATTGCAAGGACTGGGGATTATTTATCGATTGGATATTTTGAGCAGGAGGTAAAAGGTAAAAATAATAACACATGCATAGAGGATATATGGAATCACTTTACTGCTATGACACAATATGAGATACGGTCAGCACTTGCAAGGTGTGGGCTTACGACTAAACATATAGAGAGCAAGATAGCAGTGCTTAGTGGAGGGGAACAAGCTAAGGTTAGGTTGTGCAAGCTGATTAATACACAGACTAACTTATTGGTATTAGATGAACCGACCAACCATTTAGATGTAGACGCTAAGGCAGAGCTAAAGAGGGCATTAAAGGAATATAAGGGTAGTATATTGATGATATCACATGAACCAGAGTTTTATATGGATGTAGTGAGTGATGTTTGGAATCTGGAGGAGTATACGACGAAGATTGTATAAATATTTTAACCTGTAATTGCGACATCTATAGACTTGACTTAAAAGGGGACGGTTCCTTCTTTTTAGGAACTGTCCCCTTGGAGAAAGTTTGAAATATCGTCTTACATACTTTTTTGAAAAAAAGTAACACAAAACCAAAGGAGGATGAAAATATGAGTAATGAAGTAAGTCGTGAAAAAGCATTTGATATGCTTTCTACATACACAAAGAATAAAAACCTAATAAAACATGGTTTGGTAGTTGAGGCTGTGATGAAGCATTTTGCAACACTAAATAATGAAGATGTAGAAAAATGGGGGATTATTGGGTTGATACATGATGTGGATTATGACATGTATCCTGATGAACATTGTACGAAATGTAAAGATATTATGCAAGAGCATGGATTTAGCGAAGAATATATATATGCAGTGCAAAGTCATGGATATGGGTTATGTTCCGAGGTGGAACCTATTCATATAATGGAAAAGATTCTTTATACAATTGATGAGCTGACAGGACTCATATTGGCAGTAGCCCTTATGAAGCCGAATAAAAGTTTGTTTGAGGTGGATTTAGGATCTGTTAAAAAGAAATGGAAGCAAAAAGGGTTTGCTGCAGGAGCTAATAGAGAAGTAATACAAAACGGAGCGAACATGTTAGGGATGGATCTTGATTATATTATAGAAGAAACTATAAATGGAATGAGAAATATAGCGAGTGAAATAGGGTTAGATGGGACAAGTACTAATATGATCTAATCGCTTTGGGTTTAATTCCCCGTCGGCTTGCCGCGTTCTTGTCATTGCGAGGAGGTTTTTTCGACGAAGCAATCTCGTTTTTGAAAGATGAGATTGCTTCGCAAAAAATGCTCGCAATGACAACATGATACCCCGTAGGCTTGCCACGGGGAGATTCATTAAAAAGAGGCTAATCAAAATAAAAAGTGTTAGAAGCAAATTTTTGGAGATGGAGAAGTAATTGATAATCATAATATATTTTACTATGATACGATAAAAATATATTTATAAACAATAAAAAAGTATTGACAATTAATAAAAGGTGTAGTATACTTCCTATATAATATTTGGTATAGGAGGTTTTTTTTATGGAGATTTTGGGAAGAAAAGGGTTGTCTGGTATTGTAAAGTGTTTCCTTGATTTGATTTTCTTAGGGGGGATTGGCATTTTCGTTAGTCTGCCGTGGTCATTAGCTTGGTGCTTTAAAAATGTTGTACAGATTGGGGATGGTTATTATATATTTTTACTGATTTTACTCTATATTACTGGATTTTTTGGTCTGGTTATTGTGTATGAGATGAGGAAGATATTTAATAATTTGAATGATAAAAGTCCATTTGTTATGAGTACAGTAAAAAGTTTGAATCGTATGGCTTTATCATCTTTTATAATATCTGTTGGGTATGGTGTGAAAATAGTAGTTTTGAATTCATTTTTTACAATGATTATAATGATGGTTTTTGTAATGGCTGGTTTCTTCTCGCTGATTTTGGCAGAAGTATTTAGGCAAGCAGTTTTAGTAAAAGAAGAAAATGACTTAACAGTATAAGGGGGGATTTGTGTGTCGATAATTATAAACTTGGATGTTATGATGGCAAAACGGAAGATAAATTCGTCCGAGCTAGCAGCAAAGATAAATATTACTCTAGCAAATCTTTCGGTGCTAAAAACTAATAAGGCGAAAGCTATTCGATTTTCTACGCTAGAAGCTATTTGCGAGGCTCTTAATTGCCAGCCCGGAGATATTTTGGAGTATAGAGCGAGTAGCAATGGGTAACTAAATTCATATATAAGTTATGGGAATGTAAGGAGGAGAACATATGTTTGATATTGTGATTGTAGGATTGGGACCAGCGGGATCGACTTTAGCTAGATTATTAGGTGAAAAATACAAAATTTTCTGTTTAGATAAAAGAGAACTAATAGAGAAGGAGAATATATATAATAAGATGGATAAGTGTTGCGGGGGTCTTATATCAGAGGATGCGCAAAAATCTTTGAAAAAGCTAGGTCTTAATATACCAAACAATATAATAGCATGCGATAAGGTGTCAAAGTTAGATGTATGGGATTTTGAAAATAATCTAAAGACAAGATATAGTAAGATTTTTTATAATATCGATAGGTATAAATTTGATAAATGGTTGATTGATATGATACCCAAAAATGTAAGGATAGAATACAATTCTCGATTTCTACAAGTGGAAAAACAAAATGATGACATGTATAAAATTAAATATAGAAAAGGCAACGAGATAGAAGAAATCACCACAAAGTATCTGATTGGTGCGGATGGTGCAAATTCGTTAGTAAGAAAAAGCATTCTTAAAAGTAAAGAGGATGCACCTAAGTACATTGCCATACAAAATTGGTACAAAAATACTAGCAATTTAGACATACAAGTGTCAATTATAGATAAAGAAATAACTGATTTTTATTCTTGGATAATAAGCAAAGGGAAATATATATTAGTGGGATCAGCATTAAAAGTTGGGCAAGATAGCCATCTGAAATTTGAAAAACTTATAGATAAGATAAAAGAAGATGGGTTTAAAATTGATGATGATACTTTCATAAAAAAACAAGGTATGCATATTAGAAGACCTGTTAATCCTACAAAGGATATATGTTTGGGAGATGGAAACACATTTTTGATTGGAGAGGCAGCAGGGCTTATAAGTCCATCATCAGCAGAGGGATATAGCTATGCTTTTGATAGCGCAATGGCTTTGTCTAAAGGGCTAAGGCAATCTGAATATAGCAGAAACATAAAGAAAATAAGATTAAGGATATGGTTTGCAAATAATATAAAATCAATTTTAACGTATAATGATTTTTTAAGAAAGATGTTTATTAGGAGTGGTTTAAAAGTATAATACAATTTTGCAAAGATGTATGACATTTGTGAAAGGAGTAACACATGAAAAACGAAAATAGTATGCTAATATGTCCCGTGTGTAAAGGGAAAATAGCTCTGAATCACGAAACTTATATTTGTGAGAGTGGACATTGTTATGATATAGCTCGCGAGGGGTATGTGAATCTTCTTACGGTGAATCAAAAGAAGAGTAATAGTCCTGGGGATAATAAGATAATGATGAATGCAAGGAAGGATTTTTTGGAGAAAGGGTATTATGATGTTTTGATAGATGAAATAGACAAGGAAATAAAATTAGAAGATACAGTTGAGAGTTGTGTGGATATAGGATGTGGAGAAGGGTACTATACATCTAAATTTAGAGAACTAAACAAAAACATAAACTTTATAGGTATGGATATATCTAAAGAAGCAATAAAAAAAGCAAGTAAGAGAAGGGAAGATATTATTTGGGTAGTGGGAGGCTCTAATAATATACCGATCATGAATAATAGTATTGACATAATAGTTCAAATATTTGCACCACATAATGTGGATGAGTATCTACGAATTATGAAAACCGATGCTAAACTTATAACGGTCACACCAGGGGAAGAACATCTCTTAAAACTTAAAGAGTTGTTATATGAAGATGTTTATCTAAATGACCAGAAGTACATAAATGACGAGAGACTGAGTGTAGTCAAAGAAGATAGAGTATCCATGAAAATAAATGTGTCAAGTGGCGATGACATAAGTAATTTACTCAAAATGACACCTTATTACTACAGAACAAATGAAGATAAAATAGAAGAATTATGTAAGTTGGAAAAACTAGAGACAGAGATTGATTTTAATATACGAGTTTATAAAAGGAAATAAAAAAGCAAATGCCGCATGCATTAATCTGCATAGGGTCATCTGCTTTTTTATTTCACGATCCTGCAGATAAATATTTACTCACACCGAATTTCCAAACATATAAACAAGGTATGATGAAAACTATTCCGATTAGTGGGGTTAGCATGGATAGTATGTCATTGTACGGGCCCCTGCCTAGCAGGTACATTAGTGGTATGTAGTTGATAATGCCAAGTGGGACTATGAATGTAAAGAAATTTTTTACCCAATCCTTATAAATTGACAGCGGATATTGTGAAATTTCACGGCTACCATCGGTAAATATGTTTATCAGTTCGAGTCCTTGT
Source organism: Clostridiales bacterium GWD2_32_19 (assembly GCA_001795385.1). Lineage (GTDB taxonomy): Bacteria > Bacillota > Clostridia > Lachnospirales > UBA12420 > UBA12420. The sequence goes on from MGOU01000030.1 coordinate 14,021, forward strand.
ACAGTAAAGAAACAAAGGGAAGCTCCAAGTATAAAAATTCCTGAGAATATAAATATTCCACCTATTAACATAAATATGAGTGTTGCCACTTTAAATGCATTCCACTCTATACTTATATTTAACAATGCCCATATTAAAACCATAGTACTTTGTATGAGTCTACCTAATCTTGTAAATTCAAAGTTAGATCCAAGTACTTGTACGATAGTATTTCTAGGGCGAACTAGTAATCTATCAAAACCAGCATTTACTACTAGTTTTGAGAAACTATCAAAGCCTCGCATAAAACATACACTTATGGCAAATGACATATGGACTATAGAAAAGCAAAGTGCTACTTCGAAAAAAGACCATCCTTCTATTTGACCAAACTTTTCAAACAAAAAATATATTGAAGCAAACATAACCAACGGAACGAAAAATTGCCCGATAGTCATCAATATAAATGAAGCACGATATTGCAATTGTGATTTGAATAGAATTTCTAAATAACGAAGATATAATTTCATATTTTCAACCTCCTTGCACCACGACTCTTTTTAGCATTTTTGTCAATAAAACTTTACCGAGGGCTATGAGTCCGATAATCCATAGTATTTGGGTTAATATACCTATAATTGCGTCGTTTGTAGATATATTCCCAGAGTATACTCGAAAAGGTAAATCTCCTGATAATCTAAAAGGAAGTATATAAACAATGTTTTGTAACCATATTGGCATAAGAGGTACAGGCATCATAAGTCCTGAGAAAAACTCTCCCACCACGCTGAATATAAGAAAGGAGCCAATAGGCGACATCGTTACAAAAACAGATACATAAACTATCATACTAAGTGATATAACGACTATGAGTCCAAGTAAAAGTGTGACTAAAAATAATATAAAAGTCAAAAAGTTAGGTGGCAAGGATAGTCTGTATGGTATTGGCAGGAAGAATCCTATTACCAATATAGGCATGCATCTAAGTAATGTGCCTGACAGCCTATGTGCAATCAATTTGGCAAACCAGAAACCATATATACCACACGGTCTGCATAACTCATAAGCTATACTTCCTGATGTTATAGAGTCAAATATCTCATTATCCTTTAGCCAAAGTAGTACAAAGAAGAAGAATGCCTGTTGAAGCCAAATATATGTTGCTAACTGCTCAAGTGAAATTGTCTGTGTACCTGTAAAACCATGGTAGAATGCTTCATAGATCATAATGTACATAAATCCCCACACAAATTGCGTTGCAACTCCGGCTAAAGCTGCTATTCGGTACTGGAGGCCATTTATCATACGAAGATTAAATATAGCTAGATATGGTTTCATACTTGGTGTTCCTTATAAAGTTTTATTATGATCTCTTCGATAGGTTCAGAATCCACCGCAACATCAGTGAGTTCAAGCTTTGCCGAAAGCTCTGAAATTATATCGGAAACGCCACGCTTTTTGATGTCAACAACATATGTAGCTCTGTCTTTTGACCAAGAAAGTAAAGATGCGGAATCTAACTCGAGAGGGCTAGTGTTTTCGTTGTAGTCAACAGTTACTGTTTTATGAGTTACAAATTTCTCTCGTAGATTGTTAAGATTTCCATCGTAGAGAATCTGTCCTTTACCAATCATAATTATTCTATTTGCTAAAGTTTCAATATCATTCATATCGTGAGTTGTTAGTATAACAGTCACTTTTTTTTCTTTATTGATCATCTTTATAAAATTCCGTACTGCAATTTTGGACATTGCATCAAGCCCTATAGTAGGCTCGTCAAGAAATAAAATTTTTGGATCATGTATGAGAGAAGCAGCAATTTCGCATCTCATACGCTGGCCTAGACTAAGCTGCCTAGTAGGAGTAGTCAGGATTTCACCGAGATTTAGAGTTTCTGTGAGTAAATCAAGACTTTTTTTATAGTTTGCAGGTTGAACTTTGTAGATATCCCGTAGAAGCTCAAAAGAATCCATAACGGGTACATCAGCCCACAGCTGACTGCGTTGTCCGAATACTACACCGATATTTTTCACATATTTTACACGGTCTCGCCATGGGACATAACCCATGATGCTACATTCGCCTTTGTCAGGGACAAGTATACCGCTCATTACCTTGATAGTGGTTGATTTACCAGCACCATTAGGACCAATATAACCAACAATTTCTCCTTCATCAATGCTAAAAGATACATCGCGTAATGCATGAACTTCTGAGAATTTGGGTGAAAAAAAAGACCTAACGGCCTCACCAAATCCTGAGGAGCGTCTTGCAACTTTAAAAGTTTTAGATAAGCCTTCAACTTTAATCAAGAAATACACCTCCAATATAATATTTTATGTAGCGAATTATATTATAGTATATTATGAAAAATATGTAAAGTTAAAATTTAAAAGAAAATATTACATTATTATTACATATTATGTAAAAATATATAGATTGTTGGTAAAATATAGTATATGACCAAATCAAAAAAATTAAAAATATTTAGAGAAATTCGAGTAAAAAATTCCTGACATTCTCTTATAAACTGTTGTAACCGTTACACAACTTACCACAGTTGTCGTACTTGAATGTATTAATCTTAAATTTCATGTATTTTTATTGTTAGATCTTTAGAGGTATGCTATAATTAAAATATTGGTAGTATAATACTTAAAATCAAATATAAGGAGCTGAATTGCTATGAATGAACTTGAAAATAATGAAGAGAAAAACTATCTAGCTAATGTTAGTGAAAAGATAGCAGCAGAAATAGCTGAAAAAAGTGATTTAGTTGAAAGTATGGAAAGCGATATTATAGAACTTAAAAGATATATGTGGAATAATCAAAGAGAATTTGATAAGGTTGAGAAAATCGCTCTGGACAATATTCATGAAGAAGAAATAAAAGCAGGTGAATTTGAACTAAAAAGACTTCAAGTCTTAAATAGAATAAAGGAATCGCCTTATTTTGGAAGAATTGATTTTGAAGATGAGGAATATAAGGATTTAATGAGTGTGTATATAGGACTTACAAGTGTAAAAGATGATGATGGGTTTGAAAGTTTGATATATGACTGGAGAGCGCCTATTTCTAGTATGTATTATGAGCATGGAGTTGGGAAAGCCTGTTACATGGCGCCTATTGGGCAAATAGATGGAGAGATAAAATTAAAAAGACAATACAAAATAGAACATGGGGAGATAAAATATATATTTGATAATGACTTAAATATAGATGACGAGCTTTTAAAAGAGGCGTTAACTAAGAACACAAGTGAAAAGATGAGGAATATAGTAAACTCAATTCAAAGAGACCAAAATAGGATAATAAGGAATGAGTCGGATCGCATATTAATCGTTCAGGGGCCCGCTGGGAGCGGGAAAACATCTGTTGCACTACATAGAATCGCATACTTATTATATAAAGATGTTGAGACTATAAACTCTAGCAATATACTCATTTTTTCGCCAAGTGATGTATTTAGTAACTATATATCTAGTGTCTTACCAGAACTCGGTGAAGAAAATGTTTTGCAGACAACATTTAGTAGATATGCAAAAAGGTTTTTGCCACAATACTCAGAAATTGAGAGTTATGTAGGACAAATAGAAAAAATGTACCAGGAAAAATCAAATAAAAACATCAAAAGTTTGTGTATACAAGTAAAGATGAATTCAAAGTTTAAAAATATTTTGGACGAGTATATAAAAGGATTAGAAGGTAAGGTAGAATTTAAAGACCTATTATTAAAAGGCAAGGTAATAATGACGAAAGAAGAATGTACGGAGCTATATACAAATACTTACAGTAACATTGAGCCTAAGAAAAGAATGTATAAGATAGTTGATAGAGCTTTTATGGTATTTGATGATGGAAATATTGATGAAGAGAAAGAGCGTATAATAAAAGAAATTTTATATACTCAGGTAAAGAGCGAACTAACTGCAAAGGATTTATATATAAATTTTTATAGAGATGAAAATGTAAAAAAGAAAATAAGCCAAACTTTTGATATTAAGGATATAGATGATATGTGTGAGTTTACGATAGATGGCTTAGAAGGAAGAGAAATATGCTATGAAGATGCTATATGTTTACTTTATTTAAAGGGTAAGACAGAGGGCTTTTTTGAATCAGAAGGGATAAAGCATCTCATCATAGATGAAGCACAAGACTACAACGAAATGCAGTATGAAATAATAAGAAATGTTTTCAAAAAATCTAAAATCACAATACTTGGCGATGTAAACCAAGCGATTAACCCATATCTAGAGCATAAAGATTTTTCAAATGTGAAAGAAATTTTTGAAAATAAAAAGACTAACATTCTAGAGTTGACTAATTGCTATAGATCAAGCTACGAGATAACAATGTTTACAAATGGTTTGCTAAAAATAAAGAATGCAAATCCCATGAATAGAAAAGAAGGATTACCTAAAATTATAAAGGGTATGTCAAAGGAAAATATATGGGAAGCGATGAAAACGGATTTATCAACCATGTTAGGCAATAAGTACGAGCAAATTGCAATTGTTTGCAAATCTATAAAAGATTGCGAAGAGATTTACAGGGTTATGAATGGAAAGTTTGAAACTATGAATTGTGTAAAGCGTGAGGAAGACATATATAAAAAAGGAATAGTAGTGCTACCATCATACCTAGCAAAAGGACTTGAGTTTGACGGGGTCTTAGTTTACTCACCAGAAGGAAGTAGTTACATAGATAAGAAGGATAGAAAACTGTTATATGTAGTATGTACGAGAGCGCTGCATGAACTTAAAATATATAATGAAAACAGTGATATTGGACTACTAAGTGGGATAGATAAGGAATTGTACGAAGAAAGGTAGTATGAAAAAATGAAATGTTTGTAGATGTAAAACAGAGAGAAGTATAAAAAATTCATTTAAACTACACAATTTTGTACTTGATTTTTGAATGTTTTAACGATATAATGTTATTATAAAAAAATCCAAATTTATGAAAAAGGAGAAATTTATTTATGAAAAAAAGTTTAAGAAGTATGTCTTTTATATTGGCTTTAATATTTATGATTTTTACTACAGTATCGAGTGTTAATGCAGATACATATTATAATACAGACTTAATACATAATGCTGTATCAATTAAAATAGGAGGTAACAATGCATTAATTAATGGAGCCTTTAAAGGTATAGACAGTACTAATCCAGATGTAAAACCATATATCTCTGAAGATAGAACGATGGTGCCAGTAAGGTTTGTTTCTGAAGCTTTTGGTGCGACTGTATATTATGATTCAAAGAATAAAGCAGTAACGATAACATTGGGAAATCAAATAATAGTTCTTACTATTGGTAACAAAACTATGGTAGTAAATGGCATAGCAGTAGAGATGGATGTAGCGGCTACTATAACTAATGAAAGAACATATATACCTTTAGCATATGTTGCAGAGGGATTAGGAATGAATAAGTTTTATCTTGATGGACTTATAATAATCAGTCCACAAAGTGTAACAGTAAATCAGGTAGCTGATGCTGAAACTATAAGCTTCTTAAGTTCACAATTAGTAAATCAATCACAACAAGTTGCTCCAACACCAACACAAACACCAACACAAACACCAACACAAACACAAGTACAAGTACCATATATTCCGCAAACATATCCAACCGAAACTTATAGAGCAACAGTACAGAAAATAGTTGCTATACCTGTTACTAAAACAATTGAGGGGCCAAAAGAAACTTCTTCAGAGGTAATAGTTACGGCTTACTATTCAAATGGAGCAACCACAAATGTAACAAAAGAGTGTCAATTTAAATCAGATGATGAAGATATTGCGTATGTATCTAGTGCATATAAATTGCAAAGTGGAAATAATGATGGAAAAGTAGATATAACAGTAACATATAAGTACTATGGCCAAGAAGTTAAGGATACAATTACAGTTATTGTTGATGATGTGACATTAGAAAGAATAGTAGCAACACCTACTAAATATTTCTTTGATGAACTTGATGATGAAGGTGATGAAATAACAGTTACTGCATACTATTCAGATGGATCGACAAAAGATGTAACAGAAGATTGTGATTTTGATTCAGAAGATGAAGATGTTGCATATATTGATGACGATGACTATACACTTTGCAGTGGTGATGATGAAGGTGAAATAGAAATAACAGTAACATATGAAGAAGATGATGAAGAATGTGAAGATACAATTACAGTTGAAGTTGAAGAAGATGCTATTAATAATGTAGCATTAGATAAGATAGTTGCTACACCTTCTAGTGAAGATTTTGATAAATTAGATGACGAAGGCAGTGATGTAAAAGTTATTGCATACTATTCTGATGGAAGAACACAAGATGTAACAGAAGATTGTAATTTTGAATCAGAAGACATCGATGTCGCATATGTTACTGCTGACTGTGAACTTCATAGTGGTGATGATGAAGGAGAAGTAGAAATAACAGTAACATATGAAGAAAATGGAGAAGAAGAGGAAGTTATAATTGCTGTTGAAGTCAAAGGTGATAATGACGATGGTGATGATGATGTGACATTAGAAAAAATAGTAGCAACACCTACTAAATATTTCTTTGATGAATTAGATGATGAAGGTGATGAAATAAAAGTTACTGCTTACTATTCTGATGGAAGTTCAGAAGATGTAACAGAAGATTGCGATTTTGATTCAGAAGATGAAGATGTTGCATATGTTGACGACGATGAATATACACTTTGCAGCGGTGACGACGAAGGCGAAGTCGAAATAACAGTAACATATGAAGAAGATGATGAAGAATGTGAAGATACAATTACAGTTGAAGTTGAAGAAGATGGCGATAATGATGTAATATTAGAAAAAATAGTTGCCACACCTTCTAGTGAAGATTTTGATGAATTAGATGACGAAGGTGGAGAAATAGAAGTTATAGCTTACTATTCGGATGGATCAAAAAAAGATGTAACAGAAGATTGTAATTTCGAAACAGAAGACATAGATGTTGTATATGTTACAGCTGACTTTGAACTTCATAGTGGTGATGATGAAGGTGAAGTAGAAATAACAATAACATATGTTGAAAATGGAGAAGAAGAGGAAGATACAATAACTGTTGAAGTTCAAGAAGACTAATAGCTGAAAATAGCTAAAAATACAAAATTTAATCTCTTAGGGGCAATTCCCCGCAGCTCTGCTGCGTGCGTCCTGTCATTGCGAGGTACGAAGCAATCTTGTACTTAAGCTAAAGGAGAGATTGCTTCGCAAAAAGATGCTCGCAATGACAAATAGATACCCCATAGCTTTGCTGCGGGGAGAATTCATTGAAAATTAAAAAAAACTTGACAAATGTAATTATATGTATTATAATACTAGAAATTATAAACTTACGAGTGTACCTAGGCATTGCTGAGCGGTACAGGCAGAAGCTACACGTATTGGGGAAAAAGCCCAAGCAAGGAGTCGTATAACAACGATTCTTAGCTTGGGCTTTTTTGCATAGAATTGTATAAAGGAGTGATAAAAATGAATGTAATTGAAGTAAAGAATTTAAATAAGCAATTCAAATCTAAAATAAAGGAAGAAGGATTTAGGGGTAGTTTTAAGGCTATGTTTAGTCCCGAGTATAAAGTAAAAGATGCAGTACACAATCTAAGTTTTAATGTCGAAGCTGGGGAAATGCTCGCTTTTATGGGACCAAATGGGGCTGGAAAGTCGACTACTATAAAGATGCTTACAGGGATATTATTTCCTACTTCAGGAGATATAAGTGTTCTAGGACTTAATCCACAAAAGGATAGAAAGAAACTTGCGTATAAGATAGGTATGGTTAATGGGCAGAAGTCTCAACTTTGGATGCATTTGCCGGCCATAGATAGTTATAAGCTTTTTGCGAGTATATATGATATAGAAGAAAAGGAAGCTGATAAACGTATAGCAGAGCTTTCGGAAGTACTTAATCTAAAAGATATAATAACACAGCCAGTAAGAACATTGTCTCTTGGTCAAAGGATGAGATGCGAGATAGCAGCAAGCCTTATACATAAGCCAGAAATAATATTTTTTGACGAACCTACTATAGGACTTGATCCAGTTGTAAAGCAGGAAATAAGGAAGTTTATTAAGGATTTAAACAAAGAATTTAATACGACAGTGTTTTTTACAAGCCATGACATAGGAGACATTGAAAAGCTTTGTAAGAGAGTAATTATAGTGAATAACGGTCAGATAGTTCTTGATGATTCTCTTAAAAATTTGAAGTATAATTATTTAAATAAAAAGCTTATAGATGTAAAATTTGATGAGGAAGTTTGTCTTGATAATGTTTGCGGCATAGAAATTGTAAAGAAGAAGGGCTTTGATATAAAAATGGAAGTAAATACTAGAGAGAAGAGCATAAAAGAAGTATTAGATTGCTTGCCACTTGAGAAGATTGTAGATATAAATATATCGGATATACCTCTTGAGGAAGTTATTGCAGAAATTTATGTGAAATGAGGTGTGAAAAATGAAAAAGTATTTTAAAGTAATAAAGATGATGCTACTAAACAACTTGCAATATATGTGGGATTTGGCACTAGGGTCTATTCATTTTATACTTATAATATTTATCTTTGTAAATCTGTGGCAGTATTTGTATGGTTCAGGTAAAGCTATGATTTCAGGATATGATATAAGTCAAATGATATGGTATCTAATTGTGACGGAGTTAATAATAATAGGAACGAAAACTGCCTTAACGAGAGGTGGAATATCAGATGAAGTTAAAAGTGGAAATATATCGTACATATTGAATAAGCCTATAAATTATATTGGGTATCAGTTCTCGAACTTTCTTGGAGAAGTTATAGCTAAACTAATGTTTTATATTCCATTTAGTTTGGTTATAGGGTTTGTAATGATAGGAGAGTTAAGAAATTTCAACTTTATTCACCTACCTTTTATAATAATAGTTATAGCACTTGGAATACTAGTAGACTTTTTCTTCAGGTTTGTGGTTGGCCTACTTGCTTTTTGGATTGAGGATACTAGCCCGTTCTTCTGGATGTACGGAAAGTTTTTGCTTGTATTTGGTGTTTTCTTTCCACCAGATTTATTTCCAAAAATAGTTGCAGATATTGTAAAGGTTAGCCCTATAGCTGCTATAGTATATGGGCCAGGAAAGATGGTAGTTGATTTTAGTTTTGAGACATTTTGGAGCATAATAATTATTCAAATTATTTATTTAATATTATCTATAGCTCTTGCGTTCTTTGTCTATCAGAAAGGAGTGAAAAAATTAAATGTTAACGGTGGCTAAAAATTATATAAAATTATTGTACAAATATAAAGTGCTAAATATATCAGCGGCGATGGAGTATAGGGTGAGCTTTGTACTTCAAATAGTGCTAATGATAATAAGTAACGCCTCGTTTCTTATTATATGGGGTGTATTATTTACAGTGAATAAAGATATTGGAGGGTATGGATTTAAAGATGTAATGCTACTTTGGGCAATATCAAGTAGCAGCTTTGGATTTTGTTATGTGCTTTTTGGAAATGGAAGAAAATTGATGACGCTTATCGTAAATGGAGAGCTAGATGTCTATTTATTGCAACCAAAAAATCTTTTGTTTAATGTACTTATATCAGGAACTAGTGTATCAGCTATAGGAGATTTCCTATATGGATTTATTATACTTATCTTACTAGGTGCAGATATAAAACTATGGGCAATATTTAGCCTGTTTGTAGTAATCGCAGGGGTTATAATGGCTACATTTGGAATAATAATTCATAGCCTAGCATTTTATTTAAACAACATAAAAGAGTTTGTAAGCAATATGGAAACATTTATGATTTCGTTTACAATATATCCTGAGGGTATCTTTGGAGATTTTATAAGGATAATGCTATACACCATAGTACCAGCAGGATTTGTGTCATATATTCCAGTTAGCGTTATGAAACATTTTGACATAAGATTATTCTTGGCAGTTATAGCATTCGCTGTATTTGAAACAATAATTGCGGTTATTATATTTAACAAAGGGCTTAAGAGATATGGGTCTGGTAATATGATGAATATGAGAGGATAATTAAAATTATAGTTGCATTAAATTAAATAGTTTAAGGCAAAAATGATTGACAATAAATTATTATAATGATATTATACAAAGAATTCTATGAGTCAGAATAGTAAATATAAACATTTTATTCAGCGAGTCGACAGGTGGTGTGAGGTCGGTATAAGTGTTATATTGAATGGTCTGATGAGAAGTGAGGCGAAATCATTAATTTGAAATTAGCTGCAACCGTGGGCTTTACGTTATAAAAGCAGGATATCGAGTAGCCAAGAGTTATTTCCGTATCTGAAAAAGAGGGTTTGCCATATCGGTGAACTAAATAAAGGTGGCACCACGAGAAGTCTCGTCCTATACTACATGATCATGTAGTATAGGACGAGATTTTTTTGTATAAAAATTTATGGGTTTGAGGAGTGATGATTATGGATAGGTATTATAGGATAGGCGGAGTGAGAACATGTTGGCGTAGTATTATCACTTAGGAATAAAAAATAAGAAAATGGAGGTAATAGTTATGAAAAGAATATTAACAGGAGATAGACCGACAGGAAAGTTACACATAGGACATTATTTTGGGTCCTTAAAAAATAGAGTAAGAATGCAAGATGAGTATGAAACATTTATAATGATAGCTGATGTTCAGGCACTTACAGATAATTTTAATAATCCGGATAAAGTTAGAAGTAATGTATATGAAGTTTTATTAGATAATCTAGCAGTAGGTATTGATCCAAGAAAGACAAAGATATTTATACAGTCAATGATACCGGAAATCTCGGAATTGACGGTGTTTTATTCCAATTTAGTTACAATAGCCAGACTAGAAAGGAATCCTACAGTTAAGCAAGAGATTAAACAAAAGAAAGATTTATTTGGTGAGAGTGTGACATATGGATTTTTAGGTTATCCTGTAAGTCAGGCAGCGGATATAACAATACTAAATGCGGATGTAGTGCCCTGCGGAGATGACCAGTTACCGATGCTTGAACAGACAAGAGAGATAGTAAGGAAGTTTAATAGTATATATGGAAATACATTTAATGAACCAGAGCCAATAATAAGCAATTTTCCCAGAGTAAAAGGACTTGATGGAAGTAGCAAGATGGGGAAAAGTTTAAATAATGCAATATATCTAGATGATGATAGTGAAACTATAAGGCAAAAGGTCATGGGTGCAATAACTGATGAACACAAAATAAAGAAAGATGATAAGGGTAATCCAAATAACTGTACGGTTTACTTCTATCACGAAATGTTTAGTCAAAATGATACTGAGGATATCTGTAATGAATGTAAAAAGGGAACAAGGGGATGTGTAGATTGCAAAAGACAACTTGCTGATAACATAATAAAGGTATTAGGGCCAATAAGAGAAAAAAGGATGGAACTACAAAACAATAAAAAACTACTTGATGAAATTTTGATGGATGGATATATGGCTGTAAAACCTATAGCAACAGAAATGATGAAAAAGGTAAGAAACATGATGAAGATAGATTATTTTAGTTAGTATAATAATTAAGTGTAATTATATTACACACAAAAATTTAATTTAAAGGAGAGTTATTTATGGATTTAGTATGTTATAGAGCAAATGATAAAAGTATTTCTAAAATTAAAAATTATATTAGTAGCCAATGTTTAAAGGTTGCTAATAATGCAATGTTTGAAACTACTTATGAGGATGTACAGAGTCATCTATTTGGTGATGAAAATGCGATTTTGACATTAGTATTTGATGAAAACATGGAAATAAAAGGTTTTGCAATATTGGCTGAAATTGAAATTGAGGATAAGATTTTATTACATTTACATGGGATGGTATTGGAACCTGAAATCCAAAAAAGTGGTGTATTCAGAGAATTAATAAGCAAAAATGTTGGGTTTTCCCAAGGTACTTATATTGAAAAAGATGAGAAACCAAAAGAAATATTGGGATTATCAGCTAGAACTCATAACCCTGCAGTGTATGTAGCGATAGATAAAATATGCGATGAGATTCATCCGAATTTGCAAGGAGAAGCACCAGATGATATAGTGGATATTTTAAGAAAAAACCCATTTGTAAAAGTGGAAGGTTCTGATCTAGTACAAAAAGATGCATATACTTTACCTAAGATAAATAGTAAGGTGTCTGAAAATGGAATTAATGAATTATTTGATGGTATCAATGAATTAGATGCTATACTGATATTAGGAGAAGGGCTAAAAAACTTGGATGAAGATTTTGTTAAAGAAGGAGCAATAGATGCTCAAACTATTAACAGAGAACTTGATTTTGCAGAACAAGTGGAGTATGATAGAGTAGTATAGAAAGCGGAGGTGTAATATGGAAAATATAGTTAAGGATCTAATAAGTTTTAAAACAGTTGAAGGTAATTTAGATGAATTCCAAAAATGTTTTGACTACATAGCTGATTATATGAGTGGCACAGATAAAAACATAAAAATGTATGAGTATAAGGGGTATAAGTCTTGTGTGATTTCTAATACAAGTTCAAAAGAATTTGATATATTATTTGTAGGACATATAGATGTAGTACCTGCTATGGACAGCATGTTTGTCTCTAAAACAGTAGACAACATTTTATATGGCAGGGGAAGTTTCGATATGAAAGGAAACGACGCAGCTATCTTTAAATTTATAAAAAATGTAAATACAGATAAGAAAATAGGTGTGTTTATAACCAGTGATGAAGAATTGGGTGGTTTTAATGGTACTAAGTATTTATTAGAAAACGAAAAGTATACAACAAAGGTAGCCATAGTCCCTGACGGAGATAAAAACTTTAACTTAGTAACAGAAGGTAAAGGTGTCCTCCAACTAAAAATAGTTAGTCATGGTGTATCTGCACATTCTTCGCTTTTATGGGAAGGGGAAAATGCAATTTTAAAATTATTTAATGTATATAACGAACTAGTGAAAAAATATTGCAAAAATGCAGAAACTGATTTTGCAACAACAATAAATTTAAGTAAAATTCAAGGAGGAGACGCCATCAACAAAGTCCCAGATACAGCTCATATGTATTTGGATATCAGAAATATCTATAGTGATAAGAAAGAAGGTATTATAGATTATATTAAGAGTATAGACTCTAATGTAGAAATAGAGGTAATAGCAGAAGGGGAATATTTTAATTTAGATATTGAAAATGAATATGTAAAAAAATATATCGCCTCAGCTGAAAAGATACTAAATAGAAAAGTTGATTTTATACAATGCAATTCATCAAATGATGCGAGGTTTTTCTGCAAATACGGTATTCCAGCAATAATTATGAACCCAGAGGGAGATAATTATCATAAAGATGATGAGTATGTTAAACTAGGAAGTCTGGACACATTATATGATATTTATTGTGAATTTACAGATAAATTTTAAAAGAATATGTTTTTTAAGTATGACTTGGGTGAAAGGACTTTGGATAAATTCTGAAGTCCTTTTTGCTTAGGTGTATTGCGAGCAAAGAATATGAATTATTTATAAGATAATCATTGGTTACAAATAATTTTCTTTATATGCATGTATGAAAAAATATTGACAAAAATAAATATTAGTATTATCATATTAATAGCATATGCCAATTAAAAACAAAGGAGTGATTGTTATTAATAAATGTGAAGAATGTAAAAATAAGGGAGAATGTACGAATAAAGATATAGTGAATATCAAAAAAATTATAGGAGTTATGAGCGGAAAAGGTGGTGTTGGAAAATCAACAATAGCTACACTTATCGCGAAAGGACTTAATAAAAAAGGATTCAAAGTAGGCATCGTAGATGCTGATATAACTGGACCTAGCATACCAAGAATGCTAAATTTATCAGACAAAAAAGCGCATGTGACTAACGAAAAGATAATACCAGTTACAACGGAAGATGGTATAAAAGTGATATCTATGAACCTTTTACTTGATAATGAAAGTGACCCAGTTATATGGAGAGGACCACTTATATCAAATATGGTAAATCAATTTTTCACAGATGTAAACTGGGGAGAACTTGATTGTTTAGTTATCGATATGCCGCCAGGTACAGGAGATGTAGCGCTTACTATTATGCAAACATTACCGATAGATGGCATGATAATGGTTACAGTGCCTCAGGATTTTGTATCTATGATAGTATCTAAGTCTATCAATATGGTGGAGAAGATGGAAAAAAGAGTGATAGGAATAGTAGAGAACATGAGCTATATAAAATGCCCAAAATGTAATGAAGTAATAAAGATGAAAGAAAGTGATATAAACAAGTATTTGTCAAGTGGAGAGGTAGAAATACTAGAGAACTTTCCAATGAATACGAATATGAATAACCTATCAGAGCAAGGATTTGAGAATCTAGACAATGAAATCAAAGAAAAAGTTGATAATTTGATAAAGCAAATAACCGTGAAATGCGACATGGGTATTATAAACTGATAAAAGGAGGATAAGAAAAATGAGGATAGCAATTTCAGCACAGGGTAAGGATAAAGAAAGCTTTCTGGTAAAGCAGAAGATTTAATAAAAGAATATATAAATGGAAATTTAAAATCAGATGAAAGCGTTTGTAGTAAACACGAGCATGAGGGTGATTGCGGAGAATAGATTGACAAAAATTGGAGGTAAATTATGCCACGCAGAATGAGATGCAGAAATGTCGAAAAGCTACCAGAGTATCAAAACTTTGGACCTATTAATCGTGAATATAGTGTTATGGAAGAAATTTTACTTAACATTGATGAACTAGAAGCAATGAGACTAAAAGATATAGAGAACCTAGACCAAGAACGGTGTGCAGAAAGGATGGGAGTATCAAGACAAACTTTTCAAATAATAATTGCAAGTGCAAGACAAAAAGTTACAAGTGCTTTACTTAATGGGAATACTTTAAACATAACAGGCGGACATTACAAACTAAAAAACTGTATATTTAAATGTAACAGCTGCGATGATGTATATGATGTGAAGTATATAGAAGATAGGAGCAAATGTACCAAATGTGAATCTGAAAATGTCACATGCATTTCTAGGGAGGGCTGTGTGGGATGCAAAAAACATAGCAGCATGTAAAGGTGGTAAAATATGAATTGTGCATATAGTATGCACCTGACGCATGTGTATTTAGATGATGGTGATAGATAATTATATAGATATTACGAATTATAAGTGTGAAAGACTTTAAATTAAAGTCTTTTTTTATTTACTAGGAAAGTGCTCCGATTTTGTCATTGCGAGGAACGAAGCAATCCCTCTTTTGCTTCTAAAACGAGATTGCTTCGTTCCTCGCAATGACAGTAAAGGGTAGTGATTCGATAACGATAAATGTGCGATAGCACCTTTTTTATGAAAAATTAAAGAATAAGTATTGTAAAAAAATAAATTATAATAGATAAATTAAGTTACAATATATAGAAGTTACATAGATAATGAGTTTGGTCTATTGACAAAGAATAAATTTATAGTATAATGATAGTTCGTTAAGTTATATAGTGTATGAGCAAGTTGAAAGTTTCTTAAAAGCTTTGGACTGATTCGCAAGATCGTTTTTACTTGAAATTAGCGCAAACATTGAGAAAAAACATACTTAAGAGGTGAATAGAAATATGAAAGCAAATCAACATAAGGATTATTCAGATGAGAAAAAACATTTAACATATACATTAGAAAGTATAATAGATGAAATATCCATTTTAAAGAATAAAAAATATGATTCGGTTAATTCAGGGATTGTCGGTAATATAATTGCAATGGATGCAAAAAAACAAAAGCAACTGGAAAAGTCGATAAACAATCCGTACTTTGGAAAGATTGACTTTAAAGAAGAAGGACAAGGAAAGACGGAAAATTTATATATAGGTAAAGTTTCGTTAATGGATAATTATAGTGATAATGAAAATGATATGATAATAGTGGATTGGAGAGCACCTATAGCGAGTTTGTACTATGATGGAAACTTGGGAAAGGTAAACTATAATTGTCCAGATGGAACAATAAATGGAGATTTAATTGTAAAGAGAAATTTCAAGATTCAAGAAAGAAATTTAGAAGAAATATCAGATATAGATGTAACTGCTATAGATGAGATGCTTATAGGTTTTCTAGAAGAAAATAAGGATAATAAGTTAAGGGATATAGTAGCCACTATACAATCTGAGCAAAATAATATAATAAGAGCAGATATCAAGAAGTCATTAATAGTACAAGGAGCAGCAGGAGGCGGTAAGACAACGATAGCCTTACATAGGATAGCATATTTAATGTATATGTTAAAAGATAAAGTTAGTCCAGAGGAGTTTATGATTGTGGCTCCTAATAAATTATTCTTAAATTATATAGCTGATGTATTACCTGAATTAGGGGTAGATGATGTAAAGCAGACAACATTTGAGGAATTAGTAAAGGATATATTAGCTAAGGAAGTAAAAGTAGACGATCCTGATAGTAAGTTGATACAAATAGTAGAGAAGTATGGAAATGGAGCAGATATAGAAAAAGTAATGGCTATCTCAAGTTTCAAGTCAAGTATAGATTATCAAAAAGGTTTAGAGGCATATATAAATCAAATACATAGTAGTACAATGCCTTCGGGTGACTTTGTATTTGAAGGTGTTACATTAGCAAAATTAGATGAGATGTTGAAGATGTACAGAGAAGATTATAATAGACATCCAGTAGCCAAAAGAGTAGAATTGATTCAAGATTATTTATCAGGGCGAGCAGATATGAATAAAAGTCTAATAGAGCGAAGTATAAAGCTTAGTATAAACAAAAAAGAAGCAAAATTGGTAGCTAATAGCAAGAGTGATGTGGAGATAAGTGAAATAACTAAGGGGTTATATGAGGAACAACGAAAGAGAATAAAAGATATTAAGGCTAATTTGAAGAAAGAAGTAGCAGCGTATATAGTATCACCTGGTAAGTCAATATTGAAGTACTATAAAGATTTTGTTGCAGATGCAAAAGTATACGCAGAATTTATGGCAGAAAGTAAGATTGACAGTGATATTGTTGAAGCTGCAAGATTAAACACAAAAGAGATGTTAATACAAAATAGAATAGAAGTGGAAGACTTTGCAGCATTAATGTATTTAAAGGGTAAATTACATGGGATAGCAGAACTTGAGAAAATGAGACATGTAGTAGTAGACGAAGCACAAGACACAGGTGCATTTCAATATTATGTGTTACGAGATTTAATGAAAGATAGTACATTTACGATATTAGGTGACATAGCACAAGGGATAAATGCACATAGGGGTACAGATGACTGGGGAGCATTAAAAGAAGATGCTTTTAAAGAAAACTGTGAGATATTAAACTTAGAGCAAAGCTATAGAACAACCGTAGAGATAATGGATGCGGCAAATATAGTGCTAAAAAATCTAGATAATAAAGCAGTTGTTTACGCAAAGCCCGTATTAAGACACGGAAGTGTAGTAACGGTAAATGAGTATGAGTCAAAAGAAGAAATTTACTTAAGTATAAAAGATAAAATAGAAGAATTAAAAGACACATCTAAATCAATAGCAGTAATATGTAAGATGGAAAAAGAGTGTGAAGAAGTATATAATTATTTAAGAAAATTAGAGGGAATAGATGTACAATTATTAAATGATAGAGAAAGCGAATATAAAAAGCAAGTCGTGGTGGTACCATCATACTTATCAAAAGGATTGGAGTTTGATTCAGTAATACTAGCAGATGTAAACAAGGAAAACTATACTGTAAATGATTTGAATATTAAATTACTATATGTATCAATGACAAGAGCTTTGCATACATTAGATATATTTGCGAATGGAGAAAGGTCGGAATTACTGGAAGGCATTGAATGTAGTGTAAAGTAGATAGAAAGAAAATGAAGAAAGTACATTAAATATAATGGGCTGAATTACTATGACTGATTTGAAAATAATAAGAGAAAAGCTATATGGATAATGTTGGTGAAAAGATAGCTGCTGAAACATGTGAAAAACTTGTTCATTTAATATTGAAGTTTTAAATTATCGACATTTAGTGACAAAAGATTGACAAATTTAGATTTTTTTACTATAATTTAATATATATGTTTCAGTTGACAATATTGTGTATCATTTTAAATACTCATGTTAACATAATGTTATAGAAGATATACATAGCAATTGTTGCAATATGTGTCTAAATAATAGTTGTACAATCTAATGTGAGGTGAACGTGGTGCTGGACAAGAAAAATAAAAACATGAATGCAAACGAGGATGGGATGGTTTGGATAGAGAGTCAGAAGGTTTTTGTTAAAAACAATAAAGGTACGGGTATCCCACCAACCATTGCACCTGGAAAAGGTATTACTCTAAAAGTTGATGGTATTATTTATAATCATATAACTATCGTTGATAGCAATTGTAATATTGAAATAATAACAAATAATGAAACAATAGAGCCTTCTTTTGAAGTATCATTTTCAGAAGAAAAATTATACGCATATCTTGAATTTAAACCTGGAATTAACAAATCAATGAAAATAAAAAATCATGATCCTCAGAACAGTTTAGTAATAAATCTGGATGAAATCAGGGTACCTTTTAACAATACTACTAGAGATAAAGTGATAGAAGTGATATCTAAATCAGGAGTTGTAGTTGGAATTATAGAGAAGGCAATAGACGAAGTAATAAAATCGACAATTGAACAAAAGTTTCTTATTGCACAGGGTGTAGAAAGTGTTAATAGTAGTGATGCTTATATAGAATATTTTTTTGATGTTGGAAATTACAAAAAAAAGAATTTAGAAGACCCAGATGATAACATAAATTATAGAGATATGTGGGAAATTAATTATATTGAACAGAACAGCATAATTGCAATAAAACATAATGGAATCGAAGGAAAAAAAGGAATTGACGTTAAAGGAGAGGATATAGAACCAATTAAGCCAAAAGATATAAGAATCATATCTGGTGATGGGGTAGTTATTGATGATACTGGACTTTTGGTCAAAACGACAACTTCTGGGATACCAACAATGGTTTACAAAGGTAATGATATACAGTTTAATGTTCTCAGAATATTTAAAATTAAGCATGATATTGATTTAAGTATAGGAAATATACAGTATCCTTATGATATTTCAATAGATGGAAATGTCAATGAATCAATGAAAGTAAGCTCATTAGATAATGTTTCTATAAAGGGTAATGTTTATTTTGCTACTGTGACTGCTTTAAACGATATTTCTATAAAGGGTAATACAATATCTAGCAAAATTTCTTCAGGACCAGGTTCGCTTTCGGGAACGTTTCTTGGAGGGGATTTACAAGACATATTAGATGGATTAAATATTATGATAATGCTTATAGAGCAATTAAAGAAAAACGCTGCATTCATGGACTCAGATATAAAAAGGGAAGGTATAGGAGTATTAGTAAAACAAATTTTAAATTTAAAGCTAAAAGATTTACCGCAAAAGATTTTCAACTTATTTCTTGATGCGAAAAAAGATAAATTTGGAGTTTTTAATACCATAGCTTTTGAGATTTATGAATGTCTTAAGGTTTTTTTAAGTGATTGTACCGTTATAAAAAGCGAAGATGAAGTTTATAAAATTAAAGAAATTTTAGTAGAAAATGTAAAAAGATGCAGTCCACAAGCTATTAGAAGTTCTATTACCATTAATAGTTCACACAACTCTGAATTATGTTCAGATGGAAGCATAAGGGTAATAGGAAAGGGGTGCTACAATACTAAAATATTCTCAAAGAAAGAAGTTATAGTAAATGGTAGTTTTGTTGGAGGAGAAATAATTTCAGAAAGGTATATAAAGTTATCAAAAGTAGGAACTCATGGAGGTTCTAAAAGTTATATTCAAACGAATGCTAATGGAAGTATCATTGCGGAAGTAATCTTAGAAGGTACAGTAATTAAGATAGGTGAAAAAATTTATGAGTTCAAAAAAACGGAACGCTCAATTAATGCAAGACTTGTTAACGATGAAATTGTATTAAGATAGTTTAAAGGGGGGAGAAAATGTCAATGATTATTAAAAGCACGGTTGAAAACAGTATTGCTAAACTAGTATTAGAGGGAGCCTTGGATATTTCAACTGTTCAGATTTTTAAAGATGAAGTAAAAAATATTCATAAAGTCACAGAATTAATAATTGATTTTAATGAATTAAGCTTTATAGATTCTACTGGAATTGGGAGTCTTAACCAGGTATTAAATATGTTAAATGAAGTAAAAACTATATTTACAATTAAAAATATTTCTGAAGATGTTTACGAAGTTCTTGAACTTTTAGGTTTAGTTGAAATATTTGGGAAAGAAATTTTTGAACCTAAGAAACACTAAAATTCTATTAGAATGAGGGGTGGTAATTTGAATGAAACAACTCAAAAAAGAAAGTCTATCGAGCAAAAATCGATAGGAGTTGTATACATAACTATATCCTTTCTTTTGACTATAAACTTATTAATATATTACTTTTTATTTCAATATTACATGAAAGAAAATATAAAACATCAACTAAGAGATACAGCCATAGGAATAAGCAGTATAATAAATGCTGATGAACTTATACAGTTAAGAACAAAAATAGACGAAAGTAGTGAGGAATATTTAAAGATAAAAGACATTTTGAAAAAGTTTAAAGTAGCAGATCAAAATATAAGAGAGATATATACAATGCGAAAAACTGATGAAAAAGATATATGGGAGTTTATTGTAGATGCTGAGGATAAAGATAGTAAAGAGTTATCTCATATAGGAGATTTATATGATGTGTCAAATAATATAGAAATAAAAAAGTTTTATTATGGGACAATTGCAGACGATGATCTTGTAAACGACGAGTGGGGAACCACTATCTCAGGGTACGCACCCATTAAAGATAATAAAGGACATGTTGTAGGCATTGTTGGAGTGGATATTGGTACTAAAACATTTGCAATATATAAATTTAACATGTTATATGCAACATTAATAATTCTTTTTGTTTCTTTATTAGCTACGATATTTATTATAAAAAAGATAGTAGGGTATTATACAACCCCGATTAATCAAATTATATATGCAATAAACAAAGTAAAGGAAGGGAATCTAAATTATAGAGTAAGCATTAAAACAAATGATGAGTTTGAGGATATTGGGGAAGCCCTAAACTCGACAGCTGATATATTAATAAATTATCAAAAGATGCTAGAAAAGAGTTTGAAAGTTGAAAGGGAGCAGAAAGAGAGTATATTTAAGGTATATAAAGATGTAATTTATTCGGTAACTCAAGGAAAGTTTAATTTAATAAATAACGAAGTAATGTTTGAAATTGTAAATGAGGGTGTTTCATATAATGAAATGGAAATCGAAAGTTCGGAAAAAGTGGCAGAAGCACGATATATGATGAATTCTTATCTTGTAAAAGACAACTATACGGTACAGAGCAAATCTCACATTGCTCTATGTGTATCAGAGGCTGCTACTAATGTAATAAAGCATGCAAATAGTGGGGCAATGCAAATCAGACAATTAAAAGATTATGTAAGAGTATTATTTAAGGATAAAGGGCAAGGTATGGATTTTGATAAACTTCCTAAGATGATTTTTTTAAATGGCTTTTCAACTAAACTTTCTATGGGATATGGATTTGCTATTATTTATAAATTTGCAGATAAAGTTTACTTATCAACATCAGAAAATGGAACAATAGTTGTAATGGATTTCTTATTGCAATATAGAAGCAATGAAGAGGAGGGAGTATATGAAGTTTAAGAAAGAGAACAAAAACATAAAAGAAATAGATAAGTATAAGATAAGGCGTTATGCTCTAAAGATATTTATTACTTTTATTTTCTCTATTTTCATTGCAAATGCGGGAGTAGTATTTCTTCAAGAATATTATATTGACAGAGCATTTCCAATATCATCATTAATTATTGAATACTTACTTGGCAGCATTTTGTTAATAATTGCACTATTTCCCGTATTTTATTTTTTATTTTATAGACCTCTAGTACATCAGAAGAATAAGAAATTTGAGAAACAAATGTTTTATATGCAAAAAGATTTTTCACAAAGGTTAATACAGAACTCGTCTGCTGCAATTTTTGTAATCAATATGAATCATAAAGTAATTATATGGAATAAAGCTTGCGAAAATCTTACAGGAATAAAAGCTAAAGATATTATAGGAACGGATGAACAATGGAAAGCATTTTATGATCAGAAGCGTCCGTGTATGTTAGATTTAGTGGTTGATGATTCACTAAATAAATTTCCAATACTTTATAGCTACTGTTCAAAATCTAATATTACTCCTGAAGGTTTACATATTGAAAGCTGGTATTCAAACATTGGTGGAAAAAAGCGTTATCTGATTGCAGAATGTTCTCCAGTATATGACGAAGTTAATAATTTGATTGCAGGTATTGAAACTTTACAGGATGTATCTGAGGAAAAAATAGCAGAAGAAAAGCTGCTTGAAAACGAACAATTGTTTCGCAATACATTTGAACAGGTAGCTGTGGGTGTTTTGCATGTAGGATTAGATGGAAAGTTATTAAGGGTTAATCAAAAATTTTGCGACATAGTAGGATATACAGTCGATGAGTTACTAAATATGAAGTTCAAAGACATTACTCGTCCTGATTATATTGAAGGAGATCTGGAGCACGCACATATGCTGTTAAATAATGAGATAGAAAATTATACTGCAGAAGAGAAGTATATATGCAAAGATGGTTCAGAAGTATGGGTAAATTTAACTGTTTCAGTTGGAAAAAACATATCAGGAGAACCTCAATATTTTATAGCTATAGTTGAGGATATTTCTAAAAGAAAATTAATGGAGCATACGATGGAAGAAAAAAATATGAAGATTCAAAATGAGCTAGAACTAGCATCTAAGGTTCAACGAGAGCTACTTCCAAAGAATCTACCTAATACAAATAACGTAATATTTGCTTGGGAATTTTGGCCTAGTGTTTTTATGGCTGGAGACATGTTTAATATTTTTCAAATTAATGAGGAAAATGTGGGATTTTATATATTAGACGTAATGGGACATGGGTTACAAGCTGCTTTAAAAGCAGTAACGATAAATTATTTCTTGAAACCAACTAATTTTTCTGGATTTAATACTAAATTTAATACAGTGGGAGACATGTACAACATTTGTTCACCTTCTGAAACGCTAAACTTTCTTAATGAAAAATTTAATTACGAAAATGATGATGGTGGATTTTTCACTACATTTTATGGAATATTGAATACTAAGAGTTTAGAAATGACTTATGCAAAAGCAGGACATTGTGCGCCTATTGTTGTTACTACTGATGGAAATATAATTGAATTGGACAAAGGTGGGCCTTCGGTTGGACTATCTAAGAAAATAAATTTTAAGGATTATACTATTAAACTTAACCCAAGGGATAAGGTGTTTTTATATACTGATGGGGTGATAGAGTCTAAGAGTCCTAATGGAGAGGCTTTTTCCAAGAAACGTTTTATTGAAAGTATATTAAGTAAAAGGGAAGAGAATATCGGGACTACTGTAAATAAAATTGTTGAAGAGGTTGTTATTCATGTAGGAAAGCAGGAAATAGACGATGATGTAACATTGTTTGGGATTCAAATTTTGGATTAACTTAAATTCAAAACCAGTGATATGGATAATACCACTGGTTTTTTAGTGTGCAGTGTTTGAAATAATAAAAAAGTCTAGTACTTTTAAAAGTGCTTGACAAATGTAAAAATATGTTATATAATGAGCAACATAAATTAAATAAAATACGAAAGGGGTAGTGCTACATATGAAAAGTCTATATTTTGTAGAAGTAACAAAAACTGAATACGCGATAAATAAAATTCTACATAAAATAGAGTGCTTTTATGCATGCCAACTATCTTTTGAAAAATAGATAAATAATTACAGGCATATATAGAGAAGGCATATTCTATGGAGTTAGAATATGCCTTTTTTGCGTTCAGAAAATAAAATAATAGGCGAGTAATGAAACTTTAAAAACTGGAGGAGATAATATGAAAGTAAAAAATATGATTGGTATTGATATTTGGGGATATGAGAGATTTGAAGAAGAGGGTATGGATGAATTACTTAAAACTCTAGATGTGGTTTAGAAGAAGATATTAATGAAGTTAAAGAGGCGCTTGAATGCGAAGAAGAAACAGAAGGAGTGGTATTATGAATAAAGTTATAATAATTAGAGGTCCGTTAGGGATTGGAAAATCAACTATTTCAAAGATTATTACTGAAAGGGTTAAAGGTGAATATATATCTATGGATAAAGTTGTAGATGATAATAAGCTAAGTGCTAAATGCCCTAAAATTGGGTGTATATCTGAGGAAAATTTTATAAAAGCAAATGAAATAATAATACCACAAATAAAAGAAAGTATAAAAGAAAAGTCTGTAATAATAGATGGTAACTTTTATCATAAAAGTCAAATAGACCATCTAATTAAGGAATTAAGTAATTATAGTATCGTAGTTTTTACATTAAAAGCATCAGTAGATATTTGTATTGAAAGGGATAGTAAAAGAGAAAAATCATGTGGGGAAGGTGCGGCATGTGCTGTACATAATTTGGTTTCCAGATTTGATTATGGAGATATAATTGATAATAGCGGAAATGACATGGGGAATGTATTAGATGAAATAATGACAGCAATAAAATAAACAAAGAAGAAGGTGTTAACATGAATGCAGTAACATTAGAAAAACTAGAGTTTTACGAAATAATAAACAAAATAAAGGAAAATTGTATATCAGATAAAGCAAGGTCAGAGGCAGGAAAATAGTGCCTTCACAGGATTTTGATAGGATCATAATACTTCTAGACGAGCTAGACGAAACGGTAAATATAGTAAAGAAAACATCGAGCGCGCCGCTAGATAGTCTAGTGGGAATGGATCAGGTTATGCAGAAGCTGGAGAAGAGTATGAACTTGAATGAGAATGAACTCCTAGAGTGTCGAACTTCCTTAGAAATTGCGAGAGAATGATAAAATTCATGAATGACAAGGAAGATTTAGCGCCTAGAGTGAGTAATTATGCGAGCTCTATGTATATATTTGATGATGTGAGAGAGGAAATAGATAGATGTATAGTAAATGAGCGTATGGATGATAAAGCTAGTAGCACACTCGATAAGATAAGGAATAGGAAGTACATAGCGGAAGGGAATATGAAGTCGAAGCTTGCGGATGCAGCGAAGAGGTATAAGAACTATCTGGTGGATAATATCGTGAGTATGAAAAATGATAGGTATGTGCTGGCTGTTAGAATTGAAAGTAAAGGAGCTGTGCCTGGAGTTATCGTTGCCAGGTCGCAAACGGGCTCTACCCTTTATATAGAACCAGAAACTGTAAATGTCCTTAGGGAAGAGATAAATAGACTTGCAGCTGAAGAAGATGCGGAAATTTATCAGATACTTACATACCTGACAGCGATAGTGGCAGAAAATGTTAGAACCATTAGCATTAACATAGAAACTATGGTATACCTCGATGTACTATTTGCGAAAGCAAAGTATGCAAATAGCATAGAGGGTAGGAAAGTGAAAGTTAATGTGAACAATGTTACTAAAATAATAGCGGGAAGGCATCCGATGCTCGGGGCGAATGCAGTGCCACTTGACTTCTCTATTGGAGAGGACTATACATCACTAGTTATAACAGGACCAAATACAGGAGGTAAGACTGTCGCATTAAAGACAATAGGGCTGCTTACTATGATGGTACAGTCAGGGATATTTGTTCCAGTAGCAGAAGATAGCGAGTTTGCTATATTCTCAGATATATTGGTTGATATCGGAGATAACCAGAGCATAGAGCAAAACCTAAGTACATTTTCGTCACACATCAAGAATATTATAGAAATAATGAAAGTTGCAAATAAGTATACTTTGATATTACTAGATGAACTTGGGTCGGGAACTGATCCGACAGAGGGTGAAGGACTTGCGATAAGCATATTGAAAAACTTACATAATAAAAGATCGATAGTTGTGTCAACATCACATTACGCCAAAATCAAAGACTTTGCGCATGACGAAGAAGGTGTAGTGAATGGGCGTATGACTTTTGATAATGAAACACTTAAACCTATGTATAAGCTAGTTATAGGAGAAGCAGGAGAGAGTAACGCATTTAATATAGCCTTAAAACTAGGAATGGATACGAAGGTTCTAGAAAGTGCTCATGAAATAACTTACGGAGAGAGTAAATCATACAAACTACAAGATAGGACTGATGTTAGAGATGTACATAAGTATGAGATAGCTAAAAAACAAAAAGTAAAAGAGACATTGAATATATTTTTAAAAGAAGAGATGTTTAACATAGGAGATTTGGTGAATGTGGTATCACTGGGTCAATATGGGGTAGTATTTGCACTTGAAAATAAAGCAGGAGATGTAGGAGTAATGGTAAGGGATAAGAAAATATATGTAAATAAAAAGAGACTAAAATTACATATAGAAGCCAAAGAGCTTTACCCAGAAGACTACAATATGGATATAATATTCGAGACGAAGGAAAACAGAAAGAAAAAAACTATTATGGTTAAGAGATATGTAGAAGGGTTAAAAATAGAAAGAACGGAGTAAATCATATCAATCTTCTTATAATGATAGAGATAAAGAGGGATATGATATTAGGCAATAAAATAGGTATGGGAGCTACTCAGGAGAGTGGCTCTCATATTGGTTAGTATTTCGTGAAAATTAGTTTTTGATTTTATTGAAAAATATAAAATTATATGATAAAATATTTTTATGTACCGAATATGAATAATAATAAAAAAAAAGTAAAGATGTAAATTTATCAAAGCAGATAGACTAGAACAAAACGGGGGGAATGCAATTGTTTGATTTAGATGTAGCAAAGAAACTTAAGATTGCAAAGTCGACTCTAGATGGGTTAGAACTTATAGAAAAATACATTGAAAATGGTAAGAGTAAAAAGTTAACATTTAGCAGCAAGGATGGTACAAAGCTTGTAGGAATATTAGAAACTTCACACGAATCAACTGACGCATGTGTTATATTGTGCCACGGATTTAGATCAGGCAAGGATGATTGCGGTCATCTGGTTAGGGCTGCAAAAATTATAAGTAATGGATATGCGGTATTTAGATTTGACTTTAGGGCTCATGGTGAAAGTGAGGGTATTGATTATGAAATGACAATAGAAAAGGAAGTAGAAGATCTTACAGCAGCAGTTGAACTAGTTGAAAGTAAAGGATATAAAAATATAATATTGTTAGGTTCTAGTTTTGGTGGAGGAGTAGCTTCTGTATATACTGTAAGAAATGAAAGTAAAATAAAAAAACTTATACTTTGGTATGCACTTATAGATTATGATATATTTTTTAGTAGTGGATCCTTTGGTGAAAAAATTAGAGAAGAAGCTTTTAAAAATGGGTATGCTGAAATTGTTAGTAAAACAACTGGAAAAATATTTAGGTTAGGTAAATGTGTGTTTGAAGAAGCAGCAAAACTTAATATTGGTAAGGACTTAAGGAAATTAAATATACCCATATTATTTGTTCACGGAACAAACGATGAGTCAGTAACATATGAATCGTCAGAAAAACATTCAAAGTTTTGCAAAAATGCTAGATTAGAAACAATAGTAAATGGTAAACATGGTTTTCGTGACTCAGAGGAGGGCCTAAACCAGGCAATAAAAGCGACAGTGGAGTTTATAAGAAAATGATAGGATTAAGAAATGGCAGAATGGAAATAAATTGACAAAAACACTTGACAAAACTTTCTAAATTTGATAATATAGGAGCAACTTTAAAAATCAGGAGGTGTTTTGCAATGGAAAGAATAATAGTTATAACGACCACAACCATTAACTCTTTTTGCTGTGCATCAAACACCTGTGTAAGGTTTTAGTAACTACACAATACTGATGGTAATAGCATGAGGAGTTATTCTGTATAGGATAATTCTTTTTTATTACAAATTTTAAAGGAAGTGGTGTAAAATGAGAAGGTGCGTTAAAGAATTAAAATTCTTTTCTTCTGAGATAACCTGTTCTTTGGTATAGTAACTTAATTAATAGCAACAGCTATAAAACCAAAAGCCAAAGGGGAGATAGATTTATGAAGAATAGAGAAGATATAGTAAGGAATATAGAAAGCAGGTATTTAGTACTACTAGAGAATGGTAACGAGATTAAACTCGACCTAGATAATAAAGAAGAAGTAGTAAGTGAATTAAGTAATATAGGAGATGAGCAACTCAGAGCGTATGTTTTATCTGAGGAGATGAAGTCGGATAATAACCTAGAGGCACCATCAATTAAGGCTATGAGACGACTTGAGTATGTAGATTATGAGGAAGCAAGTGATGCAGGGCATTTTAGAATGTATCCAAACGGCCAACTTATATTTGATTTACTCAAAGACTGGATGGATGAGATAGCTAAAAACAGATTACAAGCAATGCAAATAGAGTCACCAGTTATTTATAATTGGGATGATAAGGAGATAAGGGAGCAGGCAAGTTCGTTCCATGAAAGACATTATATAGTAAAAGTTCCTGATGATCCGAGTAAGGAGTTTATACTAAGATTTGCTGGAGACTTTGGACTGTTTAAAATGTTTAAGCAGGCTAATTTTAGCTACAAGATGTTACCAATCAGAGTTTATGAATTCTCTAAGAGTTTTAGATATGAGAAAAGAGGGGAGTTATCTGGACTGAGGAGACTGAGAGCTTTCCATATGCCAGATATACACTGCTTTTGCAAGGATTTAAAGCAAGGAATTGAAGAGTACAAGAACTTATACAAAAGATATGCCGACCTAGCAAACGGTGTAGGGATAAAGTACGCAGTAGTGGTGAGAGTGGTTGAAAGCTTTTATGAAGAGTATAAGGAAGACTTACTTGAACTAGCTAGATACTCGAAGGCTCCATTGTTTGTAGAATGTTTATCAGAGATGAAACACTACTGGGCTATAAAGCACGAGTTTCAATCTATAGACAGTATAAATGGCAATCAACAATTATCAACAATCCAATTTGATGTGAAGGATGCAAAAATATACGGTATAAACTATGTTGATGAAAATAGTGAAAAGCAAGGCTGTATAATATGTCATTCAAGTATAGGAAGCGTGGAAAGATGGATCTACGCAGTACTTGAAGAAGCACTTAAGAAAGAAAAACCAGGATTACCTTTATGGTTATCGCCAGTGCAAGTGAGGGTTATACCAGTAGCAAATGATAAACATTTAGAATTTTGCAAGAAACTGCATATGGAAGGTATTAGATATGATATAGATGACCGAGATGAAAGATTAGGTCGCAAAATAGCGAAAGCTAATCAAGAATGGGTACCATATGTTTTGGTTGTAGGAGACAATGAAATAGAATCAGGAAAATATAGTATTCAGATACGCGGAGAAGAAGATAAACGAGAGATATCGCTAGACGAGCTTGTGGCTGAAATAAAAGAAAAATGCGAAGGTATGCCATATAGAAATATAGCAATGAGTAAGTATCTGAGTAAGAGACCTATTTTTGTAGGGGCTGTGTGAAACTACGCGAATTGTAACAAACTCAAGCAAGAAGTCGTATAAATAAACGATTTTTTGCTTGAGGTTTTTGTTTACAGTAAAAGAATTGTTTGGTATAATTTGAAATAGTGAGGTGATTTAAATCTAAATAAAGCAGATCTACCGTATAGGGACTTTGTTGCAGAATATTATTATAATAAACTGCAATTAAATAAAATAAAAAATATACATATAGAAAGTAGTGTTGACAACATTTTAGAGGATTGTAATTTGATTAGTAGAGTAAAGGAAAAAGGAATATGTTTAAGCAGCAATATAGTTAATGAAGAATTGTTTGTAGAAAAGAAAGCACAATGTCAAGTCATATATAAGCATAAAGATTATATAGAAGTAAATAACACCAAGCTAAAGAATATTACCCAATTATTAGCAATATTACTGTATAAATGATTTCTTTACAAGGAGAAATATGATGGAAAAAGAAAAAATCTCCCTTAAAGTTATACTTATTTTTCAGAGAGATTTTTATTGCATGTAAAATTTAAAAATATTTAGTTGGTCTTATTTGTGTTGTTTTCTTTGTGTTCCTTAATAATTTCTTCTGCTCTTTCTAACATGTTTGGATATAAATTTTCAGGTACAAATTCTTTTCCAATTTCTACGCTTACTTTATGCCTAGCACATATAAGATTATTACCTTCACAATAACGTTTTTTATATATGGATCCAATTCCGCTTTCAACAGTCATTTTATCATTGTAGAATGGACATGCAGCTAATTTTTCACAAGTCAAAGTATTCACCCCCCTATTTATCATGTGTATAGTACTTATAGATAATGATAGCATTACTGTAAACTTATGTCAATATATATACAAAAAGTATATAAAAATTAATATATTATACATAAAAGAAGAAAAATGTTTATTTATACAGGAATGTAGTATTATAAGTGGGTGCAAATAATCTTAATTAACCTGTCGATCAATGTGAAAAATCTAATTGATAGGATATTGCAAAGAAAAAAGTTTGATAAATAAATCAAGGGGGGATGAAAATGAAGTATATTTCAGAAATAACGGATGAACTTAGGGTTAGGGTATTAGAGTGTTTATATGAAGATGAACTGTTTAATGTGTTTCTAATTCATTTTATAGAGAGCCAAATTGAAGATATTGGAGAATTATATATTACCGAGTCATACGATAGTATTAATAGTATTTTGCATATGAAGTTCGATGGGAATTCTTACTTTACAAGTTTTTATTATAGGAATGAAGAGGGGCTAAATGAAATTATAAAACAGCTAAAAAAGTTAAACTACAGCAGAATATTATTATCTGGTAAAATGAAAGATGTATCTAAAGTATTAGATTGTGTTGGTAAAAACAAAGTATCTGCTCCTGATATATATTATAAGTTTGATATAAACAAACACAAAAATCTAACATTACAACAAGTTTGCAATTTTAGGATAGCCACTGATAGTAAAGAGGATTTAAATATAATTAGCAAATTTATGATTGGTTTTTTTGAGCCTACAACCCAACAAGAAACAGCAGACTTAATCAATACCAAGAAATTATTAGAAGATTTAAAAGTAGGTATTTACTTTATTGAATATAATGAACAAGTAGTAGGCATGGCACGTATAAGTGGAAAAACAAAAAAATATGTAGATATTACGACCGTCTATATTGATCCACAGAATAGAGGTAAAGGTTTTAGTAAGAGTTTGATGGAACATATGGTGCAAATTATTATCTCCGAAAATAAAATCCCTGTAATGCAAGCTTCATCATTGAATATAATTGCAAGAAAAACATATGAGTCTTTGGGATTTGTTAAAGAAGATGACTATTTATTTGAGTTTATATCGTGAAAACAAGGTATATATAAAAAAATCAATAAAATATGGTGCTAATTCAGATTAATCTGATTTTTATCTTCTGAGATACGACTTAAAACTCTGTTTGCATTTTCATTATAAACTTGATTACCAGTTATTTCTTCATGTGTAGTATAAAAATCCTCATCATCTCTACACATATCTTTAAAACTATTTAAAAGATCTCCAGGTACTGTTTTGCTGAGTTCATCAAAGGTTTCTTCTTTTGAAAAAGCCTTACTATTATATCCTCTATTACTCATCATAGCATGAAATATATCAACAATTGTTATCATTTCTACCGTTTCGGGAAGTTTAACTAAATTATATGTGTCTTTAACATACCATTCAATAAACTTTCCTTTGGATTCTAAATAACAATCTCTCTTATCATCTTTTTTGAGTATATGATGAAACATTGCAAAGTCTCTGATAAGATTTTGATCAACATCATCGCCTAGAAGTGGCATAATTTCTTTAAGTATTTCGGTACTGCCTATTGTATGTTGTTCCATACTTAAATGATCATAAATATCAAATTTACAGGGCATTAGAAGATTAGGATCTACTGTTAATTTACCTATATCGTGAAGGAAACCAGCTATCATAAAGTTCTTTACTTCGTTCTCTAAATATCCAAGATGTTTTGCAAAACGTCCAATGATTTTGGATACATCTAAAGTATGATATAATGTTTCTCTATATATATAGAATGTTTTCTCATTAACAAAAAACTTTTTATCTATATAATTTTTAAATTCATCAGGAAAAAGACTAAAAACACTAGAGTACTTTTCACGAATCTCAGCTACTTCTGATTTATATAAAATATCAGATTTATCATTTGTAAATATCATGTATAACACATCCTTCTTTATAAATAGGATGCTTTCATATATTTGTATTTACATTACAGCACCCTATATATACCATAAAAGTATTATATCATAAATTAAAAAGGAAATCAATACTGAACATGGTAATGTTTGGATTTGCTGGATGGGGTCTATTTTTGGGAAGTTATAGAAAAAATTAGGGGTAAATTTTTTGTAAGTTATTGTTAGAATGTATGTGCTATGATATAATTATAAAAACAGAAAAAATTTTACAAATGAAGGAGTTTTTATAATGAAAAATACGCTAAAATAGTTTAGAAAATACTATAGATAAAGGAGTAATATAATTATGAAAGTTAGACTATTTACACATATAAAAGATATTGATGGAATAGGGTGTGCTGTTCTTGCTAGATTAATATTTCATGATATTACAATATCCTATCATGAAGTTTATGATATAAATCAAATAATAAAAGAATTTATAGATACAAAAGAATACAGAGGATATGAGATAATATATATCACGGATTTAAACATATCAGACGAACTTGCGGGAGAAATTAATATACTCTCAGAATTTAAAAATAAAATAATGATATTAGACCATCACATGCATGCTGTAAGATTAAATAAATATTGCTTTGCAAATGTAATAGTTGAGGATGAAAAGGGTCAATGCTCTGGTACTAGTTTATTCTATAAACATCTATGTGACAAATACGCAAATGAGTTATTAATGAAAAATTCAACTAGTCAGTTTGTGGAACTAGTTAGACAACAAGATACTTGGAAATGGAAAACAAAATACAATAATTATGATGCAAGAGACTTAGCATGGCTATTTGATAAATATGGGATAGATAAATTTTCGGAAGATATGATTAGGGTAATTAGTGAAAATGAAGAATTTGAGTTACCTCTAAATAATATAGAATACATAAATAGCAGAATAAAACTTTGCGAAGAATTTGTAGAAAAACGATATTCTAAATTAATTCATAATAAAAGATGTGCAGTAGTATTTGCAGAAAATACATATAGAAATGACATAGGCGAAATGATAAGAGAGATATATCCTAATAATTATGATATGACTATTATAATAGATACAAGTAAAGAAGGAGAAATTCCAATAAGTATAAGATCAGCAAACGATAATACAGATGTAAATGAGTTTGCAGAAATATATGGGGGCAGGGGGCACACAAAAGCGGCGGCGTTTAAAGTTTATAAAGGTGAAGATTATATAGAAAGCTTTACAGATGAACAGCATATAGCATATATATTTAATAAATCTGAGTAGTGTCTACATACGTGTGGGGAATGATTTTGTTTAGTACATCAAGACATATCTCAATTACCTGACGAAGTGCAAAAGTTGATTAAGTAATAATCATAACAATAAAGAAAATTGGAGGTATATACATGAGTTTATATAAGTTAAAAAAAGGTGATATTATAGGAATCGTTTCACCATCAGGTTCAATTACTAAAGAAATAATGATACAATTTAATGAAGGTGTAAAATTCTTGAAAGAACAAGGATTTAATATTAAGTATGGCAAAAATATCTTTAAAGTAGATGATTATTCGGCAGGAACTCCAGAGGAAAAAGCAGATGATATAAATGAAATGTTTGCTGATAAAGAAGTAAAAGCGATAATATGTTCACAAGGCGGAGATAATGCTAATTCAGTATTACCTTTACTGGACTATGAATTAATAAAAAACAACCCTAAAGTTTTTATGGGAATAAGTGATATAACAGTTTTATTGTTAGGTATATATAAAAAAACAGGAATGATAACTTTTCACGGAAATGATATAATGTGGGGGTTTGGTTGGAATCCCTCAAAATACGACGAGGATGAATTTAAAAAAATCATTGTGGAAGGGCAAATAGGAAAAATAATAAAGAACGGTGAAAGAAAAACTGTGAGAGAGGGAATAACAGAGGGATCTTTAGTAGGAGGGAATATTAAATGTCTTATGAAACTGGCAGGTACAGATTATTTTCCAGAAATGAAAGATTCAATATTATTTTTGGAAGAACACACCACTACTCCCGAAGAATGTGATTACCAATTTAATCAATTAAAGCAAATGGGTGTATTTGAGAAAATTAAAGGTGTTGTCATAGGCTACATATATGGGTTGCAGGCTGAGAATGAAAATCTGATTCAAATGGAAGAAGTTTTACTGAATGTAACAAAAGAATATACATTCCCAATATTAAAAATAAATGATTTTGGACATTGTTGCCCGAATACTACATTACCTATAGGGGCGAAAGTAAGATTAGATGCAACTAATTGTGATATAGAGATAATGGAGCACTATTTTGATATGTAAGGAAAATATGTAATAAATGTGTAAAAAAGAAAATTTGTGAAGATACAATGTATTGAGTAGATATGGACATTTGGAAGAAGATGAAACAATAAAAGCAGCGTTGCGATTTGCAATTATAGTAAAATGATAAAGTTTTCTGATTTTGGATGGTGAGTATAAGTTATAAGAAAGGGTTGATGGCATGAATAAACTCAGTAGGAGAATCGTGTTACTGATAGGAATAATTATTTTATTAGATGGATGGATTGTTAGTTTGTTTTCTAATTTTAATATAGGGAATGCTATTGTAGTAATTGCTGGAGTTGCAATTATAGCATATGCGATTTTTATAAATAGAATAAAACATATAAAAATTATAAATTATATTATACTAATATGTTTGAGCAGTTTCTTTGCAATAGCTATTTTTATATTTATTGCAGGCAGAATTGATACTGTGAATTTTACTGAAGACGCAGTAATCGTGCTTGGTGCGGGTATAAAAGGGGATACAGTAGGCGCTGGTTTGGCGAGCAGGTTAGATAAATGTGTGGAATATGTATCTAAGAATGACAAAGCAGTTATAGTTGTTAGCGGAGGACAAGGGCCACAAGAGAACATTAGCGAAGCACTTGCCATGGAGAGATATCTTATAGATAAAGGAATTAGTAAAGATAAAATAATAAAAGAGGATAAATCTACTAGTACATTTGAGAATTTTAAGTTTTCAAAGGAAATACTAGATAGCAAGTTTGGTGAAAGATATAATGTGGCATACATAACAAATGATTTTCATATTTATCGCGCAGGAGTGACAGCTAAAAGAGTAGGACTCGAGGTAAGTAATTTTAGCGCAGGCATTGAATTTTATATGATTCCACCAACATATGCAAGAGAGGTTCTTGCTGTTTTGAAAATGTGGGTTGTAAAATAAGGATTAATATTTACATATATGAAATGTGTTGCTTGTTTTAGAAAATAATTTCAATGGCTGATGGGAGAGAAACTATGTACATAAAGATAAAGGGAGCAAGGGAACATAATCTGAAAAATATTTCAATAAATATCCCGAGGAATCAGTTTGTAGTTATAACTGGTGTATCGGGTTCTGGAAAGTCGACATTAGCTTTTGATACTATCTTTTTAGAAGCTCAGAGGGACTACTTGGAGTCTATGAGTGCATATGCAAGGCGTATTATGCCTAAGCTGGGTCAATCGAAAGTCGATTCTATTGAAGGATTATCTCCTTGCATAGTAATTAATCAGAAGCAACTAGCAAGAAATCCGAGATCTACAGTTGGAACAGTAACAGAAGTTTACACTTTTTTGAGACTTCTTTATTCAAGAATGGGCACACCAATATTGAACTCTGAGGAGTTTTCTTTTAATACTCCAATGGGGGCATGTAAGAATTGTGGTGGTCTAGGTGTGGAACTTAAATCAGATTTGGATAAATTAATTGATTTTGAAAGAAGTTTAAATGATGGTGCAATATTACATAAGACTTGGTGTATAGGTTCGAGATACTGGAATATAATTAACGCAACAGGCTATTTTGATATGAATAAACGGGTTAAAGATTACTCAGCCGAGGAAGTTGATTTGCTACTTTACTCAGATACTATCCAGTACCAGAATGAACAACCGGGATATGTACAAAGCTTTTCATATGAAGGTGTGGTTAGTAGATTACTGAAACGGCAGTCAGATAGTAGAGGGCTCGAGAGTAATTCGTATGATAGAGATTTTTTCAGTATGGCGACTTGTTCAAGCTGTAATGGAACTCGACTAAATGATAAAGCTCGCAGTATTAAAATAAATGATAT
Organism: Clostridiales bacterium GWD2_32_19; assembly: GCA_001795385.1. Classification (GTDB taxonomy): domain Bacteria; phylum Bacillota; class Clostridia; order Lachnospirales; family UBA12420; genus UBA12420. Next base: position 50,433 of record MGOU01000030.1, read on the forward strand.
AGGAATCGTAGATTTATTGACTATGGAAATTCGTGATCTTAAAGAATTTTTGAAATGCTTTTCAGGGGAAGTTGCAGAATCTATTATTCCTTACATAAATAAGATACTTGGATATATGTGTGATGTTGGTATAGGTTATTTAAGTTTGAGTAGATCTGTAGCAACTTTATCAAATGGAGAAAGTCAAAAGGTAAAACTCGCAAGGCAGCTTGGGAGCTCACTGACGGAACTAATTTATATCATTGATGAGCCTACGGCTGGACTTCATGCAAGAGACGCAGAACATGTAACAGAAATTTTACGCAAGTTAGTGAAAAAACCAAATACTGTTATAGTTGTTGAGCATGATAGAGATGTAATGTTAAATGCGGATTATATTATTGATATTGGACCAGGAGCTGGTACTTATGGTGGAGAGATTGTTGCAGAAGGTACTGTAGAGGAAATAAAAAATAGCGGATCACTGACAGGCGACTTTATATCGGGGAAAAAGAAAATTAAAAAGCGAAATGATAAAAGAATAACAGAGACTTATATAGAAATTAAGAATGCAACAAATAATAATTTAAAAAACATAGATGTTAAAATACCGAAAGGAGTATTAACTTGTTTGACGGGTGTTTCGGGTTCAGGTAAAAGTTCACTAATAGAGGTTTTCTTAAAGGAAAATCCAAACTCTATAGTTATAGATCAATCACCTATAGGCGCTAGTCCTAGATCCAATCCAGCAACATATACTGGTGCATTTGACATAATTAGAAAAGTATTCTCTAAAGCTACAGGTATAGATGCTTCGTTTTTTACTTTTAATAGTAAGGGAGCTTGCGAAGAATGCGGAGGACTCGGTTATAAAACGATGGACATGCACTTTTTAGGAGATATTCGCGGGGAATGTGAAATTTGCAAGGGGAAAAGATATAAGGAAGAAGTGCTTAACTATCTATATAACGGTAAAAACATTTCTGAAGTACTAGACTTGACTATTTCAGATGCAATTGATTTTTTTGATAACAAGCAAATTAAAGAAAAAATTAAAATGCTCGCTGAGGTGGGTCTTGGGTACTTGAAACTTGGACAATCACTAGACACTTTGTCTGGAGGGGAAGCGCAAAGAGTGAAACTGGCAAGTCAACTAAGTATTAATGGAAATATTTATATCTTAGATGAGCCTACAAGAGGATTACATTTTGTAGACATAGAAAAATTACTAGACATTCTAAATAAATTGGTTGACTATGGAAACACTGTTCTGGTTGTGGAACATAATATGGATGTTATTAAAAATGCTGACTGGATTATAGATATGGGGCCAGAGGGTGGTAAAAATGGGGGCAAAATTATTGCAGAAGGAACTCCTGAAGATGTAGCTAAAGTTGAAGACTCGGCGACTGGGAAGTATTTAGCTAAGGAACTAACTAGATGACAAAGGGGAAGGTAAAATATAAAATTATGGAAAATGGAGAGAATATAGTAGTTTCATAAAAGTATGATGATAGAAGAAATTTTTTAAAATAAGAATAAGAGAAGGTGTTTGTTTTGGAAAAAGTATTGGTTGTAGAAGATGAGGATTATATAAGGGAGTTTATTTTGATAAATTTAACAAGACCAGTTAATAAATGTCAAGTAGTTTTGTAAAAAAACTCTAAAAAGTTTTTTATGCTAAAAATGTGCATAGCAAACAAAGCA
>MGOU01000031.1 GCA_001795385.1 Clostridiales bacterium GWD2_32_19
CGTTACTGTTGGTGTGTTAGTTGTTCCATTTGTTACTGTTACTACTCCATCTGCTGTTCCTGTTTTATTTAAGGTTATATCTTGATCTCTTAGAGAAATTGTAGTAGCGTATTCGTCATATGTAACTGTGTATGTAACTGGTCCTGCTACAGTAAATGCTGTGGATGGAGAGCTAATAGATATGCCAGGTATAGCTGTTGCTACTGTTATTCTAACTAATCCATCGCCAGTTCTAATACCAGCAGTCGTTGATGCATTTGCTAGTCCTGTTATATAAGAACTACCACCGCCTCCACCGCCTCCATATTCCCAATCACCGGCACCATAACCACCATATCCTCCATAGTAGCCACCTCCACCGCCTCCACCACCAAAGAAATCTGACAGACCATTTTCACCAATACCTAATTGATACCCTGAAATCTGAGTACCACCACTTGCAACTCCTCCCGTTGAAGATGCACCACCAGCATCACCACTTGTCCCACCACCATTACCTCCATAACCATAACTATCACCAGCACCTAGACCACCAGCACCACCAGCGACAATAACTCTATTAACTAAAGCGGTTCCACCAATCCTTACATCTGTTGCTCCGCCCCCATTTTCTGAACCATTTATACCACTACCCCCACCATTATACCCATTAGTTCCGCCTACATATATATATAAAGTTTGCCCCGATGTTACTACTTTAGTTCCTTTAGCATATCCACCATCGGCATAATTACCACCATTTGTACCAGCACCCCAACACTCTATTTGCACAGAGGTTACACCTACTGGAACTGTCCATGTCTGTTGACCCCCTGTATAATTATAATCTACTGCAAAAGCTGCAAAAACATTTGATACACTTATTAAATATAATCCAAAAATCATTATAAAAAATATCATTATCTTTTTATTTTTCATTTCACAATTTCCCCTTTTTGTTATTTAAATTATGTATTTTATTATTTTCAGCTTAATACTCCCTTTATATGTCCTCAACTATTTTATTGTCACATTGGGGATACTAATATATACAAAGTACCTATTTTATACTATAATATACAATATTTCGACAAAAAAATCAAGCATTATTTTCATGCTTAATTTTTTTATTATTTATATAATATTATGACATATTTCTATATATTTTAACATGGTAATTTATACCTTTTTCTATATAATTAATGAACCTCCCCGTGGCAAGCCGACGGGGAATTAAACCCAAAGAGATTAATTTATCAATAAAAAAGATTCCCGCTTTTGCGAGAACCTTTTATTTATTTTCTTAGACCTAATTCGCTTATTAACTCACGATATTTTTCAATGTCTTTTTCTTTCAAGTATGATTGTAAACCTCTTCTTTTACCAACCATTTTAAGTAATCCACGGCGTGAATGGTGATCTTTCATATGCGTTTTAAGATGTCCTGTAAGTTGATTAATTCTTTCTGTAAGTAACGCAATCTGAACTTCTGGCGATCCTGTATCTGTAGGTGTCTTACCAAATTTTGCAGCAATTTCTTGTTTTTGTTCTTTAGTCATAATTATCCCTCCTTATATTTTTTCTAATACACCTTTTACTAAGATTTGGTTGGAGAGTATCCAAAACCTGGTAAAGGTAATTTAGTAAATACAGTATATCATATTTTCCTCAATGTGTCAAACATTATTCTTAGTATTACCTTATGGGGTTTTCAAAGAAAATTTTCTCTTTAATATTGATTACTATTATAATTATAAACTTTATTCATATATTACTATCTTAATACTCTGTGGTTATTATTGGTGTAGCTATATATAAATATGTCTTGTCTTCATAGCTATTATATCTCATTGCAAGATTTACATTTACCTTATTCTTCGCTTGTATTATAAAATCTTTTATATAACTTGTGTATCCGTATGCACTATAAATATTATCTGTTTCAAAACTATCAATTTTTCTAGCTTTTATACTTTTAAATACTTTATCAGCAAATTGAACTTTTTTATTCTTGTCCATATCTCCTTCATATCTACCTACAACAGTAATATTCATATTGTAGTCTAGTCCTAACTCTTTGTGCATTTCATCTAATAATGTTTGAATAAATCCAAGTTCATCTATTTTATGATATAAAATTGTGTTAACCATCAAGTAAGTCTCTTCTACCTTCAGGTTTTCATTCTTTTTAGATTCTACTTTTATAATAGTTTCTGAATCATCACCATTTCTAGTTACAACATACGAAAGTTTCATATCATTTTCGTTCTTATCAACTTGAACCTTATTTTTTATATCAAGTTTTAATAGTACTTTTTCTATTTCCTTTTGCATTTCATCATAAGTAGTGAGCGGGGACTTTAGTTTTGACACTGTGCTTATATTCCCTTGTACAGTATCGCAAGAGTACTTGTTAAAAACTGCTAGTAAAACATTACTCTTTTCAATTTCATAAAAATTAAAACCTACTAACATAGTTATTAAAATTATAGAAAAAACGATAATGCTTATTCTTTTATTTCTAATCATAACCCCCCCTTGTCTGGGCGTAATGCACTCTACGCTTTGTATACACTTCGTGCTATGATTTACTTCAGCGTTGCCCAATTATTTTTATGATATATAACCGCATATTTCTCATATTTTTTTGTTACATCTTACACTATCCTGCTCTCATTAGTTTTTTCGCTTATTTTTTCAAGTGTATCTCCTATAAACTCGTTTGAAAATTCACTATCTGCTATGTCTCCTATAGAAATCATTCCTACCAAGTCTCCCCTATCAGTTACAGGAAGTCTTCTTATCTTATGCTCTGCCATAAACTCAAGTGCACTGTGTGCATCCTCATTCTTATCTATACATATAGCTGAATGCGACATAACATCTTCACATCTTACTTCTGCCATTGTCTTTTCAGATGCTACAGCTCTAACAACAATATCCCTATCTGTAATCATCCCTACAATCTCGTCTCCCTTTTTTACGGGCAAACACCCTATATTTGCTTCTTGCATTATCCTAGCAGCTTTAACCAAGCTATCATCAGCATTTACTAATATTATACTTCTCGACATATAATCCTCTACATTCATGTTTTTCTCTCCTTTTATAAATACACAATTCACGATTTTAAATTCACAATTTTCTAAATAAAATGGGATATCTAATCTCAAATTGTATTATTTTTTTTACATTTCTATTTTATTATTCCATTTATTTAGATATTTATTATTTTTATTTTCCATTTATTAATTGTGTAATATAAATTGTAAATTTTCTTTACATTGCCTTTTTATCATCTGGAATGACAAATCTTATTATTTTACCATCATCGTACTTGTTCAAAAATTCTGTCTTTCTTTTTATCATTGCTTGATACTCTTCTTCCGTTATCTTACCATCTACTACCATCTTTTTTGCTGTCTTTATAAAATCCTCTATTGTTTTTACCAGTTTTCTCGCTTTCAAGCTTAAGTTTTCATTCATCTTACTACCTCCTACAATAAATTATATTTTTGTTTTTAGTAACTATTAATATCTAATTATTAGTTACTAATACATTTTCTTCCATATTTAGAGTTTAAACTTTTTGGAATAAATTTACAAACTCTAAATTCTACCTTTATATTTGTATATACACTAAATCAACAAATATTCAGACTACCTATACCGTCAATGCTAAGTATTACTATTTTTTTCTAATTATACCTTCAATTTGCTCTAGTTTCTATGTTTTTTTACATAAAGTTTTAATATTTTCACAAAAAAATACAAGCCAATTTTCGACTTGTATTTTAGGTTGTATCTTTCAATTTTCATACGCCCACATTATTGACAATGAATCATTTGCTATATTTATTAATTTAGAAAATACGATAAAAATATATTATTTAATATTTTTATTGCTTAAATCAGTAAGTTATTCCTTGCGCATACATTGCATTTGCAACCTTTAAGAATCCAGCAATATTTGCACCTACAACAAGGTTATCTTCATATCCATATTCTTTTGCGGCTGCACTTGCAGCCTTGTATATATCAATCATAATATCTTTAAGTTTAGAATCAACTTCTTCAAATGTCCATGAGTACCTCATGCTGTTTTGTGACATTTCAAGTCCTGATGTAGCTACTCCACCTGCATTAGCTGCCTTTGAAGGTGCAAATATAATTTTATTCTTAATGAATACATCAATTGCTTCAGGAGTCGACGGCATGTTTGCACCTTCTCCAACAGCATAGCATCCATTAGAAACAAGTATCTTAGCAGAATTCTCGTCAATATCATTCTGTGTTGCACATGGAAGTGCAATATCACACTTAATCGTCCAAATTTTGGAACAACCTTCAGTATACTTTGCATTAGGATGGTATTTTATGTATTCACTAATTCTCTTTCTTTCAACTTCCTTAATCTTTTGAACTGTTTCTAGTTTGATGCCTTCAGGATCATATATATATCCATTCGAGTCGCTTAATGCAACAACTTTACCGCCTAACTTATGTATTTTTTGTGTTGCATATATTGCGACATTGCCTGAACCTGATATAACAACTGTTGCTTCTTTAAATGATTTTCCCTTAGCCTTAAGAGCTTCGTCCATTAAATAGCAGAGTCCATAACCTGTAGCTTCGGTTCTCGCCAAGCTTCCACCCCATGTTAACCCTTTACCGGTTAAAACTCCTGTAAAGTCGTTTCTGAGTCGTCTATATTGTCCATACATATAACCTATTTCTCTTGCCCCTGTTCCCATGTCTCCAGCAGGAACATCTGTATTTTCACCAATGTGTCTTTCAAGCTCCGTCATAAAACTCTGGCAGAAACGCATAACCTCACCATCTGATTTACCCTTTGGATCAAAGTCACTTCCACCTTTGCCTCCTCCCATTGGGAGTCCAGTCAACGAATTTTTGAGCACCTGCTCAAATCCAAGAAACTTAAGAATGCTGGCGTTTACAGATGGATGTAGTCTTATACCACCCTTATAAGGTCCAATTGCACTATTAAACTGAATTCTATATCCTCTATTTATTTGTACATTACCATTATCATCAACCCATGTCACTCTAAAAAAAATCTGCCTTTCAGGTTCAACAATCCTATCAAATATTCCAGCTTTAACCCATTCAGGATTTTTTTCAGCTACCGGTTCTAAAGATTCTAATACTTCCTTTACTGCCTGATGGAATTCAGGTTCATTTGGATTCCTTTTGATTACTTGTTCCATTACATTTCCAAGAATTTTCATAACAAAATACCACCTGTCCTTTTCTATTTTATTTTATTTTATTAATAATTCAATACTATATACTAAAAATTACAATATGTAATTTGAACATATATAATTATAACAGCACATCATATTTATTATATTCTTTTACACTCCTCAAGATAAAAATATTGGAAATAAATGAAAAATATGATACTTTATTATAACAAATGCAACTAAATTATGCAAGTATTCATTATAATAAATCATAGAAATAAAAAATATAATATAAAATTACCTAATTACCTTTTTTAATGAATCTCCCCGCGGCAAGCCGACGGGGTATCATGTTGTCATTGCGAGCGTTTTTTGCGAAGCAATCTCATCTTTCAAAAACGAGATTGCTTCGTCGAAAGAACCTCCTCGCAATGACAAGAACGCGGCAAGCCGACGGGAATTAAACCCTAAGAGATTAAAAGCAAATAGAGTCTGGGCAAAACATTCACTTATTGTATTTGTTAACCAAAAAGGAGCTACTCATTTTACCGAGTGGCTCCTTTTTCTATATTTTCTTTAATTTAACGGTTTCATAGTTGGAAATAACAATACATCTCTTATTGATGCTGAATCTGTAAGTAGCATTATAAGTCTGTCTATACCTATTCCTAGTCCACCTGTTGGTGGTAACCCATATTCTAATGCTGTTAAGAAATCTTCATCTATCATGTTTGCTTCATCGTCGCCTGTTGCTCTTAGCGATTCTTGATGTTCAAATCTTCCTCTTTGGTCGATTGGATCATTTAGTTCTGAGAAAGCATTTGCGTATTCTCTTCCGCAGATAAATAGCTCAAACCTCTCTGTGTACTCTGAGTCATCGGCTTTCCTCTTAGCAAGAGGAGATATCTCAACTGGATGGTGCATTATAAATGTTGGTTCTACTAATTTTTCTTCTACGAATTTTTCGAAGAATAAATTAAGTATTGCACCTATTCCATCAGTCTGTTTAAATTCTACATGTTTTTCTTTTGCTGCAGCTCTTGCATCTTCTATAGTTTTGATCGTTTTAAAATCTACACCTGCATATTCTTTTACTGATTCTTCCATAGTCATTTTTCTAAATGGCTTTTCCAAGTCTAGTTCTATACCTTGATAAGAAATTTTATATATTCCATTTGCAGCTATACATGCATTTCTTATGAGCTCTTCTGTTATATCCATCATATCATTATAATCAGCGTATGCTTGATAAAGCTCCATTGATGTAAACTCCGGATTATGTTTGATTGAGATGCCCTCATTCCTAAATAATCTACCTATCTCATATACTCTATCCATTCCACCTACTATAAGTCTTTTTAAATATAATTCAGGTGCAATTCTTAGGTACATTTCCGTATCAAGAGCATTATGATGAGTCTTGAATGGTTTTGCAGCCGCCCCACCTGGTATAATATTTAGTAGTGGAGTTTCTACTTCTATAAAATCTTTATTATCTAGTAATTGTCTAAAAGATTTTATTATTTTGCTTCTCTTTATAAATGTATCCTTAACTTCAGGATTAACTATCAAGTCTACATATCTTTGTCTGTATCTAAGTTCCATATCTTTTAATCCATGATATTTCTCAGGCAATGGCAAAAGTGATTTTGAAAGAAGTGTCACAATATCAACTCTTACTGATTTCTCACCTTTTTGCGTTACAAAAACTTCGCCTTTCACTCCTACTATATCTCCGATATCATAGTGTTTAAACTCTTCATATGCTTCTTCACCTAAGTTGTCTTTAGCTACATATAATTGAACTTGTCCACATTTATCCTGAACATGACAAAAAGAAGCCTTACCCATTAGCCTTTTTGTCATTATTCTTCCTGCTATACTTACTGTTTTGCCTTTTATGTTTTCAAAGTCGTCCATTACATCTTTACTCGTTGCATCAATCATATATTTTGTTATATGAAATGGATCTCTCCCAGCATCTTGCAACGCTTTTAATTTTTCTCTGCGAATTTTCAAAAGTTCGCTCAATTCTTGTACTTCTTCTGACATGGTAACAACTCCCTATTTATCTGTGTATTTTAATTACTTCAACTTCCAAGCTTCCTGCTGGCGTATTTATTTTTACTATTTCACCCTTTTTATGTCCCATAAGTGCCACACCTATAGGTGATTCGTTAGATACCTTGTTTTCTAGAACATCAGACTCCATTGAACCTACTATTAAATAATCCTCTAATTCACCTGAATCCGTATACTTTATCTTAACTTTACATCCTATATTTATTTTTGTTATATCAATCTTTGATTCATCTATTACTTTAGCATGTTTTAGTATATTTTCTATTTGAAGAATCCTAGATTCAATTTCAGCTTGTTCATCTTTTGCTGAATCGTATTCTGCATTTTCTGATATATCTCCTTGCATTCTTGCTTCCTTTATTTTTTCTGCTATTTCATGCCTCTTTACTGTCTTTGAATGTTCTAACTCATTTTCTAATTTTTTCATTCCCTCAGTTGTTAATATAATTTCTTCTTTTTCCATATTTATTTCTCCTTTACACTATGTTAGCGGTCAACGGATTATGTTAACAAATCCGATAGCTTATATCCTTACTTTATCCATGATATTATACATGTAATATTTGGTATTGTCAAATTATTTTTAAAGCCCATCCAAGACAATCCCTACTGATAACTGCTTACCACTAACTTATATAATATTTCTTCTAAATCATTGTAACTCTCTACTCTAGATATATCATTCCTTATTCTTGCAGCATTTTTTATCCCTTTTGTATACCATATAATATGCTTTCTCATTTCTCTTATGCCTATATATTCGCCTTTTTTATCTATCTGTCCCTTTGCATGAAAAAGTGCAAGTTCTATTCTTTCTTTGACTGTTACATCTAATATAATATCTCCGCTCTTTAGATATTCATTAATTTTTTGAAAAATCCATGGGTTTCCCTCTGCTCCTCTACCTATCATTATCGCGTCACACCCAGTATATTCAAACATTTTTTTTGCATCTTCGGGGGTAAATATATCTCCATTTCCTATTACTGGTATACTCACACTCTGCTTTACTTCCTTTATTATATCCCAATCCGCTTTTCCACTGTAAAACTGATCCCTCGTTCTGCCATGTACGGTAATGGCCTTTGCTCCATTTTCCTCAGCAATCTTTGCTATAATAACGGCGTTAGGACTGTCCACCGTAAAACCTTTTCTTATTTTAACCGTAACGGGTTTATCTACTGCACTTGATACTTCCCTTATTATCTCTGCAACCAAATCAGGCTTTTGCATTAAAGCAGAGCCTTCAAAATTTTTAGTTATCTTAGGTGCTGGACAGCCCATATTAATATCGATTATATCAAATTTACCTTGAAGTTTTTTCGCTTCACTTGCAAGTATCTTAGGATCAGACCCAAAAATTTGAACCGCGGATGGTTTCTCTAACTCATCAACATCAAGTAAATCTATTGTTCTGTCATTTTCATACATCAAAGCCTTTGCACTAACCATCTCGGTATATGTAAGCCCTGCTCCCATTTGCCTACATATTGCTCTAAAGTTTACATCCGTCACACCTGCCATGGGAGCGAGAAACACATTGTTTTTTATTTCAACATTTCCTATATACATATATTTGTCCCCTCCCCTTTGCGAGAGGAAGAGGGGATCACTCACACAAATTTTTCATATTTTTATATTACTTTGTATATTTTTGTACCAGCCACCACTTTTGCAAGCCTTCTAGTACCTCACTATATTCTCTTTCTATCCTTTTAATCTCTAGTTTACTGTCTATTTCCATAAATGCACATTCATTTTCTTCTAGTACTTGAGTTTCGAAAAACATTTCGCCATCCTCATAGAAACCAACAAGTAATATGCATTTATATTCTTCAACATAATTTATACAAATCTCTTTCAAGTCTTTTTTTACTAATTCAGGTAATTTTTCAAACTTTTCATTTATGTAATATTTTTTATTATAGTGTGAAGCCGAAGCCATTATTTCTTTTTCCATATTACACTCCTCATTCATTAGTTGATAATGTAAAATATTTATAGTACTAAATACTACACTATCCCTTTATATTCAATATATTTTATCAGCATTATCTTCCCCTCAATGACAAATTTGAGGTTTTCATTTTTTCATAAAACTTTTGACACTATCCGTTAGTTTCTTTATTTTATACATCCTCTTGGTATTGTGCTATTATTTACATATATTATTTATTATTTCTAGCACTATTTCTTTTCTACTATGCACCCTCCCCGTTTCTAAGTATAACGAAGTAGGCACATTCCCCTCTATCTCTTCAAACTTATCTGTATTTACATTTATCCCTATTCCTATTATCAAATACAGCTCATCATTATGCTTTATAGACTCCACAAGTATTCCACAAATTTTCTTACCATTAACAATTATATCATTAGGATGCTTTATTTTAACATCTCTCTCTGGCAAATAACCACTCAACACCTCATGTACCATTTCTCCAATAGATATAGTCACTCCTTGTACTTCTTGTATGTCTTGTTTTGTCTTTTTTATGATAGTCATTAGTATGCTAGTGCCTGATGTCGATAGCCACTTCTTGCCTTGGGTTCCTTTTCCTGCTATTTGGAGTTCGGTAACCAACGCGCCATCTATAATCTTACCAGCACGAATGAGCCTTTTTGCTTCCTCGTTTGTAGAATCTATTTCATCATAAAAGATGACTTTCTTGTTTAAGTCTCCAATTATTTTATATTCCTGTAGTTCCTGCTCTATATTCATAAGATGCCTCCTGCATAATTGACGGTAGTGTAAAATTTTTCTAGTATTGATTCGCCATTTATTTCATCCTTTCTTAAAAACGGGATTGCTTCGTTCACCCTCTTAGAGGACCCCTATGTCTAGGTTTGCACAATACACAAACCAAGTCTTAGGATGTCGCAATGACAAATTTGAGGTTTTCATTTTTTCATAAAACTTTTGACACTATCGTTTTTCCCCATTATAACATATTAACAAAGCAATGACAATAACATACAAAATAAGTTTATATTAAAATTTAATAAGCCAAAAGAGCCATAACTGGCTCCTTTACATCTCTTCTTTTATTCTTCAATTCACTCTACTTTTTTAAGTAATTCCATTATCATCTTCGCCGCCTGTGCTCTTTCTGCTGGTAGCTTTGGTGCGAATAATGAATCAGTATATCCACTTATTATACCATTTGCCTTAGCTGCGAGTATAGAATCCCTTGCCCAATCGCTCATCTTTGATGCATCTTCAAATATCCCTGCGGCTTTATCGGCTTCATTTGATATATTTATATCTTTCTCTTTTTTATATGCTCTCATTATCATTACTGCCATTTCTTCTCTTGTAATCTGGTTGTTCGGTGCAAACTTCCCATTTCCTACACCTTCCACAAGACTCGCATCTACTGCAGCTTCAACTGTTCCTGCATACCAGTCATCACTACTTACATCTGCAAACTTTCCTTGGTATTCACCAATAGTTAACCCAAGTCCCCTAACTAAAAATGTAGCAAACTGTGCTCTTGATACTTTTCCACTCGGTTCAAAACTGTTTTCAGTTATCCCTTGTGTTATTTGCTTAGTTGCTAATGCCTCTATGTACTCTTTTGCCCAATGTTCTTCTCCTACATCATCAAAGCTTTTATTATATTCTATAATAGCATATTTACTAAAATGTGTTGTTTCAAAAATTATCTTTTTATTTTCCGTATCTATTATGGCTTTTATACGTATCCACTTTCCTTTTTCTTCATCGTATATATACACGCCAATTTTATTAATATCTTTTATTCTAGAAGTATCTACTTTATCATACGACATCTCAATGGTAATTGCCTTATCGAATTTATTTAACTTTTCTTTTGTCCCTAGGGCGCTAATATTACTCTGTATTACTTTCTGTGCGTCAAATTCATAAACACTTCCTACTACGCTCATTCCTTCTTCTATATTAATATCACCTTTTACTTTATTTGCTGATATCTCTACATTAGTTACAGTACCGCTTTCACTGTTTGTATTTATAGCCTCAGAGGGAAATGTGAGTTTAACATCCCTTTGCTGTATAACTACACCAACTAATTTCTCTTTTGATTTAATTAATGTAGATATTGGTAATGACACACTGAAGTTTCTATCACTGTATATACTGGCTACTAGATATATGCTTATCTCTTTTTTTAGTTTTCCTGCTTCCGCACCCAAATTTCCGGTCTCAAACAATGTTTTAAAGTTATCCACGAGGGTAACTGTCTTATCTATAGCTGAGTTCAATCGATACTCTTCAGGCATAATTACTGTTCCATCTTTACCTTGTACTGTGCTAAGTTCATCCGATGTATTGAGTTTAGATGTTCTTTCTAAAATTATATCTGCTGCTTTTAATACCTCTTTTTTTATGTCCTCTGATGCAAGCTTGTCTTTATTTGTATTTAAATATGATATTAGTTGTTTAGAATCTCCTTCACTAGTATATTGCCTTATTTTGCTTATTACAGTCTTATTTGATTCATTTGTTGTACTTGTGCTACCCATATCGTCGTTAGATTTATTTGCAGTAACTGCCGTATCAAATTTATCTTTTATTGCTTTTATATCATCCACAATATCTCCATCATCATAATCCGTTCCGCCATTATATACAGCTATCGCAACAGCATATTTTCCAGCGTCCTTCAAGTTATTATAGCTAGTCATGGATAAACTTAAAGCCTTTCTATTATACGAATCTTCAATTATCTCCCTTACTTCATCAGCATCATCAGCATCATTTATTTCATCTATTGTTTGTAAATTAGTTAAAGCATTATTAAACGCATCTGTTACTGACTTAATATTTGCATAATCATAGTCATTACTATCGAGTACATATGCCCCTACTATTTTTCCACTCTCCAAATCTTCATAATCAGAACCATCTGATATATCTATTCCAAAAACATCAGCATTACTTTCTAATGCATTTTTTGCACCTGTACTAGTTGTAGCGGTATTTATAGCTAAAAGTGCTGCATCCTCAATGGAAGTATTTGATAGTATCACATCACCCTCATCAGCAGTAGTTGTATCGTCGCTATCTAATATTATATTACTGCCATCTATTATCTCCACTGTTGGTATATCCGTTCCTATTAAGGGGTCTAAAATTGTAATTATCCATCCCACTTTGCCTGATCCATTTGGTACATTTTCAATTAGTTGTATATTTAAAATTTCCCCTCCAGCACCTCTTCTAATTTCTATATCGCTATTATCATTTGCAACTCCCTTATTCCAAACTGGCTCACTAAACATCAATTTTAACTGTGTAGAATTTACAACAGACACACCTTGAAGTTCTGGCTCATCAGCCGCCAAGCTTATTGTAGGCAAGGAAATAAATATACTACTCAAAAAAAATACCACCAAAAACATTGCAACTACTCTATTATTTAGAATCAACCCCATTGAAATCTCCCCTTATATTATAATATATAATATATATACATTTATTATATACTAATTATCAATTTTTTTCAAATAATTTTTTTAAAATTGTCAATAACTAAAAAAAGAACAGTTTACACTGTAGGATACTGAAAAATCTCTATTTTGTCATTACTACATCCAGTTACTAAGTTTATAAAATTACAAACCAGTTTTAGGATGCTCAATGACAAAATAGAGACTTTAATATTATAATTCATAAGAAAAATCATCAACTAGTTTTCCCTTTATTACTTCTAGTGGAAAACCTTTTGCATTATCATAAAATCCAGAACCTATCTCTATATGATTACTTAGTAAGTCGGATATATTATATGCCCCTGCATGAGTATATGTATCATCATTTTCTAGTAATCTGGCTAATAATTCAGGCTCAACTTGACTCATCACAACCTCAGATACTACTGAAAAGTTATCAACTTTTTCAATTTCTGTATCAATTATCGTAACCCCAGATATTATTCTGTGAATATTGTTAGACAATAGGTTTAGCATATGTCTCGCATCTTCTATGGTCTTAGGTTTTTCAAGTATTTTCCCATCAAAGTATACCACTGTATCACCTGATAAAATTATTGCATTCTTTATATTTGAACTTATCGTTTGTGCTTTTTGTTTTGATAACCATTTCACATATTCACATACACTATTAAGCTCTAATTCTTCTTTTAATCCAAACTCTATCTTTGCTTTTTCTTCATCTAAGGTATTAGGTATTACAATGTGAGATATCCCTGATTCATCCATTATCTCTCTTCTAGCTCTTGAACCAGAAGCTAGTACTATAGATTTACTCATAAACTCTATTTGTTCACCTTTTTTAATTGCATTTAATATATCCTTATTTATACCTTTTACATCCTGAATTAACATAATAACGCCTCCTTGATTATATATCCTCTATAACCCAATGTATCTCCTAATTAATATTTATTTTCTCACAACTTTTAAATTTCTTCATTAAGTCCCATTCTGACTTGCTAATTCTATTCTCATTAGATAAAATATCCATTTTTTTTAAAACATTTAATTCTATTTCATTATCAATTATATTTGGATCTGGACAATGAACATATGGAAGATAAAAAGCTATCCACTTTGCTTTTCGACTTAAATATTCTGAAAATAATTGTTGATTATTATCATCTACTAGTTTTAAATATCCCTCAAAGTAATCACTGTCTAATCCAACTTTTTTCATATCTAAAGCAATCATAAAAGTGCCATCTTTTGTTGCATTTAAAGAATTTCTAATTTGTTTTTTTGTATATAAAATTAAATCGAGTAGTTCCTTATAATTACAATCTTTTTTTGAAATAATTAGAACAACAGCACTATTACCAAACATATAATTATTTAACCATACATGTCCAAAAAACTCATTATATGATTTTTTATCTCTCTTTATTAAATCATGTCTGTTTACTTCCGTACATACTGTTTTCCAATCATCAATATAATACATCTCTTCTATTTCCAATCCTTGATTAAGTATTATTTTCTCAAATTCTTTTAAGTATGGATGCCCATCAGGTTTGATCATTATATAACCTTTATTCATTAACTCACCCCCTTGTTTAAATAGGTAGTGTAAAATATTCATAGTACTAAATACTACACTATCCCTTTATATTCAATATATTTTATCAGTATTATCTTCCTCCTCCTAGAGGACCCTATGTCTAGGTTTGCACAATACACAAACCAAGTCTTAGGATGTCGCAATGACAAATTTGAGGTTTTCATTTTTTCATAAAACTTTTGACACTATCTTTAAATACTATTAATCTTCAAATGATATTGCTCTAGCTGAAGCAGCATCTATTCCAGTATCCTTTACTGGCAGGCAGAATAAATTACATTCATTTGCATTTACATCTTTTAACCTTAAACTATCGATAACAACTATACTTTTCTACATAAATATTCTATGTATGTCGACTTACCTTTCTTCCCTTGACTAAACCTATTGCATCTGTTGATTTCTTGCTTAACCCTCTCAACATCACTTTCAAAACTAATATTTTCTCCATCAATATCCATATGATTGAACTCTGTCCCTCTCTGTTCAGCCTCCTGAGCACCTGCCATATTTACAGCACCTATCATTTTTATTCTTGTCAACTTATACCCAAAATCTTCTAACTGCTTCATTTTAAATGGATTATTTGTCAAGCAAATCAATTCTTTACTCGCTCCAAGATAATCTAGTATTACTGGAGATATTTTATATCCTACAGAATTATTTTCACCTCTTGGGTCAGGTTCGAGTCCAATAGCTTTAAATCCTCCAGCCATTGTTTCTTTATGTATTTGTTCTGCTGAATACTCACCTCTATGCCTTATAGATGCTCTTTCAAATAAATCAAATGTGAATTCATCTTTTGTATATCCACTTCCCATTCCGTTTTGCGTATCAACATGTAACATTATAAATCCGATGTCACCTTTTTGTTTGAAATTATGTTTTCCATCTCTATAATCTAATTGATTTTGTACCCATTTTTCAAAATCTTCCCCATTATCAAATGTAGGCGCTTCTGTTTTATTAAAATATGCTGATAGCTCCCTTATATTTTCCCACTGATATCTACAATTACATCTTTGTGATGCAAATAAGAATGATGGTGTACATGCAGATTCAGTTCTGAAAACAACTTTACCATTATATATATCACCCACTAACCCCACATTTGCAAACTCTATCCCAAGCCCTGGCATGTAAACATAAAAGCCAATATGTCTAACCAAGTGCGGTGTATTAGTCCTCTCTGATAAAGAATATAATGTAGCTCCTTTATTACTTATAATGAGTGCTCCTGTTTGTTTATGAATTCCAATATCATAAAGTGTTTGCAAATCATATTTTGCTGCATCTTTATCTAACGCTCCACCAAAATTTCTTATTATTTTATCAAATAAATCTTTGTCACTAATCATAATAACTTTTTGTTCTGATTCATCTGTTCTCGCTTTTTCTAATAATTCAACATAAATAGTTTTGATGCGTTCCACTCTTTTAATATAATTATTCATCCCTAGTGTAATTTGTTCTTTTATGTCTAACATAATAACTCCTCCTTAAAAAATCTCAGTCTCTTTTTGATCAATATCATCTATGAACTTATAAAAGTTGGGTTTTCTATATCGTACCGTTTCTTTTTTCTCTCCTGTTGTAACTATTAATCCTAGATCTAAAAACTTCTTTCTGAAGTTTCTTCTGTCAAATTTCTTATCCAAGATAATTTCATAAACATTTTGTAACTCTGGTAATGTAAACGCATCAGGCATTATAAATTTAACGATATTACTCTTAACTATCTCCTGCCTAAGATTCTGAACTGCCTTTGCTAATATTTCATTATGGTCAAATGCCAAGTTAGTTATGGATTGTACATTTTCCCATTTTGCATCTAATGTTTTAGATGTTTGCTGAAATACTTTCACTTTATTATTGTCTATAAGAGCTAGATACGCTATGGATATGTTGCGAAATCTAATGTCTCTTTTTGGTTCGCTAAAGACTCCAAATTGTTTTAAATATAAATCTTCCAAACCTGTTTTTTCTTTTAATTCTCTTGACGCTGCATATTCCATGGTCTCATTGTTATAACATCTTCCTCCTGGCAAACTCCACCCTTCTGAATAAGGTTTTTCTTTTCTTTTAACTAAAAGAACTTTTACTAAACCATTTTCAATGGTAAATGTAACTATGTCTACACTTATCATTTGATTTTCATATAATGGATTATCTACATTCATATTAATTCTCCTTTCAAATTTCATTTGTGTATCTATTACACAAATGATTATATTACATATTGTAAATTTTGTCAATACTTATAGACAAAATTTTATAAAATATTTTTAAACTCGTTAACACAAATTACCTACATAGTATAAGTATTGCTCTATACACCTGTCCATATTATCTCTGGTAACTAAAAAAGAAGTTCTAAAAACTATAGAAACTTCCCTCTTAGATCATACTTTATTTTTCTTTTCGCAATATTTTGATGGTTATGTACTTCTCTATCATTTACCTTTTTCCTGTACTTTTTATTTCATATTTGTTCTTATTTAGTTGTTCTACCGTATTTTCTGATTTTCTCATCTAAATCATGTATACTTATTGGTTTGCTTAAATAATCATCCATTCCAACTTCAATACATTTTTCCTTATCACCTTTCATAGTATACGCGGTTAACGCAACAATAGCCGCATGCCTTTTATCTTCTTCAAATTCTCTTATTATCTTTGTAGCTGTATATCCATCCATTACAGGCATCTGACAATCCATAAATATGAGGTCATATTCTTTCTCTGTACACGCCCGAACTGCCTGTTCTCCATCTTCCACAACATCACAGCTTAATCCTCTCTTTTTAAGTAAACTAACAAAGAACTTTTTATTATTCTCATTATCTTCAACCAACAAAATTCTTAGTTCACTATTTAAACCTTCTTTTATATCTAGTATGTTTTTATTTTCATTTTCAAAAAATAAACTTTTAAAATTTGTTTGTGTTTCTTCTCTATCAATTTTATTAAACTGAACTACAAATGTAAATGTCGTTTCCTTAAACTCTTCACTTTCAACTTTTATTTCTCCATTCATCATTTCTGCAATGCTCTTGCATATAGCAAGACCCAGTCCTGTTCCTCCAAACCTTCTTGTTGATGAAGCATCTGCCTGGCTAAAAGGTTTAAATAGCCTTTGTCTACTCTCTTCTGAAATTCCTATGCCTGTATCTTTAATTTTAAATCGTATCCTTATAGTTGTTTCAGTTTGACCCTCAATCTCGATAGTCATGGAAATATATCCTTTATCTGTAAATTTCACAGCGTTACTGATGAGGTTTGTTATTATTTGTCTTAATCTAGTAGGATCTCCAATTACAGTCTTTGGAATGTTATCGTCAATGTGCAAATAAAGCTCCAATCCTTTTTCTTTTGTGCTAGTATAATAAGGGATTACCGATGCTTCAACTGCTGAATACAGGTCAAAAGGAATACTCTCTATTTCCATCTTGCCGGCCTCTATTTTCGATATATCTAAAATATCATTAATTACTGCAAGTAATGTTTCAGTAGATATTTTTATGTCGTCAATATATTCAAGCTGAGTCTCATCAAGTTCTGTGGTTTCAAGCAAACTTAGAAAACCAACTATCCCGTTCATAGGTGTTCTTATTTCATGAGACATATTTGCTAAAAATTGACTCTTCGTTATATTTGCTGCCTCTGCTTGCTCTTTTGCAATAATCATTTCACTTTCTGCTAGTTTTCTTTCTGTTATATCCTTCGTAAATACCATTATCCGTTTCTTAGAAATTTTAACCCCTTCTATGGCCCACTGCCTTATAACACCATCTTTTCTTAAAAGTGGCAACTCTACATAAACTCTACCCACATTAAGCACCGCTTGGAATTCTTTTACTAATTTTTCATGGTTTTCCTTAGGTGTTATCTGCATAAGAGTCATACTTAATAGCTCTTCCTCTGAGTATTTCGTTATCTCACACGCTGCTTTATTAACCTCTATGTAATTCCCTTTTTCATTTACCACAAATATGCCATCAGGAGCGTTATTAATATAATGCCTGAATTTTTTCTCGCTTTCGATTAATGATTTCTGCATAGCCTTACGCGTTAGGAATAACCCCATCTGACGTGCTAATATTTCAATAATACCTTTGTTTTTTACCTCAGTATTTTTAGACATAATCAGGGTGAAATTACCTATTTCTTTGTTTCCATTCAATAATTTTACTATAACTATCTGCCCAAGGTTAAGTAATTTCTCCAAGGTTAAGCTTACTGACTTTGGAACTTCTCCCATAAAAGTATCGTGTAAAGAAGAAACCTTAAAAATTATTTTTTCCTCATCTATATAATGTTTTTGTATGTCCCATGTCTTTCCAATAAATGAGTAGCCAACTATAGATACCGCCTTAATTATATCATCATTATCAGCTGATATGGCTATTGTTTTTGCCTTTTTTCTATTTTCATCATATAAATTTAAAATTGAATATTTCGCACCAGATATTTTTAGAAGCTTATCCAAAATCTTTTGATAATCTTCTTTTTCATCAGATGACCTCAAAATCTCTTCTGAAAAATCTATGAGCTCCTTCATTGCATCTTTTTCTTCAATCTTATCCGTAATATCTCTTGCAATTGAATAAATTAGTTTTTCATATAGCTTTGATTTCCATTCAATATACTTATACGAGCCGTCCTTGCAACGAAATCTATTTATAATATTAAAACTCGTTCCATTTTCACTAGTATTTGATATTTTATTATAATTTTTTTCTTTATCATCGGGATGTATAAACTCTATTACTTTTCTTCCTTCTAGCTCTTTTCTTTTATATCCAAATATGTCTTCCCAAGACTTACTAACTTTTACAATTTCGCCCTCTAAATTTGCAATACTTAGTATATCTAGACCTATTTCAAAAAAGTTATCCAATTTAAGTAGTTCAAGCTTTTCTTTTGTTGTATCACTAACAAATGTAACAAAATAATACTTCTTTGGAGAATACACATTAACTTTATGCCAACGATTTAGTGGCTTTATAAACTGTTCTTGCTCTTCTTTACCACCATTCAAAGCTATTTCACCATAAAACTTAATCCAATTAAACTCACTATTCTTTATACCAGGCATTACATCGGTTACTCTTTTTCCTATGATATCCGAAGCCTTAAGCCCTGTTAGTTTCTCGAAAGCACTGTTCGCTTCGATGAACTCATAATCACAAGGTTCGCCCTTTTCATCCAAAATAATCTTATGATATGCATATCCCATAGGGGAATTATCACGTATTTTCTTATAATAATTGTCATCCATCTTATATAACACCTCGTTGCTTTGCTTAGATTAGTCCCATATATATTTATTATACAATCTACTTTCATTTTGTCAAGATTATGTGACAAAATATATAAAATAATTCGTTTTAAGTATCTTTCATATTATATTATTCTTAGTAAAAAAGAGTCTTTTATCAGACTCCTACATTATTGTTCTTATTCTTATTCTTGAATGTACCACCATATTATTTGATTTTTCATTATATTAATCCGACCTTCATATCTCTTTTCTGGCACTTTAGAACTAGGAATAGGCGCTCCTGTCTTGTTGATAATCTTACCATTTGATATTTTAAAGTATTCTGGCAATTCTTCGCATAAATCTCCAGACATTATAGTTCCATCAGTAGTTTTAATCACAATTGTATTAAGCTCCAATAAATATTCCCCCTAAATTTCTTTGGTAGTGTAAAATATTTATGGTACTAAATACTACACATTTTTCATTTTTTCATAAAACTTTTGACACTATCATTTCTTTTTGTATCTCTTAGCTTTTAGGTATTCTTATGTGAAATGTCGTACCCTCTTGTTCCCTTACTGCAAATGTCATTTCTCCCCCAAACTTTATTTTTATTACTTCATTTGATGTATATATCCCAAGCCCTGTTCCTTTACTACCTTTAGTTGCCACCATTTCACTTAATAGTTTATCCCTTATCTTGTCGGATATCCCACCTGCATAGTCTTTTATTTCAAATATGCAACTATCATTTTCTTCTGATATTTTAAGTTCAATTTCCCCTGGTTTTCCATTATACGCATCTACAGTATTCATTATCAAATTATTTATTACCTGTATTAATGAATTCAAAGAACCTCTTATTTCTAGTTTTTCTGTATTTACTTGTTCTACAACAAGTTTGCATTTATTCTTCTTAAGCGTAAATCCCATTAATATGTTTACTTTATTTACGACTTCTTCAATCCTAAAAAATTCATTATCTTGATTTTTTGCTGCAATCGCTTGGTCTTCTACTGCATATACAATATCACCAAGATAATCACAATATGGTCTCATTTTTTCTAGCCAACTCTTCATTTCTTTTGCCATCTCATGATAATCATCTTTCGTTACAGCATCATTATCTAGCGACTCATCATATTCATCTGCTAAATCTTTTAAAGCCTCTATTCCTCCAATAAGTGATATTATAGGTGTTTTCATATTATGTGCTATTCCACCTATTAGCTCTCCGAGTGTAGCAAGTCTTTCTTGTTCAATCAATTTTTCTTGATTTTTTCTTATTGTATTTTTATTATTCATGCTTTAAGTCTCCTTAACCATCTCTATCTTTAGCAGTATTTATTAATTAACCACCAACTAGTTAATACTGTAACATGTAATAGTGGTTCACTAATGAATGTTTGAGTGTGAAAAATTCCAACATCTATTATTGAACCACTTCTTTTTTGTTATAATTATGATTTATATGTTTGCATAACTTCTCTCAACTTTACAGACATTTCATAAACATCATTAAATGATGCATCAATTTCTTGCATAGTGCTTACTTGATCTTGTATACTCTCACTTATGCCTCCAATATCCATTGAAATCTCATTTGTATTATTCGCCATATTATCGACATAAGCTGTCATTTCATCCATTTCCTCAGACTGCTTTTTTATAGCCTTATCAATGGTTTGCATTTTAGATACAACATCTTTAATATTTACTATAACATTATCTATAACATTACCTACATCTACCGCTTTGTCTACACTTTTAGCAACTATTTCTTCAACTTTTGCAACAGATTTTATAGTTTCTTGAGACTTAAATTGATTGTCTGCAATTAATGCGGATATTTCTCTAGCAGCACTTGTACTTCCATCAGCCAGTTTTCTTATCTCCTCTGCAACAACATTAAAGCCTCTACCTGCTTCTCCTGCTCTAGCTGCTTCAATCGCTGCATTAAGTGCAAGTAAGTTTGTTTGATTTGAAATATTAGTTATAAAATCAACTATTTCCTTTATTTTATTAGAAGATTCACCTAAAGTTCCTATGAAAGTTGTAACATCATTTGTAGATGACTGGATATCTTTAATAGTCGAAATTACATCGCTAACTTTTTTAAAACTTTCTTCCGCATACTCTTGTACTTTAACGCTACTTACATATGTCCTTTGGCTAGCAACAGCAGTTGCTTTGGAAAACTTAACACATTCTGTTATCCCTGTTGTGGTTTCCATTACAGTTCTAAGATTACTATTAGTTTCATCTTCTATTTTTCTAATAGTATTTGCTATTTTCTCTATCGATTTATTACTCATTTCCGTTGCTTTTGAAAGTTCTTCACTAGATGTTGATATAATATCTATAGAGTCATATACTTTATTATGTATATTACTTAGTTCTTTAGATAATATATCTATCTCTGAGCATAGTCTTCTTATCTCATCATTTTTACCACACTTAATTATATCGGATATTTGCTTTCCTTCTTTTATATAACTTTTTATGTTTGTTGTTATACTCTTTATATTTTTATTTGATGCTTTTATATTAAGTATTGATATTAACAATCCTAATATAACACCTATTACAATAAAAATTATATTATCCAGTAAATTTAAATGCATACTAATCGATAAAAAAATGATTGCTAAAAGTATTATAATAGTTAATCTAATTACTACTTTTTTATTCAATTTAATCGTATTTAGCTTCATTTTTTACCTCCCGGTATACTACCATGTAATAACATATGTACAACTTTCAGCCCCAGTTTTCCTGCAAACATGAGAATCGGTATGTTCTACTGTTACCATTATAGAATCAGAAGGTAGGAATCTCTCTGCCATTGCTTCAATTATACCCATGTCAAACTCACAAGGATACGGATTGGTACAAACCATTTTGCCCGAGTTATCACCAGTTTTTGTATATGTATAATGTCCTATTTCTCCGCCTCTATGATTCATATGATATGCCATATCTATTGCTGATAAGCCTTTATCAATATTATCAATATCCGGCGGGAACTTTGCATTAGCAGGTATTGCCTTCCCTATTACATTTAAAGTTTTGGCACCTATCTTTTCAGAAATCTCTTTAAAAGAATCTAGCCAAGCCTGTTGTGAATACCACTCCCCAGGTTTTGGATCGTTTATTCCGTTCTTAGCTAAAATATCAATAGATTGTTTTTTAAATACTCCTACCCCATTTACTACTGATAAAACTGTTTCCCCATTCACTTCAACATTACTTGAATATGCTTTAAATATTGCCACTTTACTTCCCCCTCTTATCTTATTTTTTTTATATGAATTATATTATAGATAATTAAGGTAATATTGTCAATATATTTCATATTATTAATTTTTTTATAACATTTCAAGTTTAAATGCAATGTACTTTATGAGTAAATCAACATATACAATCCTTAAAGGCTATAAAATAAGCTAGATGATGTGACAGTAATAAGATTGTATATATTCATTCCCGCTCTTAACTTCATAGTGATTGGAATGTTTTGTTATTCATTGAATAATATATTGTAGACTAGCTTTATAATTATGATTACTGAATTTGGGTAGTTCAAACTAATTAGTCCAGTGCTTATATGGTGAGTAAAGAACTAAACAATAGATAATTTTAAATATTATCTATTGTTAACATTTTTTTTCGACATTTTATCAAAGATGCAAAATATATACTTTGTATAGTAACTTCAGCCAACTTTTGCAAGTCAGGAGTTGAGTATTTGTATTCAAAGGAGATGTTTATATATGTATAATAAAGATGTATTACTTAAAGATATGTCAGGACACTCAAGTACAAACAAATGGGATATTGTATGTTGCTATCAGGAAGATATTGTTAATAATTTATTGAAAGAAAAATACAAACAGGGAACATTGGTCACTGATATTAAAATTAGTGGGAGTTATGAAGATCCTTTTTCTGGGACAATTCTATTTGAATCTGACTTAAAACTTCATGAGCCTGAACTACAATTTGATTCTGAAAAAAAAAATGTTTCAAGGTTAATTATGCCGATTGCAGAAGGTACATGCTCATTAACTCAAAAAGATAATCCTGCAAATGTAAAAAAATACATAATCGACCCATATATTCTTCAACTTGTTTGTGATGTTCCGCTAGCTGCTACATCGGGTGACACAAAAGCTGTCCATGATGGAGATGTCCATGATGGGAAAACTCCTATCACATTTGATAAAGGTTCAAATACTGAACATAAAATTTTTCTTCACTTTAGTAATTCGACTGATACAACTTTTGATATTGTGCCTATACCTGGAAATGAAGATGCTGCAAAGAAACAGGAAATCTTTCAAGAAAATATTCGACCTGAAATAATAAAATTAATCGCTACATTCTTCAAAGAAGAAGTTGATGAGATAAATTATGCAATGGGAGGAATTAGTAATATAGATCAACCTGGTGTTAAAACAATATTACCTAAATCATTCATTTTCTCTGTTTTCAAACCTGAGCAAAATAGTGTAGGATGTTTGAGCTTATATATTCAATCTGATGACAGCGGGAATGGTCCTGGAGATATAAATCCGTCTTTTCAGCCTAATGGTTCTGTTACTTCCCCTATTCCCGATGGTTATACAGCATCCATTATATTATCTGGAGACTATTTAGGTAAATTATTAGTGTCATTGCTGACTGATAGGGCAAGTGGTAAGACAGCAAAAGTTGACTCAAATACAACTGGTCTTATAATCGAAACTAATATTCCAAACAAAGTTATTTCATATCCAGGATATAATAGAAACGTAAATCATTGGTTTGATGGAATTAATATAAACATTTCGAATACACCTCTGTATTTTAATCTTAATCAAGATCAGCAAAATGTAACAATGAGTTCACCTTCTGCTGATGGTAATTATTCAAATTGGGATAATTGTGGTGGGGAAATGTTAGGTGGGAGTGGTCACATCAGTGCGAGTTTCACCGTGAATGAAACATTTCCATTAAAACTTTCTTCGGATGGAAAGCTTAAATTTAGTTTTATATTAAATCAATCTGGTGTTGAAGTTACTGCTAAAACACATTGTACAAGTGGTGGTTGGGAAATTGATGAGGAACCTATTAGAAAAGGACTTAAAGCAAATATTCCTCCACAAATTGGTACTATTTCTGTTCAGCTCGATCAAGTTAGTATGTTTGTAGTAGGTAATTTATTATTTCCTGAAAAGAACATACTTAAATTTAAATCAGAAGATAGCTTTTATGTCCCTCATGATCTTATTGTATTTGGTAATATACAACAATGATAGCAATATCAAAAAATATAATAAAAGGAGCAATGTTTATGGCTGAAACTAAATATATTAAGGTATTAATAGATGAATTAAACAAAAGTTATTCACAGCCTAACTCACTTTGGAACTATGCTGAGGATAATACTCTTTCAAGCGATTGGCTGTTTAATACACCAACAAATAGTCTTGGAAAAAAATATAATGAAATACCAATGCCAGTAAAGGGTAATGATCCGGATTTTCACTTGCAACCATGTGAAGATTCTTGTGTCTCAAGTCTCTCCGTGGCACTTAAGTCATCAGTGAAAGTACCTGGAGGGCAACCAAAAAAGTTTTCTCCTGGGCATTCATATAGTTTTTATGAGAGTATATATGAATTGATAATAAGTGCTGAAAAGTTTGTAGATATCACAACATTATCTCCATTTACAGGATATTTTCTTTCAGCTATTAGGAATGCAATTACTTATATAAGCAATAAGGAAGAAAATAAGAGGCCAATAATAAGAATTTTATATTCCAATCCATTACCAAACATTCCACCTCTCGATGTTAAAAATTTTTTAACCGATCTTACAAGAGATATAAATGAAAATTCCAAAATGGAAATCTATGTGAGTATATTACGCTCTAGTTTTACTTCGTGGAATCATTCAAAGATAATTGCTGTGGATGGTATTCGTTCTATCGTTGGTGGTCATAATATGTGGGGTGAGCACTATCTGGACTCAAATCCAGTATTTGATGTTTCCATGGAGAATAGTGGGACTTCTACCCTACATGCTCATTGCTATGCGGACGATTTATGGGATTATATGATTTGGAGGAAGGATCCGACTCCAAGATTGCTTTTTTCTTATGATAAAAAGGAAGATTTAAAATTAGGTGCTTATTTCCCTGACTTTAAGAAAGATGAATATTTACATGCTGCATATACATTTAATACATTTTCTAAGAAAAACGAGATTAGTCTAGACGCTTTTCCAGACAAAAATATTTTCAAAAATATTAAACAATCCCTCTCGAACAAATCATCTGGTAATATACCCATACTATCTGTCGGGCGTAGAGCTGCAATAGATGTATTCCCTAAAATTGATAGTTATGTAACTACTCATATTGAGCCTAGTGATGATATGATGATTAAACTAATTAGTTTGGCTCAAAAGAACATTAGAATGTCTCTGCAGGCTTTTCATTTATTATATGGATTGGTTGCCGCGTATAATAACAAGTTATTTGTTGAGCTTGGTAAAGCAATAGAAAGAGGTGTTGATATTTACATTGTGATTTCTAATCCTGGGGCAATAGCAGGAGGACTCGGTTCATTCTCTGCTCCATATGATGGAGAGAATCCAGACGAAATTAATGCAAAACTTTTTGAGGTTATGGTAACAGATTTAAATATGGTTGAAATTACTGCAAAAAATTTGATAAATACTCATTTTAATGTTGCGTCACTCAGATATTCTTCAGATGAGACTTATCCTAATAATATCCCTATTTCTAATCATGCTAAAACATTTATGGTGGATGATACTGTATTTTATATTGGTTCACAAAATCAGTATATTTGCAACCTTAATGAATTTGGATACATAGTTGAAAGCTCTGATAAAGCACAGGAATATAAAAATTTGTACTGGACGCCTTTATGGGAACAATCACAGCGTAAGGTATCGAAATTATTTAGTGACGATGTTAAAAATGAAGAATCAGCAGAGGCCATGGCTTTTATTTTTGAATTAAAGAAAAATAAACGGCTAAAGAAGATTTGGGAGAGTACTCTTCTAAAGCATAAATATAATACATCTGAAGAGAACCTTGCTGAAATAAACCAACAATTAAATGCAATAATTATTAACGCTGGGTTTGCTACAACTATGCAAAGAGTCGTAAGTACGCTTGATACTCCATTTTTCAAAGAAGAAAGATCTGAGCATCTACCTTCAAAAGAATCAGATAGGTTTGTGCTAGATTTATTAACAAATAAACAGTTACTTATTGATTTTTCAAGTATTGTCGATAAATCGGTTGATTCTTTTGATGTGGCAAATAAAAATATAATATCATTTTTAAAATTAAAAGGGTATGACTGCAATGCATCTCAAGTTGTGACTTCATTTGATCTACTGCGAAATCATATTTTAGAGTATTGGTGTGGAAATTATGATGCATGGTGTACTAATGATGGTGGTAAATCATTCGACGAATCCATCCTGCAATTTAACTCTAGTGCATCCCGTAATTTAATTACAGAAGATATCCCTGTACTTAACGGTCCGTCTCTTATCATTACCGGCAATCTAGGTGTCACTGTTGATGGTGTTAAGATTATAAAACCTATATATGACAATGGCGTTCTTTCATGGGACGCTTCAAATGGCAATACTACTAGTGGACATATTACATTTAGCGAAATAACAAGACCTGGACTTATGGATAATTTTGTAGGATGTGAGTTTTATGGTACATTAGTTTTTTCAAATAATATCATAGAATCTAAAAATGAAATAGTAAGTTATTATGGAAGAATACATGATAGGTTAGAACAAGAGCTTGCCAATAAAAAATACGACTATATATGGTATATAACGAGCATCTTAGGATCATTAGCATTAATTGCAATTTCAGGTATAATAACAGCTAGTTGTTCAAAGAAACGCTTTGATAATGAGAAATCAAAAAGAGATAGCAAACATAAAGATGATGATCACTACATTGAATTTGAACCATTGATAAGTAAACAGTCCTCTCTTGATGAGTCAGCAGATTCTGATTATGCAAATGGAGAAATTACTGATGAAAGACATAGTGAACTTAGAAAACGTAATCAAACAAAATCCAAAAAACAAGACGAACAAGATAAATCTGAAACATCAGTGTATAAATCAGTAAGCATGGCAAGTGATTTGAAAGTATTTGATATAATTAGAAAATCAGACTATAAGGATTTAGTTTCAGATTATAATAATAAAATTAATAGTTTAAGCAAAGATCTTCCTTGGTCTTTTTGCCAGACTGAAATCGACGCAAATATTGAACTACAAGTCATGGATGTTTTAGTAGATAAAGATGAAGATTTTTCAGAGGACATAGATACTTTTGCAAAAGAAATACAGACAACTGATTTTGAACGCCAAACTAGTGATGTTATTGATGATTTTGTATCTAGCAGTATGACTAGCCAGTTACCAGAATTAGATTATTTTAAAGCAAAAGCACTTTTATCTACAGAAGTTATATATCCTGCTTTCCAAAAAGTTATTTCAGTTGATTCGGATACAAGTTATTTACAAGATAGTGTAAGAAGCTCGATTTTAAAGCAAAAAGATCATTATCTTACAGAAAATACTGCTACCATTCAACAAAAGCTCTCAGAAGTAGCTTCAGTTTTGGTCAAAACAACAAGTGAAGTAGATAGTTCAAAAGAAGAACTGTTGAGAGTGGAGGAAGAATTAAAAGTCGATAAAGATAATATTGATTTGCAAGAACAGAAAAAGAAGCTTGATGCAGAAATAGATGCGCTAGTAGAAAAACAAAAAAAGGAAGAAAGTGATAAAGAAGATCTAAGTCAAAAAGATGAAAAAAACAAACATGATATGGAATCTAATTCTGACGATAGGAAAGATATCGAAAAAAGGAAATCAGAAAAAGGTCAGGCTATTTTTGAGAGGGGCTTATAATTATGAGTAATGATAGTAATATTACCATTTTATCGAAGGAAAGTGAAAGCTTTCAATATATTGCTATTCAAGGACATAAGCTTATACTAAGTGCAGAGGATACATTTAATATTAATGAATATTTTGGTGATAGTCCGACAAATGATGAATTTTTAATTTATGCAGAAGGAATTTTACTTTCAAAAAGGCTACAATTAAAATCTGGCCTTATCTCAGCAAATTATTTTGACACAACAAATAATAAAATTACTATCGATGTTTCTGGCAATAAGGGTGCTGACATAGAGATTCCAAACATGGATGCCAAAAAATCTCCAGGAGATAAAGGCGGCAATGGTGAGCAAGGTGGAAGCTTAAACATGTATATAGAAAATGTAAATGTTTACGATAATACTATTTATGAACTCTTAGCTCGTGGTGGTGATGGCGGAAGCGGTCAGGATGGTACAGTTAGTACCGCTGGTGGCAATGGTGGTGATGGGCAAAACGGAGGTAGTGTTCAGGCAATAATTATTCATCCTTATCTTAGAATTATATCAACACTTGTTTCTATATACAAGAGTAGTATTTATTCTAAAAAAAAGACTGGTTTACGCACATGTATTGAAACTATAAGCAATTTTACTGCTTTAAACGAAGTGAGAAATGCATTAGAAAACGCTCTTAGTAATACAAAAACTGTGGAAGATTTAAATGCTTCAATCTATGATGCTTCTACTTACATAAGTATACAAGCAAAAAATTGGGAAAGTAATCTCCTTATCGATGTTGCTGGTGGTAAGTCTGGTACTTATGGATTAGGAAAAACGCCCGGAATCAAAGGACTTCAAGGGAATAAAGGAACTTCATTAGCTATCACTATTGATAATACAAGTTCTCTTTTAAATAAAAAATACGAACCATTCATGCTTATTCATCCAAGTCAATGCGCTATGGTTCTTGAAAAAGCAAAGCTAATGTATTTTTCAATAAACCCCGTTGAAGATTCTAAGGGTACTCAAAATATTGCTGTGTTGTTAAAAAGGTTGCTAGAAAGAACTGCTATTTTTAACAATTTAGATTCTAACTCAGATTTAGCTAAGTATTATGCTAAGAATGAACAATCTATTGGAGCAATAAATAGTGTACAGTCACTCCAACAAATTTATTCTACTGCAACAAATTTACTAAATAACTTAGCAAACGGATTAGATTATTTTGGATATGATAGTCAACATGTACCTTTAACTTCATTTGGATTTTATCGTAATTTATTAAATGATCTTATCTCTAATTTTAGTTACATCGAAGATGAATACAACTCTTATTATGACAAGTTAAAAGATCAAAAAGCAACAATTGATATAATCAAAAGTGTTAAACAACAACAAGAAACTATTATTGCTCAGTCGAATTCGTCAATCAGTCAGCTAAAAAATAATCTAATAGAATCTGCTAATATTATTGATTCTTACCAATATACATTAGCTCCTAAGAAGCAAGCTCTAGAAGATAAAATGAAAGAATTAAAGGATTCGATAGAAAAATATTTTGATTTTAATGTTCAATCTTTTTTATCATCACTAACAACTCTTGCATTTGCACCCAAGTCAAAGATAATGTGGATTACTCAGATTGCTGAGGTAGGAGTAAAAGGAACTGAAGATGTAACTGATGATAAAGGTGATGAAATAAATAAAGATTATATTGTTGGTAAAATAAAATCTGTAGAAGCAAGTGTTAAAGGACTTATTGAGGGGTACTCTGAAGAGAAAGACGGAACATTACAAGCTGATGACCCTTGTGCAAATAAACTTATTGCTAGTGAAGAGAAAATTAATGATTTACTAGATGACTTTTATAATAAATTTCCAACAGAAATTACTGAGCTTAAGACATTGTTTCAGGATTATGTAAAAACTATTACTTCTAGAAATACTGAGATTTTGGACTATAATGCTATTGTGCAGTTATTGAGGAAAAATCATCAACAAATTAATGAGGCTCAAAAAAAGATTACATCCCTTAACAGTTCAGCATTAAAAAATATAAACCCAAATTGGCCTGAAATAACAGCGTTTGTATCACAAATGTATTATTCTAGCAGATCAATAATAATGGAAATTATGGATTTAGCAGCACGAGCTTATGGTTTTTGGTCACTTGATGATCACCGTAATTTAATTGCTCAAGCTTATGGAAATAGAAGTTTACCTGAAATTGATACAGCATCATTTACGCAAGTTCAAACAATTATTTTGGATTCTTACCGAAGAACTATTGAAAAGTTTGGTAACGGAGCAGGTATATTTCCTATGAACAATAACGATGAAGGTATAGTTATAAAATTGGATAAAGATCAGATTGAGTACTTTAAAGAGAATAAGGTAATAATGTTTAATATTCCTGTTGCATTACCTTCTAAATTAAAAACAGAAAATTCGTTCGCAGAGGCGAGCAATCCATTTGCAGGTGCGTGCAATATTAGATTGAATAATGTACGAGTATGGATTAAAGGAGCTAAAGCATCAAATGATATGTTGCAAGTCAACATATGTCATACTGGAAAAGAGCAGATTGTCGATGCTAATGGTAATGTGTTTAGTTTTAGTCATGATCCTAAATATACGATGTTTAAATATTATTTATCAAACAATAAAATCTTCCAAGATGGTGGTATAGGTTGGCAAGATAGTGAATCAAAATCAACCTATGCTCTAGTTGGACCATTCACATATTGGAAAATCAAAATATATGATACCCCTGATGACCTTGTAGATTTATCTGAAGTCACCGAAGTCAAAATAGAATTTCACGGAACAAATTACCCCTTTAAATGTTAAACTTTTTATAGTATAGGGGTATAGCCGCCTAAAAAAGTATTGACTAACCCATAATGCATTTAAGGCCATGACTGAATTTTCACTTATTTTTTGAGTAAGTGAATAATTCAGCCCTGACCTATTTGTTTCTAATCTAATTATTATTATAAAATATTTCCATTTTTTCCTTTGTATTTTCTGGTTAGTTTTTACTTTCCACATCCCCACACTATTTTTGCATTATTTTTTTTAGAATACTCTGGGCACTTAGGATAAATTTATTATTCCAATCTACCATACTTATTACCCCTCGTTTAGCCATAGTTCTATCTTTATTGATTTCTTTGGGAACTAACTTATTTTTTTCCATATAATTTATACCAAGTGTAGCACTCTCATTCTCAGTGTAAAACTCAACCGCTATTTGATATGATTGATAAGCTTTTTTAAACTCACCTAAATTTAAATACAGGAATGCTATATTTGAATTCATTATTGACAATGCTTCCTTTTGTCCTTCCAATTCTTTTTGATTTATATCTTCTTTCCCTTCTTCTAATTCCTTTAAGTCACTTACTGATAGATTTATAGCCTCTTGTGCATATGGTACAGCCTTACTATATTGTCCCCTATAAGAATAACATGAGGCAACATTATTACATATAATTTGATTTTCAGGCTGTAAATCATATGCTTTGAGAAATACTTTTTTTGCTTCTAAATACTCCCCTAATTTCAATAATATGTTTCCTATTTCATTATAAGCCTCTGATCTCATTGGTTGGGATTCTATACATTTTCTATAGTGATTTTTGGCAATAGTATAATTTACATGCATCATTCTTCCATAGTTTCCTTTATCCCAATTAATAGCATGTAAAATAGTAGACTTTTCTTTAACTTTGTTGTTATAGTCCATATAAATATCTCCATATACATTTCCCATAGAAAAGTACATTTCTGCAATCATCAGAGAATACTCATAATATATATCTTCTGTTGTCGGCACGCCTTTTCTAATATCTTCATAACAATTTAAAGATAATTCAAATAAATCCACTGCTTCTCCATAATTACCTTTCATATACTCATCATATGCTCTATCAACATATGGATTTTCATTACTTTGCATAATTTTATCCCTCCAAAATCAAATGTACTTTTTGCATTATATATATATATCTTAGTTTGTTAGTATTACTGTACATTATTCTCATTTTTATGTTTCTTTAATTATCACTCAATATTTTAAATGAATTAATATACATAAATAAAAAAAGATACCTTTGAAATTGATATCTTCTTAGATGTAAACTTATATTAATTTAGTATTTATAAAACTTTTTTAAGTTGTTCTTAGTCTTCATATAAAATAACAGACTCTGTTTGATCTGGTTCTTCAAACTTAGATGAAAGAATCATAAAGGTGTTATCATCTATATAATACTCCCCTTCTCTCCAATGACTATCACATTGTACCATATCAGTCAGCTTAACATTTGATTCATTTCTTCATGTCTACGAGTAGCACCTGTTGTATCGTCATAAGATTGCAACCCACTTGTAATAGCCTCAGATTCGCCTGCTTTCATCATCGAGAGTATCGTTTATAACTAATTTTTCAGTTGTAGGAATATCTTTAAACTCGACAGGATTAATGATAAAGGAATTACTATTGTTGATATTCATAGTTACCTCCCTAAGATAAAAAAGACTTCATCTAATTTATCGTCTATTACCAAAAAAGGTAAATATTTTTTAGTTTTCTAACAAAATTATACATCCATCACTCTCATTTACCCTATTTGAACATTTTTTATGATATTAAAGAACATTACACACTACTCCCACTTCATTTTTTATATGGTTTTCACAAAGTGCAATTCCACGAATTTTATCATCCCATACTCCAATGACATCACCCTGTTCATCTGTAATAATTGATGTTTTATTTTCTCTTGCTTTTCGTTCTGCCTTATTTATATGCATTTCTTTATCTAGCTGATTTGTTAACATTTCTGGAGTTTTAAATACATTAGTGTCAAATAATTCTGTTGCATAAGATATACTCAATTTAAAATTATCTGCCATATCTGACGAATTAAATTCTTCTATATATTGATTCATATTCTCTTCCATCTCATTATTGTCGTATATTATTACAATCTCATCTCCACCGTATCTTATCAATA
Source organism: Clostridiales bacterium GWD2_32_19 (assembly GCA_001795385.1). Lineage (GTDB taxonomy): Bacteria > Bacillota > Clostridia > Lachnospirales > UBA12420 > UBA12420. Next base: position 33,538 of record MGOU01000031.1, read on the forward strand.
CTGATTCATCGGTATATGATGCATTTAATATATTAACAAGTACTATCAGTAGTTGGTCGCCCATACAATGACCTTTTATATCATTTAGTTTCTTTAAACCATCTACATCCAAAATCATTACATTTCTGTTAGCAGCCTTATCAGTATTTAAGAAATATGGCGTAATCTCTTTCTTTATTAATCCTGTTACTGAATCTATCGTTATTTCTTTTTTTAACATATTGGCAATAATAATCAATTCGTCAGGCTCCATATCACTAAAAAAAGTACAGTTATTATTTAAAATTGCCTTTATTATTTCAATTTTCCTATCATATGGTATTCCATGTGTACTTTTTTCAAGACTTATTTCTTCAGAATGCTTTTCACAGCTAGCTGATTTAACCAAGTATTCAACATTACTATGTACTGTTAATGTATCCAATTTGGGATTATTGTCTTTATCTAACTCAACGACACTTACATTATTACATTTATCACTTACTATTTGGACCTTTTTATCTTTATTTATGTTAGATTCCTTTTTTATTATCTTTTTATTTTCATACATCTCTTGTTCTATATTATCAATAAACTCTTTTATGTCAAGACCATTATCATATTCTCCATACCCAATTGCGAAGCTAATCTTGAATTCTTGTCCCTTAGTATTATATACGGTATTCAGACTGTTATATAATGTACATATATTAGATAAAGTTTCAATATCTATGTCATAGCTGTAATTCTCATTTATATATTCAGATATTTCAAATGGTGTAAGATTGTTGTTAACCAAATTTGTTATTTGTTTTAGCATACCAATTTTCTTTTCTGAAACTTCTAATGGCTTATCATATATAATAAGAAACTCATCCCCACCAAATCTTATAGCAGTATCATCTTTATGTGACATAGTTAGTCTCATTAAATCTATAACTATGTTTATATATATATCCCCTGCATCATATCCGTAATTATCATTAGCTTCTTTTAAATAATTTACGTCCAAGAATGCCATCGTTTTAGAAGAATCATCCTTCTTAAGCCCTTCCATAAAGAAACTCCACATGTTTTTACTAAACAATTTAGTGTTTTTATCATAAAAATAGTCTTTCATTTTTAATATGAAATTTGTTAAATCCTTTTTCTTAAGGGCTTCTAGAATTTTATTACTGTATTCTATAGGGTTAATGTCTACCATAATTTCCATCTCCTATATTAAATTTGAATGAAGTTTAGTCGAATGTTTTTAAAATTGTATTTTCTGATGACATAACTAGCTCCTCTTCAAATTGTAAAACAAACTTTTCTAAAAAACTTTTTTTCTCGTTTAATATTTCCTTTGCAGTTTTAGTATATAGTATTTCAGATGTTTTATCTAAAAAACTCATTTCAGAAGTTTTTAGTCTTTCTAGTAACTCATTATAATAAAATGGTGAATTTTGATTTAGCTTTCTCTCGTTTATAAATATTGACATTACACCTGTTTCATCTAAAATATCTGCATCCTTTAATATATTAGAACAAATATCGTTATCTCTATTCTTTTTATCAGAGTGTTTTTTTATAATATCAATAAGTTTCTCATCATCAATTTTACTAAAATAATGACGGTTTTTAGGTATAAATATCTTTTTAACTATTTCAGCACTACATATTGAATGTTCGATTTCTGTCTCAACCTTTCCAATATCGTGTAATATTGCAGCAAGTCTTATCAATACTATATCTTCTTGTTTTATGCCTTTTTCTAGTTTTATAATCTTATCCGCATAATTTCCTACTCTTAAAGAATGCTGTATAGTATACTTATGGCTGCTCCACCAATTCTCATATTGATTATTTAATTCTTTAGCTTTATCATCCATATAAGTTATTAAAAACTCTCTCGCAATATTTAATATATCATCTTGCATACTAACATCTCCCTTTTATGAATGGACCTTATCTTCAATCATCTCACCAACTAATAAATTGCATAATACCGTTATATCTGCACAATATTGTTTACATATATTATTTTGGGATAAATTTTTTGCTTCCAATTTAATTTTTCTTGTTTGCTCTTCAAAACTATCTTCTAAAATATTTCCTATTATTTTTCCGCCTTCTCTATAATTTATGTAACATCCATAGTAATTTCCTTTTGGGTCTATTGTTCTTTCTGCTCCCATTAAAAAACATTCAGAAGATATACCTAAATCATTATACCCTCTAAATTGAGGCTTTACAAGTATTTCTAATCTACTTTTTAACATATTAAAACCTTTTTCTGGTACCATATCTTTAACTAATGGATATATATTATTAAAATACTCTTCTTTATACCTTGGCCATTCATTTTTCAACTGTGATATTGGTATAAGTTTTATATCGTTTGGCTTCAAATCTAATAAAAATTTTAATATTTGTGGTAGCGTTGATATTGTAGTCGGTGTCACACATGTATTAAAAGTCAGGTTTATATCATAATTTTCATTATCTCGCATATCAGTTATACAATTTATAGTATCAATTACTTTATTAAAGCTACCCTCTACTCCTACCATTTGATCTAATTGTTTAGAATCACTTGTATCTAAAGATATATGAACACTTTTTAGTCCTTTTTGAATTAATTCTTTATATAATTCTATACTTGCCGTCGCATTTGTACTTATAGAAACTTTTATTTCTAAACTGCCACATAATTCTATTATCTCATTTAAATATGATACGGTTGTAACCTCTCCACCTGTAACATGAATAAACTTACACCCATGTTCACTCCATTTTCTTATACTATCTAACAATGCTTCTTTGGGCAAAGCATCTTCATATTCATCTATCCTTTTCCTCTTCTTACAATAACAACACTGTAGATTACATTTATCAGTTAATATTATTTCTGCCCTTGAAACTCTTGTTTTATTATCAATATAATCTTCTACTAAGCCTTTTACCCTATTTAAATTTATTGATTCATATGATACTAGTTGTTCTTTTAATTTATCGATGTTGTTTTTTAAAGTTGCCACTATGTATACCTCCATTTTATATTATCCGTTCTGTACCCAATGTTTTTATATTCGGTAAAAAGTCCAAACATTGTACCGTAACTTCTTCACATTCATTCATTGCATTTGTACTGTCATCGTCAGGCGTTGACTGTACTTCATACTCTTCGCTATGTTTTAGGATTATTTTAAATTCCTTTTCCACTTTGTCTTCGTCTGGCGAATGTACTGGCGTTAAACTTGTTTCAACCCAATCTTGATTCAAATATATTTGATAAAAATCTATTCCTACCTTTTTTCTTATTTTCCTTTTTACTTTATCCAATTCCTCAACATCAGTACCTTTTTCTAGTATCAATGCTTTTGCCTTATTGTTATGCTCTTCATCATACTGTGTTTCTAATATATGATTCCAATAGTCAATTTCAACTTTTGGAACATTACCAAACATTTCATATGAAAATAATCGATAATCCTCAATCGTCATTTCGCCAATAAATATAATACCATTATCCAATAAGATTTTTTTAATCTTATCTTCATTTTTCATCCCTATTGGTTTTATTAACAAAAACGGCGTTGGTTCAATATCTACTAATGTACTATCCTCTTTCTCAGGTACATCATACACCTTACTTTCAGGATATAAAATTTTAGGTTTGCTCTTAAATATCGTTGAAAACATCTTATGAATTGGAACATTTTTAAATTTCCACTTAATTCTCTTCAACTTCTCTCCTCCTATGTATATTTAATTTTTGAATACATGCTCTTACTTACATATTATTCAATTTTTTGAAAATTGTATCATAATATGTTATAAGTTGCAAGAATATTTTGTTGTATTTTGTAACATCATTCAATTATATTTCAACTAATTTGTTTTGTTCTTTTAGTAATTTAATATCACACTACATTTTTCACTGTAATTCTGCAAGATAATCCATATCTAAATTGACAGGGTCAAGTCTGAATATTGTAAATATAGTTTTTAAAAAAATCCATCTCAACTACATAGTCAAGATAGATCCTTTTACACACTTTATTTTACACTCTCGTAAAATACATGGATACCGATTTTTGTCTATCTTAATACCATAGTAGACCCTTTTGTTAACTAATTATTTTTATTGCTCCCTTTTTTACTTGAACTCGAGTTACTTTCGTTTTCTGTTCTACTCCCATTATTGCTATCTTCATCTGTTGATGTTTCATCTATCGTTTCTGTTGATGTATCTACTGCTGCACCTTCTACGGTCTCATCAGTAGTTTCCTTTAATACATCACTCTCTTTATTTTCATTATCTGCGTTCTCACTGTTTGAAGAATTTCCTTGACTCTCCTGTGCTCCACTATCATTAATATTTTCATTATTTTCGCCTATGACATCTGATATTTCCTCTTCTTGTTTTATTTCCCCTTCTTTTTTATTTTCATTATTTTCTTTCTCTCTACTTGTTATAATATCTTCATCTACTTTTAGTTTCTCTCCACTTTCTATATTTTTAATACTAATTGCTTCTTCTGTGTTATTTCCTTTTATTTTATCTTTATTTACTACACTGACTATGTTTTCATTAATTGCCTTTGCTTCAGAATCTTTTTTGTCAACATTTTTCTCTATATTTACTTCTTTTGGTGAATTGCTTCCTGTATTTTGTTCTGACACTTCCGCTTTTTTACTAGTTATAATATCTCCAGCCTCTTCAAACAAGTCTAAGTTTTCTTTTACTTTAAAGAATTCTTTTACTGAATTATACTTTTCCATGTCAATTTTGCCTTTTAGCGTGCATATTCCAACTGGAATATTTTTCTCTACAGCTTCATCATATACTGCTTTTGTAGTCTGGATTGTGGCTATATTAACATTTTGTAATACTATGCTTTCTTTCACCTTTGCATTTATTCGAGTTTTAGTTTCTTCACCTATCTGTAGCTGATTCTCTTTTAGCGGTATAGTTGTAACAAGAACGTATGCATCTTGGTTTCCATCAATAAACCCTTTTTCTTCCGCTTTTGCTACAACGATTTCAATAGCATTTTCAATATCTCGCCCCATTATTTCCATTTCTCCTAGAACTTCAGCATCTTTATTCAAACGTGTTTCCTTGATTACTTTATAGTCTTTGTCAAGCTTCAGTTCAACACTTGGATTAATATCTACGGTCGCTATTGCATACACCCCGTAGTTGCTAAAATTTGTTTGGTATATTAGCATAACTATAGTTATGAATGAGGCAACCATTCCAGCAAATATATAAATGTTTCTAGTAGCAAGTACAGGTTTCCTTATGAAAATGTCTTCTTCAGTAAACATTATTTTTTGTCCTTCTTCCATTCCTACTTTATTAGTTACACGATAAAATTGTCTATCTGCTAAAACAATGCTATAATCTTTCTTTAATTCTATTACCACACCTTTATACATTTCACTCACCCCCTAGTCCAGCAAAAAATATCATGCCAGAAAGTTTTTCTTTAAAGATAACTATAACTGCAATAATAAAGTTTCTATGATCCTTTAGTCTTTTCTTTGTCGTGCTAAATTTCGCTATCATATCTGCCATTGGAAGTGTTTTATTTTTATAAAGTTTATGTACAAGAATGTCATCTTTTGAAGCTTTTCTACTAAGAATAGTTACCTCTTCTTTTGTTTTCTTGTGTTTTGGAGATTGATCTACGAGGTCTTCAATATCTATCCCAAACGTACTTAGCACACATTTCAATTTATGTACTTCTTCTTTCAATTCGCTATTTCCATACTCTTTCTCTATGCATTCTCCTATCTCATCTTTTTCCGAAAGCTGATTTTGTTTCTGATAATGAGTTTCCTTTTTTATAAAATCTTTTACTCTACTGTCTATGATGATCTCCGCAAAATTTAGAAATGATCCTTTGGATGATTCATACTTATCAATTGCTTCGTTAAATGCCTCTAGTCCAACAATAAACTCATCACTATTTTCACAACTTACATATTTTCCTGTCACCTTTGAAATATTCTTTACAATAAATGGAACATAGCTATTTATTAATTCATTTCTTAACGGATGATTTTTGTCTTTTTTGCATTCCGTGAGCTTATGCTCAAAATCATTCATAATAACCCTTCTCCTTTTCTATGCCATATCCACTATAGTATACGACATGTTTGATTTTTTTTGGTACCCAAATGATTAGTTTTAAACATTTTTTTAAATTATTACTTACTATTAAGTATATTTTTATTATTTTATTTTGTCAAGTAATTTAAAAACAAAGTTTAATGCAAATAAAATTTAAGACACTAGAATTTATTCTCTAAATAAACCCTAGTGTCTTAAATCTCATCTCAAATCGCTTCACTTACCTTGTGCTTTCCGAACTTTCACCTTTATCTCCACCTGTGCTTTCACTTGTACTTTCACTTGTACTTTCACTTGTACTTTCACTTGTACTTTCACTTGTACTTTCACTTGTACTAGTTGTAGTTGTGCCTTGATCTAAACTATCAGTGTGGTTGTTAGTATTTTGATATATCATATTTATATCTTGTGTTTGTTTTATTGCTTCATCTTCTATTCTTTTCATTTCTATTATTTCTTTTGCTCTTTCTTTAGTTCTTGCAATTATTGCTTTTTCAATTGTACTTAAGTTATTTGCATTTAAAATATTTGCTTCAACATCTGCATTTAGTCTGTCTATATAATCTGGTTCATTATTAATTACATCCTTAATGACTCCAAGCATAAATACATCTAGTTCTTCAATCTTTAAATCCTTAACTTTTTCTGTCGTAATACTTTCGTTACTACCTGTTAAAGTTGCATGTTTATTTTTAGTTAGGATTATTTCATCTACAAAATCACTTGATGGGTTATTTTGATTTAATGCTTTAGATTTATTGAGCTTTACACTTGCACTTCCTGAAAACAATGAAAAGTCAGATTTACCATTTTTATAAGTTACATATAATTTTGTTCCTCTTACTCCCATTATGGCTGTAGGTGTTTTAATCTCAAACTTTGAACCAGCATTTAGCTTTTCTTTTACATTAGCCCATATGCCACCTGACCACAATGAAAATTCACTTGTGCTTTTAGTTTCATCTACATTAAGCTGACTTATTAAAATAATTGAGTTTTCAGATATTTTTATTTCTCTACCGTTACTAACCTCTATAGATAACCATGAATCTATACCTGTAGTTATTGTGTCACCTTGAGTCAAATACATTCCTTTAAAAATATTAAAGACTTTTTCCCCGCCGCCTTTTTTTACTTGCACAGTTCCGTATAATTCAAGAACCTTAGCCTTTGTAAATGTTACTCCCGCATAAGAAGTATCCATGAGTATAAATATACTTAAAATAATCAATATTCCCAAAACATACATTTTTTTAAGCATACTATCTCCTCCTTTGCTAATAGAATTACAAGAGTGATGGTTCACTCTTGTAATTCTATTTTACCTATCCAATCCAATCTAATTCAATTGTTTATTCAAGTTGTTCTGTAGCTGCGTCCAATTCTTCTTCAGTCAAATCTTCTGCTGTGTCTTCATCTGTTACTTCTTCTTCTTCACTTATATCTATAGTTTGAGTTTCTTCATCCCAATCAACGTTTAGTCCCATATTTTCAGCTACAAATCTTAAGGGTATAACTGTTCTATCATTATATGTTTCAGCTGGGACATCAAGTTCTATTTTTGTACCATTTGCATATGCTTCTCTTGAATTAATACATAGTTTTATCTCATTACCATCCTTTATAAGTGTTACTTCTTTAGTTTCTTCGTTATAGCTAACTTCAAAACCATAAGCTGTTGCTATAGCTCTTACAGGGATTAAAGTTCTTCCTTCTTTAATTACTGGAGGTGTATCAAACTTAATTTCCTTTTCTTTTGCATATACATTTTGATAAGGTAGTACTGCTATATTTTTATATTGTTTTAAAGCATCTGCAGCTGCACCTAATTTTGTTTTTTCTTCTTCAGTGTATGTATTCATTATCCTTTCTTTTAAAGCCTCTTTACTTTCTGTAAGCTTATTTCTAGTTGCTACCTTACTTTGTTCCAAATTAGCAATCTTTAATTTTAGTCTTTCTACTTTAGCTTCTTTATCAGTTGCACTTGAACCTTCCATAGACTTCAACATAACCTTATATGCATTCATTATTTTATTCATTGCTCTGTATCTTACTTCAATTCCTGCTTTCTCATCCCCAACATCATTTATACTCTTTATAGAATTTTGGCCACCAGCTCCAGTTTTTTCTTCATCTGTATCAATGATTACCTCACCCTGACTTGTTGTACTACTGTCTGTACTTTTATCCACCTTTTGACTTGAAGAACTTGCAAGTGAAACATTAACTACACTCATAAACATAACCACAACTACAACTACAACTACTAAACATACGAGATTTTTTCTCATAAAAATCTCCTCCTTTTTTATAAATATATTTTATTGATTATCTTGCATATTTACTAACTATTTTTATTCCCACCCCCTTACTTAGTATAATCATTTAAGATATTTCTCTATTTTTATGTTCACCATAGTATACGACCTATTTGTATTTTTTTGGTACCCATATCTAAAAAATTTTATAATTTTTAAAATTAGTTTTACTATTATAGCAATCATAAGTTTTATAGTAGTAGTGTTTCTAGTAATCGGTATATATTCTTCTATTATAAAACCTATAAATAAAATTAATATTATTCTTAAAAATTCGTCTTAGAGATATGGAGATTTAAGAAATAGAATAACAATAAAGTCAAAAGATAAAATACCAGATATATCATTGCTTATTATATCCGTAAAAACAGAGTCAAGTCTGAATATTCAGACTTGACTCTGTGACTGTAAAATACGGGGATACCGATTTTTGTCTCTTGCATATTGGTAAATCTTAAATCTCCAATTCATCCGTGTCACTCTGATTTAAGGCTTTCTACTATCCTAATAAGAAACTCATTTATACTTTCCCAGTACCCCTCTCCGTTTTGAATAGTATTATGTTCTGTATTTTTTACTATCTTTATCTCATGACTTCCTCCCCACTTTTCAACCAATTTGATTGCATGTTTTGGAGGTATAAAAGTATCATTTTCTGCTGCTAGTGCTATCATAGGCGTACTAATTTTAGGAGCAATTTTTATAGAATCAAACGGATTTTTTATGAATAACGAGACTGGGATATATGAAATCTCTTCCTGAGCTACTTTGGTAATACTGTCGTATGGCGTAACAAGTATAACTCCCGCTAGTTTTCTTTCGTATGCAAGATGAACTGCAACCCCACTTCCAAGACTTCTACCCATTACAATAATCTTATTATTATCTATATCACTTCTTTTAGCAAAGCTATCATATATATATTCCGCATCTTTAAATATATTTTTTTCACTTGGTTTACCTTCACTTAGTCCATATCCTCTATAATTTATCGCTACTATATCCCAGCCTTTCAGGCTATCCTTATAGTGTATAAAATTAGATACTTCCTCCGCATTACCTCCAAAATAAATTATAAGTGGTGCCTTTTTAAGCTCTGAGTTTTTAACATACCAACCATGCAATTTTATATTGTCAGTTGTAGTTATTCTAACCTCTTCGCAATTTTCAAATTGTGAGTTAATAATCTTAACTTCAGCATTTGTAAGCGTCTGATTTATAAAAATCATACTATCTTGTGAAAAATATAGAATACAAACAATACTCATATAGCCTATTACTATACTTATTACTACTGCTCTTATTATTGATTTTATTTTCAATATCAGCACCTCTAATTTTCTTAAACTTAAATAGTCTCTAATTATCATCTTTACTATATCATATAAGCTACTGCTATATATTTATCCATCTTTTTATCTGAAATAAAGCCCATGAGTTTTGTTTTACTTTTCTGCTTCATTTTCTGTAGGCAATATTATTTCATCCCATTGATCAAGTTCGTATAGCATAAGATCCATATACTTTAAATCTTCTACAGAAATATCAGAAACAACAATATCTACAAATTGCTCATTACCTTTAGTTAACCATAGTATATTGATTATATGTCCCATCCTTTCTATATCAGAAGGACCAACACTAGCAAGTACCCTTGAAATATCTTCGTTTTCAACCCCGTTTCCATAAAGCGCCATTGAACATTCAATTTGTGTAGGATTCAATGTTTTATTTAAACGACTCTCTATCTTATGTTCTATAAAATAAAGAGATTTGTTTGCAAACTCCAAATTATTAGGACTGAAAAATTCCATATAATCAGATAAATCTATCTCACCTACAATATAATCCCACTTCCTAAAAGCTTTTTTTAATCTTTTTGAATACTGATCTATATCTTCCATAATTTCCTCAATAGTCTTTTGAGGCTCTTTAGCCTTCAAACCCTCAATAAAATCATAAACATCTTCCGCAGTAAGTTCTTTACCCAGAAGCTCCTCCCAGTACTTAATACTTTTTATTTTATCTTCTACTAACTTTTTACCCTTATTATTTTTAAAATCTCTTATTTCCGTAACACTTTCCATCTGTCATCCCATCCTCTTCTTTCAAAATTTCATAGTTATTATACCATATATTCCATGAAATAACAATATATTACATAAAACAATAAAACTTTTTTGGCATTAATTTTGTAATTTTCAAAGTAAAAGAATTTGTTGATTTTTCAAGAACTCTAAAACTGGCTTGATGAGATTGTTAGACAAAAAGTATTCAAATACTTTTATTTTACAACATCCACCAAACATAAATGTATAAAAAGGATTTCTTTTGGCTATAAATTATTCGAGGTTTTTGAAATAGAATCTTATATACTTTTGGTAGTCCAATGCACGGATAATTTCGACTAAAATAAATCCATTGTAAACAAAGAGCGCACAACACATTTTCAAGTTTTATACGCCCCCACTATTGACAACGAACCATAAAAATAAGTCCTAGAAACTAAATTCTAGAACCTCTTTACTTAACTTTTATTGTGCATGAGAAGATTCGAACTTCCGACCACTTGATTCGTAGTCAAGTACTCTATCCAGCTGAGCTACACGCACATATTTTTTTATATTATTAATACTATCCTTACTATTTCCTTACCATCTATGCTTAAGTTCTCACAATTGCTTGTAAAACACACAAGCACAGTTTTTAGTTATCCCTCACAATGAATATAGCGTAGACAAAGCACAAAAGTCAGGTATCAAGAGTCAAGATTGACTTCTGATATCTGACTTTTGATATCTTATTGCCGGAGACCGGAATCGAACCGGTACGGGAGGTAAGTCCCGCAGGATTTTAAGTCCTGTGCGTCTGCCAGTTCCGCCACTTCGGCAAGTATTTGTAAATTTTGTATGGGCCTTCAGGGACTCGAACCCCGGACCATCCGGTTATGAGCCGGACGCTCTAACCAACTGAGCTAAAGGCCCCTATAAGCCGACGATCGGAGTTGAACCGATAACCTGCTGATTACAAGTCAGCTGCTCTGCCAATTGAGCCACGTCGGCGAATTTTTGATTAAGCTTTATTAATTATATTATGACCTTATTTAGAATATGTATTACTTATATAAAGATTTATATTTGTAAATCTTTATGGGCACAACAGGGATCGAACCTGTGACCCCCTGCTTGTAAGGCAGGTGCTCTCCCAGCTGAGCTATGCGCCCGGGATAGATACCATATATAATATATGTGTTGTATCTAAGTATTAATTTACGACCCTGAGGGGACTCGAACCCACGACCTCTGCCGTGACAGGGCAGCGCTCTAACCAACTGAGCTACAGGGCCATATTTTATTTAACAATGCATAAACTTTATAGTCACAGCTAAAAATAATATAAAACCATAATACTAAATAATGTAAGAGAGATGTTTGTATATATATTGGTCAAACCTTCGACCTATTAGTATTAGTCAGCTTAACATATTGCTATGCTTACACCTC
>MGOU01000032.1 GCA_001795385.1 Clostridiales bacterium GWD2_32_19
ACTAAAGAAAACACCAGTAATTAATCCTAGACTATATGTTTGTTTATATAATTAATGAAGATTACTATGAAGAGCCGTATGCGTAAATAGCGTATGTACGGTTCTGTGAGGGTTTGGTGCCACAAACGCGCCATTCTACTCGACCCCCAATGGTTCACATATAGATAAAAATTATCCGTCTTTTAGATTAAATAAGGGGGAATTTGAAATATTATATAAGATTGATAGGGTTACTAAAAAAGTATAAATACTAAAGATAATGGAGGTGGTGATTTTAATGATAAGTAATTTTTTGAAGTGGTATAACAAAAAGTTTATAAAAAGTCCTATTGTGGTGCTAATAATTACATTATGTTTAATAATTGCAGGGATAGGATCAGTCACAAGTGGGATGAGGGAAATAAAAGATTGGTATTTATTGATACAAACATCAGTTTTTGAGGATAAGTATGAGGCAGAATACAAGAAAATATCACAGCTAAATACTGGTTTGACTGTAAAATATATTGATAACATTTTTGGGACACCAAAAGTGAGGCGTGAGTATGATACGAAACAAAAATATACAGAGAGTTTTTATGATTGTAAAGGATATTTGTTAAACACTATTTCTAGTAAAGAAGATAAAATACTAGTATATTCAATTACTATTACAAAACCAGAATTTTATGCACCTGTCCCATTAAACTTCGGAGATGAAGTTATAGATGGTGAAACAAGGAAATTTTTCATAGGTAAAATGAAATTAGATGATTTAGGTGAAATTCCTATAAAGATATGTTCAGAAATTTCATCAAAATTTGCATACTATAGTGAGATTTATTATTTTGGTAATGCAGGATCATATAAAGAATATTTATTTGGATATTCACCACTTGGATGTGAGCTAGATGATAATGATAAATATAGTGAGCTGTTCTCAACATGTGCTAATTTAAATATTAAAGAGAATAATGAGTTAGTAAAGAATGAAGAAGTTTTAAAATTAAGGAAAGGATATGCACCAAATTCATTTGGTGTAATAGATGAAGAATATGAATATTCTAATTTTAATATGGGAAATATTGGATTTGATTATTTAAGTGGAAGAAATCTGATAGATAATAATTGAAAGTGAGAAGGGAAAATGAAAATTTTGAATCTCACCCTATTTCTTATTTCTATTAGCAGATATGGGAGTAATGCAGATGAACGTCCATAGTATGGAGCCTTTGATAAACAAAGGCGAATCTATACATATCGAAGACAAGGCAAAGCTTGATATTGGAGATATAGCATTGCTTCAAGTAATTGAGACAAAGGAATTTAAGGTTAGAAGATACCTAGAGAAGGACAAAGAGATAACCTTGAAACCTGAGAACTCTAATTATAGGAAGGAAATATTTAAGAGGGATGAAATTTTGATTTGGGGCAGAGTTTGTGGTGTAACGAAGAAGTTTTAAAATACTAAAGATGATAAGGGGAGTGAAAAAATGCTAATAGAAGCATTAAGAGAATTTCAAACAAACATAGAAGTATTAAGAAAATTTGTGGATAATGTTGAAGGAATAATCGACACAAATTATACAAGCATTGTACAAAATATACAAGAGGAAATGGTAGTACCTATTGTTATGGGAATGATAGAAATGCCTGAGGAAGAGAGAAAGAATATAATAAAATCAATTAATGAAAAATATAAAGAGGAATATATCGAACAAAATTCAGAAATGGATATTGATGAAGTGAGTGAAAAACTTGATGAATTAATATCTAAACAAGAAAAACAAGAAATTTTACAAAGGCTGGAGCATTATTATAAAAAGAATTATAAAAAGATTGAAACAGTGAATAATGATTTAGTAAGTTCAAGAAAACAAAAAAATGTGCTTTATCAAAGTGCATTAATTAGTCTAATAGTAACTTTTGAATATCTGATTTCATGCGCAATAAGACAGAAACTAACTCTATTTCCTAAGAGTATAGGTAAGGAAGGGACAAAATTATCTTTAGATGAGATAATAAAATTAGACTCTCTAGAAAGTGCGACAGAATATGTAATCGATCAAGAAGTATACAAATTGATGATGAAGGGGTTTGAGGGCTGGTATGAGTACATAAAAAAGGATATGAAAATTAATATTGAATACATAGATAATAATATGGCAGAAGTAAAGGAAATATTTTTAAGAAGAAATCTTTTTGTTCATAATGCAGGTATAATTAACAATTTATATATTAATGAAGTTGGGAATAAAAAAGGGAATATTGTATTGAATAAAAAAATAGATATTAATAGAGAATATATAGAAAAAAGTATAAAAGCATTAAGCATTGTAGGTTATGAAATAATATTATGTATTAGCGATAAAATTTTAGAAAAAAGTGATATGATTAATATAGGTGATGAGTTTGATATGATAGGATTTGATATTATGAATGAGAACCAATGGGAAGTAGCACTTAATATATTTAATAGAGTTAAGTGCCTAAAAAAAGTAACAACGAATCATAGAACGGTTGCTCAGATAAATGCATGGTTATGTAATAAAAGAATGGGTAAAGTTGCTGAAGTAAAAAAAGAAATAGAAGAAACAGATTTCGATGATAAGAAGAGTATTTACAAAGTGGGATTATGTGCAATACAGGATAAGTATGAGGATTTTTTCGATGAATTACAAAAATGCTATTCAGATGATAGAGAAGAAGATTGTATTACAATGGAAGCTTTAGAAACGTGGCCAATTTTTGATGAGGTACGACAAAGACCTGAATATTTAATGTTCAAAAATGAAAAGATGAATAATATAACAGTGAAAGATGCCACAGCAAGTTGATAAAAATAAGTAGTCTAACGTACAAAATCACAATAGTCTAGCGCCTCATTAGAGGCGAACAAGTATAGTAAATACAGCTAAGCGCTAGATCTTTATAAGGCGCCTAAAGGTTTCTATACTGCTTAAAAGTGCTGTAAACAGCCAGTTTGCGTATTCTAAAACTTAGGATCTAGCACCGCAGGGTGTGCAGGTGCAACTCCTGTCATCCGCAGAATAATGTATCCCCCACAGTGTTGGAAGTATTTCCAATGCTGTGGGGGATTTTTTTAAACTGTTAGAACAGTATATATAATTTCATACGCTAAAATGATTTGTTCTCTATACAATTTCAATTATTGTTATCATACCACTAGATAAACCATTTGCATCAACCAGATGATTATAGTCCCTGTCGTAGATTATATATTTTCCGGGCGTATTTATTGTAATGATAATGTCATAGCTTTCACCAGATGCAATTGTTACTGTGTTTTTTTGATAAGTCTTATCGAGTATATTTGATTTGAGTGGTACTGAATCCACAGCTACTACTCTGGCTGTCAGGTTGTCAAATCGGATATTGTGATGCTGGAAACCTGCATTGATACACCTGATTAATATTTTCTCTCCTTGGCCAGCCGTGATTTTTGAGCCGCTGGGTTGAGAAGAAGTATCATCTGCTGCTATGGTGTGAGGATAAGACCTCCCGTTAATTGTCCAATAGTCTGGACTATAACTATACATATCATCAGGTTGCGGATTGATTATTTTTGAATGTAGAGTACTATCTATTTCACCAAGTATCAGTATTTTTTCAATATCAAATTCACTTCCAGTATTTGCTCCGTATGCTGTTCTTGTCGACGCATCTGTCGCATTAAAACCGGCGGGCCTGATAATAATAACTCCATACATCCCCATTTGGATTTGTCTTTCTGAGCTGCTGCCGCTTTCGTAAAGGAATATACCAGGCTTGTCGGATGTATAGCTGTAGCTTACTGCATCACCGTTGTTTGCTGCATGGGCGGTATAGGAAATAAATTTGCCGTTAGCATCTTTTACTGGGGTTGGTACAACATTTTGACCCGGGAAAATTATAGATACAGGTTCATTTAGCGTGTTATGAAGATTAATCTGTATTGTATCACCGACAGTAGCCTCTATTTTAGGTCCAGGAAGCTGTGGCAGGGAAGCGGCAGATTCAGCATAACCCCAGAAAGGAATTGTAGAACCGTCGGGCATATTTAAAGCACCTAGCTTTGCCCATAAATCTTTTATAATATTCATACTAATTTACCTCCTTATTACACCAGTATCTGGTGAAAGAGTTCCAGGTGGATGAATCATTAACATACTCATCATTCCACCAGGGAATTCGCCCCAGTTCGTAATTTGCGGCTCTTCATGTGAGTGGAGCATAAAATGGTATTCACCCATTTCGTTATAAGAAACAACCCCAACTGGAATATCTTTCTTCTCACCGAGATATGGACTGCCGCTCCACATCGTCCATCCAGGTTCACCTATGCCTAAATTTCTTATACTTGGTAGCAGTGTAGGTATTGGATTGCCGGGAGTATACCCGAGTCCATCCCACTCGAAAATCATATCATAGGTTTGACCTGATCCCATTAGTATAGTAAATCTTTTATAAGATAAATCTGTACTTCCGTTTCTTAAGATTCTTCCATCTAGACCAACCAAGCGAGTATGATTAGCATGAAGATGGAGAGGATGGTTTTCAATTCCTGCATCAATATATCTTACGAGAACCTTCTCGCCGGGTTCCATCATTATCATGCCGCTGTAAGGTTGGCTTGGCAGAGAGCTTAATCCATTCTTAAGCATGGTATCTGGAGCGCACCTTCCGTTCAAAACCCAGTACCTCGGTTTGTAGTCTTTTATATTGTAAGGCTCTCCTTTTTCTACAGACTTGTGAAGAACCGGGTCAATTTCAGCAACTGTAATTAAATATTCTCTATCAAAATCAGTACCCGTATTTTGACCATAAGCAGTTTTTACAGTGTTAAAATCATGTGGTCTTACGACTATTGATCCATATAGCCCCATATGAACCTGCTTTTGTGGATTTGTTCCGCTCTCATACAGGAAAGTTCCCGGGTTTGTTGCAGTAAATCTATAGGTTATTGTTGCGCCAGGAGGTGCATAGTTTGTCAGTGAGATAAGGTCTATTCCTGAAAACTGTGGTTGTACACTCTCCCAAGTATCATCTGGTTTCTTATATTGTACATTTTCTTGACCCGGGAAAAGCAAGGAGACATTTTCGGGTAGATTATTGTGAAGATTTATTATTATTTCATTAGTTTCACTAAAGATTAGTGTAGGTCCTGGCAGTTGGGGTGAAACATCTGCAGAGTCATTGAATCCCCAGAAATAGATGTTGTGGCCCTTTGGTGTCATAAAATACCCACTGTCAGCCCATAAATCAAACGTTTGTGTCATTTTTATGCCCTCCTTTCTATTGGTTTGGTCTTTCCTGAGGTGGGAGAGTACCAGTAGGATAAACTTTAACCTCGGATACCATTCCACCCGGTGAAGAACCAGGATTAATATTTTTGTTATGAGATCTATTAAATAGTGGATAGGTTCCAGTTTCTTGCGCGGTGAAGATTACATCAAGTGTCATACCAGCACCTATATAGATAATGTTCTTAAATGTGGATAAATCCTCACCATTTAAACCTTTTGGCTGTTGTGCATCAATACCTACTATTTTTAAAGGAATACCCAATAATTCGATACTATGCTGTTGAAATCCAAGGTTGATACAGCGGAGTAGCACCTTTTCACCTGCGTTTGCTTGAATAAGCCCCGTATAAGGTTGAGATGGATAGCTACCTACTGTAGTATCAACCGTACCAGGATACGAACGGCCGTTTAGAAGCCAATAATCAGGACTGTATTCGGTCCACTCAAACATCTGGACACCTAAAACTTGGCTGTGGACTCTAGAGTCAAGTTCAGTCATAAATAAGAAATATTCACGATTAAATTCAGTCGCTAAGTCGTTATAAGCAAATTTTTTACCATCATTTCCAAGAGCTTTTTCGAGCTCTGGCCTTACAATTAAAGGAGCTACCATACCCATTTGGATATGCTCGACCGGTTCGAAGTGACAGTGATACATATAGGTTCCAGGATTAAGGGGCTTATAATAATAACCAAAATCTCTCCCCACAGGAACCGATGCAGAAGCCTCAGGGACACCGTCATACAATGCTATTTGATTAGGAAAGCCATGCCAATGCACTGTATGGGAATCATCTAAGTCTGGTCGATCTGGAAGACCAATATTAGTTAGAGTAAGATAGACATCGTCATTTTCATAAGCTTCAAGAAGGGGAGCCATTAGCGTAGCCTTACCTCTGTGTGAATATATCTCGTTTTCAGGGATGCCTGTAATATTAGTAAAACCAAATATATAGTGATCTGTCCCATCGGGCATCTTTATATAGCCGTCAGTAGCAGCAAATCGATATTCTTTATTCATTCTAACGACCTCCTTTAAAAAATTTAAAAATTTGGAATATAGTATTTAATATATCAATTGCTTCTTGTAAGCTATTATTTGGGTTATTAGGGCTAATAGTGGATACTTCATCAGCACCTATATCTACTAAACGGAATATTCTAGGTCGATCATCTATATCAAACAATGGAGCAAAATAAATTGAAGAACCTATTCTAATATTATTGATTCCTTTATTTACGATTGGTGAATTACTAGATGAATGGTAATCTGAGTTCATATTTGGCTCAATTACTATGGTTACTGATACAAATCTAGGTTGCTGATTTAGAGCTTGAGCTTTGATAAGCGTAGTATATTCTTGTATAAATATTGGAGAATTGTTACCATTGTAAACAATATTCCTTGTTCCGCCATTGTAAGGTTTGGATAGATAACAATAATTCGGTGTAAATGTTCTTGGACTTAAAGTTCCGAACACTTCCATATCTATAACTTGATAATTCGGATCAAGGTTTCCTGTTGTAAAATCAAAACGGTAAGCTCTATTATCCCAGAAAATATTGTTTAGAAGCACTGCATTACTAAAGTCACTAGAACCAGCTGGTAGAGAGGCTTTAAATGAAGCACTATGGCCTTCGCTTGTGAGGCCAGCGCCATGCGGATTTCCATCACTATCTTCAGCAGTTGCGGTTGAAGCATTTTTGACTATAGTATTATTTATTATTCTTACATCCGATGCATCATCCAAAGATATGCCACCGCCCATATCTGCTGCTACGTTGTTTGCTATGATATTGTTAGTTATGCTAAAAGTTTCCTTGCCAGCCATCAGGAGTCTGATGCCACCGCCATCATCATTTGAAACATTAAATATTATATAGTTGTTATATATATTAACTTTACCTGCTCCTTCAGAGAGAACAGCAGGTGGACGAGGCAACTCGCCCGCAATCATTATTCCTCCACCTTCATCAAAGGACGCGTTAAACTGTACTTTGTTATGATGTATTTTACCACCAGGACTATAGCCAAAGTGGGAGATACCACCGCCGTATTCAGCAGAATAATTGCCACATAATTCATTATTACTTATTTCATAATTGTTGGCACCGTTAAATATACCAATTGCACCTGCAAGGCTTACACCACCATTATGAAGAATCCTATTATGGTGTATTTGTATATTCGTGTTTTGATTACTTCCTCTATAAGGCATACCTATGGTTATACCACCACCAAAGCCACCACCATTTTCTTTTATAATATTATTGCTGATAATAAAGTTCTTTCCATATGAATTTATCAATACGCCTCCTGCAGATTGACCTCTTGCACCTGTTATTGTAATACCGTCAATCTGAGGCTTGAAGGTCGACTTAAAAGTATTGGAGTTAGCAACTACTGTAATTGCTTGCCCCATAGATTCAACTCTTGGACCATCATAATTTATACTTGCTAGTTTTGATTCCCATGTTGTTTTATAATTCATGAAAAATCTACCGTCAATTATAGTATCATGGGCACCTTTCCCTTGAAGTTTTATATTTTTATAAATTATTGGACTTTCATAATAAGTTCCTGGCGATAGTATAATAAGACTATCATCTGGAGCTGAATTAATTGCTGTCTGAATTGCATCATTAGTATTATTAGGGTTAACAGTAAGTATCGTAGGTCTATATGATCCTCTAAGTATGTGAAAGGTTATTCCGTAAGGTGAAAGCTTACCATCATTTCTTCGAACAAGCAACTGACGAGGGCCATATTGAGTTGACATAGAAATTCTTGCAGTTATCTGGGTGTTAGTCCAGCTAACAATTTGTATATTGTAACCATCCAGTGTAACCCTACCTCGAGCAGTTCCAAAGCCAGTTCCTGTTATAGTAAAAGTTCTATTTGCCGTTGTATTAGGTAGACTTACATGAATCTTGCTCAATTCATAAATTTCTGGAGTATTAGCAGAAATAGGACATGGAGGAGGTTGTATAAAGCCGCTTGTAATAGGGAATATGGCTACGTCTGCGAAAGTTGTTTTACCAGGCCAAATTTCAAATACAAGAGGAAGTGTTTGATAACTACCACTATAGCCTATATTTGGATTGTCCAGATCTCCAGGGTCATTTGCTATAACACGATACATACCTTGTGCGATACCTGATGGAGTAGGAACATTTGCAGTATAGGTTGAAGGTAAAATAACTTCAAAAATACCGTTTTTATCAGTATAAACAGTTGTTATAAGTTTTCCGTTATAATCGCGAATACCAATTGGTAGAAGTGGGATTCCTTTTTTTTCTCCAAAATTTATTGAGTTAGGATCTGTTTCTACATTCAAATCATCTGTGACTAAGCCAACCATTCTACCTGGTACAGGTACATCGGTATACATATAGAAATCGCAAGCCGCATTCTCTCCATAACCTAATTCAACAACCTTCATGGTTCTTGAAGATTCATAATACGGAGGACTTCCAGGCATAGATAAATAGGAGTTGCCCATGTGCATATGAGGTGGGTTTGGCTGACTAATTATTGGATCAGTTGGGGGAATTCTTACGAAATCATCACCCTCACTTGTATTAATTGATTGTTCATCAAGAATTTTATATTCGTCAGGAACAATGACTTCTACAACATAGGTTCCTTCTGATATTCCCTCAAAAGCATAACCACCATCAAAAACACCACGTTTAATCTGGTTACCGCTTGTGGTAGTTTCTATACATTTAGGGTCTGGACTACCATCAGGTCGGACACATCCAATAGGATGTTCCCAAGAATCACTAGTTGTAGAATCTACAAAAGTTAATGTATTATCAGGATTTAGTTTATAAAGGTTTACGCTAACATTCGGAATACCAGGTTCATAATCTTCAGCAGCAGCAAATTGAGGATCCGTTTCATTTCTCATTGTAGCGTTATAAATAATGCCTGATATGCCACCATTAGTTAAAATGGTATTATCTGATAAAGTCAGAGGATATTCCTTCATGCCCCAGTCTATTTTATTTGTAGATCCAAACCAAGTTAAAGTTGATAAAGTCAGAGCACGATCATGTGTGACTGTAGGACCTTCCGTAGGACTTCCAAAATCAGATGTTGATACTGCTTTTGTATATCCAAAACGTGTAAATCCTAGTTCAGCTAAAGTATAAAGTCCTAATGGAAATACTTCATTGAGTGAATAATTGCCATTCATATCGGTTATGGTACTATATTGTATACTGCCGTCTTTATAACGTGTTCCAACATCTACTAATGGTAAACCTTCTTCACCAATTTCTTTTATACCGTTATTATTGGCGTCGCGAAATACGTTCCCTTTTATCCACCCATACCAGCGTGGAACACCAATGTCGCCCATGTTAGTAGTACTACCATTTATTATTTGAACTGTTCTAAACTGCATAATATAGTCAAGGGGCTCGTCCCAAATAGCCATCTGGTATAAACCATCTGGAACATTAGTTATCATAAAGGTTCCATCAGGATTTCCTCTACCTGTATAAACTTGCTCATCGTTACCACCTATATCATTTAATGCTATCCATGGACGATCCACTGGCTCGCCTAAAGCAAGTGGACTCTGTGGTGGGGCAAATTCTATAATATTTCTTATTCTACCCTCGATTGTTCCTGTGCCTGGAGCCTTGACTTCTCCCCATTCCATTGGCTTAATAAAGCCAAACCATACAAGTGGGGTTTGAAAGCCTTTCTCATACAAATATCCGTCGTTTCCTTCTTCAATCCATGCTGCGAAAGCATGTTTTCCTTCAATGGTGCTGGTTTGTATCCAGCCGTATCCATCTGGAGGAATTGCCTGAACTTCATATTTTCCCGGCGCTAGATTTTCAATAATAGCTTCTCCACTCACATCTGTAACTACTTTTCCAGCTGTATTGGGAATTGGTATTGGATTCCCATCTACATCAAAGATGAAGGTACCATCGGGATTTTTCTCATACTGAGTACCAACCGGATTTCCAAAGTAATCAACAGTTACTTCACCTATAAGATCTTCCACTACTATATGAAAGCCTGGAAGACCTACTTCAGCAGGAACGTCATCTTGTCCATTAACAATATGGTTATCATGAAAAACTTTGGCACGGATTTTTGCCAAAGGCAAAGGATGCTTATTTAATTTTACTATTGCTGTTGTACTACTGGCAATATTGACATGGATTCCGCCAAGCTTATAACCTGGGGCTTGTACTGTTATAAGATATTTGCCGTTAGGAACATTAACAACATTTGAAGAAGCATCACCCACAGCCTGGATTGGACTGTAGCTTGCTTTGTGCCTGATAGAAGGCCAATCATCAGGGTTCTGGCTGAATGGGTCGCCGGTATTATCAATGCTGACAATATATTTATAGTCAGTTATGGGTGTATCATGAGTTATTTCCTGTACGTTGATTGTTAGTGTTGGCATATCGGTACTAACCTCCTTTTTTTTTATATATTTAATATTGTATATAATATATAATATGAGGTGTTGCATGAAATGTTACCTGAATAAGAAATAAATGGGGTCAAGCTTGATACCGTTCGCCATTACATAACCAAAACACTTGTAGTAATTTTTAATTTATAGTAATATAATAAAGGTAATAAATAGAGAAAAAATAAGAGGTGGCAGTGTAATGATACGGATACAGGCTTGAATTTTAGAAATTCATATATAAGATTTCTAAAATTTGAGTTTGACCTTGTCCCTGTTTTTGTATAATTGATGATATAAATATGGATGTGAGTTGTACGGAATATCATATGCTTCAAAATAGATTTTTTAATATCCGTCTTTATGACATTGTTGCAGTTTTAACTTTAAACAGGGACAATCATTACCTACACATAAACATGAAAATTCCTCTTTGGTTTTAACTGTACTATCAGGGGCTGGAAATATTAAAATTAATGATAATATACAGGAAATGGAACAGGGAGCAGTAGTAATGGCAAATGGGCAAGATGATTTTGGCATTCCTACTGTAACCGAAGATATGTCTGTTTTAGTAACAATTAGTCCTAACCCAACGAATAAGTAAGTTTAGAAAGATAAGAATTAGAAACTAGAAAAACATTAGAGCAAACCATACACTGGAATTGACCCTTGCCACCATTGTTATTATAGAGATAATCATGAGGAGCACCACAAAAAGGGCAGACAGTAGAATGGTCAATAGACTTACCGTTTCTACGGCTAACAGGCTTTAAAGGTTTACCATGATTAGATTCAAAATCTTTAAGTAAGACCTTATAATCAAGTTCCATACGTTTAACGAAGAAATCGTCCATATCAGCAGGCTAATCAATAGCAAACTGACGATACTTAGGAGAAATAACACTATAATCCTCTTTGATGGCATCCCAGTCGTCATGAAGAGAAATCAGAAACTTTTGTAAACTCCAAATAAATTTGTTTAAGTACTTTAAAATTTTAATAAAAAATGTTATAATTTTACCCAAGCAGTTGTACCTCCTTGTGATGGTTTGTGGTAAAATTATTATAATAAAGGTGTAACTGTTTTTGTATATAAAAAAATAAAAAACAGTAAAAATCTCAACCTCTTAAGGGAGAGGGAAGACAATACTGATAAAATATATTGAATATAAAGGGCTAGTGTAGTATTTAGTATTATAAATATTTGATACTGACTGAAAATATGGCGAGGTGGAGATATATATTTAAGCTATATGCATATTGTATTATGGATAATCACGTACATCTACTTTTAGAAGTAGGTGACACTCCATTAACAAAAATAATGCAGGGAATACAGCAGGTATACACACAATGGTATAATAGGAAAAATACGAGAACAGGCCATGTTTTTTAACAAAGATATAAAGCAATTGTATGTGATAAAGATGGTTACTTATTACATTTAACAAAGTATATACATAAAAATCCTGTAGAAGCAAACATGACAAAAGATGCAAACTACGAGTGGAGTAGTTATGGGGAATATGCAAGAGGAAGAGAAGAAGTTGTAGACATAGAATTTGTACTAAAAATATTATCAAATAATAAGGCAAAAGCAATAGCAGAATATAAAAAATATATAAACGAAGAAATTGATGATATTGAACAGTGCGAATATGAAATAAAGGAAGCTCAAAAGGGTAATGTAAATAGAACTAAGAAGATAGAATTAGATGATTTAATAGAAACAATACTAATGAGAGAAAAGGTGAGTATAGAAGAAATAAAAATAAAAACGAAAAAGCAAAGAATATCAGATATAAGAAAAGCTATAGTTCTATTAGCAAAAAAGCATTGTAAAACAACTAGTACTGAATTAGCTGATAAACTTAACATACAGGTATCAATGGTATCAAAGATAAAAGCTGGGGAAATAAAACAAACAGAATATTTAAAAGAGATAACTAAAACATATAATAATAATTGAATATTTCAGCCCTGACCCCATTAGTTTTTATGTTTATTCTACATTTAACAATGACATGGTAGTGCAATATATGGATTTTGCCTCAAAGAAAACAAAGGATGAAATGGATGAAACAGAGATTATAAATTATAGATTTAAAAGCCTCATTGCCTCAATAATAGGAATAATAAGTTTAATCTCTTTGGGTTTAATACCCCGTCGGCTTGCCACGGGGAGATTCATTAAATGGACAAACTTGCTATTAATAGTGCAGAAGTTTGTCCATTTGAAATTTTGAGATTGAATTGCTTATTTTATATTGTAACACGCCTCATCAATCAATTTTATATATCCGTTTACGGTGGAATCAGAATAAGGCAAACCGTTATGCCAAGGAGTCCCTTGTTTTGGCTCAGTACTAAAGTATCTTGATTTTAATAATAATTCTGGACGATATTCGTAATGCATCATATCGAAATCTCCCCATTTACCTCCCCATATAAAATTATTTTTCTCGAAAATCCGAACGATTTCACGAGGGTAGATATCCAACCTTGTTTGACCATCTTTACGACTGACCCATCTCCAATAATCCTTTTCACTACATACAAGGTCGATTGATGTTCCAGAAGCGTGAGAACTTAGAAGATTGGTGCCCTCAACTACGCGATAGCTATATGTTCCGCTCACTGGAAATACGAATCTATTTATATCCTTTCGATTTTGTGCTAGAGGTATAAGTTCATTTATAACATTTTTTAGTGAGTTAGCTGCGTTATTATTCTTATTAAAAGAAAATCTTTTATTTTTGATTTTTACATGGACAAGGTTTGATTCAATTTGATTTCTTGTCTCCCCATAGATTTCGTTATAGAAGGTATGAACCCTAAATAGTCCTGATTCATTGTTTTTTGGCATTAGTTCTTTTATATCCTGAATAGGGTAGACGTAGTTCATCATATCTTGTAAGTCGGCGTTGCTGATTTTTTCTTCATTTCTCTTAATGTTTTGGTCATCATAAATAATACGATTTCCAGATTTCATTATGATATAAACTTTTTGATCTTTACTTTCAACACCCGTTATATATTGTGGATACGCAAGCATTAGACATAAAATATCCCTTTTCATATTTATACTATAGTTAGATTTCTCTTCTTGAATTATAGTCATTTTGGCAATAGGTGCGTTATTATTACTTTTGCCAGTAAAACATATAATCATATATGCAAAAAAAAGTATAGTAATAAGGCATAGAAATATAATTAAAATTTTATTTCTGAGCATCTCTAATAACCCCTCTCTTTTTTTACATTTCTAAAAGTTAATATTCCTATTATTGATTAGTTATATGTAAAAACTTAAATAAAGTGTAATTACTGGGCATAGTGCTTTATCAATAGTGAGAAAGTATGTAGGTATATATGTAATGAAATAATAATAGGTTTGACAAAATCTGATAAATATTATAGTATGTAACTGATTACAAATATTATAATTATTTAAGGAGAAAAAGATTATGCCAATTAAAGGAAGTTGTATATGGAAATGGAAGTGGATAATAAAATCATAGAATTTGATTATGATATTAAATCAGAGGATGGATCGGATTATGTGAAACTTATTTATTGTAGAAGCAAAATGTATAAAATGAGTAAAAGCTTTTTAATATGGTATCCAATAATATTTATGATAATCTTAGTAGTTCCGCTTACATTTAGTACAAATATCGAACATGTTAAATTTGCCAAATCAGCAGAAGAGTTGTACGAATCAATATGGTCACTTATAGAGGTGATTGGAATATACTTTATTATCGGAATAGTTCCGGTAGTCATTATCCCAAAAATATTGATAAACAACACGAAAAAAGCATACATAAAGAGTCAAGAGGCAAAAGAATCTGTAAAATATATAATAAACTCTGAGGGTATTGAAATTTATTATTCTAAAAAGAGTTTAGAATACAAATGGGAAGAATTAAGTAAGACTGAATACAATGAAAAATACATACTTATATACGACAAGAGAAGGATTTTAAATGCTATTCCTATTGCTGCATTAACAGAGTTAGATAAGGATACAATATTGAATTTTGCAAGGTATAATATCAAAGAAATAAGATAGCTTCCAAATATATCTTATATTTGTGTATATAAAAATATTCAGGCAGGCTTGACCCCCAAGAATCCTAGACAACGATGAAGTTAAAAATCATATTGCATAACTTTGATAAAGAATAAATAAAATGTAGAAGTGATTGTAATAAATTTTATTATAAGTCTTAACACTAATATTTAATCTGATAGGGGAAATTATATATGATGAGAATAGTAGTTTTTGAAGATGAAAAAGGTGTGTTCACAAATGTTTATAGAATAAATGATAATGGCGTAGTAGAAGAGATATTAAGTAATATTTTGACTATTGTTGGGAGGAACGGTATAATACCTTATGGAAAACAAAAATGTGAGGGAGATGGGTTTACTCCACAAGGAGAATATTCTATTGTATATACATTTGGATATGGAGAACCATTTAATGGGAGTGAAGTAATAAAAGGTATCCCCTATCTAAAAATAAATTATGAAAATGATTATGTATGGGTCGATGATGAAAACTCAAAAAAATATAACACATTGCAGAGGTATAATCAAAAAAATGATTGGAATTCTGCTGAAGATTTATTTCATGAATTATATGAGTACACAGCGGTTATAGATTATAATAAAGAATGCATACATGGAAATGGTTCCGCTATATTTCTACATAAATCAAGAGAAGGTAACACACCAACTGCTGGTTGCATTGCATGGCAAAGAGATGATTTGCTGAATATATTTAGAGTACTTGATAAAAACACCAGTATATGTATTTTGGGTAAGGATAGATAGGGCGTAGCAAATAGAAGTAATAAAGGGGTATATGGCACATTGGTATGAAAATAACAATTATTGAAGACAGACTATATGGTAGAGATAATAAAACGATGGAATAAGTGGAAAATAGTTTTGTACACATTAAACTATGATAAAAGCTGTGTTTTTTTACCCCTTTTTCCTGAAATCAAAGCACTTATAAACAATAGCATTTCAAGTCCTGACTGAACAAATAGAGCAATAAACATATACGAATAAAAAGTGAAATTAAATACATCAATGTTACTATCAAAACAAGTTACACTAAGAATAAATGCAATAAGTACTGAAGGCCAAATAAGTGGCTTGTATGTGCTTAGTCCTGTAATTTGAGCTATTCCAAGATTGAAAGCCCATATTAAATTTGCGCAAGTCATAGCTCCTGCTCCTATAGATATCATTAGCCATAATATTTCTACACGCTCAATAACAGTACCTATATGGACTGATCTCGCAAGTTGAAAACTAGGGTTCAGCATATTTCCTGCTTGTTCTGAACCAAAAGTACCTATAGCTAAACAAAGGCTTCCCGCTATAGTAGTAGCTCCTATACTAACTGCAATGAATTTAGCTAAAAAACCGTTTTTAGGTCGGTTACAAATAGGTATATACATACCCATAATAATACAAATACCTATAAAACTCAGTATAAATGGAATACCAGTCAAAAAGGGATAAACCCCTTCTACAAGTAGTGGTTTTAATCGGTGCAATTTTACTTCTGGGATTCCCATGAAAAGTAAAATAATCATACTTATTAAGTATATAGGACCCAAGGCTTCACATGTTCTTGCTATTACCTCTATTCCTTTACTTACACCATAAGCTATTAAAACATATCCGAGTCCAAGAACTACTACCATAGGTGTTCTTGGCAAAAACAGATTGACAAGCAGTGCACTGAGGGATCTCATCAAAAGAGAAGCTGTCATCAGAAAAAAAAGTGGAAACATTATGCCAACTATTCTTCCTACATATTTCCCTAAAATTGTCATGCTGTACTGTACCATGTTTTGTCCCGGAAAACGCAGTCCCATATATGCATAGACCATAGCCAGTAATAAATCTATAAACCATGCACCTATTACTGACATCCATGAATCACGACCAGCATGAGATATTAACAACCCTGGTATTTGTAGTGCAGTAAAAGAGGTTATTATACTAAAAAGCATCCAAACAAATTGATTGGTACTTATTATACATTTTTCTTTCATATTAACCACCTTTCTATTTGAATATAGCCTTACCATAGGGGCTAAGAAAGTCATCCATCAATGCAATAGGTCCTTTCATATCTAACGCGTTTACAATTGCTAAGAATAAAGAAATTCCTATTAAAAATCCAAAAACGCTTAGTTCTCTCCAAAGTTTATTTTTAATCATGTGCAATCCGTAAGCACAGAATATTAAAATCACTGCAAAAATTGTTATAATTAGCAAATCATTCTCTCCTTTTTTCCATAATGACAAAACAATAGGATATTCAGTAACCATTATTTTCTATACTCAATGTTAGTATTTTGCTTTTCTTTGATAAGGCCTATCTGGTTAATTGTTGATTTTACATCTATATTAAGCTTAATATGTTTTAGATACTCATAATTTTTCCTTTGTATTTTCTTAAAGTAATCTGGGTAATCACCATAAAAATAATTTCCAAACTCAAAAACATCTGAATTTAATTCTTTTGACTTATTGAAAGCCAAATTAATTAGTTTTTTTATTTCTTTAGCTTGTAAATTTTGTATAATTTTAATAACTTCAGATTCTTCGTAATCTAAATATGCCTGACTTTCTGCTATATTTGATAATATATCTATTTTAATATTTATTTGCATTTTTCCATTGGATAAGACTGGCTTTATTTTTGAATTCATTTTTATAATTTGTAAAGATATATCTTTTTTATGATATTGAACTGATATATTACCTCCTTGTATATCTCCTTTAGTAAATAAAAGACCTCTACTTTCATCGTTGTCCATCCAACCTACCAGTTTACCTTTTTTAAATACTGCTGTATTTTCAATTTTTAAATTATAGGTATCATTTGCCTTTTGATATTGATTTTCAACTTCACTTCCCCCTGTAGTTATTTCAAGATGACTAATACCAGATGTATAAGGGTCACTGCCCGTTCCCCATAAAAGATTTAAAAAATCTCCCAGAGTATTAGCAGTTAAATATGAATTTCTTAATTTATTCTCGAGTATACCATTTATTAGTTTACCGGTTTCAGTACCTGGTTCTATATTTATAGCAGTACTTAAAACTTTATTAAATTGATTTTTTTTTGCAATCAAAAGCCATGTATTACGCCTTATTCTAGGATTTCTTTCGAAATAATCAATAAATATATCTATTCCCTTTGTACTAACAAACTCTTCTGATAAAATTATAGCCCTTGTATGAGAAAGATAATTAATGTGTTGATTTAATCCACTTATTTTCTCCATAGCTTCTGATATCGTAGGTGCTATTGCTTCATGTGCTTTTGCTGGCATTTTATTAGAACTATTGCTTCCCTCCCCAACTGAATTCTGTTTTGTACTAATAAGTTCTTCAGTTACCACTTTAATCTGTCCATCTTTTGTAGAATCGATTCCCATAACGGTTATTAGTCCCAATCGTTCAGATTCCCTTGAATCCCAACAACCTGATAGTAAAACACAGAGAATTGTTGTAGCAATGAAAATTATAATTTTTTTCACTATGAATCACCTTTCTTTTTGAATAGATGCCAAGTCTTACTAGAATTCATATTTTCTAGGTTACTAGTACTATTATCAGCATGATTCCTATCAAGTCCCCACCATGGAAAACGTAGTACTGTATCTTTTAGACTTTTCGTCATTAAAGGTGCTATTGGATCCATATATGGCTTTCCAAAACTTTTCAAAGAGAAGACATGTAACAATAAAAACAATATACCTATCATAAGTCCGAATAAACCAAATGTAGCAGATATAAGCATTAATGGGAACCTAATTATCCTAACAGTAAGTGCAGCACTAAATTGAGGCAGACAGAATGTAGAAATACCTGTTAAAGCTACTACAATTACCATTAATGGAGATGCTATATGCGCTTGTATTGCCGACTGACCTATAACTAAAGCTCCAACAATACTAACTGCTTGTCCTACTGGTCTTGGCAGACGTATACCGGCCTCATGTAAAATCTCAAATGTAATTTCCATCATAAAAGCTTCTATAAAAGCCGGAAATGGTATATCAGAACGTGATGACACAATGCTTATAAGAAAGTCTGTAGGAACCATCTCCTGGTGAAAAGTTGTAATTGCAACATAAAAAGAAGGAAGAAATAATGATACAAAAAGTGCCAGGTATCTTAAAAGCCTTATTAGACTGGAATATATATATCCATTATAATAGTCTTCAGCAGACTGCATAAGGGAAAAAAACTCACCTGGAACTATAAGTGCCATTGGAGTATTTTCAACTATAATTGCTACTCGTCCTTCTAACAAAGCAGCGGCAACAACATCTGGCCTCTCGGTATTTCGTGCCTGAGGAAATATTGAATAAGGATTATCCTGAATATACTCTTCTATATAATTTCCTTCAAGCACCCCATCAATATGTATTCTATTAAGTCTTAATCTAACTTCATCTACAAGCCCCTCTTTACATATATCTTTCATATATGCTATACATAATTTTGTTTTACTTACAGTACCTATTTCTGATCCTTCAAACATCAAATTGGGACTGTGTAGTCTCCGTCTTATAAGCCCTATATTAACACTTAAAACTTCTACAAAAGCTTCTCTAGAGCCTCTTACTACTGGTTCTACATCAGATTCTGTTACTCTCCTGTAATCATATCCCTTGGCACTTATAATATAAACCTCATCAATTCCATCAATTAAAAGTCCAACCTCTCCAATTAGTAGCCTGCTTAAAAGATCATTAAAGTCTTCACCCCTCTTGGTCTCTCCTCTGGTGATTAAATTCCCTGCTTGAATTTGTTTTATTATCTTACTGCCTGATTCAAGTCCAGATGTATATGCATCAAGCACAAGTGGACGTACGATGTTATCATCTATGTGATGTGTGTCAATTAGATTATCAATATAAATAATCGCCGCATCTCTGACATCGCTCCTACCTAATGTAATAGTTCTAATTATAAGATCAGTATTATTACCCATAATTTCTCTTGTTTTTTTTATATTCTCAATTAGCGAACATGAGATTTTCATTTTAATTAATTCAGCGTCTTTAAAGCTTTTAGTACTGTACTGCTTAATATTTTCTTTTGGTAATAAACCATCTATTTTATCATGTGAATCAATAAATTTTTTTATATATTTTATCATGTCCACCTCTATAAATTACATTAATTTCAAGTTTTACAATTTATTTATTATTATTCCACATGGTAGTCTTAGATATGTATGTTTTATTTAAAAGAGAAGTAATAGATTAAGATAACACAAATTGAAAATAAATGTTTATAGAGATAAACAGGCAAAAAAAATAGAGTTGGCATGAAATATAGAAACTTGTAGGTGGTAAGTAAATTCTATTTTCATGCCTGAACATGGTAGCATACTTAATGCTGTTTATTGTTTCTACTCAGGTAATTATACTAACGTCTAGTATAATTACCTGAGTCCCTTGTTGATCTTATTCTGTCAGCTCCTTCAATCATTACTTTTACATGTCCACCAATATTTTCATCATTAGCTAGTTCTACTAAATTAGTCTGTCTAGTAGATCCTATTCTGTGTTTAGCAACATTATCTACTTCAAGTGAAGCCTCTTCCTTGAATTCATTAAATGAAATCTTTGCAGTATTTTTAGATGATCTATTATTTACACTCATTTTAATTCCCCCTAAGTTTATATGGTAGTGTAAAATATCCCTTCTTATTCAATATATTTTCTTATTTAGTTTTTGATGATTAGTTTAGAATTATACAAGACTTTGTATTTAGTTTAAAATTGAAACTACAGAGAAAGGTTTATTAGTTTTTTGTAATTATTTCAAGTAGTTTTTTAACTCCAAAACTTGACACGGTGTTACTCATAATAGCAATACCAATATGTCTTTTTGGTACGGTAGGAATAGTTTTAACCTCGTATAAATAACCTTCTTCAATTTCTTTTAATATAAAGTCACGAGTTGCATATCCTATCCCAAATCCAATTTTAGTGAAATCCATAACTAGATTATAGCTTACAATTTCAATTTTTGGAGTTAATTCTATATTGTTTTGTATAAGGAAGTTATCTAAAAAAGTTCTGGTATTAGATGGTTTCTTTTGAAATATTAAAGGATATTTTTTTAATTCTTCAAGTGAAATGGTGTTAGCGGAAATATATTTATAATCTTTACCTACAACAAAACAATCTTGAATTTCTTTAAATGGTATAATATCGATATCTTTTGTCGATTGCATGGGTAAATTTAAAACTAGCATATCTACTGTTCCATTTCTCAAAAGTTGTAGTAAATCTTTAGTTAAATGATTAGTTATTTCAATATCAATGTTAGGGTAGAGTTTATGAAAATTCTCTATGTACGGAAGTAGTACATGTCTTGTAACAGTTGCACTTGCACCTATTTTTATATTCCCTATTTCTAAATTCTTTAGCTGAGAAAATTTATTCTCTGCATTATTAAATAATTCTACGCCTTGTTTAATATAAGAATAAAATACTTTTCCTTCCTCAGTCAATGTTACACCTTGTTTTGTTCTTATAAATAGGGGTCCGCCTAATTGTGACTCGAGTTTTTTTATTGATTGGGAAACAGCTGGTTGGGATATAAATAGTTCTTTAGCTGCCCTTGAGATATTGCCATTTTGAGTAACAATATAAAATATGTAATAAAGTTCAAAATTAATATTCATATTATATAACACCACCTTATGATTAACATAACTTATATATATTATACTTATAT
This sequence comes from Clostridiales bacterium GWD2_32_19, assembly GCA_001795385.1. Taxonomy (GTDB): domain Bacteria; phylum Bacillota; class Clostridia; order Lachnospirales; family UBA12420; genus UBA12420. The sequence continues at coordinate 21,539 of MGOU01000032.1, forward strand.
CATGTTTTGATATATAATACAAGTACAAACAAAAAATTATATAATAGGAGATGGTTATTATGAACTTAAGGGAAGAAATAGCTAAAGATTTAATAAGTGAAGGTAAGTATTCAAATGGGGATGTAACTTTTGAAGTAGATGAAAATGGTGTTAGAATGATTTTTTATAAAAAAGAAAATTTACCTACAAATTTACTTACAGGTTTGTCTGAAGATGAACTATCTAGATTTAATCCATCTGAAATAAATGTAAATGGTTTTATTTCAGATGATATAGAGATAGTAAATGATGATAAGAGGCTGTTTTCTTTAAAGAGTAAAGGAAATATTGAGAAATGTGTTGATGATTTGTTAAAATGTTGCTATAAAGTACAGACGGTATATGATAAAGAAGCTAGTCATATTACTAGGATGTTTGGAAGTTATATATTAATTTCAAAAAAGGATGATGAACTTAAAGCTATATATTCAACGCCACCACCTATTAAATATTGTCCATTAATGTTTAATTTGTTAAAGGAAATAGGGGGTAATGTAGCCGAAAAATTGCTAATGTCACTTAAAGATGGTAGACAAGAGGATTCTCAAAAAAATATGATAGATTTAATAAATAATGTTGTGATAAAAGGTGGAGGGTTTGATGATAATAGACCGCTCAACTCATGTGAGAGAAATGTTGCATTTGGAGCATCTGAAATAATGTCAGATGCAATGGAAAGAGGAAAAATCGATGCTGCTGTCATTGTATCAAACAATCTAGGGACAGTTATAACAACAAGTCCAGTAACAACTCAAGGTGTTGTGAAAAGGATGTCAGGTTTGTTCTATACTACTCCAAGTCCTGAACTAGTGGAAGAAGCTTTTAAGGAAGGAGTAATACCTGTATTTCCTTTTACAGGAAAGATTGATCAAGTAGAAGGGGTTAAGCAAGCAATAAAAATGGGATATAAAAATATTTCTGTGTCGGTTGCTGCAAATGACAATAAATACTTAAAACAAATATCAGAGCTTGAACAGGGAGATGTAAAAATCCATAAATTTGGCTTATGCGCAACAGGAATAAACAATGAAACGGCAGAGATTATGGGTGAAAATGCAGATATAGTTTGGTCTTGTGCATCTAAACTAGTAAGAGAAATAATAGCACCTAAAGCAATGGCCCAAGTAGGTATAAAAATCCCAGTATATATATTAACTAAAAACGGATGGAAGCTTGTAAAACCTAGAATTAATCAAATAGACGAGTGTCTTAATTTAGATAAAATTAACTTGAATACAGGAGATGATATGCCGATAATATATAATAAAAATGATGGACTTGAAATGATGAAATTTGAAGAACTTGATAAGAGTTGTATCGATTGTCCTAGACCATGTATTTAAAAAGATTAAAAACAGGCATTAAAAAAATGCTTGTTTTTTATTGTATAATAGTGTAAAATTGGAAATATAAATGTAGGAAAATGTTGGGTATACCTTTCTCTTACAGTGAGATGAGTAAAGAACGGGAAATGAAATGAAAAAGGGGGAATATGAGTGGAGATGAAGGAAAAATTTAGAAGTGTTCTAGAAGAGTATAAGAAGACTTTAAAAAATTACGAAGAAGTAATTAATGAATATGAGAAGGATGATAATGTTAGGGAGAATGAGCATTTAAAGAAGGAACTAGGAAAATATAAAGAACAATTTAATAGTATGAAAGAGGATTATGATAAAGTAAAGAAAAGTAACGGAGAGCTTAGGACGATGCTTCATGAGCAGATGATAAGTGAGAAGATAGATATATTAAATGCCTCTCGTGAGAAGATGGCGATATATTTTAAAAATAGTGATGTTGCTACAGAGAATAGATTATCAGAGCTAGAAAGAGTAGTAAAGGATAAGTATTCTGAAGTAAATAATTTTATACAAAACAGGGAGTCAGATTTAGCGGAATCCTTTAAAATACGAATCGATACGATATACGATGAAGCTAAAGAGAAAATAAGAATTATAAGAGAAAAAGCTAAGAATGATTTTAGCATTCAGCAAAATGTGTATGATGAAACATCAGAGACAATGGAAAATGAAGAGATAGATGAAGAAGCTATGAAACGTAAGATTAGAAATAATGATATCGAGATGAAAATAGGACTTAATCTAGTAAATAAGATAGGTATAATCCTTATATTACTGAGTGTTGCGTCTGGATTTACATATGTTCATGAGAATTGGCTCGATAACTACGGAAAGGGTATAGTTGCATTTTTGATAGGAATATTATTCTTAGGAGTGGGCGAGTTTTTCTATAGGAAGAATAAACAGGTATTTGCTACAGGATTATTAGGTGGTGGAGTGGCCATACTTTACTATAGCATTTTCTATTGCTATTTTGGACTAAAGATTGTAGATCTTAATATGGCACTTGTGCTGTCACTGCTTGTAACAGCGATAACTACGATATTGTCACTTAGATACAATTCTAAAGTTATTTGTGGAATGGCTTTGATAGGTGGGTATTTCCCATTCGTATCATATGTTTCACAATTTAGTTTAAACGCCCAAGGTGCTTATATTGCTATGGGATATTTACTCATGTTAAATACTACAATAATTGCAATATCATTATATAAAAGATGGACTGGAGTTAAGTATATAAGCTTTTTGTTAAATGTACCGAGTATGTTATATCTTATGAGTGTTGTTAATGATGTTACTGTAAATATGATGTATGCTATTGCAACATTTGGAATGTACACATTTATAACAGTCGCTTATGCTATAAAGAATGAGGTAGAGTTTGAAAGTTATGATATAATATTATTAGGGTTAAACACAACGATAAGTTCACTTGCTATATATGGTATATTTGAAAAACAAGGCTTGACGGATTTTAGAGGAATACTCGCTATAATATTTTGTGTTATATACATAGGATTGGCTAAGTTAGTATCTGAAAGAGTACATAATGATAAATATGTAAGTGGGTTGTTTTATCTTACTGCACTCACTTTCGCCATTTTAGTTATACCTTTCCAATTTGGGCTTACATGGATGACTCTAGGATGGACTATCGAGGCAGTTGTCGTAACTTTGTATGGTTTGAAGTTTGGATTACGAGCTGTAGAAAAAGCAGGTTGGATTATATTATCTATATGTTCTGCAAACTTCTTAGTATTTGAAGCGTTAAGAGGAATGTCTGGGCAGAATATAAGTTTTTTTGAGCTTAAGTATACAGCATATGCAGTAAGTTTATTAATAATACTTGCAACTTACGCAGCAGCAGGAGAATTTTTAAATAAGTTTTCAAACCGTGGTAAAATGTTGTACAATTTTAAATACTTTACTATTATTAATACATGGTTTTATGCGATGTATATTTCAAGTAGACTATACTCACTTTATATAGAAGAGGCAGTAACTAGTGTTTTAAGTTATGATTATAATGGATTATTTAAAATATTAATTTTTATATTGGTCACAATATTGACTGGAAAATGCTTTGAATTAACAAACAAAAATAGGGAAGATACATTCCTAAATGTATTCAACCCTATACTATATATATTGTCTGCTTTGGTGTTGATGGGTACAGTAGCTTCTAAAAATGCACTATCATACCCTATTTATCAAAACAATAGTGGGGTTGAATATTTTGGATTACTTGTATTAATCGTTGTAAGTATAATTACATTTTTAGTATTTAAGGATGTTGTTAAAAGCATTGTGGTAACGAAGAACTTTAATTTTGAGTTGTATCCACTTATTATAAATATATATTTACTTTATATAGTGACTTCTTTTATAACATACCAACTGGGACTAGGTCATATAAGCTTCTTGGTGAGCTTGATATTCCTGATAGTAGCATTCATATACATAATATTAGGATTTAAAAATAATTATGTATATCTAAGAAGGTTCGGACTAGGTATGTCACTATTTGCAGTTGCTAAGCTAGCGTTTTATGATTTGGCATTCTTAGAGATCGGCTGGAAGATTATTGCTTACTTTATATTCGGTATAATCACAATATTAATATCATTGTTCTATCAAAACTTGAGAAATAATATGGAAGATAAATTTTAAGTAGTAGGAACTTAGTATAAAAACTTTAAGATTTGTAGCAACTTTTTAATAGGAGGTAAATAATGAAAAGATATAATTACATAATTATAATATTCTGCATGTTTATGTTACTAGGTTTTACTGCAAATACATATGCAACTAACTCAACTAACTTAACAGACTGGAATGCACAAAAGGATATAAGGTTGAGTGGTGATGGCGAATATAAATACATTTGGTTGGATGAAGATGTTTATAGACATGCAAAACAAAATCTTAATGATGTTAGAATAAAAGACGCTAAAGGAAACTTTGTGCCACATTTTATAGAAAACATATATACAGAGATAGAGGGAACAACAGAACTTTTCAATCTAAATCTCGTAGATACAAAAAAGATGAAAGATAAGGAATCTTTCGACTTTGAAGTTAAGACAAATGATATAAATAAAGATGTAACTATAAACTATATGGATTTAAACATTGGCGGGCAGGATTATGTGAAAGAAGTAGATATATATGGAAGTTATGACGGGCTTTTATGGGAGTATATTGCTAAAGATAAGGTATATAATATAGAAAATATTAATAAGACTAATATATACTTTAATGATGTAAAAAAATATAAATTTTATAGATTCGAAGTGCCTAATAATATCGAAAATATTAAAATAAATAGTATAATGGGATATAAAAATGATAGCAATGTGTACACAAATAAGTACTATAAACAAAAGGAAATTCAGACAAGCACGGAGAATAAGGATAACAGCACGTACATATATATAAATAACGCAGATAGATTACATATACATAAAATAAAGTTAGAGACAGATGATACATTTAGAAGAAACTATGAAGTTCGATTAGATGGTGGAGAGTATTCAGAATATTCAGGGGAAATTTATAATCTAAATCTTAAAAATGTGAAGGCGGAAAATACTGAAATAAGCTTTCCAAACGAAACTAGTGATAAAGATATAGTAATAAAAATCAATAATGGCGATGATAGTCAGATTGATATTAGTAAAGTAAATATAACATACAGTATAGATAGAGTAATATTTAAGGCAGAGAATGATTCAGCATATAAGCTTATTTACGGTAATGAAAACGCTTCAAAACCTACATATGATATAGAAAAGTATAAGACATATGTAGTGAATGAAGAAATGGACGAGTGTACACTAGGTGAGCTTATATTAAAAGAAGTTAGTCAGGGTGAAGTAAAGAAGGATAACACACAATTGTACAAGATAATATTTAATGCTCTGATGGTAGTAATAAGTATTGGATTGGTTGTATATATAGGAATTAAACTGAGGAAGAAGTAGGTTGTCTGAAAGATAAAAAGAAAACTATAGATAATACTGATAAAATATATTGAATATAAAGGGATAGTGTAGTATTTAGTACTATAAATATTTTACACTACCTATAACAGAACGGGGGAATAAGAATGATAGATTTACATATACACACTAAATACTCACCGGACTCAGAGAATGAGCCGATTGAAATATTGAAAAATGCGAAAAAAAATAAACTAGATTATATTTCTATTACCGATCATAATGATGTAAGCTTTTATGAAAATGAATATATAGAATACAAAAAACACTATAATGGAGTAATAATACCTGGCTGTGAGATAAACTCTTATATAGGAAATCAAACGATTGAGGTATTGGCTTATAATATTGATGTAACAAAAATTAAACCTTTTTTAAATAAATATTTTACATTTGAAAAAAGAAAAGAAGAATATGAAAAAAGTATGGAAATATTATTTTTAAAAGCAGAAAAAATAGGATTGGTTGTAAATAAGGATATTATAAATATAAAACAAGGAATTATTTATTGGGCAACTGTATTTTTGAATGAAGTATGTAGTCATGAAGAAAATAAATCGAAATTCATGGATGATGCTTGGGGAAATATAAATATTTTTTATAGACAATATATTTCTAATCCAAATAGCGAATGGTATATAGAAGTAATAGAAAATACCCCCAGAGTAGATGAAGCAATTAAAAACATACATGATGCAGATGGTCTTGTTTTTATCGCTCACCCATTTGAATATCCTATTAAAAATGTAGAATTATTCTTGGATGAGTTAGTAAAGGCAGGAATCGACGGCATAGAGTGTTATCACATTTCTGCATTTGATGAGAAAAATGATTATCTATTGAAATATGCCAAAAACAAAAATCTATTTATATCAGGGGGATCTGATTATCATGGGTTAGTAAGTAAGGATAAATATAGAATGGTAGGAGATAGCACGATGAAGCTGGAAATTCCGACAGAAATAATTAAAGATTGGAATTCGAAAATATAATATAGTTTACATAATGAAATATGAACCACTAAATTAAAACAGTATACAAGGCCCTAAATAGGATGTCTTGTATACTGTTTTTGTATTTTGAAACCTACAATATTTAGGTTGCTATATCCCTAATTCTTTTCTTTTCTTCTCAATATGCTCTTTGTAAATTTCTATAGTTTTTTCAGCATCCATTTCAACTACAACTTTACCAAGTCCTAAGCTTTCGGTAGTTTCGGTAAGTGTTTTCACTACTACATCACTTCCTGTAATTGATGGTACAGGTGCAATGTGAACCAGCCATCCTAGTGCAACTGCAGTACATGCATCAGCGACTGCCTTTTGTTCGAGATATTCTGGGGCTCCTATTACTATCGGAAGTTTATCAGTGTCAATGTTCAGCTCATCAGCTATTTCCATTGCTGTTTGTGTCATTTTCCCTATATCTACGCAAGCACCATAGCTTAGTACTGGTGGAATTCCAAGTTGTTTACAAACTGCTTTTAGTCCTTCGCCAGCTTCATCCGCGGCTTTTGGGTTAGTTAAGCCTGTATACTGCATTACTGAGGATGTACATCCACCAGAAAGAACTAAAATATTGTTTTCGATTAACCCTTTTGTTATTTTAAAAATATTACTTCCACCTTGCCCATATCTAGCCGTGGTACATCCGACTATCGTTGCTATCCCTCTTATATTACCATTTACTATTTGCTCTATCAAAGGTTTAAAACTTCCGCCTAAAGCTTCCTTGACAGACTCAGTACTAAATCCTACCATACAATCCGATTTGTAATTTGGTATATGAACTTTTCTTGTTGATGATTTACGTTTTTTATATGACTCGATAGCCATGCCTAATGCTTTTTCTGCTTGTTCCTTCATTTTTTCTGGTATAAAGTCAAGAGTTTCTGTTGCTTGAAGTTTAATTACTGGATGTGTGCTTAGTAGTTTGGTTCCAAATTCCTTAGCATACAAAGGCAAAGTAGGCACAGTACAGTTATAATCAAACATAAATAAGTCAACCACGCCTGTTGCAAGAAGGTATTCTTCCGATAACCATTCACCTTCTTGACCACCGTATCCTGTTTGGTTTTGAGTTCCGGAATAATTCATAATTTGTTGTCCTTCACAAACATGACCCAAAATTTGAAGTCCACTAGCACCTACATCTTTTGCTTTCTGCTGCCATTCATCTGATGAGGCTAAATCAATTGCGATATGAGCCAAAAGTGGCATATGACCATTGGTAATTACATTAATCATATCTTCTTTTAGTAGTCCCATGTTTTGCTGTTTCATTTCTATTTTTTGTGTACCTATAAGCATTTCTTGAATTATATCTAATAAAAATAATCCCTGAAATTCATTTGCCACACCAAGACGAATGCTATTTAATAAAAACTCCACTGGGTCTGACCTAAGGTTAGTCATACAAGTGGTTTGAGCGTAAGCCACCTCACTATATGCTCCTCCAGGAAATAAGCCGAGCTTTTTCCATAATTCCTTACGTTTGGCTGGTGCAAAAGCTTCAACAGCTTTAGATGGAATGTGATATTCGCTGTGTATATCACTGATTACCCAATTAGCAAAATCAACTGCTAGCTGATTTATATCTTTATTTGTATCTAGTCCAGCCATATCTGCAAATTTCTTTAGCTTTTCAGGATCCCTAATTTTTAAGCCACTTTCTGGATGTTCACCCGCAGCTCTTAATGTACGGGCTGCTTGATGAGCATGGAATACATTTGCTGATGTTCCTATCGTTACATGTCTATACATAAAGTTTCTGGCAACCATCGTATGTGCATCGACACCACAAGTTCCCCTCGGTACTTTTGCACTTATACGACAAGGACCATTGGCACACAGTTGGCATGACAAACCTTCGATACAAAACTTGCACGAAATAGGCTGTTGCTGGCTAAATCGATCGAAGACATTTGTAATACCTGCTTTGTTTACAACTTGATACATTTCCCTCATGGCAGGATCAATAATAACATTTAGAGGATAACCTTCTTTACTCTGGTCACCTTTAGCAATATGCTCCCGCTGCCATTTATGAACCTCATCCATTGTTTCTGGTAGTTTATCAATATTGTTATAGTCGACATCTTTATCATGAAAGTAATTTTCATTAATTGTTGGATCATTATAATCATTTGGTGTAAGCTGAGATCCCATAGTGTTATTACCTTGGGCTCCCTCCATTCTTTCTGCACTTTTTTTGTAAGATTGTTTTATATCATCATCTGCCATACGCAAACCCCCTTTTACTATTTATTAGTTTTTGGAGGTATAGAAATAATATACATTATTATTTTATAAAGCTATTGAGGGAAAAATATTTTAGTGTTATAATATCATATATAATAAAAAACATATACATACATAATTGAAAATAATATAGATTAAGAAAGAGTAATATTAGAAGGAAAAATTTAAGAAGGAAAAAATTAATTAATCTCTTTGGGTTTAATTCCCCGTCGGCTTGCCGCGTTCTTGTCATTGCGAGGAGGTTCTTTCGACGAAGCAATCTCGTTTTTGAAAGATGAGATTGCTTCGCAAAAACGCTCGCAATGACAACATGATACCCCGTCGGCTTGCCGCGGGGAGATTCATTAATTAGTCAACTTTTCAAGTAGTTTGTTAAATTAAAATAAAAAGGAGAAAAAAATGGGGAAAATATTATGGAAACCTGGTAATATGGTGTATCCGATACCTGCGGTTATTGTAACTTGTGGGAATTGTGAAGAAAATTATAATGCAATTACTGTTGCTTGGACGGGTACAATTTGTACAAATCCACCGATGACATATATATCAATTAGGCCATCTCGACATTCGTATAAAATAATAGAGGAAAATATGGAGTTTGTCATTAATTTGACTACTGAGGATTTGGTGAGGGCGACTGATTATTGTGGGGTTCGCTCGGGCAAGGATGAAAATAAAATTGTAAACGCAAAATTAACATTGGTACCAGGAAAAGAAGTAAAGGCACCGCTTATAAGTGAAAGTCCCGTAAATATTGAGTGTAAGGTGGTAGAAATTAAAAAACTTGGATCTCATGATATGTTTATGGCGGAAGTTGTAGCTGTTCATGTTGATGATAAATACATTGATGAGGATAATAAGTTTCATCTTGACGATTCAAAGCCAATATGTTATTCTCACGGACTATATTTTGGGTTGGGAGAAAAGCTTGGGAAGTTTGGGTACTCTGTAGAGAAGAAAAGTCAAAAATAATTATGTTAAATTTTATTGGGTGTATTTTTTAACATTATATGTAAAAGATATAGTTATGTAAATATTCTATAATTTACTAACTATATTTTATTTGAGGTGATTGTGATAAAAAATTTAGTAAGAGGTATTATTGTCTTAACCATAGTCTTATCATTGGGTATAATGGTTTATCAGTTTAATATGCCAATCAATGATAAAACTATTGGTGGAAATTTATCAGCAACTGATAAATTAAGCATTTCTAACATTGTAGAATATCCTAGCAATGTAACTATGAATAAAACAGTAGATATAGCTATCTTTAAAAGAAAGTGGCTTGATGTCGCTTATGCATCTAAGTCAGAAACTCAAAAGATGGATATATTTTTACCTAATGAAGGTAAAGGTCCTTTTCCTGTCATTATATTAATACATGGGGGTTTCTATAAAACAGGAGATAAAAAAGACGAACGAGATTATATGATTGAAATTTTAAATAGGGGATATGCGGCTGCATCCATCAACTATAGATTAATTGACGAGGCCACTTTCCCAGCACAAATTTATGATGTAAAAGCTGCTATTCGTTATGTTAGAGCAAATGCTAGTAAATATAATATTAATAGTAATAAAATAGCTACATGGGGAACTTCTGCGGGTGGGCATCTTTCAGCACTAGCCGGAACATCTGGGGATGTACCAGAGCTTGATAATCTAGAACTAGGAAACGCAAACCAATCAACAAAAATACAAGCAGCTGTCGATTGGTTTGGTCCTATCAATTTTTTAACAATGGATGACCAGTTTAGAGAAAGTGGAGTTGATGGTCAAGTGCATAATGTAGCAACTTCATCAGAATCTTTACTTATAGGTAAACAAATTAATCTCGCAAAAGACCTAGTACAAAAGGCAAATCCAGAGACTTATATTACTGCTGATGATCCACCTATATATATACAGCATGGTACGAATGACATAATAGTCCCAATTCAACAATCTATGGAGTTCTCTAATAATTTAGTTAAATATATTGGTAGTAATAAATTAGTATACGAATCATTAAAAGGTGCTAGCCATGGGGATCCGGCTTTTAGGAGAAAAGAAAATGTAGATAGAATTTTAGACTTTATTGATAAATATTTAAAGTAATATAAATTATTAATCCCTCAGGGTCAATTCCCCGTAGCTCTGCTGCGTGCTAAATTTGTCATTGCGATATCCTAAGACTTGGTTTGTGTATTATGCAAACCTAGACATAGGGGTCCTCTAGGAGGGTGAACGAAGCAATCCCGTTCTTTAAAAGACAAAAGAAAGATTGCTTCGTTCCTCGCAATCACCAACCACCACTTCAAGTGGTGGTTTGACATTGACCCTAACAAGGGTCTTT
>MGOU01000033.1:0-57752 GCA_001795385.1 Clostridiales bacterium GWD2_32_19
TTTTATCTTCGTCGTTTTTAAGTATATTATCACCATTATTTCCTCTGGCCATTACATGGTACAATGCACCGTCATAATGTATTCTTTGCTTTCTTGGCATTTTTATCACCTATGAAATATTTTAGCATATATTTTATGATATTTCAATAGATTTCAGAAAGATAAGTGAATAAATCAAACCTGACCCTGAACACTTCCTAAATATTCATTATTTCCTCTGGTTATTACATGGTACAATGCACTGACATAATATATCCTTAGCTCTCTTGGCATTTTTATCACCTATGAAATATTTTAGCATATATTTTGTGATATTTCAATAGACTTTAGTAGAATAAGTGAATAAAGCAAACCTGACCCTAAACACTTCCTTTTTTTAATATCTCATATTCTAAAATGATACCTAGTATTTCACATAATTCAAGTATATATATTTTTATATCTGCAAATTTCTCACCTAAATCATCCTTCTTCTTTCTAGAAGCCTCATAAGCTCCTGCAACTTCACCATATACAAAGTAAAATTCCTTATTTACATCAGTAATGTTAAATCCTTTGTCAACTTTATATGGCTGACAGAAATTAAATATATAAAGTTAGTATAACATATTTATAACTAATATCATTTATTTTAAAGCATGCGATTCTATTATCTCATTAATATGTGTAAATTTAACCATAGATTCTGTCTTCTCATCTATTGTATTCCCTCTAACTTCGCATAATAAATTAGGAGTTATAACATTTTTTTTATAATCCATAGACGTAGTCTTTATAAGTTGTGTTTCATCACATTCTAATGGCATAATTGAAAAACATCGTGTCGACCATAAATATCTAAATTCTTGAAAAACAAGTGTATTTAATGAACTTGTATAGACAATTATTCCTGAAATTTTTTCATAGGCGTCTTCTAAAATCCCCATTTTGATTCCTAACTCTTTATATTTCAATAACCCATTAAACTCATTATATAAAAGAGAGTATGCTTCCAAATAACTTTTTGATGGAAACTCGCTATATGTCCAATTAATATATAATAAATTCAAATGTTTATTTGATGTAGGTTTCTCAAATTTTGATGCAGCATTATTAATAAATTCAATTAATTTTAAAACTCTTGGCATAATAATTTTCAAATTATTATCTTCACTATATTTTATTAATTTGTCCCTTCCTTGTTTATCTAATAATATACATGGTATAACCATTTCACCATCATATTGAAAATTTGTAAACCCAGGAGTTTTTACTTCAATATCCAAAATGGTACCATCTTCATAATAAAAACGAGCCTCAGGGTTTCTTCCATTAGAGCCTATTGAAGGCTCATATACTGCTTGAGAAAGTTGGTGTGGTCCATAACTTCCAAAATAATTTAAAATTTCTATTTCACTGAGAGCTCTGAAGAATTGGGCTTCATCATAATTTTCTTTACCTGCAGACAATTGATTTTCTACAAACTTTCTAATATCGGCTTCCGTGAAACATTTACATAGTCTGCCAATACTTCGAGATAAGTTAACACAAAAATTTAATGAAAAATTATCTGTATAATTAAAAATATTAAAATTATTTTCTTTTAACTGATTATAACCCCCAAAATCACCAATTTCACCCTTCATAGATTTTATCAAGAAATGATTTTCATCAAAGCATCTAGCCATCCCTCACACCACATTCTATTTAAATATTCACAAAAGAAATTGTTTTTTAAAAGAAACATTTGCGAACTTCTCATTATTTCACCCCACATAAATAATTATATTTTATATTCCTTTACTTTTTCTTCAGATATAAAAATCAAATTTCTTCTCGCTCTCGTACAAGCTACATATAGCTTATTTAATGTTTGCGGATTTATCTTATCAAAAGTTAGTTCGTCAAAATTTTTATAGGTTGATTTATTTAGGACTATACATACATCTTCATATTTATCTATTCCCTTTGATTCTCCCCAGTTCTGAGAGTAGATTGGGTACTTATTCGATCCTTGATAAAAAAGTTTTATAATAGAATCATCCTCTATAATTTCTTTTATACTTTTAGTATCCGTTATAATTTTAATTTCTCCATTATCACTGCAATTTGATAACATGTCAATTCCTAATTTTGTAGAAACAAAGTTACATATATTAGGAGTGCATCTCCAACTTTTACATAATGTTTTAGTATCAACATTCACCCCACTATCTTCAAATCTTTTTATGTACTTATCATAATCACAATACAAATTTTTATTAACATTACCATCTCTGCTAGTATCAAATGTATGCTGAAAAAAATCTCCAACGAATAAAACATGCTTTTCTATCTTAGCTATGTTCATCAAAAAATTGAAGTCGTGTCCCCCAAAATCCTGCACTTCATCTACATAAAAATCATCAAAATATTTTTCTATTCTTTGATTAATTTTAGGATATACGCCACATACATCTAACATTTTAGCCAATCTGTTATGATAAATGTGACTGCTATCATCTAAAAAATATTTAGGGGTTTTTCTAGGTAGTTTCATAGTCCACGAGGGTGGAGTATTCCAATTATATCCTTTTGCTCTTACTTTCATATGTAAGAATGGCTTATAACAAAAAGAATATAGGAAATTGAAGTATGTATATATTGATATATTGTCTGGTAAATATTCGAATTTCTTAATAATTCTTTCTCTTAAGTTTAAATAATTATTTTCTGTGTACGTAATAATTAGACTACGCTTATCTAATTCTAAATTATCAAGTATATAGCTTGTTTTCCCCGATCCAGCAATTGCAAATATTACTCTCTTATCCATTCAATTGCCTCCTTGATATATGTAGGCACAACCAAATCATTAGACTTTTTATCAAGTAATTCAAAAGCTGCATCTGCTTTATTCTTTAGCATATACTCTTGAACCGTTAGCGTCTTTCTCCCTTCTAAAAAAAGCCCTTCGCATATATCTTGATTAATATTATACATACATACTTCAAATGTATTTTTACCATTATCTTGGTCAGCAAAAACTTTTATATGATCTATTACATAATCAGTATAATTATCAATACAATTATTTTGATAATCTCCGTCGTTATCTCTTATAACAGCTGTTTTTATATTTAATAATTTTCCTATATCCATATATCTCTTAAATGATGTGCCACCTACTGAGATTATATGAATGCCCGATTTACTAAGTTCTTCCCCTGTTACTTTTTCAAATAGCGCTTCCATTAATATGTACTCAGCATCCCCTTCTACAAGTATTACTTTTTTAGATAAGACATATTCCAAAATATTATTATTCGGTGCTTTTATAAAAAATTCAGCAGTATCTTCAGATAAATCTTCTAACTTCATAACTACATCGTTAGAACTATTAATCATTATAGCTTTTCTTAAATCTAACCTTGAAGAAACCATACTACTGTGAGTAGTAATAAATTTTTGTTTAGTTTGTGATTTAAGAACTTCTTTAATAAGTTTATTTACATTAACATGGCTCAAATGATTTTCAGGTTCTTCTAGAAGCAATATATCTACATCATTTTCTTGTCGATCATTATTTAAAGCGACTTCCATTTTAATAAAGCATTGTCTTCCTTTACCCATACTTTCTATTGCTATATTATCTTCATATATTGATAAGTCATTGTACAGATTAGATTTAGTATCTGTTTTTAAACCAAATGAATATTTACCAATCTTTTCATTTAAATCATTAAGCACATTATTGGAAAATTCTGATTTAGATTTTCGATATTCATTCTTATTCTTCATATCTTCCTCAGGAGTAACATTTTTCGAATAAACATCTTTAATATATTCCCTTGCTGCATATTCAGTGTTCATTATGGTGCTATCTATGAATATTTTTCTCATAAATCTATTATATCCCGTATACCCCTGTCCTGCAAATGTAAAAAAACTTATCTTATAATATTCAAATGGAAAAACAACATCGTCTTCACTTAGAATTTCTGTTATCACTTGACTCAGCTCATCATTTGGCTCACATATCATTCTTAACCCATCGAAAGCTAATCCATCTATATTATTTTCTCCATTTAATCTTGGGTCTGATTGTTCGTTTAAATATAACTCAATAATCATAATAGGCATATTATTATAGTCTCTATTACCATTCATAAAATCTTCAACCGTTTTCTTGTTAAATAACTGTTCAATTCCAGAATTTTCAACCTTTATCTTATTTCCACTCAAGACAAAATCAATCGCTTCTAGTATAGAACTTTTTCCAGCCTCATTGTCACCAATAATCAGATTCATATCATTTTTAAACTTAACTTCTGTGTTAGTAAATCTTTTAAAATTAATCATTTTTAGCTTTTCTATATATCTCATCCTTCGCCACTCTCCTTATTATCCTTTTAGTCTCCACATTCAATATAATCAGAACCCATTTATCATATCGTATCACACAATATCTCATCATCATTTCTACCATTTGTAATATTTTAACTTTACGCTCAACAATCCTATATCTACGCCATTTACAGCCATTATTGATAACCACTTTTGCATTGGTTATCCAATGCAAAAGTGGTTATCAAATAGGTGATTTTAACTCCGCATACCGAAACAGTTTTATATATCCAAAACCTCGCATCCCTTATCCACTAAGTCTTCTGTCATTTTCAAATTTCTACTTCCTCACTAACCTCACCACAGTCTCCACATGCATCGTATCACACCATCGTTTATTTCCCTAACAATGATTTATTACCTTTCCATTATTATAAAAATAACTTTAAACTACTACAATTCTTTTCTTTTGTTTGTATTCCTCTTCTAATTCGAATGCGATGTTTTTATTAATATGGGGTTCTATAATACTCTTATCACAAATATCTTTAGGTCTAGTTAAAAAGTTTTTTACATTGTAGAGTAGTTCAAAGCAACAAGTTCTAAACTTAAAGTTATTAAATGTTTCAAATTTCTCCGGATATCTTAATTTTGTTGTTTCTATTGTAGAATAATTTTCCTCGACTGCAAAAACATTATCCTTAGTAAAATACGTTCTTGTGGTTATTGAATTATCAATCTCTCTTTTAAACAAGAAAAAACCTATTTTAAACTTATACTTTGTATATGTCGCTTCCCACTCATGTCCACCTTTGGGTTTGTTTTTTTGTTCTTGCCAAATTTTATTTTTATCATGTGTCTTATCCTCCAGAATATAGTCTTTATTACTCAAAACTAATTTTAATTTGTCTATGTCATTTTCATTAATTAAAATATCTATGTCATCATGATATCTCGATAACTTTCCATTAATTAATAATATCGCTGGAATTGCCCCTATAAGATAATAATCAATTTCATGTTTATTTAGAATACCACATAAATTTGGCAAGATTTCCATTATAATCTTATGATTTTCTTTTATATCTATATTTTCTACTTCTATTTTATCATTATTCATTTTTCCACTCCTTGATATCATTGGTACAGCCCCGCGGTGTGAGCCTTCGACTTTGCATTCTGGGTTTTACAATACCAAATAAGGCGTGATAACTCACGCCTCTTCAGTTTACTTTTTATGCATCTTCTTATGAGTCCTACTCGCCTGCAACAAAAACGCTTCTAACCTCGCCTCTAGCAGCTGGGGATACGGATTTCCATCTGATTCTATTGTTAAAAATGGAATCTTATCATTTTTATCGAAATTAACGAATTGCACATCTGTATTCGCTTTTTTATTTACTCTTTTAACCGCACCAATCTTACATTCTACATTATTTTCAGGAACCAAAAGTGCCTCAGTATACCTTAGTGGCATACATCCAAACGGTCCTATATTTATAACCCCTGCATACTCGCTTAATGCATCTTTTAGTACAGATCCTATTATTAGTGCTGGCTCACCTTTAAGTTCAGTAGGTAATATATGTGTCGAGTGTTCTATTATCTCGGCGATATCAATCATCTCTGATTTATATAATCCTGACTTGGCTAATGTACTTTTTATCCTCGACTCTATCATCTTTTGGCTCATATCTGATACTGCAAACTCTAGTTTTCCTAGCATTGTATGACTTGGCTCTTGCAATTTTGTTTTTATCATATAGTTTACATAATATAACCATTCAGCAACTGGCGATATTTTAACAGCAAAGCCTTTTTCAGTGAGCTTTTCAACGATATTTAAATTTGAACCACTATCCCATCTTACGAAGAACTCTCCTGTCAAATTTATCTTTGGTATATCTTCATATGGCTTAGATAGTTTAATAGTTGCTAATCTTTTTGCAGTTTCTTTAAGGACTGTATTTACACTTTTCCCACCTAATCCCTGCATAGCGTTCTCAATTTTCTTTAGTTCCTCTTCGAATAGTTGCTTTGCCTGTTCTTTATCTTGTGCAGCAGCGCATATCAAGTTATAAATCTCATCGAGCGCATCACTCATTATAACTGACTCCCATGCCTTCAGCGCAAATACTGGCCCTAGTCCTGCGTATCCGTCTTCACTTGCAAGAGAGATTAATGCTATATCCTTTAGTTTTTTATCTTTTATTAGTTTGTTTGTAAACACATGATATTGTCCTAGTCTACAATATCCATTAGCCTTCGGCAAGAACATCACTAGCTTCTCGTCTGTTTCTCCCCTTGTTTTTAAATATTTTAGAAGTGAACCTATGCACACTAGCATAGGCAAGCATTCTTTACATGTTGACACGCTTCTGCCGAGCTGAAATACTTCTTTATCTGCAATAGGTAGTTCCTCTGCATTTATGCCGAGTTTTTTAAATACAGCGCCTAGTATTCTCGACTGTATCTTACCCATGCCTGGAAATATCAATTTAACTTTTTTATCTTTTAAGCTAAACTTTTTACCCTCTGAATCTATGTATGTAGCACCTTTGCTTGTTAAATCTATAGTTGCTTGTCTAAAGTCTGTCACTTCATCTTCCGTTATATCTTTTTGCGTTTCCATGTAGTTTTTAATTACATCTACAAATGCTTCTATTCTAGTGTCTATTCCTGCATCAGCTGTATGTGTATCAAACTCCAGTGTAAGTGATGGTTTCGTACCCATTATACTTCTAAAATATGTTACTAAGAATGAGTCTATCGCACATAAGAAATTCGTTACATATAACGCAAACAAGCGTGGGTTCTTCTTTATATATTTAGCACCTCTTAGTATTTTATGTCCTGACTCCCAGTGCATATAATCTTTGTATTCCTCATCTAATTCTTCGTCCTGATATGGTAGCATGTCGTAAGGTATGGTTAAATATCCACGCGATGTCAATTTCTTTTCTATCCCTTTATTTGCCTCAAAAGCAAACGCATTATACGGCCTGCCTACTATAACTATCCCTATCTTGCCTGGGTTCTCCTCCAGATAATCAAGTGCTTTTTTACCTAGAGATTTATATTCTTTCTCATATTCTTTAAAAACCTCTAGTGCTTCTTTATATACCTTTTTAGCTTTCGACTTATCAAATCCAATTTTTACCGCTACTTCTACAAATCCATC
The DNA here is from genome assembly GCA_001795385.1 of Clostridiales bacterium GWD2_32_19. Lineage (GTDB taxonomy): Bacteria > Bacillota > Clostridia > Lachnospirales > UBA12420 > UBA12420. The sequence continues at coordinate 7,487 of MGOU01000033.1, forward strand.
TTCTCCCTCATGCCAACCATTAATAAAGTTTATACTTGGCGCAAGTATCTTATCCTTTACATCCTTAAATGCCTGTTTAATTAGGAATGCCTCTCCCTGTTCAAATAAACACACAGACGAAAACTCTTTTCTTTTATTTCCTCCTTGCACATACATCTCTGTTATGTGTGGCATGAAATAATAATCTGGTTTTCTGCTAACCAAATTTGCAAAGTATCCTAAAGAAAGCCTAGCTGGGAAACAAATCGCTGTATTAACCTTTTTTGTCCCTTTGTCATCTATCTCATCTGGTAGTACAATATTGCACCCAAGTCTCGTAAAGAAGTTATAATATAACGGAAATAAGCTATATGTTAAGAAAGATTTGTTTATTCCTATTGTCAATTTATTTTCATCTTGAGGAATAGCAGGTGCGTATTTCTCGAACATCAAGTCTTCTCTTACCTTTAAAAAACTAAGGGCTTCGATATCATGTTCTACTTCATATTTTGTATTATAGTATTTGTTGCATGCCCCTCCAAAAGGATATACTTTCTTGTCTATTTCTATTCTATTTACTTTACACTTTCTATCACATTTTTCCTTTCCACCCGGACATACAAATGGATCCTTATATGCTATTTCTCTTTCTATTATTTTATCTAAGCTATACTCTTCCTCATGCATTAACCCTAGATGCAAACGCTTCTTTACCTCAAGTGCAACTCCAAAAGCCCCCATAAGTCCTGGCTCTGGTGGTACAATTATAGGCTTTTTCATAATAGCGGCCATAGCAAGAGGTATCGCTTTATTGTAGCATACTCCACCTTGCATAAATATTTTCTTGCCAACTGGTCTATTCCCTTTTACACGATTAACATAATTTAGGCAGATAGAATAAACTAGTCCTGCTAGTATGTTTTCTTGAGAAACCTTTTCATGAGCTGCATTCTTTATATCAGAAGATATAAACGCCGCACATTGATCGCTAAAATTAGCAGGTTTATCAGCCTTAAGTGCCATTTCCGCGATACTATAAACATCTACTCCTAAAGATTCAAGAGCGGACTCTTCTATAAAAGAACCCGTTCCAGCAGAACAAGCCTCATTCATTGCATAATCTGAAGCAACAGAGTTTGTCAAATATGTATATTTTGCATCTTGTCCACCTATTTCAAAAATCGTATCAACATCTTTGTCAAAATGCACTGCCCCAGCTGCATGGGCTATTATTTCATTTATAACCCCTTCTGTCCCTGTATAAAGTCCGGCTATTTGCCTGCCCGAACCCGTAACCCCAACAGCAACAATATTTACACTAACCCCATTTAATTTTTCTCTTATACTTTTATAGCAATTTCTAGATGCTTCTATCGGATTTCCATTAGTCCTTAAATACTCAGAGCAAATCATCTTATCATCGCTTTTTCGTAGGAGTACCGCCTTTGTAGTGGTAGAACCAACATCCAGCCCCAGTATGCATTTATCCCCTTCACTTGGGGTCACAAACTCTATCGTATTAAACTTAACCAAATCCTTGTAATCACTAATAGGTTCGAGGAAACTAAAACTTCCTTCCTCTTCTTTAAATAAATTTGTGGATAGCTTTTCGCCTCTATCCTCTGCTAGCAAAGCTGCACCAAGTGCTTCAAAATAACTTGATTCTTCTTTTACCTCTATATTAGAACTGAGTTTCTCTCGAAGTTTACTTATTATCGCAGTATTTAAAGTTACTCCACCTACCGCTAAAATGTTTTCGTGTGGCACATTAGATATAAGCTCCACTATTTTCTCTGACATCATTTCACACAAGCCAGCAGTTACATTTTCAGTTGGTATGCCTTTATTTAAAGCATGAGTACAATCTGACTTACAAAAAACTGAGCATCGTCCGCTCACAGCATAAGCTGTTCCTTTTTCTCCTAGCTCTATAGCTTCTTCTAAACTTAGATTCATTCTTCGTATTTGTTGCATGAAAAACTCACCTGTACCCGAAGCGCATTTATTACCCGTTAGAACATCAGATATTTTATTATTATTGTCGAGTATATATACTATAAATGTTTCTCCGCCCATAGATATTAGTATATCATATTTCTTATTTTCCCTATTTACATAATCTAGAGCAACCTCAATAGCCTCCGGCTCTGTAACACCAGGAAGCGTCACGAAATTTCTAAATTTCCTACCAGTAACTAATATTTTTGCATCTTTCGAACTGAAGTCTTTAATTAACTCAGTAAGCACGCCTTTTGGGTTACCTTCATGAGCCTTCTTTATACTCTTTGTAACACTAAATTTATCTTTCTTTCCCTTTACGAGCTCTACAAGTGTTATTGTAGAAGCCCCCAAGCATATCCCAACTAATTTCATATTGCCCTCCATTATATTTTATTTAATGTAATATATTAAGATATTATGCTTTTTTGATAAATTTGTCAAGAGATTGTTATACTATCAGGACATATTGTATATAAATGAGGACACCGGGGACGGTTCTCACTGTCCACTTTTTAATACTCTTTGAATCGTTTTACTACTAACTCCTGTTTGCATTGCTATGTCTTTTTTCTTCATTTTATTATCTATATACATTTTTCTTATATTCTCATCTCTTGTTTTTTTAATTTGAGCAGTATCTTCTTCATCATAATCCATAATATAATCGTCCTTTGCATCTTTACTAAACCTTATAAATTCTTTTTTCGCCAACGCCTTATCTTTATGTATACTACTAAATATATCTTCTATATTTACAAATGTATTTTCGCCTATATATTCACTTACACTACTCCATTTATATTCATCTGCCTTATGTACTATTTTTGCCTTTACTGGATTATTGTGTACATATCTAATTACAGTTAATAGATATCTATCATCTTCAATAGCTTCGCTTTTGAACCTGTCTTGAAACAAATGTCCCACTCTTCTATATCTTCTATTGAAATAATAAGCATAACTTACGCATATCCTTTTCAAAAAATCTGAAACCCCATATTCACTCTCTTTTAGAACAATATGTACATGATTTTTCATTAAACAATATGAGTATATTATAGTATTAGTTTGTATTGTTTTTTCTTTAAAAACTTTTAAAAATTTATATTTATCTTGATCATCAATAAATATATCCTTCTTCTCATTTCCCCTCATCATTATATGATAAATCCCTGTACTGCTCTGCTTTCTCTCCATCCTAGCCAACAATTTTCCCTCCTATTTTAGGACATTAGGGACGGTTCTTAATGTCCACTTTTTTCTTGTAACTGGACATTAAGAACCGTCCCCAATGTCCACCTAACCTACATATCTATCTTAAAATTCGTTATTATCTCAGTAAGTCCATACATTACATAATCAAAACATAGCATGAGTATCAAAAGTAAAAGTGGAATGAGTATTAGGTATTTCTTGTTTCTCTTGTTTATTTGCTTTATTTTTTGCCATTCTATCGCATTTTCTGCGAGTGACTCCATGTTTTGTACGGTTGACTCGACCCCTGTAGTTATCGTTAGCTTTATGGTTTCAAGTAATTCTAGCATCTCATCCTCTAGCCTATTGTCACGGATCATTTCATTTATGGTTTCTTCGCCTTTTCCGTTTTTTATGCTGTAGCTTATCTTTTCGAATGTTTTCTTATATACATCTGATACTTCTATTATATTATCTACTATTATACTTGTTCTATATGGTGGTATTTTTGCAAATATACAATATGTAAATATACTTATTATTACTTCCCATTGTTTTTTATCTTCTATTAAATATTGCCTTAAAAAACAAAGAATATCCGGGATAAAATACATGAGAATAGCTATCAATATGCTTAACATATATTCATCCATGCCACTCTCTATGGTTTTGATATCTATTAGTTTTTGAAGCATCCTTCTGGCTATGATCTCGCTTCCTTCACTTCCTGTGTAACTGCTTTCTTCTATATACCTTCTACTATCTACAATGTATTTATTCATGTTTTTTTCATTTATTTTGTTCGCATCTATCGTGGCACTCAGTTCATGATATACTTCTTTTTCTTTTGTTTTTTCTTCTTCGGTTGGTTTTAGCCTAATATCAGTAGAAAGTTTGCCATAATTTATATTGCCTATTATTTCACTTATTCTACTTATTTTATCTGTTAATGCTACATTTACAAAGAATATCAAACCCAGCGTTAGCAGTGCATATTTAATAAACATGTATTTATAAACTGAAATATCCCAGCCTGATTCAAATAGTTTCTTTTTTATTTTCTTATATTGTTTGCCTTTTTCTGCAGGCAAACAATATACAAACTTCTTTTGTATTTCTTTTGTAAATAAGTTTTTATGGTGCTTGCCATAAAGTGTTTTGTAATTTCTATATTTCAGATATATTATGATTGCATTTATGATGATTGTAGTAATGATTACTATATTTAAAATGTTGATTATCGTTAACATAAGAACATCTCCCTATTTCACCTTTCTAATCCAATTGACTACCATGGCAGATAGCACTGATACTAGAAGTATCGCAGAGGCTTTTGTTTGTGCTTCTAATCCTTTATATATATTCTCATACTCCATTGCTTCTAATATTATACCGTTGTACATTTGGGTAAATGGTATTACTATAAGTGGCAAAATTAGTAGTCCTACTTCTATCCATAAAAATTCAACATTGTTTTGTCCTTGTGATAAATTAACAAAATTTATTATGTATGTTAGGCGATTAAGGTTTGGTGCTATCGCATCTTTGTCTCCATCTCTTTTTGCAAACACAACCAGGTTGCATAACAATTTAAGCCATACTGATGGCATATTTTTCTTTAGGTAATCAATCTCTTGAATATAGTTTTCTTTGTTTATTGCTGTTTTTATCTTTTGCAAGTATATTTTATTTTCATCTCTTGTTCTATCTATAGAAGCATCTAAAGCTTTGTTTAAATTACCATTATAGTGCTGATAGTAATATCCAAATACCCTTATCATTTGAGGCAACTTCTTTTTGAATCTATTTTCTATTACCTCTAGTATAAGTTCTAACGTAGTCTTTATAATTATTAAAGACGCAGCTAATGCAATTAGTTTATGGTACCATAGCTCATTAAATATGCATATGCAAAAAACAAAATATACAAGCCCCACACTAAGTGAAACTAATGCAATTTTTAGTGACAGTTGCATATTTTCACTTTCTGTTCTCTGATTTATTCTAGATAATCTTTTAGCTATTGTACCTATTAGTTTATAATTTTTTGTTTTCTTATAACTAGTACTCCCTAGCATTCTATCACCTGCTTTTTTCGATTACATTCAAAAACTATATGATACTTATTCATCTAGTTTTTCATACTTTATTTCGCTCCTACCCAATCTCTTTTTGCATCATATCTATAAGTTTGTTCATATACTCCTGTCCATCTCTTGTTTTATTGGCATTTTCTATCATCTTTTTTGATGGGTAGTTTACAAATTTAAGCTTTCCATCTATGTCTGCTTCCATTATATAATTTAGCCTGTACATATTATTCAAGTTGGATTTTATTTGCTCTATGAGCACTATCTTTTCAAGTTTTTCTTTATCCATATTCATATCAAAGTCTATATCGCTTGTAGCACTTACTAGTGGGATTATTTCTACTATTTTTGTTATCATTCTCTTGCCGTTTATTATTTCATGCTGAAATATACAGTTTATGTAGCTTATAATGTCCATTACCGCGCTTTGCTCTGTCGAATATTTTCCTGTACCCATCAACATGTTTTTGAGCCTTGGGACTGTTGTTTCTGGATTGACTACATGTGTTGTACACCATGCTCCAACACTTACTGATTGCAATAATTGTATGAATGCAAATAGTGCCTCTCCATCCCTTATTTCACCTACATCTGCAACATCTATCGACATTCTAAGTAATGTTTTCACTCCATCAAGCAATGTCTTGTCTTCAGTTTTTTGAAGTTCTACCATTCTTTTACCTTCATATTTCTTTCTGTTGTGTTGTTCAAAATAATCCTCTATCGTTCCTATATGCAAAGTATCGTCTAAACCACCTATCAGGGTAGACATAGTAGTGGTTTTGCCTGTTCCTAAGCCACCTTGAAAAACTATGCTTTGTCCTGTTTTTACAAGTGTCATCATCAGTGTTTTTTGTCTTACATCGTCATATAGGTCATCCAGTCCAGCTTGCTTTTGATTGAATATCCTTATAGCTATATGCCTTTCAGTAGAGTAAGGTTTTTGCACTACCGTTACTCTCGAATCATCAATTCTATGTGTCAGCACCTCTGGGTTACTATAATCAAGCTGCTTAGCACTTTTATCAAACAAAATTGCTTTGTTTTGTATAAGTTCTAGTTTGTTCTCCGATATGTCAAAAAAGTTAAGCCTAATCTTGTCCTTATCCCAGCAGTAAACATAGTTATCTGATATACCTACTTCATTTATGTTTTGGTATGTAAGTGAATCTATTTCTGATAACCCATAAACTTCTGCATATATGCGTGTCACTATTATCTCTAATTTATCCTCATAACTCAACTCGATTTTTTCCGAACTATATATTTTATGTATGTCATCACATGTATATTCGTAGCCTATATTTGTATGTGTTCCCTCTTTCTTTTCTTTGATGTAATTATACTTTTTCCTTATCTCTGAAAATGCATTTCTACCATATGTTTTATCAAATTTATGTAAAATTATTTCAAATTTATCTCTATCTGTTAACTCACTCTCTTCAAAATTTATAATATGCTCAATATTATTTTTGTCGACCTTACCTTCATCTAGGACTATATCAGTTGCTTTCAAATCCTCATCTAATCTATAAATCTCAAATGTGTTCGTTATCATATTTTTTATGTATTCTATCACTATTTTTCTAGATTTTGCATCACCACTAAGGGCAGCATTTATCGTATTAAGAAGTCCTTTTATTTTTTTTCGCTCTTGCTTGCCTTCAGGTATTTTATGAAGGTATTCCTGTATATTTTTCTCAACTTGCCTCGTCAGGTTTTCTATATTTAAAATATTTTTAAATTCCATCCGCCAATCAATCCTCTTTTTTCATAATTTTTTTGTACTTTTACTTTCGAATGTTCTGCTGCATGTACCGTTATTTTAAAAATATCATTAATAAATATGTTTTTACTGTTTAAATTTTTTATTAAAAAGGAATATATGTTCCTTTTTTCACATGCTTCTGTAAAGACACTTTCATCATAATTCACAGTAAACACTTGATTTTTTATATTATGATTTTTCTTGAAATTTATTGTAGTTAAATTTGAGCTATACTCATTAGGAAACTTGTTAAATACTATTACTGTTTTATCGTCTTTTATAGTTTTGACTGTGTTATCTAAAGTCAACTCATTATACTCTGAAACATATATACTTATATCTGCATTCCTTAACAGATTATCATCTGGGTTATTTCCTGTATCTATAATTATAAAGTCAAACTTTTTCTTAGCTATATCTATCAACTTATCCACAAATTTTAGAGATGTTTTACCTGTTTTGCTTTTGGAAATAAGGAATAAATTATCGTTTATCATATCAACATGATTTTCTATTACCTCTGGTTTAAGCTTTTCTTCATAAATCCTTATGTCATCTATGGAATGTTTTATCTCTACATCTCTTTCAATAAATTTTTCTAAAAGGCTTCTTTCATTATCTAGATTAATAACTAACACCTTTTTATCCGTAATTTGTTGCATAACTATTGCAAGTGACAGTGCCATAGTACTAACTCCTGCCCCATGCAGATAACTGCCATATACTGATATAACTTTTGCGTGTTTATTCATATGTATGACCTCCTGTCTTCTTTAGGTAGGGTTTAGTTTATCAGTACTACCTCAAATACCCTATTTCTGGCTGTGGTTGTTTTTCAGGGTTTATGTATGTTGTCGTATAGATGACACTCTTTACATCATTAACCTCAACAATTGCCTTATTCATTAGGTTACGTTCTGATTCGTTTATTTTAAACCATACCGATCCAGAATTTAATTCTAATACTTCTTTTTTTGCCAAAACTATTTTGTCTATACTGGTCATGTTTTTTATCCTTACATCCACATAATCACCTACTTTTAGATTTGCTGGCAATTTTATTAAACTATAGTCTTGTATTCTCTCATCATCTTTCAATTCTTTATTTGCTAGCACTACTGGTTCCTCCACAGGCACCTTTCCAGTAACTTTCGTTTGTTTGGTTACTGGTGGTTGGGCGTTTACTACTTTCTTATCTGCCAATTTATTTGAGTATACAAAAAACACAATAATCCCTGCTGTGATTATTGTACCTATCAATATTCCTAATACGATATTCATTGTTTTTTCTTTTCTTCTGGTGTAAGCCATGTTATTACTCTCTCCTTTATATTATCTAATACACTAGTCTTTTTATGTGTTTGATATAAGGTCTCCGCTAACCTTAAAAAACCATTATGTGCACTATCATCATTTGTATATATAGGTTGACCTTTTTGCAACGCATCTATAAAGTTTTTTCGTTTTATATTAGGTATCTTGTCTATATTTTTGTGTACTTTTCCACCTGATACCTTTAGCTTAGTATTTATATGTTTTATCAGATACTCTTCTTCTCCTGCTATATCAATATAGTCATTCATTATAATCTTAATATTTTCTATATATACTTTAGATTTTATATATTTATTTAATATTTGTATCGTTCCAAACATATATTTTTCTTCTTGTTTTCCTACAAGTAATATTTGATGAGCATAGTCATAAAGCTTTTTAGTACAGTTTTTTCCGCACTCTATAAATACTATATCCGAAAACTTTAAGACCTTATTAATAAACTGTATTATATTTTCTTCTGATATCCTACTCATTTTATATACAAATAGGTGTCTATTTGGTTTTATGGCTACCTTTTTTATGGCATTATAATCATTGGAATCTACAACATATTGCATCATTTGTGTCTTAGACTCATCCCAAAAAAGCGTTATTCCGAACTTGTTTGACATGTCGAGTATTGTTGTATTTATCTTGTTTTTACTATATATATTGGCTAGTCCGCTCAAAACTGTAGACTTTCCAGCTCCTGTCACTCCATCTACCAAAAATATCTTTTTACCAGAAGGCATACTCGCCTTCTTATTTTTTATTTCTTCAAGTTCTATAATTATTTCTTCGACAGATTGATAGCGTTTTTCTGTATCTTCATTCAAACATTTATTTATTATACTTTTCAGTTCATCTGAGATATTTATATTTGTATCCATATTCTCAGAATTTTTCCTATAAACTTTGCTTTCCACAATCCTGTACATCAGGGCTCCTAAGCTATATATATCTGTTCTCTCGTCTGTGTTCTTATTTGGATTCCATTGTTCAGGTGCTGCATAATTTTCCGTGCCTGCTATATACTTATCATTATTACTTAAAACATCATATATTTTTGATATGCCAAAATCTATGAGATATAACTTATCATTTTTATTTACAATAATATTTGAAGGCTTTATGTCTTTATATATTATTGGGTTTGGAGACAAACTATGGAGATATTTTATTATATCTAGCAATTGCTCAAAATACGCTATGGTTGTAGCTTCATTAACTATAATATCCGTTTTTAGTTTTTCTTCTAATGTGATTCCATCAATATAAGTTTCTACTATATAAACATACTTTTCATCTTTGAGAAAATCAATTATATATGGCATGTTTGGGTGATGTATCTTGGCTAAAATATCTATTTCCTGTGAAAAATCGAACTGTTTATTCGCCTCTACAGCTAGTATTTTCACCACTGCCTTATTTCCTATCTTTAGATTTTCACACAAATAAACATCACTACTGGCTCCAGTGTTTATTAGACTTATAATTTTATACTTATCATTTATTACTTTCCCCACCCATATGTTTGCTGGATTATTTATAAGTATTGTTTTCTCCAATTCATGCCTCCTTGCACACAAATTTAAAACTTTGATTTGACAAAGTTATTGTGTCCCCGTTTGCAAGCTTTCGTGTCTGACCGCTTATAATTTCTTCGTCATTTACATATGTACCATTGCTTGAGTTTAAATCCCTAATTCCATAAACGCCATTTGTTTCTACCATTTCTGCATGTTCCCTACTTATAGTTGCGTTATCTATATAAAAATCCACTTCTTCTTTGTTTTTACCTATAACAAATCTAGGTTTGTTTATGATTATATCCTGACATACCCCATCAATGCTTTTCAAACATGCAAAGCTTTCTAGTACTATTGTTTTATCTTCTTCACACATATTCGTTCCGTCTACTGTGTACTCTATCTCTTCATTTATGTTACTCACATTCTTTTCTTTATCAATCTGTATTTTATCTACTAATAAGTAATTTAAAACCAAAGCTATTACTATTCCACCTATGAATTTGTCTATGTTTTCAAGTAATATACCTTTTTGCATTAACCACATTCCTGCAACACTCATCGCTACAATAAAGATAATTTGAACTGTAACTCCTTGTGCTGTTTTTAATTTTTCTATGAAATTATAATTTGTTGAAACTTCAAATGTTTCTATTTCTTCATTAACTACTTTTTCATTATATACTAGACTCTTTGGAGGTTCTGTTTTATCTTCAAACACTTTTATTATCTGTTCAAATTCAAATATGTTAAAACTATCATTATTCACATACATAACTACCTTTGAAATCATTTCCGCAACATCGTTTTCTGATTTGTTAATATTGCTTACCAGTCTATTTATTATATTTACAAGCATTTCTTTATTGTTTTTATAGGTGTCGTTTAGTGGTAAATAAATCATACTCAGTTCTTTTCCATCTTGACTTATATATATCTTGTCCATGTCGAGTAGTAAATTGTGATAATCTAAAAGTAATTCTTTACACTCTTTAAAACTCTTAATAATCTGACTCATTATATTCAGAAAATCTTGTTTACTTAGAAGATTCTTCGACATATACTTTTCTATACTCATTTTGTTTGTAATCTCATATTGAAGGGTTTTCATACCGTCTTCTTCCTTTATAATTATAGGTGTTAGGTATACACTTTTATTATTTATTAACATCTTGATTTGATACTCTACTATTTCGTATGTTTTTTCAACTTTCAAAATTAGTTGCACTCTTGTCATGTCGTTTTTGTGCTCAAAATCGAGCTTATTCATGTGTCTTCATTCCTTTCGTTGTGGATTGTTTTATAATAATTAATTTTGAAATTTATTTTTGGTAGAGCATTACTTCCTTTTTTCAATAATTGTTATCTTAAATATTATGTTTTTATGTTTTGCGTACCTTCTAACCTTTTCTAGCTGTTCCTGTTGAGATTCTGTTAGATTTTCAGATGGCAAGGCTAGATTCATAAGTTTTTTATTGTAATCTAATCTGTTCACAACTACTCCATTTTTATTCTCTTCTTCAAATATATATAGTTCATCTAGTTTTTCTTTTACCCTATCGTATAAATTTTCTTCGTCAAAATAAGTTTTTTTTCTTGTATCAACACTCACTATACTCTCAAGTGTATTGTTTTCTAGCTTATCTATCCCATAATACATAGTTCCTAGATTATTACCTAGTATTTCAGCAATTTTCTTGCCTCTCTCGAAATTATTTAATTCCCAAACATCAAAATCTATCTCAACTTTCTCCATATTATCTGAAAGTGCGTAAAGACTTTGCCCTTCTGCAAATGTTTTTAAATTTACTCCTTGTGATACTTTTATACTCCCTATAAAGTCTATTGGTATCACATTTATTATTTCATATGTTACATTTATGTATAGTTCATCTTTTGACATTCTTGAGTTTGAGAAGTCTATATTATATATACCTTTGCTTTCTAAATACTCATGTTTATTTTCCTTTGTACTTATATAATCGTTAAAATAATTTTTATAGACCTCTATTCCAATATTATTATACGATTCATCAATCCTCTCGCCTATAAAACCTTTTGCCACTTGACCCATGTCCTTACTAAATTTATCAATAAAACTCACCATGTTTTGCAACTTGTCAGATAATCTATCTCCTGTTTCATATACTTCTATTTTATTATAAAAATATGCATCCCTTGCAAACTGAGTTCCACTCTCATACATTACATCTTTCACAATTTGTTCTATATACAATATCTTTATAAAGTATGAAAAGCTTAAAATAATGCAAATCACAAAAGGAATTATTATACTAGCCTCCACTGTTATATAACCACTTTTCAAGTTAATGCCCATCATCTCACACCCCGAAGCCTTTTCCTTTAACTTTTCTCTAGTATCCCAGATATGTCTCAACCGTACAAACATGCCTTCCATCTTTTTTATACTCAGATGGCATAAAGCTTTCAGTCATAAACATGTAGTTTATTGAAAAGTCTACTTTCACCTTATATATTACAGTGCAATCCTCTAGTTTGAAATCTTTCATTATTGTTTGTAAATTAAGTTGTAACAAGTTTTTTATCCTATCTATCTTAGTTGTACTATCACTTGCCAGTAGCAATAACCTCATATAATCATCATATGACATATTTATATTTGCTTCTTTCTCCTCTATTACTTTACTTTTTGGCAGCCCCACTATGTTAGTTGACCAGCTTTTTCCGGTCTTAAATAATGATATTGTATTCCCGTCAAGCAAGATTTTAAGATCATTTATACTTTCAGTGGCTGCCCAACTGCATAATATCATATTCTGAATGATAGGTATACCTAGTCCACCTGATACGCTACCTACTGCTGTCGCTATTCCTAAAGAAAGCTTTTGTTTTTCTTCGCTCGTGTAAACATGCATTGCATTTATCGCAAATCGCATCATAAATATTTTAGCATTTGCGTATGTAACATTATCACTTTGCTTTTTACATCCATTTAATATATACTCAACCTCATAATCAAAAAACTGATCTTTCTTCCCAATTCTTTCTTTATGGTTTACTTGATTATCAAAAATACTAATTATGTACTCATTAATATATATTTCATTAATTAAATCACTTGTAATTTCAAAAACTAAATTAGACGCAAAATCAAAAGCATTATCACTTATGTTTTCCCCTGTATCTTCATTAAAATCTACCTTGTTTGATGCTTCGTATGGACTACTGTTTGACGGCAAGTTTCTATATAAATCATCTGTTATTACTTTTTCAATTGTTTCTGATTTTTTTAGTGACTCTTCCGTATTCTTAGCTCTAGTGTTTCTATCATCTAAATCCTTATAAGACATATCAACTTCCTCGGTGTCATCAAAATTAATCAAACTTAAATCACATTTTTCTAAACTTGTAGCTATCTGTCTTAATTCAGATTCTGCTTTACTTTTAGTGTTGTTTATGAACCTTGTTTTTCCAGCTTTAATTATGTCTAAATTATTCTTAAGCCTGCTTTTGAGTTCTGCTTTACCACCTTTGTTAATTACTTCTTCTATACTATTTATTTCACTTTCTGCTTTTTCTACATAACTATCTAACATCTTTTCCTTAGAACTTTTTATTAGATCATTTATTTCAGATATACTATCCTTCACACCTATTGTCAAATTCTTTACTTCACCAAGTTCTATCATTATCTTTTGTGCTATGTCAGCCATATCTTCAAAGTTTCCTATTATTTTTTTATGCATTTTATTTTTTTTATTCAAAAGCCTTACTTTCTCTTCGTCGCTTGATGCATATATTATTTCTTTCAAACAACCCCCATAATTATTAAGACTTTCCTTGGTATTCTCTCGAATATCGTTAATTTCTTTTAACTTCATATTTATATCTGCATATTTCTTAGATATATTCCCAATCTTTCTGTCTAGGTTAAGTTTCGACTTAGAGAGCTTCGCAGTGTTTCCATATTTACTTACTTCTGTAAGCTTAGATAAAAATTCAGCGATATTTACAGGTCCTCGATATTTCATATATTTATAAATTTGTTGTCTCTGTACCTCGTTGTTATTTAGTGTATATACTTTTGTTACTTCTATATTCTCAACCCTTATATCATATAGGTTTAAAAATCCTTCTTTCTGCTCTTCATCTATGTTTTTTTCTAGATATTCACTAAACAATTCTTCTGTATTCTCGTCCTCATAGTTTGAAAACAGACCATACTGCTCCATCATTTCTTTCGTATAATTTGCTAAAACACTTGTAAATGATGCCTCTACCACCTTTTTTCCACTAGACTCGAATATCTTTATCCTTGTCAAATCTACCAACACACATGCGAAGATGATGAAAACCATAAGGACAATCAGCATAAAAATAGTTATTACACCTTGCTCTTTTCTCAATAAAACACCTTCTTTTTTATAGTGTCTAGTGCGTCATGTATTTTTCTAACCAAATCAACTTTATCTTTTGCCTCATCATAAGCATAAAACATAAAGTTGATGTCATTTATATATCCTGCATAATCTTTTATTAATATGCAGCTTTCTATTTCAAATGTATAGTCACTTTTTATATTAAAAATCTTAATAAGCTTTGGAACTGGTAGCTCGTATGTTATGTTCGTATTCAAATACAGTTTTTTATAAATAATAGAATTTGCCACTCTTATATCTATATCTTTAGCCAAATCAAACTTGCTAGGTTTTAGTATTGTGTCCCTATTTAGCCTGTTGTATATGTATTCTCTTAGTATTTGTATTTTAGAATCTTCATCCATATCATACAGATTTGCATACACATTTTCGTGAGAAATGTCATTAGTTGATACATTTCCCGTTTCAAAATCTTTGTATGTATTTGTCCACCAGTTCCCAGCTTTATTTATTGCATCATCGCATACATTCTTTGCATATGCCTGCTGATACATTAGAATTATAATATATATCAATATAAATAATATATATATCATTATTGGAAATATTATTGCCATCTCAACGGTAACAGAACCTCTATTTTTAGGCATCAATCTATCTTCAGGTTGCCTGCATCTCTTATGTTTTCTGACGATATATCTGCCTCTCCGCCTGTTACACTACCAATTAAGTTTGTTACAAAATCAAACATTTGATCTCTAAATATTAATGCCAATCCCATAACTATAGCGAGTATTACCACTATTTCCACTGTATTTATACCTCTTTCGTCTTTGTAAAATCTCTTTAATCTCTCCATAATTACTCCTCCTTTTATTTTGAGTTCCTCCCCTAAAGTAGAGTAGAACCTTTTAACTTCTACATCTTTATACTTACTACTGCGGGATATATAATCAGTAAAATTATTGCTACAAATACCATTACAAGTGGAAATATAAGCTTTGTTGAGGCTTCTTCTCCCTTTCTTTTTGCCATATTCTTTCTATTTTCAAAGCTTTCTTTTAAGATATCTCTTAGAGAGTCTTTTAATCCATCATTTCCCCTCTTTATGTTTTGAGTCAGATTAGAGACAAATTTATTTATATATTTACTGTTACATCTTTTAGCAAATTCATTATACGCATCTACTTCGTATACTCCTGTATTTATATCATTATTGAGCCTGTGTAATTCTATATACAAATAACCCTCATTTGTGTTTTGCTCAACTATTTTATTCATTGCTCTTCTTATATTTAATCCTGCTTCTATAAGAAGTGTAAACTTATTTAAAAACTCACAGAACTCTATTTCAATTTCTTGTTTTCGCTTTATAATTTTCTCGTCTAACTGTGCGTAGTTACGATAACTCAGATAAAATATACCAAGTACTCCTATAATTAATATACTCAGTCTATCATCTTTCGACTTTTCTTTTGTGACATACGAGTTCCACCCAACACCCAATCCATTCACTATATCTGGTAGTTCTATATATTTCTCCTCATTGCTTTTGTTGATATATTTCATGCTTTTATCCAAGTTTATATATGCATTATTTATATCTATTTGTTCCTTTGTCTTAGTGTCTTCTAAAATACATATATCAAAAGCTTTTTTCTTCTTAATATCACCTTTTTTTACCCCTACTGTAATTTTTACATTTACATTACCTTTGCCTTTTGGATTGCGTTTGACCTCTCCTGTATCCACATTTATACTATTTGAGTCCTCAACCCATGTTACAATTGCACCGTAATCATTTTCTGTCAATAAATTTAATCTACTACTAACCTTACTCAAAGACTTGTTATTACCTTTTATAAAGTCTTCATTTAACTTACTTATAATTCTATTTACAATCTGCTCATCTGTTGGAGTCTTCTCACCTACATTTATTTTGTATATTCCTTTCTCCTCATAATTTTCGTTTTTTATTGTTGCCTCTAAGTAGCCTGATTTACTACCTTCTTTAAATTCTTGTTTCTCTATTTTGTTGTCTTTTATTATAATATTGGTTTTACCCACCTTTGTAGTTGGTGTGCTCATCAATAATATAATAACTAAACATAAACACCCAATGTATGTATTTGCAACAGTCTTTTCTACTAACTTATTTGTGTAGTCTTTCGCCTCTTTTTCAGTATATAATTTAGTATACTTTACGCTTATTTTTTTATATATGGCACTCTTGTATTTGTTGTCTATCTTATTTAATGTTTTTCGCGCTAAATTTATAAACATTTGGTACATAGTGCTCCCCCTTTATTCAATTCACAATGCACAATGATTTTTCTAAACTTTTATGTCCATAATCTTTCTTGCAACTATGCTTGCAGTAAAAATCATGATTAGCGCAATCGTTACAACAACATATCCTTCAAAACTATTATGTAACGGTTCTAAATAATCACTTGCTGTTAGAGATAAAATAAACATTATGCAAATGGGTATTATACTGATGACCTTTTGCTCAATCTTTTTTTGGGTAACTAATACTCCAATTTCCTCTTCAATTTCAATTTTTTCATTTATTATCGTGCTTGTAGTTTTTATTACTTCGTTTAGATTCCCACCAGTATTTTCACAAGTTATAAAAACATCTACAAAATTTGTTATATCATCTATTCCTGCCCTTTTTGAGAAACTTAGTAAAAGTGCATTAGTACTTTTGTTTAAACCTATTTGCTGTACTATTGTCTCTAACTCTTTTACTATCAGTGATTCTTGTCCCTGATATAAATCTATGAGTGCTTCTAATGTTTTCTTAAATGCATTTTCTACAGAATAGCCTGACGAAAACGAAGTGGAAAGTAAATATATTGCATCCTTAAATTCTAACAATAGCTGTCTTTTTCTCTTGAGGATTATTTGTTTTTTCTTGATTTCTAAGTAAAAGTATGCCGAACAAGAAAACAATAGAGATATTGCTATATTTGCATAAAATAAATATGATATTAAAAAAATGAAAACATATGCAATCGTGAAGTGTTTTACTTTCTCTACCTTAGTCATACTGTATGTATCATAGTTAGGCATAATCTTATTCTCCTTTTATGTGTTTATTTATTCTCCATTCATCCTCATCTTAAAATCATTTATAAGATCTCCTTCTTTTACTAATTTACCCATGCCATTTTTATCAAAATTATATACATACAATTTATTTAACGCTATTTCTCCATTTTCAAATCCTTTTATTTCTGATATTTCTAGGACTCGCCTTGATTTATCTTTTAACTTCGCAATATGAATTATTATATCTATAGCCGATGTTATTTGTTGTTTTATGGCTACGCTGGGCATCTCTACACCCATAAGAACCATGGTTTCTAATCTTGTTAGTGCGTCCCGTGTGGAGTTTGCGTGCCCTGTTGAAAGTGAGCCGTCATGACCAGTATTCATAGCTTGCAACATATCAAGTGTTTCCGACCCTCTTACTTCACCTACTATTATCCTATCAGGTCTCATTCTAAGGCTCGTCTTTATCAAATCTTTTATTGTTATTTCACCTTTTCCTTCTATGTTTTTGTTCCTCGTTTCTAGCCTTACAAGATTATCTATCCCATTTATTCTAAGTTCTGCAGAATCTTCTATCGTTATTATTCTTTCATCCTTAGGTATAAAATCAGATAGTGTATTTAAAAATGTAGTTTTACCACTGCTCGTACCACCTGATATAAATATATTGTACCTTGCCTTTACTAGTTTTTCTAAAAAACTTGCAGATTCCTCAGTAATTGTGTTCATCTTAATAAGATTTTCTACTGTAATCCCTTTTTTTGCAAATTTCCTTATCGTTAATATTGGACCATTTAGAGTTATAGGTGGCATTACTACACTCACTCTCGAACCATCTTCTAGTCTTGCATCAACGATAGGATTTGCTTCGTTTACTACCCTATTTACATTTGACACAATTTTTTGTATGATGTGCTCTAGTTTCTCTTCATCTTCAAAATTAATGTCCACCTTTTTAATAATCATGTCCTTTTCTATAAAACAACTTTCAATTCCATTTATCATTATTTCTGATATTTCTGGATCTTCTATATAGGGTTGTAAAACATCAAGTTTTTTTAAAGAATTATATATCTGCTCTACAATCTTTGATTTTTCTTCAGCTTTTATATAAACTACCTTGCTTTTTTCAAAAACCCTATCTTTTATTATTTCGATTATTTGCACTTCATCTAGACTCATGTTATTATCAAGCATTTGTGATACTTCGTATTTTATATTACTTACTATCTCTGTCATACTTTGCTACCTTCATTTTCAAATAGCTCAGCAAGCTGTGCCTTTTCGGAAAAAAACGCCATCCCTTTCAGCAATTCCCTAGTTATATGATCCTGTTCTAAGTTTTTCTTAAACTTATCCACTTTTTCTTGATTAATCGCGTTATAAATCATAACACTTTTATCAACTTGTCCCAGCACTTTGCGAGTCACTAATCCAAAATCTAGTGCAAGTTCAAGTACGATACAATCATATTCTATCAATTCACACAAACTACTTACAATTTTATTTACTTCCTCCGAAGTTAAGTCATAATATTCTAAAAAGTTTTGAAACGGCGCGATGAAATCTATATTACTTTGCTTATCTTTAGTTATATATTGTCTAATTTTTTCAATGCTTTCTTTGTCTTTTAATTCGAACAATATATTTGACAATCCCTTATTACTAGATTGATTGTATAATTCAACTAATGCAAAAGAATCCAATGATACATATAACACCTTTTTACCTTTTTGCACATAACTCTTGCATATGTTCATAGCTGCTTCTGTCTTTAATTGATTATCACATACAGAACATACTGCATATATATTATTTTTTTTACTATCACTTTGCATAATATTATTAGGATTTGTGTAATAACATTCAAATATCATATCTATAATTGTTTTTCCTGACTGATACTTGAAGATACAATCATAATTTATTAATTCATCCTTCATAACTTTTTCAGATAATATCACATAATTCTTAACTCTCATTAAAACTTTTTCGCTAATAAAACTCACATCTACAACAAGTATGTCTATTTTGCTACCATTGCTTACTACATAATTTTCGAGTAACTCTTTATTGCTAAAGGATGCCACCTGAATTCGTTCATTTTCATTTTCCATTATGTATTCTACAAGTGCTTCTCTATATTCTTTGTCTATATCTGCAACAACTATATTCAATCTATTCATATTATACCTCCTATAATAAGTTTACTCATAAAAGTCGTAATTGTTCATGCCACTTTATCACAAAATATTACACAATTCTATAAAGTTCGAATTAAGTGTATGTTTTCGTAAGTAAACAGTATATCCTTTCCTATATATTACCGTTCGTTATGAAAATGATGCATTTAACTCCATCTTCTAATTTTTACTTATACCAATGTACTCTTAAACAAAATATGATGTCTTTGCCAACATTATGTCTTTTTTTTGTATATTATGTAATACATTAGGGACACTTTCATAATCCAAAATGTATTTTATTTTTTTCCTCAAATATACTTTATTTTGATGTGAATATTTGATATAATAGATACCAACAGCTATAAAATAGGAGGATGTAAAATATGGTTAATAATGAGTATTCCAATAGAAAAATTAAACGTGTTAAAAAGGGAAAACTATTCTTTTCTATCACTATTGTACTTTTGTTTCTTGTCTTTTTTGCTATCTTAGGAGGAGTGGGAGGTTATATAGTTTATGTTATAAATACTTCGCCTAACATAGATTCTATTATGGTTGCACCAAAAGGTTATACCACTATATTATATGATAACAATAAAGGTAATGAGGTTTATCGCCTTCATGGTGACCAAAATAGAATCTATGCTGGGTTGGATAAAATACCCGTATACTTGCAGAACGCTTTTATTTCTATAGAAGATGAACGATTCTATGACCATCACGGCATAGACTATAAAGGTATAGTAAGAGCAGTCTGGACCAATATAACAAAAGTATCTTTATCAGAGGGTGCTAGTACCATTACCCAACAGTTAATTCGTAACAACATGCTTACTCTGGATAAGAAATTTGATCGTAAAATAAGAGAGCAATATTTGGCTCTTACATTAGAAAAAGAGTTGGAAAAAGATGTGATTTTAGAATTGTACCTAAATACAATAAATCTTGGCAGTAGCAATTGTTATGGTGTTCAAGCTGCTGCTAACAGATATTTCAATAAAGATGTATCTGCCCTTTCTCTTTCAGAATCTACAGTCATAGCAGGTATAACCAAAAATCCTACATATTATGACCCTACTCGTAATCCTGAAAATACTAAGAAAAGGCAACATATTATCCTTAAGAAAATGCTTGACCTGAAAAAGATTTCAAAAGAGGAATATGACAAAGCATTAGCAGATGATGTATTTTCACGAATCGCAAACTATGCTCAAGTTAATAAACAAAAAAACGCCTATACGAGTTACTTTGTTGACGAGGTTATTCGCGAAGTAAAGAAAGACTTAGTTGCTGAAAAAGGATTAAATGAAAATCAAGCAATAAATTTAATTTATGGTGGCGGACTTAGTATATACACAACAGTAGACCAAAATATGCAAACAATTCTTGAAGAAGAATATGTAAATGAAAAGAACTTCCCAAAATCAGGTACTAAATATGAGCTAGTTTACGCCCTTTCTACTAAGAATAAATCAACTAAAAAAGTTAGTCATTACGAAAAACGTGTTATTATAAAAAGCACTAGCGTAGTAGACAAAACTATAGAAGACTTCAAATCTGAATTAATGAAAGATGATGATGAGATTGTTAAAGATAGCCACTATCTTGTACCACAGCCTCAATCAGCTATGGTTATTACAGAACAAAGTACCGGACATGTAAAAGCCATAGTTGGTGGTAGAGGTGAAAAAAATATGAGTAGAGATTTAGACAGAGCAACACAAAGCTTACGTCAGCCTGGCTCTACATTTAAGGTTCTTGCTTCATTCGCTCCTGCTCTTGACTCTGGCAAATATACCCTTGCTTCTATTGTAGATGATATACCATATCATCTGGGGCAGGCTTATCAATACAAGGAATATAAAAACTGGTATAGCAATCAAGATTTTGCATACAGAGGACTATCAACTATTCGTGAAGGAATAAGAGATTCAATGAATATAGTTGCAGTAAAGACCTTGATGGATATAGGTATAACAAAATCATTTAACTATCTTAAAGTCTTTGGCTTTACAACATTAGTGGATAAAGAAATAATAAATAAGAAAACTTACACGGATAAGTCGCCTGGTGTTGCATTAGGTGGACTCACAAAAGGTGTCTCACTTCTTGAATTAACAACAGGATATGCTACCATAGCAAACGGAGGCACATACATTGAACCCATCTTTTACACCAAGGTTCTAGATCATAACGGTAATGTTCTTCTTGAAGAACATCAAGTAAAAAGAAAAGTTTTAAAACCATCTACTTGTTATTTATTAACAAGTGCCATGAAAGATGTTATGACTTCCGGTACAGGAACTGCTGCAAATTTCAGAAGTAATAATATTCCTGTTGCAGGTAAAACAGGTACTACATCTGATAACAAAGACATATTATTTGTAGGCTACACGCCTTACTATACTGCAGGTATATGGGCTGGATACGATAAACCCGAAACATTACCAAGTGGTGCAACTAGTTTTCATAAGACACTTTGGTCTAAAGTAATGGGACGTATTCATGCAAAACTCCGTACTAAAGATTTTAAGCAGCCTTCAAATATAGTGACCGCGAGTATATGTACTGAATCAGGAAAACTAGCTGTCTCTGGCTTATGTACTCATGATCCTCGTGGTTCTACAGTGAGAAATGAATATTTCGTACAAGGAACACAACCTACAACGAAATGTAATGTTCATCAAAAAGTTCTAATAAACTCATCAAATGGGAAACTTGCGACTTCCGATACACCATCAGAACTAAGTGTTGAAAAAGTATTTATAAAAAGACCAGCTACATCTACTTATTCTGCTAGTGCTAGAGGTAGGATTAAAGACTCAAAATATGAAATTCCAAAACTTGTATCTGATATTCCAATCACGCCCGATACAGTGGAACAAACTAACACTCAAACTAAACCTGTATCCACAGCTCCAGAAGATACAACAGATTCTGATTTAGATACTATCCCGCATGAAACCGAAACTACTGCGGCTGAGGAATAAACGACAAAAAAGATACTTCGAGTGAAGTATCTTTTTTGTCGTTTAAAGTTGTTGACATATATCAATCTATCCTATAATAAATAATGAATCTCCCCGCGGCAAGCCGACGGGGTATCATGTTGTCATTGCGAGCGTTTTTTGCGAAGCAATCTCATCTTTCAAAAACGAGATTGCTTCGTCGAAAGAACCTCCTCGCAATGACAAGAACGCGGCAAGCCGACGGGGAATTAAACCCAAAGAAATTAAAATGTTTATACAATGGGTGACTCTCGAATAGCTAAGTTTGCGAGTAAATCTCCACTCCCCTTCTAGGTCCAGGATTTTCAAAACATAAATAAAAAAGCTTCGTTACCGAAGTTTTTTATTCCCTTATAAAGACAACTACCCCTTTTACAAACCCTTCATTATCTTTTATCGTTTCTGCCTCTATATCTATATATCTAGTCCCTTGGTCTTTTATATTTATATTTGTTTTCCAGTTTATTTTTATATCTTCTTTCATTATTACTTTTATTTTTTCTTCTATCTCAAATTCATTTTCAAATATCTTTGCTACATATTTTCCTGAATAATCAAATCTTTGATAATTTGTTATTTGTAACAACTTATCATTCATATCTTGTATGATACCTGCAGTATCTATAAGTATTATAGCTCTATCAAATGATTCCATCATCTTGTTTTTAAATAATTTTTCGTTCATTAATGCTTGTTCCATTGATTTTATTGATGTTATGTCTTTTATGATATTTGTAAACCCAATTACTTGTTTACTATTATCATATATTGGTGTAATTATTGTATCAGCAAAATATCTTTCCCCACTTTTTTTATTTCTCCATCCGTACTCTAGATATTCTCCATCTTTCTCTGCTATCTTGAAATCTCTTACTGCTTTTCCATTTTCTCTATCTTTCTCCGAATAATTTATAGCAATATTTCTCCCAATCATTTCATCTGCCGAGTAGCCGTTTATTATCTCTGCTCCCCTATTCCACGTGGTTATTATTCCGTTTTTAGTAGTAGATATTATAGAATAATCTTTTATACTATTTATTACATTGTTCAAAAACTCTGTTCTTTCAATTACTTTATTTTCTAAGTCATTGTTCATGTTTTGAATTATATCATTTTGAAATTTAAGTTCCTTTGACAACATCTGAGTACGCTCATATGCCATTGCATTCGTTATCCCTATTCCTAGATAGCTCCTTATCCCTTTTAAAATGATAATATGATCCTCACTATATCCATAAATACTTGCAAGTACCAATATCCCATCAAGTCTTTCTCCAGTAATTACAGGCACCAATATCAGATTTTTAGGTTTTATTTTACCTATAAATGTTCTGGATAAATAAATCGAATCATCAGGTATGTCAGAAATTATTTTTATCTTTTTCGTTTGTGCAACTTGCCCAACTAATCCTTCTCCAATATCTATGTCAAACTCATTATATATATTTTTTGAAAATCCAATTGATGATTTTATTTCTAGCTTGTTTGTAACATCATTGTGTATATAAAATGCTCCCCATTGGCTTGATGATGCTTCCATAACTTTATTTAAAAATTCATTTAAAAGATTTTTAAGCTCAATATTTACCGCAAGCGTTTGGGCCATCTCGAATATCATTTCTTTTGTTTTATTTTTCTCGTTTATTGTTATCTCAAGCTTCCTTAACGCATTGTATACAGGATTTAAATTCTTATTAGTGTCTTTTGTACTTACTTGTTTATCATCAGTAATCTTATCTATTTCTCTTGAAATTCTAATTAATCCTCTTTTAATTTCCTTCTTGAATCTATACGAAACATACAAATAAACCAGCGCCGCTATAAGCAAGCACAAAGCAAGTATATCTAACATATTTACACTTATCGCTATTGGTCTCATAAGATTCCACCCCTGTTATAATGGTAGTGTAAAATATTCATAGTACTAAATAATACACTATCCCTTTTTATTCAATATATTTTATCAGTATTATCTTCCCCTCCCTGTCATTGCGAGCGTTTTTTGCGAAGCAATCTCATCTTTCAAAAACGAGATTGCTTCGTCGAAAGAACCTCCTCGCAATGACAAGAACGCGGCAAGCCGACAGGGAACTAAACCCAAAAAGATTAATGGTTACGCTCCGCTCCCGATTTATCATAAGTTGTTGAGCACTTTTCCATCTATCGGTTCGATGTATATTGTATCTTCATCTATATACGCTAGTTCTGCAACTACTTCAGTTTTTTTATCCTTTTTATCTGCCGCTCTACCTATTATGTCACCTATCCTTAGTTGTACTGGATTCATTTTTAGTGCCGCTACAAAAGCTTTGTCACCTTTACAACCAGCATGCACTATCCCTTTAAGAGCTCCTAATATTATTATGTTTCCTGTTGCTGTTACCTCAGATCCTGGATTTACATCTCCTAGTATTACTATACTGCCGTCATATACTACCTTTTGACCAGAACGCAAGGTTCCTTTGTGAAATTTTGTATTTATTTCTCCAAATCCATTTTCAAAATTCAATAAATTATTATTTTTTATCTTTTCTTCTTTATTTAATTTCTTTATATATTCAATATTAAGATTTATTTTACTAGATATTATGGCAATCAATTCTTTTTCCTCACTATTACTTAATTCCCTTCCATCTAAAAATATGCTGCTTTTTACCCCTCCAAAGAAATCTTTTGCATCAGAAATCTTTTTTTCAAGTTGTTCCTTTATTATATCAAAACTTACTGTATTGTCAAGCAAAACAATTATACCATCCTTCGTTCCTTTAAATAATACACTATTCTCTTTTTTCATCAGTTTTATTCCTTTCATTTAAGATGTGTGATTCTTTGCAATAAAAATACTTAACAAACTCCATTTTATTTATTCAACCAACACATTTTCCATTTCTATATATTCATTTTTTTCTTTATATAAGTTAAAGTATTCTGCTATTACATCTCTACCCACCGAAACGGCATTACTTGATGCATACCCATACGGTATCATAACTACTACTGCAATTTGTGGTTTTTCGTACGGAGCAAAAGCAACTAGCCATGCATGGGCAGGCTTAGTACCTTCTTGAGCAGTACCAGTCTTTGCCGCTACTTTCATAGGAAAATCAGCGAAAAACTTTCTTGTTGTACCTTGTTTGCCACTTGTAACTGCTAGCATGCCTTCTTTTACAATTTTTATATTATTAGGATCAATATCTAACTTTGCTTCTAACACTGGAGATTTACTCATAATTTCTTCACCAGTTCTAGTCTGTGCGCTTTTTACTATATATGTTTTATATTTGTTTCCACCATTTGCGAGTGTAGACATATATTTTGCTATGTGTATGGGTGCGAAGTTACTCCATCCTTGTCCTATTGCACTTCTTATCGTATCTCCGTCATACCAATTAGTCTGACTTTTTGTCGCCTTTTTATTGTATCTTAAAATAGATTTTTCTTTATTTTCAGGACTCGATAGTTGTGGAAGGGACTCAAGTTCTTCAAGTTCTATTCCTGTCTTCTCGTTTAAACCAAACATTGAGGCATATTTGTTTAGTGTATTTATCCCTTTTACTGCTACTCTTGAAGTACCACTTCCTGTAAATCCTAGTCTATAAGATAATTCATAATAAAAATAGTTGCATGATACTTCTAGTGATTTCCTTATGTCTACTTTTGCATGAGTTATTGCCCCAACTGACTCTGTAAATGACCAACACTTTGCATATGGTTTCCCTGCTTTTGTATACTCTCCTTCATCAATAATATAATCGTTTAGCCCTATTGCATTTTCCTCTAACCCAGCAATCGCCGTTATCATTTTAAAAATAGACCCTGGGGCTTTTCTTTGAGAAAGCGCTCTATTTATAAGTGGTGTAGTTGTGTCACTTAAAAGTTTTTTATAATATTCATAATCAAAATGATTTGCTAATTTATTATTATCATAACTCGGATAATTTACAAGTGATAATATTTCACCTGTGTTTACATCTTGAACTATTACTGCACCTGTAGATGGATTGAAGGCTAAATCTTGCGGTGTTATTTCGCCTTTTCCCATTCTATCTACTATAAATCCTAAATACGAAATGTTACCTGCTTTTATGTTGTTTATTTCGGCATCAGTAGCATTTATCTTTCCTTGTTCTATCAGTAACATTATTATATCTAAATAATATAACTTCTTTTCATTATATAATTCATATAAAATCTCTGTGTTATCCAGTCCTTTCGTATTTTCATACTCTTTGACTCTACTTGCTATTTTCTTTTGATAATCTTTCTTCTCACTTAAAACTTTATTAACATCAATGACATTGTTTTTCACTAATGCTGTAAATATCTGTTCAACCGAAATTTGTTCAGATGGCTTTTTGCTAAAAATTCTTGCTATAATTATATCTGTCATTTTCTTTTTTAATATTTCTTCAGCCTTCATTTGAAGCCTAACATCTATTGTTAAAAAAACATCATTACCTGCTTTTGATTCAGTCATGTTTGTTGTTTCGAGTACTCTTCCAAAATTGTCTACCTCAACATATTTCTCCCCATCTATACCTCTTAACTCTGATTCCATTTCTTTTTCTATACCAAGTTTTCCTAATATATTAGACTCAGTATATCCCTTATCTTTTAGCAATGTAAGTTCTTCATTATTTATATTCCCTACATATCCAACAATATGAGCAAATGTCTCTCCATTGGGATAATATCTAATTGGTTCTGCTTGTACATACACACCAGGATACTTTACATTGTTTTCTTCTATTATTGTGATTACTTTTTTAGATACATCTGTCGCTATGTCTATTGGATTGTATTTTCTATATCTCATTTTATTTATTTCAGTTCTAAGACCTACTAGTAGTCTAATATCTCGGTCCATGTATCCTTCTGTCTTTATATCAAATTTCTTTATATATTCAGCAATTACTTCGTCAGAGGTCAGATTTTCACTTAATCCATTGTCCTTTTTCCACTTTTTTTCTTTGTCCTCTGATGTGTATAAAAATTTATATGGTTTTTCTATTGTTATTGGCATAGTATCATCTATTGCATGCTCGTTTTCTTCTAAAACTCTTATCAGACTTAGAAGTTCTTCATTAATTTTCTTTGATATATTACTGCTATCAAACTTAACATTATAAACTATCCTATTATCTGCTATAGGTACACCGTTCCTATCATATATAGAACCTCTGGCAGATTTTATTGGTATCTCTCTTGTAATACTAACTTCAAATTTTTTTGCATTTTCTTCACCTTTTACAATTTGTAATGTGAATAATCTTGCAGTTATAATTAAAAAACCTAAAAATACTACAAGTAAAAAGGTATATATCCTATTAGATAGTATTTTTTTTATATTCTGCTCCATATGCTTTCCACTCCGTTCGCGTATGTAAAGTACAAAGAACAAATAACAAAGTACAAGTTTTGTTCTTCGTTTTTCCCGCTCTATACTCTTCTCTTTGTCGTTTTTGCTTTTTGCTTTATTATCTATTATTTATTACCTACACTTTGTTCTTTGTACTTTGTTCTTTGTTCTTTGCTTAGAATCCTCGATTCATTTGTCTTCTAATTAAAATCATTAATGCATTAATAATTAAAAATAATCCTAAGGTGTATATTGCTTCCGGTAATAAAATTCTCATACAATATTTTATAAATTCATATTCTTTAGGTAAATAGTGCGTACAGTATATTATTACATTATAAAAAATATCTGCTAGCATTACTGCAAGTGTAGATATAAATATGTTTTCATTATACATTTTTTTTGCGAGTGCACCTGAAATATAACCAATATACATGTAAATAAGAGCACTAAGCCCTAAGCTTATTCCTATAAGCAAGTCATTTAAAAGTCCCAAATATAGACCGTAATAAGCTCCCTTTTCCATGCCCATATTCAGTCCAATAAATACAACAACTATAGCGCTTATATTTGGCATAATGCCCATTATACTAAAATATCTTATATAAATTGTATTTATTATTGCAAATATAAATAACCCTATTATTATTTTTATTGTATTATTCAAGAAATCAACTCCAAACTAGTTAACAGTATATTTTAAATCCCCATCCGCTATTATCCGTATTATTCTTTATTCTTTATAAGCAACACATCATTTATCCTTTTAAAATTAACATTTGGCTTAACATATACTTGTCTTACTAGATTTGATGAATCCGTTTGTATATTTGTCACTTTTCCCACCGGTATTCCTTCTGGATAAATATCACTAATATTGGAAGTAACTATATCTTCACCTTCAATAATATCTGTATCAGTCGTTATGTAATCAAGCTTGCACACTTCCCCATTATCCTGCAAATTAGCACCTTTAAGTATGACCTGCTCTTTACTTCTTTGTAACATGCAACTAACTGCGATTTTTTCATCAGCAATAGTCATAACTTTTGAAGAAAGGTCATTTACTTCTATTACCTTTCCTACAAGCCCATCATAATTTATTACTACCATATTTTCATTAACTCCATTATTCCTACCTTTATCTATAATAAAAATCTTACTATAGCTACTTGAATCGACCCCGACAACTTCTGCTCCAGTTACGACAGAATAAAGATTCCTTTCTGACATTTCCATGAGATTTCTAAGTTCTTTGTTTTCTTCTTTAAATTCATTTAGTATAAAATTATCATATTTAAGTTTTTCATTTTCTTTTAATAATCTTTCATTATCAACTTCAAGTGTTCCTATCCTTACTATATAGTTAAATGAACCACCAATAAGACTATTTATGCCATTAAATAGTCCGTATACTGGTGTTGTTATATAAGAAGTAATGTTTGTTGCAAAATTTGCTTTTTCAGCCGTTATCACTATCGTTATTATTAATATAATTGTTACCCCTACTATATATTTTCCAGTATGACTCTTTTTATTTTTATACACCTTCATCATCCTTTGCGTTATGTCATGAAGTGCTGCCCCACTATCTCCTAGGAGAAATAAGTACCGTCTTTAGATTTTCAATATGTTCGAGTGTCATTCCTGTACCCCTCGCAACACATGTCAATGGATCATTTGCCACATACACTGGCATGTCAGTTTCTTTGCTTATAAGTTTATCTAAATTTCTAAGCAGAGCCCCTCCACCTGCAAGCGTAATTCCATTTACCATTACATCTGCTGATAGTTCTGGTGGTGTTTTTTCTAATGTTGCCTTTATACAGTCCACTATTGCATTCACAGAATCTTTTAACGCTCTACTTACTTCTGCTGACGATATCGTTATCGTTTTTGGAAGTCCAGTGATAAGATCTCTACCCTTTATCGTTTTAGTATAATTTTCATCATCAGATTCAATGTATGCTGCCCCTATTTCTAACTTTATTTCCTCTGCTGTTCTATAACCAATCATTAGGTTGTGTTCTTTTTTAATATGATTTATTATGTTCTCGTCAAGAGCATCTCCAGCTATTCTAAGTGATTTACTTGTTACTATGCCACCTAACGATATAACTGCAACTTCACAAGTACCTCCACCTATATCAACAATCATACTACCTATTGGAAGTGCTACTGGGAGTCCTGCCCCTATTGCTGCTGCCATTGGTTCTTCAATAAGATAAGTAGATCTTTCATTTCCACCTGCTTGTATTGTAGCTTCTATAACAGCTCTTTTTTCTACCTCAGTTACCCCATAAGGTATACATACTATTACTCTCGGCTTTGCCGTGAAAATATTTCTCTTATATGCTTTATTTATAAAATATTGTAGCATTGCTTGCGTCGTATCAAAATCAGCAATAACCCCATCTTTCATTGGTCTTATCGCAACTATATTACCTGGTGTTCTACCAATCATGTTTTTAGCCTCAAGTCCTACTGCCTTTACCTCTTTTGTGTTTAAATCCATTGCTACAACTGACGGTTCGTTTATAACAATTCCTTTCCCGTCTAAATATACAAGTGTATTTGCTGTTCCCAAATCTATCCCAATATTCTTAGTGAAAAACATATATTTATCCATCCTTTCGCTGTGCAGATGAGCACCGAGATCTATTATAACTTTACTTGACCCGTTATCTCAATTATTGCACTCAAGTCTTATCTTTATTATAAACTAACATCCTGTTTTTATCAATATAAAAATAAAAAATAAAAAATAAATTGGTTACAGTTCAGAGGTCATTGTCTTTCTTTTCTCCCTACAACAAAGGGAGAAGGGACAAATACTAGAGCCGACGGGGTTGTAAACCCAAAGAGAATGAACCTCCCCGTAGCAAGCTGACGGGGTATCATGTTGTCATTGCGAGGAACGAAGCAATCTCTCTTTTGTCTTTTTAATAATGGGATTGCTTCGTTCCTCGCAATGACAAATTTAGCACGCAGCAGAGT
The DNA here is from genome assembly GCA_001795385.1 of Clostridiales bacterium GWD2_32_19. GTDB lineage: Bacteria > Bacillota > Clostridia > Lachnospirales > UBA12420 > UBA12420. The sequence continues at coordinate 38,336 of MGOU01000033.1, forward strand.
TGCTGGAAATTGACCCTGAGAGATTACCCTGTGGCGAGTCGACAGGGTTGTAAACACCAATATATAGTATACTAAATTTAAAGGAATCAAGCAAATGCTTAATTCCTTTAAATTTAGTATACTATATATTTATTATTCAGTTTTAGCTTTATCTTCTGTTGTTTTTTCAGTTGTCTTTTCATTTGTTTCTTCTGTTGTATCTTCAGTAGTTCCAGATGTTTCATCTATTACATCTTTAAACTTTTCTCCTTTTGTATCTATTACTTCAAAAGTATCCATAGTTGTGCTTACCTTTAATATAATATAAGGATATGTCTTGCCTGTAGTAACTTTTGCATCAGCAGCAGGTTTTATTTCATCTATTTCTATAACAACCTTGTCATCTGACTCCAAAACAGATTTCACATCTACGCTATACCCATCTGTTGGTTTTTCTCCAAGTCCTATAAAAATATTCTTTTCCTCGCCATCAGACTTTATTACTCCATAGCCTTTCATCTTTTGTACATCTACTATTGATGATTTTAATTCTGTTGGAACAGTTTCAAGCTTTTCGAAAATAACTTGTGTAGTTTCTCCACCATCGTCCTGCCCTGTTTGATCCTCAGTAGCCTTAGTACACGCTACTGTTAAAAAAACTAAACCTGTTAAAATTCCTAAAAGTAATATTTTTTTATTCATATGCCCCTCCTAAAAATATGATATCTATGTATATAATTATCTCACATATCTTCAGGATTATACATTAATTTGCAGTATTATTATTTTTTATTTGTCCATCTTCTGCTATCTTCTCTTCTTGGTCCCCTACTTTCACTGCCACTTTTACTTCTGCTATCATAAGTACGGTTACCTCTTTTTTTGCCTTGATCTTTCCCATTTGACTTTTCAATATTTATCATAGCACCTTTTATTGTATTTCCTTGCATTATTTCAATTACTTGATCTGCATATTTTCCAGGTACTTCAATAAATGTATAGTTTTCATGTATATCAATCGCTCCAATAAACTTTCCTTGTATTTTTGCTTTATCAGCTATTGCACCTACAACATCTTTTGGAGTAATGCCTTTATTTCTTCCTATGTTTACAAACAGTCTTGCCATGTCTCTTGAATCTCTAGAGTCTCTTGCACCTGACATTTCATTAAAAGTCGATAGCGTTTCAATGTCTTTATTTGTTATCGGAAGTTCTAATTTCATAGATAATAATGCAGCAGCTATTTCAGTTGCAGCGTAATTATCTTCTATAAGACCTTCAATAATTTTGATATATTTTTCTAAATTTTCAGTGTCTACTTTTTCTTTTAATTCAATTAAGAAAGCTTCAGTTTTCAAGTTTTCAACATCACCTGCAGTAGGGATTTTGTGACTTTCTATTTTCTTATTTGTATATTTCATAATACTTCTAAGTGAGTTAAACTCGCTTGATGTTACTAAAGAAAATGATTTCCCTTCTCTACCTGCACGACCCGTTCTACCTATTCTATGAACATAAAATTCTTCATGTGTAGGCATGTCAAAATTGAAAACCGCCTCAACTTCATCTATATCAAGTCCCCGTGCTGCAACATCCGTAGCAACTAGTATTTCAATCGTACCTCTCTTAAACTTCTTTAATATATTGCTTCTTAATTCTTGTTTCATATCTCCATGAATTTTATCAGCCATATATCCTCTTGATTGAATTTGCTCAGTAACATCATCAACTTTTCTTTTTGTATTACAGAAAACCATAGAAAGTTTAGGATTGTACATGTCTATAAGTCTAGTAAGTACTTCTACTTTATCTCTTTCCTTTACTTCTACATATCTTTGTTCTGTATTTGGCGCTGTAAGTTCCTTATGTTCTATTCTAACGATTTGTGGATTTTTTTGATATTTGTGTATTATATCCATTATCATCTTTGGCATAGTAGCAGAGAAAAGCATAGTTTGTCTTTCAGGTTTTGCACCCTTTAATATTTCTTCTATATCTTCTCTAAATCCCATTTTCAACATTTCATCTGCTTCATCAAGTACAAACATAGACAGATTATCAAATTTAAGTGTTTTTCTTCTTAAATGATCCATTATTCTTCCTGGAGTACCTATAACTATTTGTACACCTTTTTTTAACCCCTTAATTTGTCTATCTATTGGTTGCCCACCAAATATAGGTAAAACATTCACACCCTCTTTGTATTTTGCAATTCTAATTATTTCTTCTGCAACTTGTACTGCTAACTCTCTAGTAGGGCATAACACTAATGCTTGTGTTTTGTCCAATTTTACATCTATCTTTTCTATAATAGGTATACCAAATGCTGCTGTCTTTCCAGTTCCTGTTTGTGCTTGTCCTACAACATCTTTACCTTCCATTCCTAACGGTATTGCAAGAGATTGTATTGGAGTCATTGCTTCAAACCCCATCTCCTTTATTGCTCTCATTATTTCTTCCGAACATCCTAATTCTTCAATTCTTTTTGATTCCATTTTTCTATCTCCTCAGATTCATTAAGTTTGATAATGAGTATATATCTCATATCGTTTTATTTTTCGCCACGATCGGAATATTAGCTAATTTATTTTCTTAACAAATTTTGTTTCAGAAAACTAGCGTTGTTCATAGCATTATTACATAATACTGTGAACCTACCATAACCGGTATCATCCATGGGGCTTCTAAATAAAACCCCTAACTCCTCCAAAATCACACTATACTTGTGACCACTTTCTATCCGATTCACGCACGATTTTTTTATTATAACATTATTTTACAATTTTTGCAAGTGAATATGGAAAAATAATTTTACTTATTATTAATAGTTTAACCATTCTAGCATTAAATCATCTAACTGAATTTTAATTTTTTCTTTCAACTCAAATAATTCTTTCACTTTTTCATATTCATTTCCATCTTTATGAGCTTCTTTATCAATATCTTCTATTTGTTTTTCTAGTCCATATATTTTCACTTCAAGGGTCTGTTTTTTTGTTGCTTTCGTCCGTTCTTCTATCGCAGCATTATAAGATTTCTTATCTTTCTGCTCCTTCTGATTTTTGGACACCTGCAATGGTTCTATTTTTTTAAGTTTTGCCTTCTCTACTTTATAGTAATCATAATTCCCATTATAGCAATTTATCTCTTTATCCTTTACTTCAAATATTTTATTTGCTATTTTATTTATAAAATATCGATCATGAGATATAAAGAATATGGTCCCCTCAAATTCTGTAAGTGTTTCCTCTAAAACTTGTTTTGAATCAATATCTAGGTGATTTGTTGGCTCATCGAGCACTAAAAAATTTATATCTTGCTGTATAAGTTGACCAAGTCTTAGCCTTGTCTTTTCTCCTCCCGAAAGGCTCTTGACCTTTTTAAATACATCGTCACCACAAAACAGAAATTTGGCCAGTGTATTTCTGGCTTCTTTTTCACCTATGTATATATTTTCCCTAAACTCTTCGAGTACAGTATGTTCTTCGCAGGCAAAATTTATACTTTGATCCAAATACGCAAGTTTTATATTGGAGCCAAGTTTTATTGTCCCAAAGTCTTTTTTATATAAATCTAAATCCTGTATATATGGAAAATCTCTTCTTTTTGTATCGTCCAATTTTTCTATATATTCATTTAGTATACTTTTTACTATTGTCGATTTTCCACAACCATTTCCACCTATTATAACCGCACTATCTAAATACATCAGTTTTAAGTTTGCATTTTTAAATAACTGCTTATCGTAAAAACTCTTTCCATAATCCTTTATCTCTAATACTTCATTACCCGTCCTTGTAGCTTCATTAAGTACTAGTTTCATCTTTTTTTGTACAAGCATAGGTTTTTCTGTTTTATCCATTCTTTCAATTCGTTTTTCCATGTTACGCATTTTCTTAAACATCGCATCTCCGCCAGTTCTTGCGCCCCAATCTTTAAACCTATGTACCGCATCTTCCATTTGACCTATTTCTTTTTGTTGATTAGTATACATCGTAATCTGTGCAAGTAGTCTTCTTTCCTTTTCTTCTGTATAATAAGTATAGTTACCATAATATGTATCAGCCTTTCCTTGGTCAACCTCTATTACTTTTTCTATAACTCTATCTAAAAAATATCTATCATGCGAAATAATTAAAACCGTACCTCTGTACTCTTTCATAAAATCTTCTAGCCATTCAACAGCTTCTATATCAAGGTGATTAGTCGGCTCATCGAGTAGTAATATATCTGGAGCCTCCAGTAATATCTTCGCTAAAATTACTTTCGTCTTTTCACCTCCACTTAAAGTATGAAAATTTTTATTTATAAATACCTCATCAAAACCCAAGCCATTACACACTCGTGCTATGCTTTCTTCTGTTTTATACCCATCCTTAGCTTCAAAGTTATTTTGAATATCTGCATATTTTTTGATTGCTATTTCTAGTTCTTTATCTTTAAGTACAGACATTTCATGCTCAATTTGCTTCATCTGTTTATTAAGTTTATGAACATATAAAAAAGCCATGTTTAAAACATCTATCACTTTATAATTCTCATCATAATTTGGAATCTGATCTAAATACCCAACTGTTAGTCCTTTCTTTATAATTAAATTTCCATCTTTATAATCTTCAATCCCCGTTATCATCTTAAACAGCGTTGTTTTTCCGCAACCATTTTGTCCTACAAACCCTACCTTTTCCTTCTCATTAATTTGAAATGATACATCACTTAAAATTTTATTTACACCATAATACTTTTGTAAGTTTTTTGTTTCTATTGCTAACATAAATAGTTCCTCCTATAAAAGCGCAAGCCCTTACATTCGCATATTGCTACTAGCAAGGACTTGCTGTTTATGTTTTCACCAATATGTTTCAAAAGGTAGGAATAAGGTTCCTTTGGTGCGATGTACTCGGTATTGTCCGTGAACAATAACCTCTCACTTGTTTATTGCACCAGAGCCCACACAGAACGGGCCGGAAAGATTTGTTACTGTTAGCATTGCCATTGTTGTTGTTACCCGCGAACGCCCCCGCATTAGTACCATTACTGTAGTTACCACCGCGAATGAAAAACGGATTCGTGCTTTCAACCTTATCCCTATATTTATGTTTTGTTGCATAAATACCTTATTTACTTCTACTAAACCTGTACTGATCAAATATTCTGCATATTAGCATATGACTATTACAATGGATGACATGTCCCCACCAGCTCATTACGCTTTTTGTTATTTCTTCTATTGTTATTCTATTATCTCTGTATAATTTTTGAAATATTTTCATTCTTCTCTTCATTCTTTTTTTACTTTGGTCTCTGAGTAGCATATGTGTTGGCCATATTCGGTATCCGCAAAAGCTAGCACCTTGGTTCACCTGAAAATAGTTTGTTTTACTGTTTAGCTCTAGCTTCAGCTCTTCTCTTAAAAAGATTGTTATCTTCTGTAAAGCTTCTTTTGCTTCTTCTTTTGTCTTAAATAGTATGACCCAGTCATCCATATACCTCACGAAATATTTAAGCTTGAGCTCGTGTTTTACGTACTTATCTAGCTCATTTAAATATATATTGGCATAATATTGTGATGTATAGTTTCCTATAGGTACTCCTACACTATCTTCATTGTGATATATAAATTCTTTTGTAAGCTCTAGTACTTTTTTATCTTTTATTTTTCTGCTAATTAGTCTATATATTATATCATTATTTATATTAAAAAAGTATTTTCTTACGTCACATTTCAAAATGTAATAGTCATTTCCCTAATTTTTGCCCGCTTCTCTCATATATTGTCCGACTTGTTTGACTGCTTTATACGTTCCTTTTCCTTCTATACAAGCGTATGTATCTTTTATTAGCACTGGCACAAGGTATGGTTTTATAAACTCTTCTATGTACCATTGATGCACTACTCTATCCTTATATGGTAGCGTTTTTATCAGTCTCTCTTTTGGTTCGAAAACTTTAAATTGTTTGTATTCTCCTATTTTGTATATGCCTTTCTTTAATTCTCTGCCAATATTTAATATATTATTTTCCAAGTCTATTTCAAATTTTATGACTTCACGTTTAAATCTTTTCCCTTTTCTTGCTCTTTTATGTGCTTGTAGTAGCTTTGTAAAAGTTAGCTTATCGTCAAACATGCTTCCTACTCTTTTTGGCATAATACTTTCTCTATTCCACCTATGATGTTTCCAATCTCAACAAGCCTTCTTGACCACTCCATATAATTACTTTGTGATATATACCGTTATTTTTATCCCCGTATGTATATTCCTTTTCATATCTTGGATTAGCCCTTGTTTTTCTGATTTGGGGTATTTTACAAATAAGTTGTATGCATACTCCTGTAGGTCTGCCTGTTTTTGATAAAGTACAAATGAGTCTATTTTGCTTCTTGCCAACTATTATCGCACCTCCATCATCCCTTATATTTTTTACGCCGCTTATGTCACTACCCCACTCAAATCTGTCCGTCGCAAGTTAGCAGTTTTAATTAAGCCCACACAGAACGGGCCGGAAAGATACGAGACTGACAGCAGAGCCAACGATGTCGCTACCCGCGAACGCCCCCGCACCAGCACCATCACCGTAGCGACCACCGCGAACGAAAAACGGATACGTGCTATATGGAAAATCTTGGTAATCTGCATATCCTTGGAATGTACTTGTCCCTAAGTAAGAACTCATTACTTCATGTAATGCCATTCCATCTGTTTGTAATAACGTTGTTCCTGTATATGTATAGTTTCCTGATTGCCCTAAGTCTGTGTTTACTGGTGATAGTGTCAGAGCATCTTTGTATTTTACTGCCGCTGTTACTAAGCTATTTCCATATGTTGCTAGATTTCCATTTCCGTTTGCTACGTAACTTGCTACATACTCCCATGCTCCACCATTTAAGTCATATATTCCATATGCGTTTCCTGTTGTGCTCATTTCCTTATTTGTTACGCTTGTATATACTGTTGCTACTGTACTACTTCCGCCTGTATAATAACTAACATTATCGTTGATTCCGATTTCATCTCTATCTCTTATTGCTTCTGTTAGGTATGCTACTGCTCCCCATTCGCTGTTTTTCATCATGTGTGTGTCCACTACTGCTGTATCACTACTTATTCCATATGTCGCACTATTTGTTGTCTGCATTGCTCTACATGCTGTATGTATTGCATCTACACTTATAGTTCTCCAGCTTGCTATTCCTGGTTTTACTTGTACTAGCCCTCCGTTACTACTTGCCTCATATTTTGCTACCCAGATTCCTGTTAGCTGCGCTCCTCCGAAGTTAAACGCTGGATGTACTTTATATGGTGTATTTGCATTTGATGCGTTTAAACTTGTATCATCTGTTGTGCCATTGCTATATTTTATCCATATTTTACTCGTTCCACTATTTTCTAATATGTTATATGTGTATCTTGGAATCCATACAAATAGACTTCCATCTGCTAGCTTTGCATTTGCCCATTTTTCATTGGCTACTCTGTCTGCTATACTTTGATCTAGGTCTGCTCTGTAGTTATACCATGTTTTGTCGGTTATTTCCTGTGCTGTGGCATTTATAAAATCTGTTCCATTGAAGTTTAATGCTGTCATTCCTGCGACTAGTTTCGGTTTATTGCACCCCATTACAGCATCATATTCAGAGCTCCCTTCAGTTGAGACACCACTGACTACACCTGTTACTGCCTCCCTTATTGGAGTTACTGTTACTGTTCCGTTTGTTACATTATATATCACACTATAGTCCTTGTTACCTGTTAGTGGGTTTGTAGGTATTTCTTTTATGTACCCCTTTGTTTCTAAATCATCTATCAGCTCTTCTCCAGTCGCTGGCATTGTATCTAGTGACAATAAATAGGCATTTGCTTGTGATTGGAGTGTCCCTACATTTTCATTATGTGCTATTTGTTTTGATGTTCCACTTTTGTTTATGAATATCGGTATTGCTATTGTTGCTAGTGCCGCTAGAATTACTAAAACTGCTAGTAACTCAAGTAATGTAAAGCCTTTCTTAGTATTTCTTTTAGTATCGTACATTTTTCTCATAAGTAACCCCCATTAAATATATTTTTTTGTGTTGTATATGTACGAAATCGTTTTGCGAAAACATGCCGCAAATATGCGGTTTTACGCCTATACCTATTTTGATTTTAACAGATTTCTATATTTTCTGCAATAGATTTTCGAAAAAATCTTTTGCGAGATGCTTAGGGACAGCAGACTGTGCGAAAACAAACCTCATGAATTTTTCACAAATTCCTCCAAAAAAGCAGGGAACCCTTTTAAATATAGGTGTTGTATGGTATAATTATCATATAAAATAAACCATCTGGGGGAATTGTAATGTCACGATATGTTGAAAGTAAAATAGACCATAATCAAATGGATTTTATTTTTATAATTGCCAAGTTAGAAGTATTTTACACACTTTATTTTACAGTCCCTTTTGCGATATAATAATTTATAATTTCGCACTGTCTGCCGGTTCTTGATGTCCTATCTCCCCAATCTCTCACACAATCCCGAGTTTCTATTCTCTATTTTATTGTTATCTATCATTCTATTCATTGCTTCAATACTACCCACTATAACCAACATTCTTTTTGCCCTCGTAATCGCTGTGTATAATAAATTTCTAGTGAACAAAACATCCGGTCCTGATAAAAGTGGTATTATAACGACTGGATACTCACTTCCTTGTGATTTATGTATTGTCATGGCATATGATAACTCTATCTCATCCATACTCATTCCTGAGTAATCCGCTATTTTATTGTCATCAAATAGTATCTTTACGCTTCCATCTTCGTTTATGTCTAGTATTTCACCCTGCTCCCCGTTAAATACACCTTCTCCTTTTATCACTTTACCCTCATTGCCAAATTTCTCCCATTCTAGTTTATAATTATTCTTTATTTGCATTACTTCGTCTCCAGCACGGAACTTCTTTTTTAAAAACTCTTTTTCTTTTTTATCCTTATCCTTAGGATTTGCCACATCCTGAAATACCATGTTTAAATTTTCCGTACCTAAATATCCTTTTTTCATTGGAGTCAGTATTTGTATATCTTTTGTCTCACAACCCAAATGGGATGGTAACCTCTTTTCTATAAGTTCCTTCATCATTTGAATTACCCCGTCACTTGTGTTTCTTTTTACAAAAAAGAAATCTGTAGATTTTTCAGTAATACAGAGATGATTGCCTTCGTTCACATCTCGTGCATAGATAGCGATATGGCTGTCTTGCGACTGTCTAAATATTTCTTTAAGCTCTACTACAGGTACCGCCCCACTATTTATGAGATCCTTTAGAAAGTTCCCTGGACCCACTGGTGGAAGTTGATTGTGATCTCCGACAAATATTACTTTACTCCCACCCATGACTGCGCGAAGCAAACTACTCGCTATGTATATATCTAGCATAGACACTTCATCAACTATGACTACATCTGCCTCAATAGGATTAGTTTCACATCTTTGAAACTTTTGGTATTCCCTATCTTCGTCTATTACTTTTACTTCAAGCAATCTATGTATTGTTTGCGAATCTATCCCCGTAGCTTCTGTCATCCTTTTTGCTGCCCTTCCAGTAGGTGCCGTAAGAACCACTACTTTATTTCCTTCATGTAATATATCTATTACGAAATTTATAAGAGTAGTTTTCCCTGTCCCTGGTCCTCCTGTTATTACAGTTACTTTATTTTTCACGACCTCATGTATCGCTTGTTTTTGCTTGTGTGCTAATTTTATGTTTTTGCTTTTTTCAAGCACCTCTATCTTTTTATCTATTGCCTTCTCATCTATCCCTTTTTCTTCACCTGATAATTCCTTTATTTTACTGGCAACTACACATTCTGCAGCATAAAGCCATTCAAGATACACTACTTTTTCACCATAGATAGTGTCCGTATATATTTCTCTTTTTATATGTAAATTCATCAATGCATTGTCAATTAAATTACTATCTACCATCAAAGTATTGGTCACTATTTCAACTACATCTGCCCTTGGTAAAAATGTATGTCCACTCATTGTGACATCCGATAATGTATATATAATGCATGCCGCTACCCTATTTACATCATTACTTACTATACCCATTTTCTGAGCTATACCATCTGCCTGCATAAATCCAATACCCCGTATATCCTTTATAAGAGAATATGGGTTTTTCTCTATGATTTTTATAGTGTTTTCTTTATATATTTCATGTATTTTTATAGCCATATTAGTACTAATATCATACCTTGACAAATACATTATTACCTCTCTAACCTCTTTTTGCTTTGCAAAAATAATACTTATCTCCTTAGCCTTCACAAGGCTAATACCTTTCACCGTTGATAATTTTAGATAATCAGACTCTATCACGAGGAATGTTTCATCTCCAAACTTCTCAACTATCCTCTCCGCCAGCCTCTCTCCTATCCCAGTTATAATACCAGACCCCAGGTATTTAACCATACCTTGTTTCGAACTCGGAATCGTCTTTTTATAGTTTGATACCTTAAATTGACTGCCATATTTCCCATGTTCATCATAGCATCCCTCTACTTCTACTGTTTCTCCAAGCGTTACATCTGCTATATTTCCAACACAAATAATACTGTCTTTTACTCCATCACATAAAAGTCTGCATACAGCATATCCATTCTCATCATTTTTAAATATCACACTTTCAATTGTCCCTTGTATTATTTCTATGTTTTTCATATTATGTTCCTTATCTCATTTGCAAAGACTTATACATTAGTACCAGCCCTACAAAAAATTTTTATTCTTCGTCTATTACATAATTTAAATAATTATATCATTTTACTTATGTAATTGTAAACATTTTTTGTAAAAACAATAAAGGATGTCTATTAAACACCCTTTATCCTCACTACCCTATTAATTATTCTATAACTAATTCTTTATCTATTCCAAAATTAGGTTCACTCCATATCAACACAAGCTTATTATCTTTATTTATATAAAGCCTTAATTTATTAATATTTTCAATTATTATTTTTTGTTTGTCCTTTAACTCTAACTTCTCTATTTCTTCATACTTCTTTCCATTTATCATACCATTATTATCTCTTGTATCTATTAAAATATTGTTTATAAATTTTTCAGTTTCCTTTCCACTGGTATCTCCTCCATACAAGTACTCTTTCTCATAAGCTTGTATAGCCATAACAAGTCTATCATAATCATAATCATATAGTTTTAATAAATCCTCATTTGTAGCTCTTCTATCGTTTTCAATATCATATATTGTAAGTAATACTCCACCATATTCAACTCCATCACATCTACGAAGCACAGTAATTATATCTTTATCTTCAAACCACTCTACTTTTACATCAGAGCGATAATTACCTTCGCTTACTAGTAATTCTTTTTTAAGTTCATCTGTAAATTTAGCAAACTCTGAATTAATTTCTTTTGCTCCATCCTTATCTACATTTATAACTGGAGTTTCTATTAAAACACTGTGATTTTCTCCACCAAAGTCTTTACAAACAACATCTTCTTTTTGCACACTTACTATTTCTTTCACTTTTTCATTATCACTAGATACCTTTTTATTTTCACTAGATATTTTTTCATTGTTTTGTTCTACAGAAGGAACATTTGTGGTGATTTTATCATTATTTGCACAACCTGTTGATATTGCTACAACTGCTAATCCCATTAACGCTAATGTCATAATACTTTTGTTAATTTGTAACCCTTTACTCATTTTGTCATCATCCTTTCACTTATGATACGGTTCACCTTTTATAATCCTAAAACTTCTATAAATCTGCTCAACCAATATCAATTTCATCAGTTGATGTGGAAAAGTCATCCTCGAAAAGCTCAGATTATAGTCAGCCCTAGCTAGCACTTCTTTTGATATACCTAGCGAACCACCTATTACAAATGCTAAATCACTTTTTCCCTGTACAGATAAATTTTCAACAAGTCCTGATAATTCTTCTGATGTTTTTTGTTGACCTTTTATTTCGAGTGCTATAACATACTGTTTATCTCTTATGTTTTTTAGTATTCTCTCGCCCTCTTTTTCTTTTACTCCTTCTTCTTCTTTTCCACTCATGCTCTCTGGCGCCTTCTCATCTGGTACTTCTACAAAATCAAGGCTACAGTATTTGCTCAGTCGCTTTGTATATTCACTTATTGCATCTTCAAAATATTTCTCTTTTATCCTACCAACTGATATTATTGTTATTTTCATTCATTTATCCTCTTTATATTCGCTCCAAGACCATTTAGTTTCTCTTCTATCTCTTCATACCCTCTATCTATATGTTCTATTCCTGTTATTTCTGTTGTTCCTTCTGCTACAAGTCCGGCAAGTACAAGAGCTACTCCACCTCTTAAGTCAGGAGCAGTTACTTTTGCACCTGTAAGTTTATCTACTCCTTTTATAACTGCTACACTTCCTTCTGATTTTATATTCGCTCCCATTCTGTTTAACTCATCTGTATATCTAAATCGGTTTGCCCATATGGTTTCAGTTATCATACTAGTACCATTTGCTATAGATAAGAGTGCCCCCATCTGAGACTGCATGTCTGTTGGAAAACCTGGATATGGCAAGGTTTTTACGTTCATGCCTGTTAATTCACCGTTTCCCACTATCCTTATAGTATTTCCTATTTCTATTATTTCTACATTTGCCTCTTTTAGTTTCGCAGTTATTGATTCCATATGTTTTGGATCTACATTTTTTATAGCTACATCACCTTTAGTTATAGCTGCCGCAATCATATATGTGCCTGCCTCGATTTGATCAGGTATTACCACATGAGTACATCCACCTAGTTTTTCTACCCCTTCAATCACTATTACATCAGTTCCTGCTCCCTGTACTTTTGCACCCATTTTATTTAAAAAATCAGCTAAATCAACAACATGCGGTTCCTTTGCTGCATTCTCTATTATTGTTTCACCTTCAGCCAAAACTGCTGCGAGCATCGTATTTATAGTTGCACCTACACTAACAACATCCAAATATATTTTAGTACCGACTAGCTTTTCTGCCTCAACTTTTATTATTCCATGTTCTATTTTTACCGTTGCACCCAATAATTCAAATGCTTTTATATGCTGATCTATAGGCCTACTCCCAAGATTACATCCACCAGGCAATGGTAACTCTGCTTTTTTATACTTTCCAAGCAATGCACCTATGAAATAATATGATGCTCTCATTTTACTTACTTCATCAAAATCAAATTTATAATCATTTACTTGAGTATTGTTTACTCTTAAAACATCCCCTATAAATTCACACTTAACACCCATCTTTTTTAATATATCCACAAGTAATCTAGTGTCACTTATATGAGGTAAATTTTTTATCTCAGTTTCATCACTCGCTAAAAGCACTGCAGGTATTATAGCAACAGCTGCATTTTTACCACCATTTACATTTATTTCTCCTACAAGTCTTCTTCCACCCTCAATAATTAGTTTTTCCAATATTATTCATTCCTTTCTTATCGATATCTTATGCCCTGATATCTATTTTATTTTAATACAAATATATTATACATATTTTATATTAATTAGTAAAGTCAAACTACAATAAAAAACGCAACATTTGTAAATTGCGGCTTTATTGTATGATATATTTGCCTGTTAATAAGATGTTCTAGTTATATTACGTTTTTCAATATTTGTCAACTACTTTATATTATTTTTCACATATGCCTAATTTTTTTATTTCTACTCCCAATCTCATTCCATATCCCTTTTGTAATTCATTATTCACATATTCAATAAGTTCTAATACATCAGTAGCCTTTGCATTACCAATATTAACAATAAAGTTAGCATGTTTTTCAGATACTTGTGCCCCTCCTATTGTATATCCTTTTAACCCTAAATCCTCTATCATCTTCCCCGGATAGTAGCCATCAGGTCTTATAAATACGCTTCCCGCATTTGGCATATCAAGTGGTTGACCATTAATCCTATGAGTTTTTAGCCTTTCTCTTATTTCCTTTATCTCTTCTTTATTTCCTTTCATAAGTTTCATTTTAACTGACAACACAATATAATCTTTTTCCTGAACTATACTATGCCTATATGCAAATTTCATTTCGTCATTATTTATTATACGGATTTCATTTTTCTCGTCTATTACCTCTACTTCTGTAACTACTTGCTTCATATCTCCACCATATGCCCCTGCATTCATACATATAGCCCCACCAATAGTCCCAGGTATACCGCAAGCAAATTCAAGCCCTACCAAAGAGCTATCATAGGCTTTATATGACACGCTTATTAGTCCTGCACCTGCCTCTGCATATATTTCATCATCGTTTATTTCTATCTTTGATAAATTATCTCCTGTATTTATTACTACTCCTCTAAAACCATCATCTGCTACTAGCACATTGCTTCCTTTACCTAAAATCACATGTTCCACATTATTTTCTCTACACACCTTAACACTATGAATCAATTCATCCTTATTTTGAGGTACTACAAATATATCTGCAGCTCCACCTATTTTGTATGTGGTATGTTTTGCTAATATCTCATCTATAAATATATTTCTTGTATCAATTCTTTCTTTTAATTGTTCTATAATATCATTTTTATTCATGGTCTCTTCCTTTCTGCTACTGTTATAATTTTATATTTATTATATTAAAGCTTCCTTTTAAATATGAACAGATTAAGCATCAGATATTTATTTAAATCTATATAATTCTGCTGCGCCTATTATCCCCGCATCATTTCCTAGTTCTGCTATCCTTATTTTCGTGTCACCTAGAGGAAATATACACTTTTTCATTTGAAATTCTATTTCTTCTAAAAGTGGATTTAACAACTTTTCTTTTACAGCTGTTATTCCCCCACCTATCGATATTACATCTGGCTCTAGAATTTCAAATAAATTTATGATTCCAACAGCTATATAACTTAAATGTTCTTTAAAAGATTTCTGTGCAAAATCATCCCCCATATCTATCGCATTGAAAATTACTTTTGCATTTAATTCATCTGGGTTACCATTAATCAGTTCATATATCTTAGAAGTTTTATTTTGCACCAGATTCTCTATTATTCTTTTTTCCCACGCATGAGTTGAAGCATATGCTTCGTAGCAGCCACGTCTTCCACAGCCACATTGTTTTCCATCCATAACTATTACTTGATGCCCTAGCTCTCCAGCTCCACCATTTATTCCTTTATACAGTTCGCCACCTATTATTATTCCACCACCCACTCCTGTCCCAAGTGTAATGAATACAGAATTTCTTGTGCCTTTTAGACTACCATGAACATACTCAGCAACTGCCGCACAATTCGCATCATTATCAACATATATTGGTATTTCCGTGTATTTATATAATTCTTTAGCCAAATCTATGTCTGAAAAATATATGTTGGGAGCATTTAATATGACTCCTTTCATATTTACCTTTCCTGGAAATCCTATACCTATAGAATTAATCCCCTCGTAGTCATGTATTATCTTTTGCAACTCTTCTCCAATATTCTTTATCTGCTCTTCACTATTTATTTTAGCATTATTATATATCTGAGTTCTGTGAACTATATTTCCGTTTTCATCAACAACACCAAAGGCAATCTTACTCCCACCAATGTCAATACCTATGTTATACATATTTCCACTCTCCTATCTCTACTATTAATTACTTCCCTATTTTACACTTCTTTATTTTAAAAATCAAGAATAATTTTTCATTCTTGCATTTTGGGGATATTTTTGATATAATCATTTAAATGAATCTCCCGTTACAAGCCGACTGGGTATCACGTTGTCATTGCGAGCGTTTTTTTGCGAAGCAATCTCATCTTTCAAAAACGAGATTGCTCCGTCGAAAGAACCTCCTCGCAATGACAAGAACGCGACAAGCCTACGGGGAATTAAACCCATAGAGATTAAAATATAATTTTACTCATCACGAAAGGATTTGATACAATGAATTTTAAAGAAAATATTGCAAACCTACTTGCTGAAAACATAAAGGATATATCTTATGAAGAAATACTATTAAGCATCGAAATACCTCCCGACTCAAGCAAAGGCGATTTTGCTTTTCCGTGTTTTAGACTTTCTAAAGCATTAAAAAAAGCTCCCAATATTATAGCCACGGAACTTTCTCAGAGCATGATAAAACCAGACTATATAGAAAAAATCGAGACTGTGGCGGGATACTTGAATTTTTTTGTGGGCAGAGCTAATTATGTAAAGAATATATTAGAAGGCAACTACTTAGATATTACAAAAACTGGTAACAAACAAGTAATATTAATAGATTATGCTTCTTTAAATATTGCCAAACCATTTCATATTGGACATATAAAAAATGTTGTTGTTGGCGATTCTTTATATAGAATATTTAAATTTTTAGGATATAATTGTATCGGAATAAATCATTTAGGAGATTGGGGTACTCAGTTCGGTAAACTTATTGTTGCATATAGGAAATGGGGTAATAAAGAAGAAGTAGAAAACAAAGGAATAGTAGAACTTCTTAGATTATATATTAAATTCCATGACGAAGCAGAAAAAGATCCTACTTTAAATGATCAAGGACGAGAATGGTTCTCAAAAATTGAGAAAGGTGATAAAGAGGCAATAGACATATGGAATTGGTTTAAAGATATTAGCCTTGATTATTTTAATATGCTATGTGATAAACTAGATATACATATGGACTATTTTATAGGTGAAAGTTTTTATATGGATAAGCTTTCTAGTTTAATTGATACTTTATCTTCTAAAGGAATTCTAACTGAAAGCGAAGGCGCGCAAATAATATCACTTGATGAATATAACCTTCCACCTTGTCTAGTTTTAAAGAAAGATGGTAGTAGTCTTTATGCAACACGTGACTTAGCAGCTGCAATATACAGGAAAAATGAATTTAACTTTGATAAATGTATATATATAACTGCTTCAGAGCAAAAACTCCATTTTAATCAGGTTTTCAAATCATTAGAGAAAGCCGGCTATACTTGGGCGAATAAACTTATTCACATTGCCCATGGATTAGTAAACTTAGAATCTGGCAAAATTTCTACTAGAAATGGAAATATAATTACTTTAGAAGAATGGATTGACGAAGCTACAGAAAAGACATTGAAAATCATAGAAGAAAAAAATCCAGCTCTTTCTAATAAGTTAAAAGTTGCAGAACAAGTTGGAATAGGTGCAATAATTTTCAGTAACTTATTTTATAATAGTGGAAAAGATGTTACATTCAGCTGGGAAACTGCTCTTCGCTTTGACGGTGAAACAGGCCCTTATGTACAATATACTCATTCAAGATGCTGTAGCTTAATGCGAAAGAATGAAGCAGATATAGATGTATCCCATGTAGATTTCTCTCTTCTAATAGACGATACTTCATTTGAGCTTGTAAAGCTAATATCAAGTTTTCCAGATTCAATAATATCTTCAGCAGAAAAGTACGAACCTATGTACATAGCAAGACACTTAATTGAAATATGTAAAGCATTTAATAAATTTTATAATGAATATGCTATATTAGTAGACGATGCCAAAGTTAAAAACACTCGACTTTACTTAGTAAATGCAGTCAGAAATGTACTTAGAGAAGGCTTAAACCTTCTATGTATAAAGGCACCAGAAGAGATGTAGTTTCAAAAACAGTCCCCTTACCCTATACAAAGGGAGGGGACACAAAAAAAAGAAGTCCTTTCGGACTTCTTTTTTTTGTGGTGATCGTTTACTATACACACACAATACTAAAGATAATAAGTTTGGCTTTTAAGTGGCATAATCATAATATAACAATTTTCGACATTTGTCAACGGTATTTACATATTTTTTTATTTTTTTTATTATTTTTTATTGTTTTTAATAAATATTTTGTATTACTACCTAACCTTTTCCCACATACTTCCTTCTTTAGTATCTTTTATCTCTATATTCATATTAGATAGTTCTTCTCTTATATTATCTGCTAATACATAATCCTTATTTGCCTTTGCTTCATTTCTTTTCTCAATTAAACTTTCTATGACAATCCTCTCTTCATCAGAAACTTCTTTTTCCTCTAATATTAACAAGTCCAGAGATAATACCTTATCCATTTCATTTATCAAATAAATTTTTTCTGCGCTATTTAAAGTTTCATCTTTTATAACATCAAATACCAATGTAACTGTATTTGCGGTATTTAAATCATCTGCTATGTAATTTTTAAATTTACCTATGTATTCTTTAATATTTTCACTTTTTACATTTTCAGTCAATGCATCTTCTAATATTTCTTGTATTTTTGTTTTTAGTTTTGTTAACGCAACTCTCGCTCCATCCAAAGCTTCGTATGAAAATACTAGCTGCTTTCTATAGTGAGATTGTAGTACTAAAAATCTATAATCTAGCCCGCTATAGCCTTTATTCTCTATTAGCTCTACAGTCAAGAATTCACCTTTTGATTTACTCATTTTACCTGTTTGGTCATTTAAGTGTCCCGAATGCATCCAATAGTTAACCCATTTGTGTCCCCAGTAAGTCTCTGACTGTGCTATCTCATTCGTGTGGTGCGGAAAGATATTATCAACCCCTCCACAATGTATATCTATATACTCACCCAAAAACTTATTTGCAATAGCTGAACACTCTATATGCCAACCTGGATAACCTACACCCCATGGTGAATCCCACTTTAACTCTTGGTTGTCAAACTTTGATTTTGTGAACCAAAGTCCAAAATCAAGTGGATTTTTCTTAAATTTGTCTTCTTCTATGTCATCTCTTACTGCCACTTGCAAGTCTTCCACTTTTTGATTTGTTAATTTTGTATATTCTTCAAGCTTTGATATATCAAAATAAACATTCCCATTTGAGAAATATGTGTATCCCTTTTGCTCAAGAACTCCTATCATCTCTATATATTCATCTACCATGTCCGTAGCCTTAGCTATGTTATCTGGTTTTCTTATGTTTAGTTTTTCACAATCTGCAAAAAAAGCTTGAGTATACATCTCAGCTATCTCTAGAATAGTTTTCTTTTCTCGCTTTGCACCCTTTAGCATCTTATCCTCACCCGTATCTGCATCTGAATCCATATGTCCTACATCAGTTATATTCATAGCTCTAGTCACTTCATATCCTAGATACTTTAGACTTTTCTCAAGTATATCCTCAAATATATAAGTACGCAAATTCCCTATATGAGCATAATGATACACCGTAGGTCCGCAAGTATACAACTTCACCTTGCCCTCTTCTATCGGAACAAACTCCTCTATATTTCGTGTTAATGTATTATACAATCTCATACTCTCACTCCTTCATATCTTTCATCTTTCATCTTTCATCTTTCATCTTTTATCCTTTATCCTTTATCTTTTATCTTTTATCTTTTATCTTTTATCTTTTATCTTTTATCTTTTATCTTTTATCTTTTATCTTTTATCTTTTATCTTTTAT
>MGOU01000033.1:57768-59695 GCA_001795385.1 Clostridiales bacterium GWD2_32_19
ATCTTTTATCTTTTATCTTTCATCTTTCATCTTTCATCTTTCATCTTTTATCCTTTATCTTTTATCTTTCATCTTTCATCTTTCATCTTTTATCTTTTATCCTTTATCTTTTATCTTTTATCTTTTAATAAATTCGCGCAAGCTCCTTACTCGCAACCGTGCGTGTGACGCGATAGCGGAGTAGCTAAGTTTGCGAGTGTTCCCCTCAACGCTGAGGGTCTAGGGGTGTTGCAATTTTTTGTTACTCTTTTTGAAAAAAGTAATTAACTAATCTTTATCATCCAAAATATCTATTCAACAACCTTCCCCAATCTCTTTATCATCAAATCTTTCCCCAATATATTCAATATCTCAGGCATTTCTGGTCCATGACATTGTCCTGTAAGAACCACTCTTACAGTCATATAAAGCCCCTTTCCTTTTATCCCTGTTTCAGTTTGTATTTCTTTAAATACACCCTTCACAAATTCTTCGCTAACCTCAGATATATTCTCCAGTTTTTCTTTAAACGCTTTAATCACCACTGGTGCATCCTCTGTAACAAGTATTTCTCTCGCCTCATCATTTTCAGGTGTAACACCTTCCCCAAAGAAAATTCCGATATGCTCTGGAATTTGGGCTAAATACTCTACATTTCCCCTTACTGCACCTACTACTTTCTTTATCCATTCTTTATTTTCTTCCGCTTCACTTTTAGTCATAAACCCTGCATCCACAATAAATGGTATGCTGAGTTCTGTTATATATTCTATGTCTTCTTTTCTTATATAAAGTCCATTCATCCAGTTAAGTTTGACCTGGTCATATACTGCTGGAGATTTACTTATACCATCTATACTAAAGTTTTCTTCTAATTCTTTCAAACTAAATATTTCATTTTCCCCGCCCGGACTCCAACCAAGTAATGCCATAAAGTTAATAATCGCCTCTTTTAAATATCCTTTTTCAAGTAGGCTATCAAAAGTAACATCTCCGTCACGTTTACCAAGTTTTCTTCCTGAACCGTCCGGCTTATTTACCATAGGAAGATGAACTATTTTTGGCATCTCTAAACCAAAAGCATCATAAACAAGCTTATATTTGGGTGTTGATGATATATATTCATTTCCTCTCACTACATGACTGATTTTCATCGTGTAATCATCAACAACATTTGCAAAATTATATGTTGGCAACCCATCTGATTTTATAAGAATAATATCATCAAGTTCACTGTTTTTGAAAGTAAGTTTACCATATATAACATCATCATAACTTGTTGTACCTGTCTTTGGCATCTTGAATCTTATAACACACTTTTCTCCATTTTTTATTCTTTCTGCAGCTTCTATATCATCTATCCCTCGGCAAATTCCATCATACATAAATGTCATGTTGTTTTCCGCGTACTTATTCCTAAGGTCATCAAGTCTTTCTTGTGAGCAAAAACAATAATAAGCATGTCCACTTTCTATAAGTTTCTTTGCATACTCCATATAAAGTGCCTTTCTCTCGCTTTGTATATATGGTCCATAATCTCCACCTACATCTGGACCTTCTTGCCATACAAAACCTAAACTTTTGAGATCTTTATATATTTTCTCAACCGCTCCCTCTACATATCTATTTTGATCTGTATCCTCAATACGTAAAATAAATGTGCCCTCATGTTTCTTAGCTATCAAATATGTATATAGCGCTGATCTAATATTCCCTACATGCATATACCCCGTTGGGCTAGGTGCAAATCTTGTTCTAACTTCCATATGTTTTATCTCCTTTTAAATTCAAATTCTTTTGACTTTATTATGCCCTAATTTTCCCATTTTGTCAAGTGCAAAAAAGTTACAACCATAGACTGAGGCCACTGAAAAAGTGTCCTTAACTCAGGAATCGTAGAAATGATAAATTTCTACGGTTCTTTTATTCAAAAACGTAAACAATGCAG
>MGOU01000034.1 GCA_001795385.1 Clostridiales bacterium GWD2_32_19
GAGAGGTTTTGAAAAAGTATAAGTTTTTCAGTGGCCTCGTTACATACTGTCTTTTTTTTGTTATAATGTTATAAAAAACACTTGTCGAAAAAGGCATGTTTGATGTATAATGGATAAGGAATTAAATGGTGGGAGCATAAATGAAAATTTAGAAAACGAGATCCCTCACCGCTAACGCGGAGCCCCCTTAACAAGGGAGCTAAAAAGATAAAAAGCCTCCCTTGTTAAGGGAGGTGCCCGATAGGGCGGAGGGATCTCGTATAAAATGGCAGGGAGGAAAAAATAAATGAAATCAAAGATACATAAAAGTGCATTGTACATATTGGGGTTTGTTGCTTTTGAAGCAGTTTTTTGTAGTATATTAGCGTTTATTCTTATTTTTTATGGACCTTTTACTAACATCAAAGAAAATTATGTTACTACCGCCATGGCGACACTAAATCATCAATATCTGGTTACTAGTTTTTTAAGCAAAGAGGAAATAAATGAAATACTACTAAAGTCTAGCTTTGATTTTGAAAGTGAAAGAGAAGATACAAACAATGTGAAAATAAAAGAAAATCAGGCAAATGATGAAATAAAATTAGTGGAAGTAAATAGTGAAAGATTTAAAGGATACATGTTGATAGTGGATAATCCTAAAAGAATAAGTGTTGGCTTGTCTAGTTCACTAGGCAAAGGGGGGATTACCCTCAGTAGCATAGTCAAGAATTACAAAGCGCTTGGAGGGGTTAATGCAGGTGGTTTTGGGGATGCCAATTTCGTGGGAACAGGTGGAAAACCTAATGGTATAGTAGTAGAAAATGGTGAAATAAAATATAAAGAGGAAGGCACAAACACCTTTAGTATCGTAGGATTTAATGAAGATGATAAGCTTATTGTGGGCGGTAATTATAATAAAGCAGATATGAAAAAATACAAAATAAGGGATGCGGTTTCATTTGGGCCAGCGCTTATAATAAACGGAAAAACAATGATAAAGAAAGGCAATGGAGGAATGGGAATAAACCCCCGCACTGCAATAGGCCAAACACAAGATGGGACTGTTCTGCTACTAGTTATCGATGGTCGTAGAGAAGACAGTATAGGGGCTACACTAAAGGATGTCCAAAACATACTTCTCGAGTATGGTGCATATAATGCATCAAATTTAGATGGAGGCTCATCGGCTACAATGATATACGATAACAAATTAATAAATAAACCTTCAGACATATTAGGAGAACGCAGTATACCATCAGCATTTATTATCAAATAAAGGAGTGCTTATATGAACATACCAAAAATAAAAATAGAACTAAAAACAATAAAATTATGGCTGATTTACGCTTTTGTAGGTACAATACTTACATTTTCTGTGCTAATTTATCTAAATGTTAGTTTATTAAAAGACGAAGCTACAGATATAAGATATACAGAAAAAGGGCAATACATACCAGAGGCTTTGTTACTAAAATCAAAAGTAGAAATTCCGTTAAGTGCAAAGAATATATCTTTTTCATATGACCATAATTATGCATCATATATAGATGTAGGAAGGGTATATATAAAAGACCTGAGAACAGGAAAGATAACAAAAGAGATTAAAGAAGAAGGACCCATTACAAACTCTTTTTTTGTAAGTGATAGAGACATAATGCTTTATTTTGTTCTCAAGACCAAAAGTACAAAAGAAGATAAATCTAAGAAAAAACTTAATAAAGGAATGGATGAAGAAAACCTTGATGATGAAGAATTAGTTGAAATTGATACAAAAGAACAAGACCTAGCACTTATGAAAGAATTATTAAGTAATCAAGTGTTACTTGTAAAAACATATAATATGGGTATGGATGAAAGTGTAGAACAAGTAGAGCTTGAAACATCAAATTTCGTGAGAATAAAGCAAGTTGAGTACTCTAGTCTAACGAATGTAATATATGTTAATGTTGAAATGTTAAAGAACGATAAAATAATAAATACGATATTTAGAATTAATATAATGAAAAGTGTGAGCAAATATCAAACAGGATCCGAATATGCCAAAATAGTGCTCTTAAACCATGAAGATAAGTTGATAGTAGAAGACAATCAAAACAACATATACATAAACAAGATTCTATTTAAAACTAAAGAATATAAGAAATTTACACTA
Source organism: Clostridiales bacterium GWD2_32_19 (assembly GCA_001795385.1). GTDB lineage: Bacteria > Bacillota > Clostridia > Lachnospirales > UBA12420 > UBA12420. Next base: position 2,135 of record MGOU01000034.1, read on the forward strand.
CTAGGTAAAGATCAAGAAGACAACTTCTACGCGAGTCCAATAAATGCCTCAAATATAATTTTAAAAATCAAAGGAAAAGTTGTAACAGAAGAAAAAACAATAGGCGATACTTCATTTACTAGTATACATAGCAACAAGGAAGGTATATTCTTACTATTTAAAGACTATATCTGGCCTTTAAATCAAGATGAAACACCAGCAGGTATAAAACGGGATGAAAAAGATACTTTCATAGATTTGTTTGATAATGTTTTATATGAAATTAATAATAAAGGTGTACTAAAACAAACAATGGCAGAAGAAATAAAATAGACTTGATAAAAAACAATAAAAAGAATAGATATATGACGGTATACTAATGATGAGGTGATAGTTTGGATAAGAAAAAAGCTAAAGAGGATAAAAATCTTACAGCGAAGGAAAGCATTTATTATTTTAAGAGACTTTGGAGTTACATAAGAAAGTATAAGGTAAGAGTGTTTATTTACATCGCTATAATGATTGCTTATTTTGCAATGGATTTATTGATGCCTATACTTTGGGGTAAAGCGATAGTAAGATTAGTAGAGCGCAATTTATCTGAGTTTGTATTATTTTTATCTTTATATATAGTGACATGGTATATAGATTTAATGCTTATGATAATAAATAACTTTTTATCTTCGAGAGTACATGGAGAAGTAGTAGAGGACTTAAGAAACGATTTATATAGGAAAATAGTAGATTTACCTGTAGAGGCATTTGATAAAATAAAGAGTGGAGAAATAATTAACAGAGTTTCAGAGAGTACAAATACAGTAATTAGCGTAGTTTCCAATTTAGTAAGAGTAGGAATACGAGCAATAAGGGAAATAGCAGTTATAATTATTGTATTTTTTATATGCCCTGAAATAGCTTATATGTATTTAGTGATGATAGTTGTAGTTTACTTTGTATTTAAAAAATATGGTAGGAAAATAAAAGTAATTACAAAAAGCATGAGAAAAAACTCAGATAGATATGTAAGTAATCTACAACAGACAATACAAGGGATAAGAGATGTTAAGTCGCTAGGACTTAAAGAAAGAAATCTATTAAAATTTGGATCAATTGTTAGAATAATAAAAAAGAAGGAGTTTAAGGAAAATGATTTAAGAGTTGTTTTTGGGGCTATACTCTCAAGTTTAAAAATGTTATTACTCGGGACAGTATTATTTGTAACGGGGTATTTCGTATATATAGGAAGATTGCTTGCAGATTATTTTTTTGCAATAACTAGCTATACGCAGATGATAATTGAAACAGTTAATTTAATTTCAGATGTGGGCGTTGATATGCAAAGAGTTTCTGTAGCACTTGAAAGGATATTTGAAATCATTGATAATAAGCTTTATCCAGATGAAAAGTTTGGAGATAAAAGAGTAGAAAAAGTTGATGGCGTAATAGAATTTAAAAATATATCTTTTTCATATAATAAAGATGGGGAAGTATTAGAAAATGTAAATATACATATAGAAAAAAATAAAAAAACAGCCATAGTAGGAAGAAGTGGAAGTGGAAAGAGTACATTGTTCAGTCTACTACTCAGATTCTACGATTATAAAGATGGAGAAATACTTATAGATGGAACAAATATAAGGGAATTCGACGAGCAATCCTTAAGAAAGCATATATCGGTAATAAGGCAAGAGCCATTCTTGTTTAATACAACGATAAAAGAAAACTTGATCATAGTAAAGCAAGGTGCCACACTTGACCAGATAAGAGAAGCCTGCAAAATCGCATTCATAGATGAGTACATAATGAGCTTGCCTAAAAAGTACGACACGCTAATAGGAGAAGGTGGAGTAAACTTATCTGGTGGTCAAAAACAAAGGATAGCCATAGCAAGAGCAATGCTCAAAAAATCAAAGATAATGCTATTTGACGAGGCAACCAGCGCGCTAGATAACGAATCTCAGTATAATGTAAAAAAAGCAATAGAAGAAGTATCAAAAGAACATACAGTAATCATAATAGCCCATAGGCTAAGCACAGTAATAGATTGCGACGAGATGATATTACTCAATAATGGAAAGGTAGTAGCGAGAGGAACTCATGAAGAGTTGATCAAGCATAATGAAGTTTATAATAAGCTATATAATGTGGATCTTATAAATGGATAACAAGGTAAAAATGGAGGATAAAGATGTTTGGATACATTAGATATAGTAAGGGGGATCTGACATTTAGAGAATTTCACATATATAGATCGTACTATTGCGGAGTTTGCAAAATGATTAAGAAGAATTTTGGAGAAATAAATAGATTAACATTAAACTATGACATTGTTTTCTTAGCAATATTACTATCATCTATATATACAAAAGAAAATGAATTTTCTTACGAAAGCTGTATACTGAGCCCTTTCAACAAAAAGAGAGTTGTCTTAAATGAATGTGTAGAATACTGCACATATATAAATATGTTACTAGTATATCACAAATTACTCGATGATCATTTAGACGATAATTCATTAAAAGCATTAGCAGTGTCAAAGTTAATTAACAAAAAATACTTAAAAGCTAAAAGTAAGTATAACGATAAAGCAGAAAATTTGAAAGTTGGACTTGAAAAACTACATAAATTAGAACAAGCCGGAAATGAGACATTGGAAAATATGAGCCATAACTTTGGAGAAACATTTGGTGAGTTATTTGTATATAAAGATGATGATAAATATGCAGAAACTTTGAGAAAACTCGGCTACAACTTAGGCAAATATATTTATATTCTAGATAGTTATGAAGATTTTCCTGAGGACTCTAAAAGGAAAAGATACAACCCTCTAGCTAACTATGAACATTCAGATATTTTACCCAAAACAGAAAGTATAATAAACTCACTAATAAATGAACTCGGTATTATATCAAAAGAACTAGAACTAAATCACATGCAAGGCTTGGTGGATAATGTAATAATATTTGGTTTGAGAAACAAAGCAAATATTATTTTGAAAAGAAAGGAGGAAGCACAGTGGAGATAGTATTATATATAGTAATAGCATTAATAATATTATTTATTATTGTACAGATCATGAGATCGAGAAGAAGAAGAAATGACTGCTGCTGTGATGTATGTTATTGCGGTGACTGTGATGATTATTGTGACTGCAGTGATGGTTGCGATTGTTGTGGTGGTTGTAATTAATAGTGATTTATAATACTAAACAGTATAAAAAATGTACCCTATGGAGTTGACAGATAAAGTCTATTCCATAGGGTATGTTTTTTCGTATAAGAGGATTATATTATATTGTAGAAAAAGGTAGAAATGTCTGATATGTTTTATTTAATTATATTTAATAGTGTTGAAATATGTAAAAAAGTTGTATATAATGGAAGAAGGGAGTAGTAAAAACTGTGTGGGGACACAGTAAGTTAAATCTAAGAATGCAAGCAAGTAGGGATAGTTGCTTATTTGTGTATTTAGATTTTTTGTTTTTGAAAAATATTATATTAGGAATGGAGGTGATTAGATGAGATATTTTGCACATTCTTCGGAAAACAAGGAAAAACCTTGGCAAACAATTAATGAGCATTTATCCAAAACTGCACAAATATCAAGTAACTATGCAAAGAAATTCAATGCAGGTGATTTTGGATATACATGTGGAATGTTTCATGATTTAGGTAAGTACTCATACGAATTTCAACGAAAACTGCAAGGTGAAGTTATAAATGTAGATCATTCAGCAGCAGGTGCAAGAGAAGTAGTCAAATTGTATGGGGAAACACTAGGAAAGCTTATGGCATATGCTATTGCTGGGCATCATAGTGGATTGACTAACCATGGTACGGATGCTTCCACAGAGGGAACATTAACTTCAAGACTTTACAGTAGTGTTATAAAGGATTATAGTGCATATAAAAATGAATTTGATTTTGAGTCTAATAAAACAATATTGAATTTACCTGTGAAGGCCGTAGATAAAGATTATATTGGATTCACATGAGGCCACTGAAAAAGTGTCCTTAACTCAGGAATCGTAGAAATGATAAATTTCTACGGTTCTTTTATTCAAAAACGTAAACAATGCAGACTTTTG
>MGOU01000035.1 GCA_001795385.1 Clostridiales bacterium GWD2_32_19
CTAGCAAGCACAAAGACCCTTGTTAGGGTCAATGTCAAACCACCACTTGAAGTGGTGGTTGGTGATTGCGAGGGACGAAGCAATCCCTCTTTTGCTTCTAAAACGAGATTGCTTCGTTCCTCGCAATGACAGTAGAGGGTACTCGCTCCGATAACGACAAATGTGCGATAGCACCTTTTTTATCATATGTATAAATGCCTCTGAACCTTATGTACAAATTATGAAAAGAGTTTTGTGTAAATAAAAGATGCAAAGTAAGTTTATAAAATGTTATATTCTTGCAACACCTGTTTTTCTTGCAGCTTCTGCAACGGCTGATGCAACAGCTTGACCTATACCTGGTTCAAATGGTGATGGGATGATATAGTCAGCACTTAGTTTATCTTCTGTGACAAAACCAGCTATAGCATAAGCGGCAGCAATTTTCATCTCGTCGTTTATGTCGCTCGCTCGTACATCGAGAGTACCACGGAAGACACCTGGGAAAGCCATTACATTATTGATTTGATTTGGAAAGTCACTCCTGCCACTTCCGACAACGGCAGCTCCAGCAGCGATAGCTGCCTCAGGCATGATTTCAGGAACTGGGTTAGCCATAGCAAAAACGATTGGATCCTTTGCCATACTTTTTATCATTTCTGCTGTTACGAGGTTTGGAGCACTTAAACCTATAAAGACATCGGCACCTATTAAAGTATCAGAAAGATTACCTTTTTTCATTTTTTTATTAGAGATGTCTGACATAAGTTCTTTTTCAAAATTAAGATTTTCTCTTCCTTTGTAGATAGCACCGCGGCTATCGCAAAGCACTACATCAGAAAGTCCCATGCTCATCAGTAACTTCGTTACTGCAATAGCTGCTGCACCTGCACCACTTATTACTACGCTTATATCTTTAATGTCTTTTTTTACTACCTTTAAAGCATTGATCATAGCTGCAAGAGCTACAATGGCAGTTCCGTGCTGATCATCGTGAAATATAGGAATATCGCAAACTTCTTTAAGTCTTCGTTCAATCTCGAAGCAACGAGGTGCAGAGATATCTTCTAGGTTAATACCACCGAAGCTTCCTGCAAGTAAACGTACTGTATTTACGATATCATCGACATTTTTACTACGAATACATAAAGGAAAGGCATCAACATCAGCGAAAGTCTTAAATAGCACACATTTTCCCTCCATCACAGGCATCCCAGCTTCAGGACCAATATCTCCCAGACCTAAAACAGCTGTTCCGTCAGTTACAACGCCAACAAGGTTCCATCTTCTTGTATATTCGTAAGAGAGATCAACATTCTTTGAGATTTCTAGACAAGGCTCAGCAACACCTGGTGTATAGGCTATAGTTAGGTCTTGTTTATTATTAACTGGTACGGTACTTATTACTTCTATTTTGCCTCTCCATTCTTTATGAGCTCGAAGAGCATCTTCTTTTATTGACATAAGTATCACTCCTTAAATAAAATACTCAACTTTAAACAAAATAAAAGTTGGCTTTAACCGTATTTATAATTTATAGTATATCATAAGAAATTAAATTTGGAAATATATACAACTAAAATTTAAAACATTAAAAAAACTATTGACATTTGCAATAATCAAATATAAAGCGATTGGCAAAAACCAATCGCTTTATATTTGACATCGTATTTATCTGTTAAAATTAGAATATAGGCTAAATAGATGCTTGTAGTCTGGATTTGTGACAGAGTTTGTGAGGTATGCTGTTGGAGATGTGGCGTCCTTTCTGTGCTTGTTTAGGTAGGATATCATCCCCTCAGCTGTTCTTATTCCTAGGTCATGACCGTAGTAGGTTCCGTTGCCCAAATCTATGGTGTTTTCACCTCGCCACTCTGGGGTTTTAGGGTCAAAGTCTGGATTTTTAAAATACCTACAATCCCCAGGGATTTGATCAGATGAGACTTCTTTAGTGGAAATATTTAAATCACTATCAATATATTGCCAGTTGTATAGGTGTAGACCAACAAATACGGAATCAAAAAGTTCTTTTGGATATATTTTAAGTAAAGCTCCATAATATATAATAACTATAGCTGTAGAGCATTCAGTACCGTATTTTGAGCTATTTTTGTAAATGTCACTAATAGCCTCGTATGGTGATACATTTCCTTTTAGCAAGAAACCACCTTGCTCGGTTCGAGTCCAAAACTCAGGGTTGCACATAGAGTCTTTGAAAGTTCTAAATTTAAAGCCACTCCTAGAAAGCTCAATGGCAGTTTGGATAATGTATAATCTTAAGTCTATTTCAAATTTTAGTTGGTCAAGGGAAGCATATTTATAAGTTACATTACCTTCTGATAGGTTAGTTGCAATCTTTGCTTTCATACTATTTACAGGGAATTCATCTATAATATCATTTGAATTAACGGTTCTTCCAGCAATTGTAATGATAATAATCACTCCTTCTTAGGAAAGTTTTATTATCATTATATGAAATTATTTAAACGTGGTGCTTGACAGTATTTTAATAAGCTCTATAATTTAATTTGTTTTGTTTTTTTATTGCAGAAAAAAGGAAAAAATGATAGAATGGGATATAATAGCTAGTATATATTAATTTTTAACTTTACACTGGAGGTGTGACCATGAATCATGATAAAATTATTATAAAAGGTGCAAGAGAGCATAATTTGAAAAATATAAATGTGGAAATACCAAGAGATAAGTTGACTGTAATTACGGGGCTTAGTGGTTCTGGTAAGTCTACACTTGCATTTGATACTATATATGCAGAAGGGCAAAGACGATATGTTGAGTCGTTATCTGCATACGCTAGACAGTTTTTGGGATTAATGGACAAGCCGGATGTAGACTATATAGAGGGTCTGTCGCCTGCAATTTCAATAGAGCAGAAGACGACAAGCAAAAATCCTCGTTCGACTGTGGGAACTGTTACTGAGATATACGATTATTTTAGATTGCTTTTTGCGAGAGTAGGTATTCCACATTGTCCTGAGTGTGGACAAGAGATACAAAGTCAGACCGTTGACCAAATTGTAGATAATGTACTTTTACTTCCAGAAGGGACAAAAATACAAGTGTTAGCACCTATTATAAGGGGCAAAAAAGGTGAGCACCAGAAATTACTCGAGAGCGCTAAACGCGATGGATATGTTAGAGTAAGAATAAATGGAGAAGTAATAGATTTATCAGAAGAAATTACATTAGATAAAAAGAAAAAGCATAATATAGAAGTAGTTATCGATAGATTGGTAATTAAAAGTGAAATACAAAAAAGACTTGCAGAGTCAATTGAAGCATCTATGAAACTATCAGGTGGACTTGTGCTAATTGATGTTGTAGATGGTGAAGAGATGAGGTTTAGTAAGAATTTTGCGTGTCCAGACTGCAACATAAGTATAGATGAGATAGAACCGAGGTTATTTTCATTTAATAGTCCTTTTGGTGCGTGTCCAGACTGCACTGGGCTAGGGTTTAGAATAGAAATAGATCCTGAACTTATAATAGAAAATCCCAACCTAACTTTACTTGAGGGGGCTATACATGCTCCAGGATTTAATAATATATCTACAGAAAAAAGCTATAATAGAGATATGATAGAACGTGTTGGAAAACACTTGAAGGTAGATTTAAATAAGCCATTTAAGGATTTGTCACAAGACATAAAGGATAAAATTCTTTATGGAACGAAAGGCGAACATATAAAATTTGGATATGGTTATGCAGGTGATTTTCATGGTGTGATACCAACTATTTATAGAAGATATAAGGAAACCACTTCTGACTTTATGAAAGAAGAATATGAAAAATATATGAGCAACAGAGTTTGTGATACATGTAAAGGTGCGCGACTAAAAAGAGAGGCACTAGCAGTAAAGGTAAATGATAAAAATATATCAGAAATTACAGGTATGGCGATAAGGGATGTAGGAAGTTTTTTTGAAGGTTTAAAGATGACAGAGAGAAGTACGATAATAGCAGACATGATACTCAAAGAGATAAAAGCAAGGCTTGGATTTTTGATTGATGTTGGACTTGACTATCTTACTCTATCACGTGCCTCAGGGACTCTTTCAGGCGGAGAAGCACAAAGAATAAGGCTAGCAACCCAGATAGGTTCAGGGCTAATGGGTGTAATATATATATTAGATGAGCCTAGTGTAGGGCTACATCAAAGGGATAATGGAAAATTGATAAAAACGCTTAAGAACCTTAGAGACATGGGTAATACGCTAATAATTGTCGAACATGATGAAGATACAATGCTTGATGCAGATCATATAATAGATATAGGACCAGGTGCAGGTGCACATGGGGGAGAAGTTATATGCGAAGGAAATGCAGATACAATAAAGAAATGTGCTTTTTCTGAGACAGGGATGTATCTAAGTGGAAAGAAGAAAATAGAGATACCTAAAACAAGAAGGAAACCAGATGGTAGATTTCTAAATATCATTGGAGCAGAGGAAAATAACTTAAAAAATATAGATGTTGATATTCCTTTAGGTATATTTACATGTGTAACGGGGTTATCAGGTTCAGGAAAAAGCTCGTTAATCAATGAGATACTTTTTAAACATTTATCAAAAGAACTTAATGGTTCAAGAGAAAAAGCAGGTAAACATAAAGAAATAAAAGGAATAGAGCATTTAGATAAAGTAATAGATATAGACCAATCACCTATAGGTAGAACACCGAGGTCAAATCCAGCTACATATACAGGGGTATTTGATTTTATAAGGGATCTGTTTACAAATACTGTAGAGTCTAAAATGAGAGGGTATCAAAAGGGAAGATTTAGTTTTAATGTAAATGGCGGTAGATGTGAAGCATGCCATGGAGATGGTATAGTAAAAATAGAAATGCACTTTTTGCCAGATGTATATGTACCATGTGAAGTATGTCATGGAAAAAGGTATAACAGGGAAACCCTTGAGGTAAAATATAAGGGTAAATCAATATCAGAAGTTTTAGATATGACAGTGGAAGAAGCACTTAAATTTTTTGAAAATGTCCCTCAAGTAGAAAGAAAAATGAGAACACTTTTTGATGTGGGGCTTTCATATATAAAGATAGGACAGCCATCAACAACATTATCAGGTGGAGAAGCACAACGTATCAAACTCGCAACAGAACTTAGTAAAAGAAGCACAGGGAAAACTATGTATATACTCGATGAACCAACAACTGGACTCCATTTTGAGGATATAAATAAGCTTATAACAATACTACAAAGACTTGTAGGAGATGGTAATACCGTATTAGTAATAGAACATAACCTAGATGTAATAAAAACAGCAGACTATATAATAGACCTAGGACCAGAAGGCGGAGACAAAGGTGGCTTAGTTGTTGCATGTGGAACTCCGGAGAAAGTAGCAAAAGCTAAGGGATCATATACTGGGGAGTTTTTGAAGAAGATGTTGAAGTAGATAAAAAAAGAAAGCCTCCCTTATTAAGGGAGGTGGCACGGAGTGACGGAGGGATCTCGGAAATATCACAAGAAAATAGTCGCATGGGTACTCGTAGAGTGAGCCGGCGCGCTACAAATTTTAAAATTAAAATAATAACAAATAATAAAAAGAGCATGCCGGACAAAGGCAGATATAGGGAGGTAACGAGATGAGTGATAATAAAAAAGGTTTTGGTTTACTAAAGGGACTTGGAGTTGTAGCAAGTATTGGGGGGCTATTATATGCAGGATATAAGGCTACTGAAATCGTGAAGAAAAAGCTAAATGAGGAAGGTATCATAATAAAGGTTAAAAGCATAGTTGAAATGATGCAAAAAGATAATAGGGTTACGCTCGACTTCAATAAACTTATAACAGAAGATTGGGAAAGTATGTATATATTTGGCTCGTACACAAGTTATAAAGAGATATTTGAGGTTATAGGATTTGAATGGGAAGAAGTTTATAAGACAAATATAAATCATGATGATAATATAAATTTGTTACTTTTTATAGATGACAACAAAGTTGTGAAATATATAGAGTATCCTATTAGTTATGGAGATTTTGGTAAGTTAAATGCAGATATATATTCAAGTAAAAATGCTGTATTTGAGCTGGAAAATATAAATGGAGATATCGAGCTACACGAAAAGGTAGGAGGCGAAGAATAGTTGTCATTTTCACAAATTGTAAAAGAGGAGCTAGAAAGATATACTCCACAAAATAAAAAGAGCTGTATGTCTGAAATGCTATCTATATTAAACAATGTAGGTAAGGTAACTACGAGAGATAATGGCACACAAATAAGTGTAGTTACAGAAAATGTATTAATATGTAAAAGATTTTATGAACTAGTGAAAAGTATATATGATGAGTCTTTAGAAATAAACATAGAAAAATCTAAAAAGAATAGAAAAAAGAATTTATATACAGCAGTTTTAAGCGACGAAAAAATAGTATATGATTTAGTAAGTAAAATTGCAGATATTAAAAAAAGTATAACTGACAACAGAGCATATATTCGTGGAAGCTTTTTATCTGTAGGTTCTATAACAGACCCAGAGAAAGAGTATCATTTAGAGTTTGTCAATACCTATATGAAAAATGCTGAGATGATACAGAGTATTTTGAAAGAGTATGAAATATCATCTAAGATTATAAATCGAAAAAAAGATTATATAGTTTACATAAAAGAATCTGAACAAATAGCACTTTTACTCAATATTATACATGCACACAATTCACTTCTTAAAATGGAAGATATAAGAATAAAAAAAGGTGTAATCAATAATGTAAACAGGGCAGTAAACTGTGAAACTGCAAATTTAATGAAAACGGTATCGGCTTCTATAAAACAGGCAAACGATATCAAAAAAATTATGAAGTCAGGTCAGTTTTCAAAGTTAAATGATGGACTTAGGGAAGTATCACATGCAAGATTAGATAATCTTTCTGCAAGTTTACAAGAACTTGCAGAAGCCTTAGATGTATCAAAATCTTGTATAAATCATAGACTAAGAAAACTGTCTGAGATAGCGGAAAGAATTTAAGAGATATAGTAGCAATGATAAATAAGGAGAACTTTTATATTGGAAAAAAATAAATTAAAAATTTTCAAATAATACTAGCAATAATATTTTTTTTTGATATAATGTACATCAGATATCAATTCTGCTGATGTGAATAAATGATAAAACAATGAATATATAATTTATCATATGGGAAGCATTATATTACACGCGGAGCCATATATCACGTTATGTACTTAAAAGCTGAGTGCATGACATATCATAGCACAGTGGATTGTGCACAAATTAAAAGGAGGAATTTTTTATGGCAAAATATATCTGTACAGTATGTGGATATGAGTATGATGAAACAGAGGGCGATCAAGAAAATGATATAATAGAAGGAACATTGTTCGAAGAACTACCATCAGAGTGGACTTGTCCTATGTGTGGAGTAGGTAAAGAAGATTTTGAAAAAGATTTTTACGATGAAGATGAAGATGAAGATGAGGACGACGAATAAACAAGGCTAAGCCTTGAGTGGCTTTGTGGGTTTTGAAACTTGTGTTTCAAAGCCCACTTTTTAATATTTACTAAAAAGAAAGGATGATATAAATGAAATCTGTTGAATTAAAAAAGAATATATATTGGGTAGGGGCTGTTGATTGGGATCTTAGAAACTTTCATGGATATTTGACACAAAGAGGGTCGAGCTATAATTCGTATCTTATAATGGATGAAAAGATAGTGCTTATCGATTCTGTAAAGCATTATTTATATGAAGAAATGTTAGAGAGAATCAAACAAATAGTTGACCCATCAAAGATAGATTATATAATCTGCAATCATGTAGAAATGGATCACTCAGGATGTATTCCTAAAATAATAAAACTTTGTCCAAACGCTATTTTGGTAACTTCTCCGCAAGGGGAAAAAGGATTGAAGATGCACTATGACACAACTGATTGGAATTTTCAGATTGTGAAATCTGGTGACGCCATTAATATAGGTAGTAGAAATATAACTTTTCTGCAAACTCCCATGTTACACTGGCCAGACAATATGGTATCATATATACCAGAGGAAAAAATTATATTTTCAAACGATGCATTTGGACAACATATAGCATCATCAGGTAGGTTTGATGGTGAAGTTCCATATAGCATGTTAGTGGAAGAAGCTAGAAAGTATTATGCAAATATAGTCCTACCGTATAGTGCTCAAGTACAAAAGGTAATGGTAGAAGTTAAAAAGCTAGACATAGAAATGATTGCAACAAGTCATGGCATCATATGGAGAAATCATATAGCTGATATTGTCGAACTTTATGATAAATGGTCAAGAAATGAAACAGAAAAGAAAGCAGTAATAATATATGATACGATGTGGGAATCTACTAAAAAGATGGCCAATGCTATAAAAGATGCATTTGAAGATAAAGACTATGAAATACACCTATACAACTTGCAACACACACACATCTCAGATGTAATGACAGAGCTAATCACTGCTGAGTATATTTGTATAGGCTCACCTACGCTTAATAGCAGCATATTACCTACAGTAGCGGGATTTTTAGCATATTTGAAAGGACTAGCTCCAAAAAACAGAAAAGCAATAGCTTTCGGTTCTTATGGTTGGGCACCACTTAGTATAAAAGAAATAGAAGAAACCCTCACAAAAGCAGGAATGGATGTATTAGCGAGTGAGAAGATAAACTTCATACCTACTGAGGTGCAACTGAAGGAACTTACGAATAGGATAAAGGCATTGGTATAGAAAAAATGTAACCACATATTGACAAATGTAAAAAAATAGGATATAATGCATTAAGATAATAGTTAAATACATTAAAAGAGGAGAATTAATATGAGTGATATTGAAAAAATTTTCAACAATAGCGTAGTAGAAGAAGTAGGAGCTAGTAATATTATGGAAGGTAGTGGGACAATGACACCACTAGATAATACTAAACCAACGCAGAAGAATGAAATTAGAAAACTGGTTAAAGGTGAGTATTATCCTGTAGGATATGAACACTTTAATTGTATAGAGTGATATCATTTTTTGGGGAAAATTAAAATGTATGGCTTTAACAGATGGTGGGATAATTATTTGTAATAGGTACTTGTTTGTGGAACATCACAGATAGGAACCTATTTTTGGTCTTTGGTAATATAAAAATCAAAAATTAAAATAAGTATAGCTAAAGATAAATAAGTGAGGCGAATTAAGATGGGAATGTATATAGAATATATATGTCGCAAGATTTTAATAAGGAATATCAAACCAGAGTTGGTAGAAAGTATAGCTAAAGAAATATTAGATTATAAATTTATTGATGGAGTAGATGTTCCAATTATAAGAAAAGATTATAAAGAAAGATTACTAGAACTTAAAAAACTGGAAGCTATAATATATGAGGGTCTTAACGAAGGTGTAACATATAAAAACATGCCACATACAGTTTTTGTACACATTGATAATCTGCAAGATTTTCATATGTTAGGGCATGAGTTTATTCATATTTTGCAATCAAAAATTTTTCAGTCGGTTAATACAGGTCAAAAAGAACAAGATGTTTTATTGAATGTTTACAAGAAAGGGAAGTTTTTTGATAAAAATTTTTTAGTGTGTGAAGATAAATGGGAGGAACAAATGGCAAATGATCTTTCATCAAAGGCAGCTCAAACTTTTAGCGAATATACGACAGAAAGTAAGTTTTTTAAAGGGGATGACACTAAAAGTGTATTGAAAAAGTGTCCATGGAACATAGTTAATATTGAAGGCTACATTACATATAGGAGATTTAAGCGTTCATTAGAAGACCAACTTTACGTAAATACATTAGAAGCGGCTATTTTAGATGAGGGTATAGAACTAGAAAACTTTTTAGATATACTGGATGAAAGAAGAGAAGAAAATTCAATGGATTATAGTGACATTAACAACTATAGTCTGTAAACAAAAACATATAGAATGCTTTAGTCAATTCAACTATATACAATCTTAGATGAAAAGTTCTAATTTGTAAAAACAAGCTAGAATTTTTTTCAAATGTGACTAAAAAGTCAAAAAAAAGTATAAATTTGGTGTAGTTACTTGAAATATATTGTGCAAAGTGTTAATATATATGGGTATAGATTGAAAATAATAAAATAGGAGGATTTTATATGCAAATAAGTAGTTTGAAAGATATAAAAAAAGTTCATTTTATAGGGATTGGTGGGATCAGCATGAGTGGACTTGCTCATGTACTGTTAAACCAAGGATATGCTGTAACTGGTTCAGATATGAAACAAAGTGGCATAACAGATGAGCTAGTGAAAGCAGGAGTTAAAGTATATATTGGGCATTCGGAAGATAATATAGAGAGTGAAACAGATCTTGTAGTGTACACAGCTGCGGTTAAAGAAACTAATCCAGAGTTTATAAATGCTAAAGTAAAAAACATAAATATGATAGATAGAGCAACTTTGCTAGGGTACTTGATGAAGGAATATAAATATAGTTTAGCAATATCAGGTACACATGGTAAAACAACAACGACATCTATGGTTTCGCATATATTGTTAGAAGCACAGTGTGACCCAACTATATCAGTAGGAGGAATATTGAAATCTATAAATGGGAATATACGAGTAGGAAATTCAGATTACTTTGTAACCGAAGCTTGCGAGTACTGCGATAGCTTTTTAAAGTTCTTTCCGTATATAGCTGTTATACTTAATGTAGAGAAGGATCATGTAGACTATTTTAAAAATATGGATGCGATATATGAGTCTTTTAGAAGATTTGCAAACTTAGTTCCTAAAGAGGGAGCACTCATTATAAATAAAGATATACCAAGTATCGATAAAATTATATCAGAGGTAAATACAAATGTAATAACATATGGTTATAAAATTACTGCTGATTATAATGCTGAAGGAATCACATATGACGAACTAGGATTACCTAGTTTTGATGTAATATATAAAAATGAATTGATAGGAAATATAAATCTTAGTGTAAGAGGAGATCATAATGTATCCAATGCATTGGCTGCGATTGCAACAGCAAGATTTTTAGAAATTGAGTTTAAAGATATAAAAAGAGGTTTGCAAAGCTTTGTAGGCACGGATAGAAGATTTGAGATAAAGGGAAAAGTGGACGGTATAACCATAATAGATGATTATGCGCATCATCCTACTGAAATAACTGCGACGCTTGAGGCAATAAAAAAGTTTCCACACAATAAACTTTGGTGCATTTTCCAATCACATACATATACAAGAACAAAAGAGTTTTTGGAAGAATTTGCTCTTTCACTTTCAAAAGCAGATAACATAATTATAGCTGATATATACGCAGCAAGAGAGCAAAATACTGTGGGCGTGTATCCAGATGATATAGTAACAAGAATACACAAATATAACGAGAATGCAATTCACATACCGAATTTTGATGATATAAAGAACTATGTATTATCTAGAGCAAGTGCAGGGGATGTAATACTTACAATGGGTGCAGGGAATATAGATGAAGTGGGGGATATGATATTAAAGAGTGTTAGATAGGCATTACCCTAACATCAAACAAGAGGAGAAATATATATGCTAAGAAAATTAAAACCTGATATTTATGTTGATACTGTCCATATGGTTGATTATCATAAATTAAAAGAAGAAGGTATAAAAGGACTAATTTTTGATATTGATAATACCTTGATAACATATGAGGAAGATATGCCAAATGATAAAACGCATGAACTTTTTGAAAGACTTAGACAGATGGAATTTACAATATCATTTGTGTCAAATGGTCCTAAAAGAAGGGTGGACAAGTTTAATGTAAGATTAAACTTCAATGCGTGTCATAGGGCAATGAAACCACTTATCATAAATCTAAGTAAAGTTATAGGTGAAATGAAGATGAAAACAAGTGAAGTTGTAATAATCGGAGATCAGTTGTTTACGGATGTTCTAGCAGGGAATAGAATAGGAATAAAGACAATTTTAGTCAATCCTATAAAACCAAAGGATAGTATAGTGGAAAGAGTAAAAAGAAACATTGAAAATAAATTATTGCAAAAATTTAACAAAAAAACTTGAAAAAATATTGTTTTTGAGATATAATATAAAAACATTCAAAGCAAAAAAATGGAGGTTTCTTATGGTATTAGCAGGAGATTTTAGAAATGGAGTAACAATTCAATATGAAAATGGGGTTTATGTAATAATAGAGTTTCAACACGTAAAGCCAGGTAAAGGTTCACCGTTTGTAAGAACAAAACTTAGAAATTTGAGAAATGGTGCAGTAACGGAGCAATCTTTTAGACCATCTGAAAAATTTGAAAATGCAGTTATAGAAAGAAAAGAAATGCAATATCTTTATAGAGATGGAGATTTATTTCATTTCATGGATACTACGACTTATGAGCAAACAACAATTCCTGAAGAAAAATTAGGTGATGCTATGAAGTTCGTAAAAGAAAACGATATAGTTAAAATGTTAGAACATCTAGGCGATATATTTGGTGTTGAACCACCTATGTTTGTAGAACTAGTTATTACAGATACAGAACCAGGGGTTAAAGGAGATACAGCAACAGGCGCAAATAAACCAGCCATTGTTGAGACAGGTGCAAAAGTGTTAGTACCTCTATTTGTAAATCAAGGTGATAAAATAAAAATAGATACTCGAACTGGCGATTATATGGGTAGAGTTTGATAAAATTTATTAATAATGATGAAAAAACAAAAATCACACATAAACAATTTGTGATTTTTTTGTGAAAAAAATTCCAAAAAGTATTGTATTTATTTCAAAATATGGTAAACTAAGATAATGATATGTCAGCTAAGGTGATAAGATATATTACTGATAAACCAGACAGAAAATAAATAACAAAATTTTTTGCTTTGTACTTTGTTCTTTGAACTTTGTACTTTGACTACGGGGGTGGGAATTGTATTATGAAAGAAATGATTGGAATGCTGCTTGCAGGTGGACAAGGTAGTAGGCTTGGTATACTTACAGAGAGAACCGCAAAGCCTGCAGTTTTATTTGCTGGAAAGTACCGTATTATTGATTTTACTTTAAGTAATTGTATTAATTCAGGAATAGATACGGTTGGAGTTTTGACTCAATATCAGCCACTTAAACTTAATCAACATATAGGTATAGGTATACCTTGGGAGTTAGATAGGAAAAATGGTGGAGTAATGTTATTGCCTCCGCATATAAAAGCGAAAGAAGGATCATGGTATTCTGGAACTGCTGATGCTATATATCAAAATATGCATTATATAGAAGAATACGATCCGGAATTTGTAATTATACTGTCAGGGGATCATATATATAAAATGGATTATTCAAAAATGCTAGATTTCCATAAGGAAAAGAATGCAGATGTTACTATTGCTGTTCTCGAAGTGCCGATAAAAGAGGCTTCAAGATTTGGTATAATGAATATAGATGTTAATGAGAAGATTATAGAATTTGAAGAAAAACCACCAGAACCTAAGAGTAATCTTGTGTCAATGGGTGTATATATTTTTAGTTTTAAATTATTAAAAGAATATTTAGAAAAAGGGCATGACCTGCATGATGATAGTGATTTTGGTAAACATATTATACCTATGCTTTTAGAAGATGAAAAAGAACTGTATGCGTATAAATTTAAAGGCTATTGGCAAGATGTAGGAACTGTGGAGTCGTATTGGAAAACCAATATGGAAATGATTAGTATAATACCAGAATTCAATTTATACGAAGAATTTTGGAAAATATATACTAATTTTGATAGGCAATTACCACAGTATTTAGGACAAGATACTCATACTGATACATGTATAATATCAGAAGGTTGTGAGGTTGATGGTATTATAAAGAATTCCATATTATCACCAAATGTAATAATAGAAAAAGGCGCAAAAGTTACTGATTCTATAATAATGAGTAATTGTATAATAAAAGAAAATGCTGTTATAGATAGGTGTATAGTTTGTGAAGACTGTATTATAGGATCGAAATCTAAAATAGGTTTTGGTGAAAACATTGTAAATAAAAAGCATCCTAAGATATACAATACTGGTATAACAGTAATTGGTGAAAGATCTATTATACCAGAGATGATTGTGATAGGTAAAAACTGTGTTGTACATGGAGAAACTAAAAAAGAGGATTATAAAGACGCTGAATTACCAAGTGGAGAAACTCTTTTAATGAAAGAGGTGAAGCAATGAAGATGGTTGGCATAATACTTGCAAGTAGTAAAAATGAAAAATTAGAAGAGTTAGCATCAGAAAGAGCTATGGCTTCTTTACCTATTGCTAGTTGTTATAGGGCTATAGATTTTACTTTAAGTAATATGGCGAATTCAGGAATAAAGAAAGTAGCAGTTATAACACAATATAACTCACGTTCTTTGTTAAGTCATCTGTCATCTGCTAAAATATGGGAACTTGGTACTAAACAAGGTGGGCTATTTGTGTGTACACCGTCTGTTACGAAAGATAATGCATTTGAATATAAAGGAACAGCGGATGCTTTATATCAAAATATTATATTTTTAAAGAGAAGTCAAGAGTCTTATGTTTTAATTGGTGCAGGGCATCATATATATAAAATGGATTATAGAGAAGTACTTAAATATCATATAAATAAAAATGCAGATATGACTATAATTAGTAAAAACATGATTGAAGAAGATGAACTGAGTAGCTATGGGATAATGAAGTTGGATTCAGAAAATAGAGTTATGGAGTTTGAAGAAAAGCCACTTGATCCAGAGTCTAATATAGCATCGCTTGGAATATACATTGTAAAAAGAACATTGCTAATAGAACTTCTAGAACAAGTTATAGATGAAGGACGTTATGATTTTGTGACGGATGTTATTTCTAAATATAGAAAGAAACTAAAAATATATGCGTACTTATATGATGGATATTGGTCAAACATACGTACTGTAAAGAAATATTACGATACGAATATGGATTTTTTGAAGTTTGATATTAGAAAGCAAATGTTATTGGATTACCCATATATAGCAACGAGAATAAAAGATGATCCACCAGCAAAATATAATCTTGGAGCAAAGGTGAAAAACTGTCTTATAAGTGGTGGATCTATAATAGAAGGAGAAGTTAAAAACTCAGTACTGTTTAGCAGAGTTTGCGTAGGAGCAGGTGCAAGTGTTAATGATTGTATTATTATGAATGACTCATATATAGGCAAAAATTGTTATATTGAGAATGCTATATTAGATAAACAAGTAATCATTTCAGATAATCAAAGAATAATAGGCACGAAAGAAAATCCAATCATATTTAAAAAAGGTGCAGTAATATAGATAGGAAAATAGCGCGGAAAGTCCTAGGATGTTGCGATGGCGAGAATTATAAAGTAAAAATGTATTCTATAGACAGGATTTGACAAAAAAGCTCATTTTTTACAAAAAAATAAAAAAATGTTAAAAATATATTGATTTTTTAGAATAAATATGGTAATATAAATTTGTATACAAATATGTCACACACGACAGATAATATCTTCAAAAGGAGAGGCGAAAAAGTATGAAAATCACAGATGTAAGAATTAGAAAAATCACTAATGAGTCAAAAATGAAGGCGGTTGTATCAGTAACATTTGATAATGAATTTGTTGTTCATGATATCAAGGTTATAGAAGGTGAAAAAGGCATGTTTATAGCAATGCCTAGTAGAAAAACAGTTAACGAAGAGTTTAAAGACATTGCACATCCAATAAACTCAGACGCAAGAGATAAAATGCAAGAAGCAATAATTACTGAATATCAAAAAGCAGCAGTTCAAATGTCGGAAATAGCGACAACAAATTTTTAACATAATAGCAGAATAATAGATATAAAAAAACTCTCTAATAACTATTAGAGAGTTTTTTTAGTTATTTAATCTCTCAGGGTCAATTCTCCGCAACTCTGCTACTTGCTAAATTTGTCATTGCGACATCCTAAGACTTGGTTTGTTATTGTGCAAATCTAGACATAGGGGTCCTCTAGGAGGGTGAACGAAGCAATCCCGTTCTTTAAAAGACAAAAGAGAGATTGCTTCGTTCCTCGCAATGACAACATGATACCTCGTCAGCTTGCTGTGGGGAGGTATCATCCTAAGGGTGATTTTAAGAACATAATACATCCACATCTGTCATAAATTATAATGATTATTAGTAAAACTATTGCAAAAACAAAAATAACATGGTAATATGTAACAAAATAAATTTTGTTATCTTAAATGGAGGGTTAACATGTTTAAAGCTATAATACTTGCAGCAGGGAAAAGTACTAGAATGAATTCTATATTACCAAAGGTTTTGCATAGGATAAATGATAAAACTTTAGTTCAGTATGTGTTAGATTCTGTTAAAATGTGTGATACAGATAAAATATTTGTAGTGGTTTCAAATGATTCAAAGAATGTGAGAGAAGCAATTAAGATGGATGTAATATTTGTAGAACAAAAAGAGCAATTAGGAACGGGACATGCGGTTATGCAAGTGGAAAAATATATAGAAGATACAGACGATATTGTAGTATTATGTGGAGATACTCCACTTATAACATCGGAAACTATCAATAATATTAAAGAAATCCATACTAAAGATAATAATGCAGCCACCATTCTTACTACTATACTAGATAATCCGATGTCTTATGGTAGAATAATTAGAGATAATGAAAAAAATATTATAGGTATAGTAGAAGAAAAAGATGCAAATGATAATCAAAAAGATATAAAAGAAATAAATTCAGGAATATATTTTTTTAAAGGAAAATATTTAAAGGAAGCATTAAAAAAGATTGAAAGTAAAAATAATAGCAATGAGTATTATTTAACTGATACGATAAAAAATATTACAAACGCAGGGCACAGCGTTGGAAGCTATACAACTAAAAATTATACTGAGATATTAGGTGTAAACACACAAGATGAGTTGGATAAAGCAAGAAAAGTATTGAACGAAACACATAAGTAAAAATAAAAATGTAACTTTCATATATTGACAATAGTATATTGAAAAATCTTTTATAAGGGAGAAATATATATGAATGTAGTAGATGTAAAGGCAGATTATTTCCTGAAACTTACCGAGTATGTGGCTGGACAATGTGGATTTAATACAAGGGAAATATATTTTTATGAGGATAATGAATATATAATATCTAACAAGACTAAAATAACTGCATTTGAATGGAAAGTAGAGAACAGTAAGTATCAATTATTTGACGGTGTATTAGATAAATTGAAAAATTTTTTATACATAGAGGAAAATGTATTTGGAAAAGTGTACCCTTATTATTTATTATTTGACGAAAGCTTCAAGATTGAAGTAATTTCAGAAAGCCAGAATATATTAATTGAGAACAATATTGAGTTATATAATCGTATAATTGGTATATGTAATTTTAGTAATTAAAATATTTTTTTCATATTTTCAGCAACTCATAATATAATCTTAATAACTAAACAAATTAAGAGGTGAGTTATGAAAAATTTTATTATTCAATTATTTAAGGGAGTTTTACTTTCTTATATTGTAACGCTTATATTATTATTGTTTTTTTCATTTTTATTGACTTATGCTTCTATTGATGATAATAGTATAGGTATAGGTATTGCAGCTATAACGATTGTATCACTGTTTATTGGAGGATTTTTTGCAGCAAGAAATTTAAGTATGAATGGATGGCTGTCAGGACTTCTTGTAGGGGGAGTATATTTCGTTTTGTTAGCTATAATAACATTTGGTATTACAAATGAGTTTGGATTTTCATCTAATTCTTTAAAGTTACTTTCTACAGCTTTGATAGGTGGAGTTCTCGGCGGAATAATAGGGGTCAACACAAAAAATAATTAAAATATAAATACATACACCTTGTAATTAATACAGAAACACGTTAAAATAACTAGTATATAAATATACTAGTTATTTTTATTACTTTGTTCTTTGTACTTTGTTATATGCCAATAGAGGGGTGTTTTATTTTGATTATTTTAGTTTTACCTCATTTGTATTTAAGTAAAACTTATCATGAGGATGATTTGAATGTAGGTTATATGAGTCAAAAAGATAATATGGAAAAACTCGAGATTAGCGGAATGCCGATAATAAAAACCATTAAGCTTTTGCAAAGCGAGCCTTTTGTGGTTTCTTTTTTAGGTGGAATTACTGGTAAACATATAAAAAAGGTTTTTACAAAAAATAATATTAAATCAGAGCATATATATACTCGAAGTGATACAGAACTAAAAGTAAACATTTTGGATAATAATAATAAGTCATATGCCGTGATAGGAGAAAACGCGAAAAACATTATGGATAAAGAATATGCTATGTATAAAAGTATCCTCAATAATTTGAGAAATATGGCACATGTAGTTATAATTAATGAAAGCTTTTTTAAAAGTAATGAAAAAGAGTTTTATGCAGATATATTAAAATTTTACAAAAATGATCATTATAAAATAATAGTAAATACTGATAAGTATAGTAATATACTTGATTTTTCAGATATTATTATCCCGTATGCGATAAAAGTTACTATTTCTAAAGATGACAAAATTCTTGAAAAATCAAATGATGAAATTGTAAAAAAATACTTAGCTTATATAAAAAAAGGTATTCATTATGTTGCTATAGATATTGCAGGCAAGGGAGCCATTTTTATATCTAAAAATAAGACTTGTTATATTGAATCTAATCATGATTTGCCTTCGGAAAAGATATCTGAGGCAATTGATGCCTTTTTGGGTGCTATCGCTGTGGGTATTGAAAGAAAATACGAACAAGAAAAAATGTCTAAAATTGCTTTTGGTACAAGTGTAGCAGTTCTTCAAAATAAAGGAATCTCTTATTGCAAGCAAAATGATATAATGATTAATAAAAATAAGTTCAAAATATCAGAAATAAATAATAAAAATAAGATAAGTTCTAATAATTAAAAAACTTTTTTACAAAAAAGCGAGTAAATTTACAAAATTTGATACAATATAATTTAGTAAAAAGGAATTTAAAAGACTTGCTTGTCATTTTTCATAATATATAAGGGATAATTGCGTTTTTTATTTCTTTACAAATCTTTTTAGGAGAGTATAATTATAATTGACTTCTATACAAATTATACTATTTTAAGGGGGAATTTTAATTATGGTGAATGAAAATGTTTTGTACGGAACAAAAGTAATTTGGGCAGAGAAACAGAGTTTTACCCTGAACTATTATGTAACAAGGGTTCAAGTTGGCAACAAGATGATTTTCGGAATATCAATAAAAAAATTACATAATGAACGAATACTTGAAAAGGAAACGGTGGCAAATATATCGGATAGATATGAGACGGTACGAGAGATTGTCAATATGCTTATAGAACATGCCGTAACTCCCGTATCAATGGTAAACATTCTGGATGACGTAACAGAGGATATAGGTGACACAGGTATTTTATCAAGGGCTTGTTAGTAAAAAAAGGAAGGTTGTAACTTTTTAAAATCAACCTTCTTTTTTTGTAAATTTATATTGTCAAATCATCTTCAAAATGATAGAATGTATAACAAGTACATTTATTACGGGAAAGGTGATGAAATAATGAAGTTGAATATGAATATGAAAGACAAAAGATGGATTGGTTTAGGTTGCATTTTGGTTGTTTTGCTAATTGTAATAATTTGTTTAGTTTTAATAGCTACGAAAAAAATTGATATAAATACTGGAGGGACAGGCAATGATGTGGAAAGTACATCAAGTGGAACAACGCCACTACAAGATGGAGATAATAATGTAGGTGGCGAAAAAATAAATAGTGTGTATATAAAAGACAAGAAAGTGGGATCTTATATCTGGTTTAGTGGCAGTAATTGGATAGTATTAGATAAGGCGAATGATGGGATTGTGCTTATCTCAGTGGAGCCTATTGCTATATTAAATTATAATGATAAAGATAATAATTACTATAACCTAAGTTACTTAAGACATTGGTTAAATGAAAAATATTATAAAACATTAAACAATAAAGCACTTTTGATGCCTCAAACATTTGTTTGGAGACAGAATGAAGATGGAACAGAAAACACAGTAACTGACTACATAGGAATACTTACTAAAGAAAGTTATATGAAAAATAAGGATATGTTAAATATATCAAAATATAATTGGACGATGTCTGCTCCTTTATATTTTATAGATCAAGCATACTGTATAACAAATAGTGGAAATCTAGAAACAGCAGAAATTGACAGTAAATATGGTGTGTCTCCTATAATAAAAATATCGAATAAGATTTCTTTAAGAGGCGGAGACGGAACTAAAGCTTCACCTTATAAGTTAGAACAAGAATATATTGCAAAGGTGGGGGAAAAACTTAACAACAGACACTCAGGTGAGTATATTTCATATTCTGGTTTATCGTGGAGAATTGTTGATGTAAATCCTAATCTTACAACAAAACTAGTATCCAATAATGTTATTTGGTTTGAAGGGTTTGATACAAGAAATGTACCTACATATTATCCTGATGATAAATATAATATAGGAAATTACTTAAACACAGTATTTTATAATAATTTAGAAAATAAAGAGTGGATTGCAATGGCAGACTGGTATTTAAAAGACTTTGGGTATGTACCTCCGGTAATTGATCCAAAGAATCCTTCACAATTTGAAAACTACATTGAAGATCCAAATAATCCAGTAGAAAAACCAATTGAGCAAATAAGATATGAGCGTAATAAGGTTGAATCAATCTCAACATATGTTGGATTACTTAAATTTGGTGACCTGCTCACTACGACTGATATAGATGCTGATTGGTGGTTAATTACACAACCAAATAATTCAAGCACAAAGCTTTATTATATATATTATTTGAGCGGAATAATTAGTCAAGCAGATGCATTTACTAAATTTCCAGCAAGGCCAGCCATAAATCTTGATAAGGCTATAAATATAACTGGTGGAGAAGGTACCAAAAATAACCCATATACAATTAGTAAGTAAGTGTAACATTGGAAGGGGAAAAGCATGAAAATTGAAATTTCTGATTTTAGCTATTACTTTGAAAATCTAGAGGAATATAAACATGGATGTTTATTTAGAGATATAAACAATGTATGGGAAGTAATGGAGAAGATAAAAAGTTATATCGATGATATCGATAATGTTAATGTATATAACGAAGGTATTAAAGAAATGAAAAATGGACAAAATATAGTAAAAATTGGAAAATGCATAGTAGATGAAAGCACAATAATATATCCAAATGTAGTAATTGAGGGACCTTCAATTATTGGGAAAAATTGTACGATAATGCCAGGTGCTTTTATAAGGCCGTACACAATAATTGGAGATAACTGCATTGTAGGACACTGTGCACAAGTGAAAAACAGCATAATAATGAATAATGCAAAAGTGCAGAACTTTACATTTGTTGGTAACTCAATAATAGGTGATAGCGCAAGAGTAGGTTCGGGAACTATACTTGCAAATAGGAGATTTGATCAAAAAAGCATTAAAATAATAAATAACAATGAAGCTTTTGACTCGGGGTTACATTTTTTCGGTTGTGTTTTGGGAGATCACGCTAGATTAGGTGCAAATTGTACTACTTTGCCAGGGACAACTATAGGAAAATATACATGGATAAGTCCAATGACAAAGGTCAAGGGGTTTATTGAAAAGGAAAAAATGATAGACATCAAGGATTGTAAGATGGTAATTTATGATAAACAGGCAGTTAGGCTAAAGTAGCATTGTGATGAAGGAGAGATGAAATTGTACGTAATAGTTGGACTTGGTAATCCGGGATTGAAATATGATAGGACAAGACATAATATAGGATTTGAAGTCATAGATAAATTTGCATATATAAATAAAATAAAATTGGATAAAGAAAAGTTCAGAGCAATAGTTGGAGAAGGGAAGATAGGGAATGAAAAAGTTATCTTAGTTATGCCACTCACATTTATGAATTTAAGTGGAGATAGTGTACAAGGAATACTTGGTTTTTATAAATTGACAGCAGAGAATATTATTGTGATCTACGATGACACAAGTCTTGAAGTTGGCAAAATAAGAATTAGAGAAAAAGGGAGTTCGGGCGGACATAACGGAATGAAGGATATTATAAATAAAGTTGGTTCAGACACATTTTCAAGAATAAGGGTAGGCATTGGAGAAAAACCTCAAAACTGGGATCTTGCAGATTATGTACTTAGCCCCTTTAGAAAAGAAGAGCAAGAGTTGATAAATACAGCAACTACAAATGCCTGCAATGCAATAGAATTGATGATAAAAGAAGGAACCAATAAGGCTATGAATCAATTTAACTAAGAATATAGAATGAGTAAAATAGAAGGAGAGCATAATGTATATACTTAGCATTGATACGGCATCGAATATTTGTTCGGTGGCAATAGGTACAGAGAATGGGGTAATAATAGAAAAAGATATTAATAAAGGACTAACACATTCTGAACTTCTTATGCCAATGGTTGAGGAGGTTATTTCTGGTTCAAATATAAATAAAAAAGATATCGATTTGATAATAGTTGCAAAGGGTCCAGGTTCTTTTACGGGTTTAAGAATAGGGGTGACAGCAGCCAACACATTTGGTCAATTACTTAATATACCTGTAATAGGTATCACTACATTAGACGGGTTAGCTATCGGAATTGGCGTTTATAAAGGTGATATTTGTCCTATAATAGATGCTAAGGGTGGGAAAATATATACAGCTTTGTATAGAAACAGTGATAAGTTAAATAAAATATCAGATTATCAGATGATGGATATAAATGATTTTAAGGTATTTATTAAAAATAGTGTAAATCAAAAGGTAATATTTACAGGGGATGGAGTTAAGAGTTATAGGGAGTATATTGATGAAAAGTTTTATGATATAGAATATGAATTTGCAGATAATAATAATAATTTTCAAAAAGCAGGAAATCTGATAAAATATGTTTTAGAAAACAAAGAACTATTAGAGACAAAAGATACATTTGTAAATGCATATTATATAAAAAAATCGCAGGCAGAGAAATAATAGTGTATAGTTTAAGGAGCATTATATGAAAGTTTCAGAAATTTCAATAAAAAAGATGACAAATAATGATATAAATGATATATTAATACTAGAAGAAAAATGTTTTAGCGATCCATGGACAAGGAGTATGTTTGAGGGAGAGCTTGAGCATGAAAATGTTTATTATTTTTTAGCAGAACATAATGAAAGAATAATTGGATTTGTAGGTTTTTGGGATATAATAGGTGAATGTCATATAACAAATATATGTATTACTCCTAGTATGCAAAATGGTGGAATAGGAACTTTCCTTATGGAATATCTTATAAAATTTTGTAAAAACAAGAGCATAAATGCAGCAACACTTGAAGTAAGAAGTTCAAATACACAGGCAATTAATTTTTATTTGAAATTGGGGTTTAGAAATGAGGGTATTAGAAAAAACTATTATACTAGACCATCAGAAGATGCAGTAATTATGTGGATAAATTTTTAAAAGGGGTTGGAAGGTTTGAAACAATTTAGAGAACTAACTTATGAAGATTTAATAAAGAATATTTGTAATCCAGAAGAATTAAAGTTTGAAACGACAGATGAATTAAAACCTTATATTGGAGTTATTGGTGAGGAAAGAGCTAAAAAGGCTTTAGAATTTGGTATGAAAATAAATATGAAAGGTTATAACTTGTATATAGCTGGACCTAGTGGAACAGGTAAAACAACATATGCTAAAACATATGTTAATCAGATAGCCTCTAAAAAAGAGGCGCCATGTGATTGGTGTTATGTATATAATTTTGAAAATAAAGAATGTCCCAAAGCAATAAGTTTCAAAACAGGTGCAGGTAAGAAGTTTAAAAAAGATATAGCGGAGTTTGTGGAAGATCTTATGTCAGAGATAAAAAAGGCTTTTAGCGAAGAAGAATATCAAAACCAAAAAAATAGAGTTCTATGCAAACATGATGGAAAGAAAGACAAATTAATGGAAGAAATAACAAAGCGTGCTAAAGAGATGGGGTTTGCTGTTAAAACAAGCAGTTCAGGTATATACTTTATGCCATTAGTTGATGGACAAGTTATAAATGAAGAACAGTATGAAGAGTTGCAACAAGAAAAAAAGGATGAAATAACAGCAAATTCTCAAATAATACAAAAAGAAGCGGTGGAACTTACTAGAAAAATAAAGGCACTAGATAAAGAATCAAAGTTAAATTTAGATAAGCTGGATTATGAGATAGGTCTATTTGCTGTTGGACATCATATAATTGATATGAAAGAAAAATATAAAGAGCATGAATTGGTTATTAAGTACTTGGAAAGCTTAAAAGAAGATATTTTAGAGAATATTCAAGAATTGGTTGATGAAGAAGATGATATGCAAGATGGGAGTGTTCAGCAATCACCATGGCAACCTAAAAAAAGAGATGCAATATTGACAAAATATAAGGTTAATTTATTTGTAGATAATACTAAGACGAAGGGGGCTCCTGTTGTACTGGATTTTAACCCTACTTATAATAAGTTAATAGGTCAAGTGGAGTACAACAATGAATTTGGTAATTTGACTACAGACTTTACTAAAATAAAGTCAGGACTATTGCAACAAGCCAATGGAGGATATCTAATATTGCAAGCAAGTGATATTCTGAAAAACTCTTATTCATGGGAAGCATTAAAACGTGTACTCAAGACTAAAGAAATAACTATTGAAAGTCTTAGGGATCAATTTGCGACAGTTGCAGTATCTACTATAAAACCAGAGCCAATTCCTGTTGACTTAAAAGTTATATTAATTGGTGATAATTATCTATATCACATGCTTTTTGATAATGACGATGATTTTAGTAAATTATTTAAAATTAAAGTAGATTTTGACACAGAAATAGAAAAATCACATAAAAATATAATGGAAATGGCTAGATTTATAAAAGGATTTTGTGAGAGGGAAAAAATTGCTTCATTCGATAAACATGCTGTAGCAAGGATTATCGAGTATTCTTCTAGACTAATTGAAAATCAAAATAAGATGTCTACTAGATTTGATGAGATTGTTGAGATACTTTCTGAGTCTAGTGTATGGTCTGGATTTGATGAGAGTAACATAATAAAAGATGAACATGTAAAGAAGGCAATTTTTGAAAAAGAGCAGAGATCTAATTTATATGAAGAAAAACTTGATAGAATGATAGAAGAAGAGATGCTAATGATAGATATAAAAGGTAAAAGGGCAGGACAAATTAATGGACTCGCAGTTCTAGACACAGGTGACTATACATTTGGTAAACCAACGAGGATAACCGTGACAACATACATGGGTAAGGCAGGAGTTATAAACATAGAGAAAGAAGCAGATATGAGTGGAAAGATACACAATAAAGGAGTACAGGTGTTAATAGGGTATTTAGGACAAAAGTTTGCTCAAGATATACCGTTATCTCTTTCATGTCGTATATCCTTTGAACAAAATTATTCAGGCATAGACGGGGACAGTGCTTCTAGTACCGAGCTATATGCGATATTCTCAAGTCTTTCAGAAATTCCTATAAAGCAAAATATTGCAGTGACAGGATCTATAAATCAATGGGGAGAAATACAACCAATAGGGGGAGTTACTCATAAGGTAGAAGGATTTTACAAACTGTGTAGACAGAGGGGTTTAACTGGGGATCAAGGAGTAATAATACCTAATCAAAACATAAAAGACCTTGTATTGAAAGAAGAAGTTATACAGGCGATAAAAGAAAACAAGTTTCATATATATCCTGTAAAGAATGTTGATGAAGGTATAGAAATACTTACAGGGTTCTCTGCAGGTAAGAAGAATGATAAAGGAAAGTACCCAAAGGAATCTGTTTACGGAAAAGTTGCAGATAAGCTTAAAAAATTTGATAGTAATGTTTCAAAGTAATAGGAGGCATAGGCTTACTATGAGTGGCAATTATTTTATAAAAAATAAAGGTAAAATATTTTTGTGGTTAGTGGCAATTTTACTTTTTATAATTAAATATACGGGTTATATTAATTTGTATTGGGAAAGTAATATTATGGTGAATTTGATTTTTGATATTATTTTAGTTTCTACATTAATCATATCTTATGATTTTCATTGTAAGAAATCTGAGAATTTTGAAAGATTAGTAAGTACAATAATAAACAATATACCCTATCCTATTTATTATAAAAAATATTCAGGTGAGTATATCGAATGTAATAAAGCTTTTGAAAGTTTAGTTAAAAGAAGTCGAAAAGATATAATTAAAAAGAAGATAGAACAAATTGCTGAAAATAAAGTATTGAGTGAGTGGCAGCGATTGGATACAGATTTAGCTAATAATCCTGGTATGCAAGTATACGAGTTAAGTACGGATATCTTTACAGGAGACACGCGAGATTATATAATAAAGAAAGATATTATCTATACAGGTAAAAATAAAATTTCGGGAATAATGGGGGTTGTTTTCGATATAACAGAAATGAAAAAAATATCATCTGAGTTAGTGGAAGTTGTAAAACAAGAAAAGAAGAAAAATGATTTTTTCTCAAATATATCACATGAAATAAGAACGCCAATTAATGTGGTATTAACAACCTTACAAGTAATTGAACAAACTGGAGAATTTGAAGATAAGTACTTGAAAATACTAAAAGAAAATGGGTATAGGTTATTAAGACTTGTAAACAACTTAATCGATATAACCAAGATAGAAGCAGGGTATTATAATCTAAATTTAGGAAATTATAATATAGTGAATGTGATAGAAGAAATATCTATCTCTGTTGTTGAATATGCAAAAGCTAATGGTATAGATTTTTTATTTGATACAGATATTGAAGAAAAGATAATTGCATGTGATCCTGAAAAAATAGAGAGAATAATGCTGAATTTATTATCAAATGCGATAAAGTTTACACCAAAGGGTGGGAAAATAGAAGTCGTTATTAAAGATGAAGGAACGAATATTCTTATTTCAGTAAAAGATACAGGTGTAGGTATAGAAAAAGGAAAAATAGAAACGATATTTCAAAGATTTGTACAAGTAAATAATTCGTTAATTAAACAAAAAGAAGGTAGTGGGATAGGGCTTGCATTAGCAAAGTCCTTGGTAGAACTTCATAATGGTGAATTATGGGCAGAAAGTGAAACTGGTAAAGGGACGACATTATTTATGCGACTGGAAAATAAAAAATTAAAAGGAATAAAGGAAAGTGAATTAGAAACAAACATGAAGAATATAAATATAGAATTTTCTAACATACATAAATAAAAAACAACTTACTTAGTAAGTTGTTTTTTTGCTGTCTCTATTAATTGCTTTAAGCCTTCTTCATCTCTTACTGCCATATCTGCAAGAACTTTTCTATTTATTTCTACTCCTGCTAATTTTAAGCCATTCATAAATTTGCTATAAGACATACCAGCTTCTCTAGTAGCTGCGTTTATTCTTACTATCCATAAAGCTCTGTATTCGCGTTTCTTTTGTTTTCTTCCAGAAAAAGCTGTGTTTAGAGCCTTCATAACTGCTTCTTTAGCAACTCTTACTTGTGTAGATCTTGCTCCCCAATACCCTTTTGCCTGCTTTAATATCTTTTTATGTCTTTTCTTAGCATTAACTGCCGCTTTGATTCTTGGCATTTATATTCACTCCTTTTTAATTTTTAATTTTCAATTTATTTAAGCATATGGTAACATTTTCTTAACAGTGTGCAATTGAGTTGCATCTACAAGACCAGATTGTCTCAATCCTCTTTTTCTTTTTGAACTTTTCTTTGTCAAAATATGATTTTTGTTAGCTTTATTTCTTTTAAAAGCGCCAGTACCAGTTTTTGTAAACCTTTTAGCTGCACTTCTAGAAGTTTTCATTTTCGGCATAAATACTCCTCCTTTATTTTGTTATATATAAAAACAGAATAATTCTGAACTTATCAAATAAATTACTTTTTAGGTTCTACATTTATTACTAAACTATTTCCTTCATTCATAGGAGCTCTGTCGTTAACTCCATATTCAGAAATACTTTCCATGAAAGCTTTGAGAATCTTATGTCCGATATCTCTATGTGCCATCTCACGACCCTTAAATTGGACGCAAATTCTTAGTTTGCAATCTTCCTGTAAAAACTTAATTGCTCTATTGATTTTAATGTCAATATCATGTTTCTCAATACTAGGTGACATCTTAATTTCTTTAACAACAATTAATTTTTGTTTTTTCTTAGCTTCTTTTTCTTTTTTTATTATATCAAAACGATATTTGCCATAGTCCATAATCTTGCAAACTATAGGTTGAGCAGTAGGAGAAATAGCTATCAAATCAAGTTGAACTTCCTCAGCTTTTTGCAAAGCTTCTTTTAAAGGAATGACACCAACAGATTCTCCATTTTGATCAAAAAGTCTAACTTCTTTGGCTTTTATTTGCTCGTTTATTAGTAATTCTTTTAT
>MGOU01000036.1 GCA_001795385.1 Clostridiales bacterium GWD2_32_19
CGATATAGAAAGACCGAATAGGTTTCATATGTCGAATAAATTTGCGGATGTGGCGGAACTGGCAGACGCACTAGACTTAGGATCTAGCGCCGCAGGGTGTGCAGGTTCAACTCCTGTCATCCGCAGAACAGAGGTACCTTACAAGCTTGATTTATCGGGTTTGTAGGGTATTTTCTTTTGTAGAAGCAATAGATACAAGGCACTAGATTATGCAGATAAAATTGCGTAGTCTAGCGTACCAAATTAGATGAAAATAGTATGCGAGATTACTTGAAATTCAGTAGTCTTGTGTACTATTTTTACGTTTTATTAATTTAGTATGCTAGACTCCTTGAAAAATAGAAAACAAGGAGGATGAAATGATGAAGACAATAGGTATGAAAGACAAAGGTTATACTTTGAAAGATGGATTTAGTTCGTATATTAAATATCAAACGGTTAAGAATTTATCAGAGGCATCTATAGAGTACTACAATAGATGCTACACGGAATTTACAAGGGTTATAGCTGAAGATACTATTTTGAAAAATCTAACACTTGGAAATGTTCAAGATTATATTTTATATTTGAAGAAGAAAGATATAGTTGATATTACTGTTAACACATATGTTAGAGGGATACGAGCATTTTTATATTATTTAATGAGCATAGGATTAATGGATACTTTTAAAATAAAACTTATAAAAGCTAATAAGAGAATCAAGGAGACTTATAATGAGGAAGAACTTAAAATATTACTAAGAAAGCCCGATATTAAAAAATGCAAGTTTAGTGAGTATAGAAATTGGGTTATAATCAACTTCCTTCTAGGTACTGGTTGTCGATTGAGAACTTTAAGAAATATAAAAATAAATGATTTAGACTTTACAAATAATTTAATAAAATTCAAAGTAACTAAAAGCCGTAGAGAACAGATTATACCAATGTCACACACACTTTCATCTGTACTTAGTGAATACATGCAATATAGAAGCTATGAGAATGAAGATGATTACTTGTTTTGCACAGTTTTTGGGAATCAAATGCAGAAGGAAACAGTTCAGGGAGCAATTGGTAGATACAATAAGTCTAGAGGAGTTTATAAAACAAGCTTACATTGCTTCCGCCGGACGTTTGGAACCTCATACGTCTGTAATGGTGGTAATATATTTAGTTTACAATCAATCTTAGGACATAGTGATATAAGTACTACTAGGTTGTACTTCTCTATAGAAAATGGAGAATTAAAAAAGAATTTTGAACAATACTGTGCATTAGACCAACTAGGCCAGGTCAAAAGTAAAAAAGCTATACAAATGAAAAAGAAGAGATAATATTAACAGATTACAAAAATAATAACTGTATAGTGTAATAATTAATAAATAAATGTAATAATAAACAAAAATGTATTGACAAAAGAAATTACATATGGTAATATTTATACAAGGTAATAATACTTTAAAGATAAAATGCGTAAAACGCATAAAAAGGAGAGGATTAATATGTATAGAGTTGCAGATTTATCATTTGTTGAAAAGGTACATAATATTAGAAAAAGATTATTAGAAAAGACTGATTTAGATGATACTGAAGATATTACATATTTATATGACCAGTTAAACAATAAAAATTCAGAAGAATGCAGAAATATTTATTTAAACTGGCTAGATGATTTGTTTTCTTACAATGAAGAAGCAGAGGATTTAGAAACAGATGTATTTGAAAGTCTGAATGGTAATGATTATGACTACATAGAATTACAAGTATTATCAAATATCATGTATCAATATGGGTATACAGTAGAAGAATTTGAAAAAGCAATTAGTGTTTTAAAAGATGATGCCACAGAAGAAACCTTACTTATAGAAATGAAAAAGGCGAAATATATAGTAGCAGCTTAAAGAAGTTAAGAGTAGGAGCAAGAAACTACTCTTTTTTGTTACAAAAACATTACAAATGCAAAAGAGTATTGACTTATTTAATAAGACATGGTATAATTGACTTATTAAACAAGACAAGGAGGGATCAATTTATGATAGGTTTAGAATATATATGCAAAGCCTATAATGTGGAGTTCAAGGAAATTGCTCAGAAATTAGATATAAAGCCTCAAACAATTAATTCATGGTTAAGGGGAAGAAGGAAAATACCTATTGAAAGATTAAAACAATTGCAAAAGATATTTCATTTTCCTGGTGAATACTTCCAAAAGGAATTAAGTGAAAGTGAAAAATTAAAGATTC
This sequence comes from Clostridiales bacterium GWD2_32_19, assembly GCA_001795385.1. Classification (GTDB taxonomy): domain Bacteria; phylum Bacillota; class Clostridia; order Lachnospirales; family UBA12420; genus UBA12420. The sequence continues at coordinate 2,223 of MGOU01000036.1, forward strand.
AAAGAGAGAAAATAAAAAAAGAATTTGAGAGAGAAATAGACATTGCCTATAAACAAGAGAATCCCATCGACATAGAAGAAACTGATTATAATACAGGGGAAACATATAATAGAGAAGTATATCCTGCAGCTGATCAGCTGGTTGACCTCATGAATGGAAATGATTTTGATATGTCTCAGAAAATAAATATAGCAGAGTTAATTGAAAATATTAGTGATAATATAGAGCATGGTGGAGAATACGATGAAATGCAAGATAGGAGTAATTTATATAACATGTTTTATAATGTTATGAAAAATCGAAAAGTTACGCAAAATTCACTTGAACAAATATTATCATGCTTAAGAGATGATGAAATTTGGAACGAAGAAACTGAATTTCAAAAAGAGTTTATAGAGTTATTAAAAAAACATAAAATTAAGAAATAGGGTGGGGGTGAAAGATTGAGAAATGAAAACACATATATAAGGAATTTAAAAGGGGCGAGTATATACAAAAATATAATTGAAAATAAAGAAATTACTTCAAAAGCATTTATATCTACGTTACCATATAGCTTAGAAGTTATCAGGATTAATGATACATTTCATGGATCAATCTATAAGGATAATAATAAACAGTATACAAATGACCTTGTAAATGTGACTTTTGATGGGGAATATTGGATAAAGAATGAAGAAACTGGGAAATATAAACCATGTGAAGATAAAGAAAATATCAGAAAATATCTATATGAAAATGGTTTTGATATTGATGGAGTTAAGTATATATTCTACAAAAGGACAGCAAGCAAGGCTAAAGAAGGCGATGCGTTATTTATTAACGAGAAAATGAAAGGGCAGCTGATTAATAAAAGCAGATTAAGCTTGAAATTTGAAGATAATGATGAAATGGTAGATATAACATCGTTATTAGCATACGAATCACTTATATTAAGTGGAATAGAAAATGTTATAGAATTAGACCCCAAAAAAGAAATTTTGATAATAGATGATATAGAAGGGAAAGGGTTTGATGTTAACGCGAGCGTAACAACCGAAGAAAATAGAAAATTAAAAACAGAAAACAAAGATATATCCCTTTATAATTGTCTGACAGACGGACAAGGTTTACTTGATGAGTCTGTATTTAAAAAATATAATAAGATAGATAAAGGCTTTATGCTATTAAGAAATGATTTTTTTAAGTGTTGTGCATTCAATACGAAACTTCAAGAATGGTTTGAATATAATAAATTTGAAGTAGGAGAAATTATATATGATAAATACGACAATCCCTATAATATAAAGGATATAAAACTTGTTATAACGCCTAATTCATTAAAATTCTTAAAATTTTCTAATAAATTCAAAACGGAAGAAGAATGTTGTAGACATTGGTTTTATAATATTGATAATACTTTTGGGGTCGTGAAATATGACAAGCAGGGCAACTTTGGAAACTATAATAGGACTACATATCAATTAATTAATAGTATACCTAATATTACAACTGAAGATTTGACAGAACTTGTTAAAGAAGAAAAGGATTATGTAATGCTATTAAAGAATGACTTTAATGTATTCAAGGAATATGTTTTAAAAGATGAAGGAGAAGGGTATAAAAGTTTTAATACAATACAATTACTAATATATTTAAATATGATAAATTCGGATATACAATATACAGATGAATATATAAGGAAGAAAGATGATGCGATAGGATGTTATATCCAAAATTTAAAAAAAGGAAAAATAAGGATAAAAGATACAAAGTATGTAACTCTATTTTCTAATCCTTATGAAATGCTTTTGAAAACGGTTAAAAAATATAATACAAAGTCAATAATGGTAGGAAGAGAAGTATATTGTCCATATTATAAAGAAGGTCAAGAGTTTTGTGCATCTAGAAATCCACATATAAATGCAGGTAATGTAATGTATACAATAAATAAATATCATGAAGAATACAAATGGTTTAACTTAACAGACCATATTTGTACAATTAACTTTTTTGATAATGATGCCCCGGATAGATTACAGGGTTGCGACACAGATTCGGATACTATGTTAATAACAACGAACGATATTTTAATTGAGAAAGCAAAGTATTGTGAGAAAGAGTTTAAAACCCCTAAAAAAGATATTAATGGTATGAGTGAACCAAAAAAGTATAATATGTTTGAAATCTCCAAGTTGGATCATTTTCTAGCAAATAACAGTATAGGAGAAATAGTTAACTTATCTCAAATAATAAATTCATACATGAATGAAGCTATCATACTTGGTAAAGATAAAGAAGAAATTAATGAACTATATAATTTAAGTAGTAGGCTATCATCATTGTCTCAGATTGAGATAGATAAAAGCAAAAAGAATTTTCACAATGTTGATGTTAAAAGAGAATTAGGAAAAATTAAAAGAAGCAAATATATAAAACATATTGAGAAAACAATAAAGTATGAAGTCAAAAAAGAAACCAAAAAAAAGAAAGTAAAGAAAACATTTGTGCCTATGTTCTTTAAAAACATAGTTGCAAATAAAAAGTATGAGTTTAGAGAATTTAAGACTCCGATGGATGAGTTAATAAAAGTTTTGGATGATATTAAAAACGCAAAAAGAAAATCATGCAAAAAGAAGTTTGAAGATTTGCTTGTACAGCAGAAAGATTTAGGGGTAAAATACCAACAAAAGCAAGTAGAGAAGATTTGTGGTATTATAACCGATTATAAAAAGAAGTTTGATGCTATACACTCATATAAAGAAGGAAATAGGAATAAGGATAGAAGCGAAAAAGACAGACTAAAAATCAGATTGGCATTTGAAGAAGCAAGGGATAAGATTAAAAAAATTAAGGTAAACACGGCGACAGTACTAACGATAATAAAGAGAGGGTTTAATACCAGAAAAGGTGTAAAAATTAAAGTCTCTAAAGATCAGTTTATTACTATACTACTTTTATATGCATCACACAAAGATAAGGTAGAAGAATGTTTTATAAAAAATAATATAGAAGTAGAAAATAAGGTAGAATATGAAATATTTGGAGAGAAGTTTTGAAAAGAAAGTTTTTTATGATTGAAACAAATATAAACCTTGCTAGCCCTTTATACATAAGGAGTGTAAGGCTTATTTAATTAAAACGAAATTCCAGTATATAGGTACAGAAAATAATACTCCAATTATAGTATACCATAAAATATCAATATTGTCAATAGGTTATTTTTTAAAAAAATAGTCGAAAATATAAAGCCTATGTAAACCCATTAAATACAACGTTTTTTCGAAAACATATGTTCTATAAGGGAAGAATAAATAAAAGTTATATATTTTTTTTATAGCAATGAAAACATATTAATTAAAGGAGAGTGAGAAAAACATGGAACTACAAAGCGTTTTGAAAGGTTATATAACCTCACATGGTATAACACAGGCTCATATTGCAAGACTGATCAATTGTGGGACTGATAGGATTTGTAGATGGCTTAAAGGTCAAAGAAAAATTACAGAAACACAAGAACGATTGATTGAACAATATCTACTTCAAAGAGTATAGATGTTTGAAGTAGATATTTTATAGCAATAAATCCGTATTATTATTGAATGGAGGTGGAAAAATGCAAAAAAATTTAAGAGATGGCTTTATAAAACTACTAGAACAAGAGGGGATAAAAATAAAATTTATTTCTGACAAAACTGGTATTAGCGAGATAATGCTGAGTCACTTTAAGAATGGCAGAGTTAATCTAGGTAAAAAGAATGAAATTAGTCTACAAGGCTATATAGAAGAATTTTGCAAAAATCTAAACAAACAAAAACAAAGGATGGTGTGAAGCTGGTAAGTTATTATATTTATCGGCTTTGCCCTCTTTCAAACAAAGAGAAGCAAAGATTTAATTAACAAACAAACAAAATAATAAAACAAATATACAAATTAGAGTGTAAGGCTGGCAAGTAGGTAATAGTCAGCTAGTATATGAGTAAAATAGAATTCAAAGAACGATTCAAAGAAGAAATAAAAACAAAGAGTAACGTATTGATTCACAGTGATCTAGATGCGGCATTAAGTTCAACTTATTTAATGAATAAAGAAAAACACTTGAAACTAAAGGGCGTATTCGATATTAATTGTTTTAATACAACAAATAAATTATATCTTACAGAAGAAAAATTACATAAAGACGAAGATGTTTTTGTTGATTTAGCAGTGAGTCAAGAAGGGTGTATGTCTATAGATCATCATATGAAATTCTCTTATGATGCAAAGGACTTCAACGTTAATAGGCTAAACCCTAAAACGTCTAATATTAGAAATGACTTAAATAATTTTCATTCAAAATGCCCTCTCAACACGATTATATTATTACTGTGGGTTTATGGAGAAAATTTATTGGAAACCTTTAACTACAAGCAGAGGCTTTTGATATATGCAGCTGATAGCGTGTGGGAAAACTATAAAAACTATAGAGACAACTTTACAACGTGGTGTGAGTATTTAGGTTTAGAATACATATTGGAAGAGTTAGAAAGCATAAAACCTGAAGAGATAGAGGAGGTAAAAAAAGAGATATATATACATAAAAGTGGGTATGTACATTTTAACTACAATGTTAATGAATTCTACACAGAAAAAACAAAAATATCACTCCAACAATATTTAGATAATGTGTGTGAATTTATGTGTTGGGATAGTGTAGATGTTCCAGAATTTGAATGGGAGTATTTATTTGATAAGCGAAGTGTATCATATGAAACCTTTGATGCGTTAGATAAAAGAAAGCTGTTTGTATCGGCTATACCAAAGAAGCAAAGGCAAATAGAGGTGTTAATGTATGATAAAAGAAGAGAAATAAAAAAACTGCATTTGGTAGATGCAGGGCATTTGTAAATAAATTTGTAAGTTTAGTTTATCATATCTGGGGGTTTTTGTCAATGGAAAAATTAAAAGTATATGAAATAATTTTAATAGATTTGTTATATTTATACATAAAGTACGATGGCAAAATACATAAGATAAGAAGGTCAGATTTTAATAAGTTCAAAAAGGACAAGGTAGAATTAAATGAGATTGACTTTAAGGTACATCCATTTAGAGAATATACAACAAAAGAAAAGGTAGGCTGATTTGATGGATATTATGGAAACTATGACAAAGAAAACAAAACTTGTTTTCAATCCTGTAGTGGCGAGAAAGTTATTAAAAAGAGGGTATCACTTAATAGATTTGAAACCATTAAAAGAAAACAAGGATAAAACGATTTTTGTATTTAAAAACGATGATAAACTAGTAGAAACTTTAAGGAGTCTCTAAAGCAGATTAAAACAAGAGGAGAAAAAGATAATGGAAAAAAGCGATATAGCAAAAGATAAGTTTTTTGATGATGGAAAGTTTAATGCGGTAAAGCTGAGGGATTACATAATAGATAAGTATAATATTATATATGTTGATGAATTAGGTTTTATGAGTTATAGTGGGAAGATATGGATAATAAAAAAAGACATAGATATAAAACATATAATAGATGATTTATTAGATATTTATACTAGTAATAGCAATATAAAAGAAACAGTAGCATTGCTAAAAGCGAAATCGGTTGTAAGTATTAAATATATTAATAATAACAGGAATAGACTAGTGTTAAAGAATGGGACGTTAGATATTGAAAACTGGGAAAATATAATATTCCATGAAAACGAGTATTTTAAAGATGATTATTGTACTGTGCAGCTGAACATAAACTATAGACTAGATGCAAAAAATAAGGTCTGGAAGGAGTATTTAAAGACTACGTTTAATGAGGACGAAGAGATAATAGATCTAGTGCATGAGATGCTGGGGTATTGCATGCAACCTTCATGCAAACTAGAGAAAGCCTTTCTTCTGTATGGTAATGGCGGTACAGGGAAAAGTAAAATATTAAACTTAATCGAGTACATATATGGTACAGATAATGTGTCTGACATACCATTAAACGATTTAGATAATCCATTTAGTAGGTCTTTCTTATACAACAAACTAGTAAATAAGAGTAGCGAGTTGGAAGGGACTATATCAGATACAGCTATAGCATACTTCAAAAAGATTACAAGCGGTGAACAGTTGGATGCACAATTTAAGTATAAAGATGTATTTAAGTTTACGAATATATCTAAGCTGATATTTTCTACAAATAACTTCCCGGAGATAAAAGATAAGAGTAACGGAGTGAATAGGCGATTGATTATTATACCATTCAAAAACAAAGTGTCTGAAAACATGATAGATATCAACTTAGATAAGAAGTTACAAGATGAAGCTGATGGGATATTTATGGAGATGGTAGAAGGTCTGAAAAGATTAGGAGTAAATGGAAATTTTACTAAATCTAGTCTGGTGCAAAGGGAGTTAGAAGTGTTTATGCATGAAAATAACCATGTATTAAGCTTTTTCGAAGAGAATGTAGAGGAAGATAAAAATGGTAAAATATCTTCAAAAGACTTGTATAACGTATATGTAACGTATTGTAATAAGTTAAATTTAAAGACATATAACAATGTTAATTTTGGAAAAGAAGTTAATAGGTATTTTAGCGAAGTGAAAAAGGGTTTACTATCAGTTGATGGAAAGAGAGAAAATTTTTATATTGGAATTAACTTTAAAATACCTATAAACAAAGAACAAGGGAAAATAATAAATGTTAACTTTAAAAGTAAAGAAACTAAAAACTATATAGATGAGTATAGTAGAGACGAAGAATTGATAAGTAAAAGGTATAAAGCTATGTGTATCAATGAAAGCAGAAATGAATTGAATGTAGATGAGTGTATATTTTAATCTAAAGTGATATAGTAGATATAGTAGCGATATAGTAAATTGATTTTACTGTATCACCCTCTAAGTCTTATTATATATGGGTTATAAAGATAGTGATATAGTAGATATAGTGAAAATGAAAAAGTTTTTAAATACAAAATATATAAGTACAAACAGTTTTATCAAATTTACTATATCTACTATATCACCCCTTTGAAAAGCCTTATGTAACAATGGTTGAAGGTGATATAGTAAAACTGATATACTATATCATTACTGTATCACTACTATGTCACTTCCAATTCATGAAAAATAAAACTAAAATAGTAAAGACACTTACGCGTAGACTACAAAACAGTCTACTTGTCGCAAATAGGTTAAAAAACAACCTATATTGCACATTAGAATTTAAAAGGAGAAAATAAAAATGATAAAAATATTATTAATATGGGTAATAGTCTCTATAGCTATTGATTATGTTTACATGGCAACATTATTAAATACCATGAGTAGAGGGATTTGGAAAACAAACCCTCCTTCGGTAGAATTTTTGGAAAGTAGAATTGAAAACAAATATAACGAGCATCCAATATGGATAGTTAAATTATGTGAATACGAATTAAGATTTGCGAAGCTAAGAGAATTTATGGAAAAAGTGAAAAGTAAAATATTTAAAAAGGGGAACGAAAGATGAAAAAAAATATAGAGAATGGGAAAAACGGATTATGTTATATGTGTGGAAAACTAAAATCCTTGAATGAGAGTTTCTACATGAATTTTAGCCCTTTATTCCAAGTGAATCATATTCATATCTGCAAAGACTGTATATTTACATATGTTAGAAATGAAAAAGATGAAGTAGATATTGTCAAATTAAGATATATTCTAAGGCTTGTAGATTTACCTTTTTTATATGATTATTGGAAAGCAGCAAGTAAATCGAAAAGCGAGAGTATTGGTAAATATTTTAGTCTTCTAGGTCTAAGGCAGAATAAAAGCAAAACGTATAAGGATAGTAGAGTAGAGGAAGGGGAAGAATATTTCAATTTACAGAATCAGTATAAACTCTTAGAAAAGCAATTATCTGAATTTAAGAATCTTCTAGCGGAGGAACAACTTGAATTCAAGAAAAAGATAGATAAATTTGATAGACTTTTAAATGATGAAAAAATTCAAATTTAGAAGCCTTATAAATAAAGGCTTTTAAGGTTTGTAAATGATGATAAAATGCACATTTTAATAGGTTTGGTATTGAGGTGGTATGTTTTGACCTAGAATGAAATTAAACGTGTTCTAGGGGCAAATATAAGTAATAAATGGCATATTAATATAAAGAGTGAAAAGGAGAATATATAAGATGGGAAAGAATTTAGATTTATCATTATTTGCTGGAATCAAAATGGACGGCGAGCAAATAAAAACAGAATTGGCGAGGTTTAATAATAAAATTGATTTAAAGATTTTGGCAAGTATAGAAAATATAGAAAAAGTAAAATCACAATTAGAGCAAATATCAGGTAAGAAAATCAATATTGCTGATCTGAACGGAATTAAGAGTGTACAAACACAAATTAATAATTTAACGCAACAGTATGATAAACTTGATAATAAAACAAAAAATATAGTAGCAAGGAACCGTCAATGGCATATGAGTTTGGCGGATTTAGTTAGAAGATATATGTCCGTGTATGCTATAATTCAAGCTATTAATAATGCAAAAGATTATGTTTTAAATGTAGATAAAGCAATTATTTCACTTCAGAAAGTAACTAATGAGACAGATGAAACATATAGGAAATTTCTTGAAACTTCAAACAAAGTAGCAATTTCATTGGGAAAGACTAGTGCAGAGGTTATAAATGCAACAGCAAGTTTTAGTAAATTGGGGTATAGTTTTAAAGATGCACAGGAACTTGGAAAAGAAGCCTTGTTATATAGCAATATAGGAGATATTGATGTTGAAACAGCAACAGATAATATTGTTGCAACGCTGAAAGGCTTTAATCTTGAAGCAAGCGAGACTAGAAGAGTAATAGATAGTATAAACGAAGTAAGCAATAAATTTTCTATATCGGCATCTGATGTAGGACAAGCATTAAAGCGTTCTTCTGCTAGTATGAATCAAGCGAATAATACGCTTGAAGAAACTATTGGATTATATACAGCTGGTGTCGAGATACTACAAGACCCAGCTAAAGTTTCAAACGCATTGAAAACAATCAGCATGCGAATTAGGGGAATTGCATTAGATGGTGAAGAAGCTATTCCAAAGGTTAGAGAATTAGTTAAGTCTTTGAGCGGTGTCGAAATAATGGAGTCTGCTGATAAATTCAAAAGTACATACCAAGTCATGAATGAATTATCTAAAGTTTGGGGAGATTTAACAGATAAGAAAAGAGCAAGTTTACTTGAAGTTATAGGTGGAAAGCAAAACGCAGCTACAGCAGCAGCAGTACTTCAAAATATGACAAATGGTGTAAAAGCTTATGAAACTGCTTTAAATAGTTCTGGTAGTGCAATAAAAGAGCAAGAAAGATATATGCAAGGACTTGAAGCAAAGATTGCACAAGTAAATGAGAAGTGGCTTAATTCAGTAAGTGATATAGTAAATAGTGAGTTAATTAAATGGATACTAGATGGAACAGGAGGATTTCTTGATTTTACAAAGGAAATTGGGACTACTAATTCTGCATTAATTGCATTGGGGGCTACTCTTTCCATCTTTGGTGGAGGGATAGGACTTGTATTAGGGGCAGTAGTAGGTTTAACAGGTGGATTACTTGCTTTAGCTAGTGCAATGGATAATACACTAGGTGAACGAACAGTAGCATTAGATAAACAGATGGAAAATACTAATGAAACTATTAAAGAGATGGAAGCAATATATAAGTTAGCAGAAGAATATAAAAATCTAACAAACAATGTAGATGATAATATTTCAAGTAAGGGTGGATTAAAGAAGGCAGAAGATGCATTGATTAGTAAATTCCCTGAGTTAACAGGGCTTATATATGATCAGACAAATGCATTAGATGAGAATAGAAAGGCAATTGAAAACAATATAACAAGATTAAACCAGTTATTAAAACAGGGAGCAGAAAAAGCATTATTTGATTTGAATCTTGATACTACTGATATTTCTAAGATGATAAATGAGCAAACAAGACTAGCGAACAGTAGTGAAAAGATGGCTCAGAAGATAAAGGAAAACCTACAAGGAAATATTGATTATGATGAATTGTATGGAGTCGGTTTTAATGTGGTTGCTAAAACATACGGAGCAACTTCTAAAGAGCGTATAGAATTTGAAAAACAATTTAATGATGCAGGTAAAACTTTGTGGGGAAAAGGCTTAACGGAAGAAGAAATAAAACAAAAAACAAGGGACATGTATAGATATTTTGATGGAGTTAATCAGGAAAGTACACAAAAAGTACAAGAGTATTTTGCTAAACTAGGTGATATTGCAGAGTTAGAAAATATGATAAAGGAATATAATACAACTGGTAAATTGCCGGAATTACCTAAAACGGAAGAAACAAAGAAGAAGGTAGTAACAGACTATGTATATAATGAATACCCATCTACTACTTCAGGTGTTACAGTACAAAAAGAAGAAGAATTAAAAATACTTGATAGATACTATGATATAAATAATAAAATATCTGAACAGCAATCAAAAATACAACGTTTAAAACTTGATACAGAGTTAATAGATGAAAAAGATTATAATAAACGCATTGAATCAATTAATAAAGAGATTGAAGAAACAAAGAGGTTGCAAGCGTCATTACATGAATTGAACGAACAAAGAAGAGCAGAAAAGGTAGGAATAGAAGATAATATAAGTGTATTATCAAAACTAAATAAGCCTACAATTACACAGAAAAATGAAATAGTAGAACTAAAAGAAAGGCTTGCAGATTTAAATAAGACTTTGGATGAAACCTCAAACCAATATATGAGTAACGAGGTTGCAATAAAGAGTTTGATAGATAAGCAAATAGATTTAACAGAAGAAATAAAGAAAGCACAAGAAGAATTAAATAAGACGGTACACTCTAATATAGAAAAATATCAAAAGTACCTATCTGAACAAGTCAAAGATAGAATAGATGACTTGAAAAAAGAAAGACAGGTTATTGAAGATAAATATGATGTGCAACTTGATAAGCTTGAAAAAGAATATAATTTAACAAAGCAAGTAAACGAAGAAAATAATAGGGCGTTAGAAATTAATAAAGCAAAGCAACAGTTAGAAAATATTAAAAAAGAAAAAAACATTAGAATTTATGATGATTCTCAGGGCTGGATTTGGACACATAATGGCAAAGAAGCCTTATCTACTGAAGAAAATCTTGAAGGTTTATTACAACAACAAAAAGAATATGATGACGAAAAAGCTTTTGAAAAAGCAAAGGCTAGAATTGAAGAAGAAAAACAAAATAAACTTAATGCATTTGATGAGGAATTAGAAGCAGCAGAAAAGTATTATGACAAGATGGAAAAATTGTTTGAAAATCATAATGAGGATATTATAACGTATAATCAATTAATATCATCTATTCCTTTAGAATGGCAACAAGCTAATTTAGATTCAATAGGTGCAATTCAAAATATGACTATTCAATCTGAAAAATTAATTGATAAATTAAACGAAGTTAAAAAGTTATCAAGTAGTTTAAACGTTTCTTCTAATTCAATTACTGTTGGTGGATCGTTTGCTAATGGTGGGGTAAATGACTTTACAGGATTAGCTATGTTACATGGAACACCTAATAAGCCTGAATTTGTATTTAATAATGACCAAATGAAAACATTTATTAGTAATATGATGAGTGGCAAAGGTAATACAAATGATAATAGAACGGTTAATTATAACTTTAGTGGAGACATAGTAACTCCAAATGTAACTGAATTTATGATAAAAATGAACAATCTAGTGAAGACAAGTTGATTAATGGACAATATTGAAGGGATAGCGTAAAAAACTATTCCTTTTTTTTATTCCTTATATTTGGGATGAGTATTTATTTTAACGAAATAGTATATAAAAACGTAAGAATATACACTTTGCTATAACATATTGACAGTTAATGTCGAAAGTATTGACATATTATGTTATTAGATATAAAATTAGTCTTATAAAATTAAGTAATAGAAAGGGGAAATAACAAATGAAAAAATCAATAAAAAAAACTATTAAATTTAAACAAACATGTAATTTAAGTTACGAGAAAAGTAATACTAATTCCGCTGACATGCAATTAAAAGATATTAACGGCTATTCTTGGGTAAAAATGAGTAATAAAGATAAAAACGATGTTGTAAACTTAGTACTGTATACATGGAAAGAGGCTAACATAAAATTAAAAGTTAATGCGGAATGGTTTATACAAAATTTAGAAGCATATTATGGTGAGGATTATACTAATAATGGAAAACTAATAGAAACAATGTCTATGTTAGCAGCGGGTGGAGATAAGTTTATCAAATAAATAGAGGTGAATGTGAATGGATATATTAAATGTAATTATAATAATATTAGTTATAATAGGAATTATTTTATTAATAAGAGAAATTGTATGTTGGTATTGGAAAATAAATAAACATATAGAGATAATGAAAGAAATTAATAGTAATCTCGGTGAATTATTAAAGGTAAATAAGCAACAATTAGAACTAGAAAAACAGAAGAATAAAAAAGAAGGGAATATATTAGATTTAAAAGTGTAAAACAAAGCAAGGATGAACGTGTTTTAAATATGTTATATTATAAAGTATATTTTGATAAAGGAGAGAACTACTTATGAAAGAGAAACTTAGGATTTTAAATAAAACCAATGTAAAGATAGGACTTGCGTTAGTCGTTATATTTACGGTATCATGTATTATATACATTTATAATAAGGATAGTTTTATGGTTAATATTGAAGATGGAAATTATATTAAAGCAAATAAATATTATACAGAAAATATATTGGGAAATAAAAAGAGAGAAAACGTAGCTATTATTGAAATAGATGAATTTTTAGAAATACAAAAGGATTTGTTTAATCAAGGTAAATTGACAAAAGACGAAGTGATGGAAAATACAAGTGTTATAGGTGATTTACTTATTGTCGATAAATATAAAGAAAAGTTTGAAAAAACGGGCTTGAAATTTTCTAATGATATATCAGAAATAGAAACTTCAAAGTTAAAATACATAGAAGGTATGAACTTTTATGAAGAAAATAATTTGATTAAGGCACTGAATATTTTTAATCATATTTCAGAAAAAGATAGTAATTATGAAAGTGCAACAAATCTTAAAGAACAAATATGTAAAAAGGTTGAAGAAGAAGTATTAAATGAAATAGATACATTAAAGGAAAATAAAAAATATTACGAACTATACGATAAATTAGACGCATTATCAACAGTTTCTGAAAATGTTGAAATTAAAAATGAATTAAATGCTATCAAAGAGATTATAAAGGAAAACGCACATATAGGACTTATTAAAATAGGAATGACACGAGATGAAGTTAATAATTATTATATTGGTGATTTTGTAGAAGGCGATGAAAAAGGTAGTATGTACATAACCAATAAACAAGATTTTAATAATTGTTACGATGCATATACAATGTTTAGATATGAAATGGATAAATTAAATGAAATATGCATACTTTATAATATTAAGAATTCTAATAATAACGTTTATATAGGTAATTATGAAGTTGTTAAAGAAAATTTAACAAAATCTTTAGGAAGTCCCGTTAGAAAATCTGATTATAAATGGTTAGCTGAAAAAAATCCATACATGGAAGATGGTTTGGCAGTAGCTTGTGGAGATTTAATATTACAAAATCAGTGGATAAAAAATAATGCAGAATATGAGTTGACGTTACTTGGCAATAACTTTGATATAAATTTCATGTTATCTATAAAGGAAAAGTAATATAATAAATTTCTTACAGATGGAAGATTTAGTTAGAAGTAAAACATTATGACTAGCTGAAGATTTAGAAAACTTTAAAAAGAAAGGATGATGAGTTGTGAAAGTGGCTAAATTTTTATTACGTAATATTTTGATAATAAGTTTATTATTATTCTTGAGTTTTAGTATTGTTAATGCAGAAGATGAAATAAGTGTAGAAATTGCAGGAAATAAGATAACTTTCGAAGATCAAACACCATTAATAAAAAACGGTAGAACATTAGTACCAATGAGAAAAATATTTGAGACTTTGGGAATGACAGTAAAATGGGATGAGACAACACAAAAAATTACTGGAGAAAAGGAAAATAAAAAAATAGAATTATTTATAAACTCGAATACTGCGAGAATAGATAATACATATAAAACTGTAGAAGTGCCACCTCAAATAATAAACGGAAGAACAATGGTGCCGATAAGATTTATAAGTGAAGAATTAGGATTGGATGTTAAGTGGAATGAAAACATAAAAAATATAACTATAAAAGATAGAGATAAAGAAATAGGTGAATTATATTATGATAGTGGGAAACTTAGATACAGAGGAGAATTAAAGAATAACAAAGAAAATGGATTTGGAATGTGGTATTACGAAACAGGCGCAATATGCTTTGAAGGATATTTTAAAGATGGTAGTCCTAATGGATATGTAAAGTTTTACGGTGAAGATGGAAAACTAAAAACAGAAGGAAATAATATTGATTATAAAAACGGGAAAATATATGGGAATGTTATACAATATTATGAAAATAGTAATAAAGCATATGAAGGTGAGTATAAAAATAGCATTATGGACGGTAAAGGAAAAGCGTACGATACGAATGGAGTCTTAGTTTTTGATGGGTATTTTGAAAATGGGATACAGAATGGATCGGGGAAGTTATATAAGACAGATGGAAGTTTATTATTTGAGGGTATTTGGAAAAACGGAGAAACAAATGGTTTTGGAAAATCATATAATGAAAAAGGAAATGTGGTGTTTGAAGGCATTTGGAAAGATGGAAAGCAAAACGGCTTAGGCAAATTATATAATGAAACAGGAGAAGCAGTAATTGAGGGAATTTGGAAAGATGGAAAATTTGTTGGAAATAATAATGTGATAAATTCAAATGATGACGAAGATGAAAAAGAGGAAGAAGATGTTGAGGAAGAGTATAAAAATACAGAGTTAAAAGGTATAGAAAGTATTGAAGATTTTAAAGATTATTTAAGTAAAAAATATGATGAAATAGAAACTCCAATGGGCGATATAAAATTAACACATACTATTAATAAAAATAGTAGTTCAATTTTCCCGCACGACTATGAAATACACACAGACTGGAAAAATTTTTCTCCGTTTGATTTAGAATATTCAATAGAATATTCTGATAAAGAAAAAGAAAAAACAAAAGAAATATTAAAAGAGACTCAAACAAAAATAGCAGAAGATTCATTTGAAATTTTTCCAAATAAGAAAATAACAGGTGGTTATTATCATGGCTATTACAAATATCCTTATTCAAGAGTTGGCTACGAATCTATTAGATTTTTAACTTGGGTAAATTATGTGTCTATTAAAGAAGATAATGCAAATGGTTTAATGCTTGGTTATGATGATGTTAAAATTAGTAAATTTAGGTGGAGATATATAATAGATGATTATGATTTTACTAATTAATTAGATTAAAAAATATAATAAATAAGAAGGGTGAGAATATATGAATAAAATAATAGCTTTAATAATAATTTTAATATGTTTTACAAGTATTACATTTGCCGGAGCATTGACGGCAAGTATAGAGGTTGTATTTAACAAAGTTAATATTGCAGTAAATGGACAAAAGGTAGAAGCTGATAATATACTCTATGATGGAACAACTTATGTACCATTGAGAAAAGTAGCTGAAATATTAGGAAAAGAAGTTAGTTGGGATGAAGGAACTAATACAGCGGGGATAAATAATAAAGGACAATCTATTTTGAATGCAGGTGATGGATTTATCTATAAAAACACTTCTTTTAAACAAAGTACATCAATTTATGCAGAGGCAATTGGAGAAATGACAAATACGTCAGGTAAGGACTATGATTATGCTTTTTTCACTTTAAGTGTATATGACGAAAATGGAGCATTACTAGAAACTTCAAGTATTAATATAAAGAATTTAAAAAATAACGAAACAAAGTCATTTAGTAGCATATTACAGACAGATAAAATAAAAATTAAAACTTACAAAATTCAATTCGAATCAGGAATGTAGAAGATGATAATTTATTGTATTAACACATTGCACTCTATACCATTGTTACATGCCGATACGATATAAAACGCGTAAAAACAAGGACTGAAAACCCTTGTAATATATGACATTGATTTGTAATGTATTTGTAACAATAGAAAAAATAGAGTAAACCTTTATTATATATAGGGTTTTACGATATTGAAAAAACAACGAAAAAGGGCTTTCGATAACCCTTTTTTTCTTTATTCTTTTCGCATCCAAGCTATTTCATATCCACAAGCTTCAGCTATTTCTAGTATTTCATCATATCTTAAACTTCCTCTTCTTAATTTGTTTGACAAATTCTGAAGGCTTGTTTTATCTTTCTCATCTTTATCCCGGTTGATTATATCAACGATTTCCGTCATCTTCTTACCACTTCTTACAATATAACTTTTAATTTCATTACCTATATTATTCTTTTCTATCTTTATCAACTCCCTTTCCGTCTTTTCTATAGTATATTATTATTTTTGTCATTTGTCAATAAAGTAATTTAAAAATAAACTAAAAAGTTTATAAAAACACTTGACAATAGTAACTATATAGTTTATAATTACATTATAAAGTTAAATAATAAGGAGATGAAGGAAATGAGTATTCAAGAGGCAAGATTGTTTGAAGAGTACAAAAGAGATATGAGGCTAAAATTAAAAAGAGAAACAAGAAGAAAGGCAAAGATTGAAAAGTTAGTAAACATCATATCTACAATGATAATAAGTATAGTAGTAACAATAAGCTATCTACAAATGTTAGGAATAGATATAATATAATTAGAAAGGGGAGCGATACCATGAATGAACTAATAGGATATAACTACAGTAACATAATGAATATAGAACAGAAACATTTTATAAGTAGGTTTCTTGAGAGTAAAAGAAGTGATTGTACTAGAATAGCATACGATAAAGACATAAAAGACTTCTTTGGTGTAAGTAATGTAAAACACATAACAATAGATATAATAAGGAAAGTAAACTTGATACACGTGACATCATATATAAATAAGCTTGAAAGCGAAGGGCTAAGTAGTGCGACAGTAAACAGAAAGGTAAGCAGCTTGAGTGGTTTATATAATTGGCTGATGAAATTTAGAGACAATGAAAATAATTTAGAGATAATCAAATACAATCCATTTTCTAATATATCAGAAGAAAAGCCAGTGATAAATAACAAAGAGACTGAATTTTTAACAGAAAGCGAAGTATTGCAGCTAATGAGAAGTATAGATATAAGTAGTAAAGTGGGATTGAGGAATAAGACTTTGTTAGGATTAGCTTTTACAACTGCCATAAGAAAAAGTGAAATAATAAACATTAAAATTAAAGATATATCTAATGTAAATGGGTATGATGTTATACATGTAATAAGGAAAGGCGGAAAGCAAGATACAGTTAAACTACAAGAGCCAGTAAAAGCCTTGATAATGGAATATATACAAGCTACCAATAGAAGTATACCAGAGAATGAAAAAGATTATTTGTTTAAAGGGCATTCGACAAGTGGTATAAATAATGATAGGCTTGATCCATCTACATTAAATTATATGATTAAAGCGATAAGTAAGAAAGCTGGAATAAATAAAAAGCTTTGTGTACACAGTACAAGACATACAGCGATTACACTTGCTATAGTTAAAGGAGCATCTATAGAAAAAGTTAGGGATTTTGCATCACATGCTAACTTATCAACTACAAATAGATATATTCATAGTATAGATAAACTAAAAGATAATGCAGGTGACTTGTTGAAAATAATCTAAGTAATGTATTTACATTAATTGTAAATGTATTACTTTTTTTATTGCTTAATTTTACCTGTGGATAACTTACAAAAACATTCAATATAATGTCAGTTATATTGAATGAGAGTATGAGTAGTGGTAATAGAAAATGCCGGGGGATAGTTTCAAATTCAAAAGGAAATTTAATGTGGTAAATTAGCCCTACTACATCATCCTACAGACCTATGTTACTTTAATATAGCGATATTATAAAATATAAATATACTTTTTATTGATATTTATACAAAAAAATGCTATAATTTTACAAAAGGTATTATAGAGGAGTGGCACAGATGAAAAAGAGTAAGATGGAAAAAGTAATAGAAACAATTATAAGAAGTGGATACCAAAATATTTCTGCAAAAGCACAACAAGAAGAAAGAGTATTATTTGAAAAATTAGCAAACAAGGGATTAAGTAATAGTGGAGAAGCAATACAATCAAGAATTAGTCTTTGGACTGGGAGTATAAGCACAGGAACAAAAGCTATAATCGAAAAATTAATTAAAAATCTCATTGAAACTAATAGATCAAAGTATTCCATTAAAGAAATAAAATTTATTGAAGAAATGATACAAAACCATTTGACAGGTTTTAAAGAATCTATTCCACGAAGAATTAAAGAAAGAGATCCAGATGTTAATGAATCCCAACTTGAAATTATAATGAATTCAGGTGTGTTTTTTAAGGATAGTTATTTAAGAGAGTTTATTGATGTAAATAATGCGAAATTAACAACGGTAAAAGATATACTGAAAACTTATGATGTATACCAAGCCTTTTTAAGCTTTTTACTTGTGGGGATAACCTATTTAACAGTGTATATGGAAAGTTTTATGAGATTCAAAATATATAATATACCGGAACATTTGATAAATATAAATGCTAATAATTTCCTTTATCCTGTTACGATTATTGTAATTATATTGTTTATATTAATACCATGCGTATATAGCTTTGGTTCATTTGCATTAATACAAGTAACTGAAGAAAAAAAAGGTGGATTTAATCCTAAAACACGATGGGCTATGTATATTATTACCATTCTTTTGGTTACAGTATTCTGGGGTATAATAAATACAAATTATAAAAAATTCTATCCAATAGAGATAAATATTGATGGAGTAATTTTAGACTTATTTCCAGTGATTATAAGTTTATTCATCTTTATACTGTTTTTAGGGATAGTTGGAAAGATATTTGAATTTTTAATTAATAATAAATTTAGCATATTTAATATAATAAAAACACTTATGAAAAATATTCTCCTAGACAGCCCTCTAACCAAAGTATTATTTACATATTTTTTGATTTTAGCAGTTGTTATATTATGTTTTATGTTTGAAAAAAATTCGATAGAAAATAATGAAGAATATCTTACAATGATATATAAAAGTGAAATGATGATTGTTATAAGTGAATATAATGGAAATTATATAGCAAAGCATTTATATTATGATAAAAATACTGGAACAATAAGTTTTGAAAACGATTACGTTGTTGCAGATCCTAAAGATGTAGACAATATTCAAAAGCT
The DNA here is from genome assembly GCA_001795385.1 of Clostridiales bacterium GWD2_32_19. GTDB lineage: Bacteria > Bacillota > Clostridia > Lachnospirales > UBA12420 > UBA12420. Next base: position 21,563 of record MGOU01000036.1, read on the forward strand.
AAGAGTAGGTAAGATTCAAAATAACTCCATGAACGTAAAGAAGTTTGAGATAAACAATGAAACAATAAAATATTTAAAATAATGTATTGTATAATATGATTCGATGCAAGAAAGATATGGGGTGATACCATGAATAGTAAGATGGCTGCATTTTATAAGAGTCCAAAACAAGAACAAACACAATACAGTGGAATGATTGAAGCAAGCGATAATAATCTAGAATTTAAGATATATAATCTAGATGAAGATGAAATCGCAAAAAACTTATTTCAAAGAAGTGGTTATGTTGATGAAGTTTATATAGAAGATGAAGAAGGGACGAGATACACAGTTCTAAACCCAATAGGAGTTAAGACTACATTTGGGGTAAATAGTAGGGAGTATGTTAGCCATAATTATTTTATTAGTGAGGGCATAACGGAAAATTTTATAAATATGGAGAGTGAAATTAAAGGCTTAATATTTGAAAACGAGTTATTAGTTGAATTAATAAATCATGAAAAACAAAATGCATCTATAAGTGATATAGCATTTAATAAGAATTATGAACCAATAAGGACTATATTTCTTGACAACAAAGATAGAGTTGATGAATACCATTTAAATGAAGTAAACATGGATAGAAGAAATACAAGTATCGTTTTTAGAATAAAATATAAATTAACTTTGAATAGTCCAAAAAAAATGAAGGATACAAAAAAGCTTTTAGACAAATTCAATTGTATGTTACATTTACTAACACTAACCGAAAACTCTAATACTAGATTCTTAGTTCAAAATCATGATAACAGATGGCATAAATATATTGACTTAAGAAATAAGGATAATTATAGAAAAAGATTATACAAGGAGATGATAAAAGATCTAAATCCTGAAGAAATAATGAAATTAATTTTTGAAGGGATATGTAAATTACTACAATATGAAAAAGAATTTCCTAATGCACTATTTATATTTAATAATTATAATGAACATAGTAGTGTAGAAATTAGCATTCTCGAATTCTATAGATTTTTAGAATATAATTATAAGAAAAAAATAATGCCAGGCTTAGATAGTCCGTTTAACAAAGAATATAAAGATGAGGATATGTTAAAGTATTATATTAATAAAAAAACCGATAATATTAGCAAGTTGTTTTCTGAATTTAAGAAGTTAGAAAACTTAGGACTTGAAATTGAAACACTGAGAAATCATTATACTCATGATGGCTATTATATCCCAAAAGGAAAACTTAAAATTAAAAAGGTAAAATACATAAAAGAAATAGATATAGATTATTTAATAAAAATCAAGAAAATATTAAAGGTGTTATCATATTTGGAGATATACGAGTTATTATCAATTCAAAATGTTAATGTTGAAACACTTGAAAGATTCTTATAAAAATGGTATCTAAAAATAAACTAAAGATAAATGAGGAGGAGTTATGACGAATAATAAAAAACAAGCAATTGAAAAGATTACTGAATTTTTAAAAAGTGACGAAAAAATAATGCTTTTAAAAGGAACACATCAATATAATAAACATAAGTTAATCATGGCATTATTAGATAAGAATTATAAAAATGCTAAAATATTATTTAGAATAAATGGAATGAGTAATTTAACTGGCGAAAATTTTGTTGGATTTGCAGGTATAACGAAAGTTCCTAAGATTGGTGATAATATTAAAATATATAATAATTACTATGAGTTTGATACTATTAATAAAAGTTCATGGAGTAAATCAAGTAGTAGTTACAATTTTGCTATTATATATCCACTAGATGCATATATAAGGAATAATGATATAGCAACACTTGTAGAAGATTTAACGATATCCAAAAAGATAGATAAAATATTTTTAGTTACATGGACAGATAGAAAAGATTATGACTATTCTAAATTCTCGAAACATTTTGACAGGGAAGTTATTTATGATGCTGAGGAAGAAGACTTAGAATATCATAAAAGAATGCTCGAAGATTGAAAAAACAGGGGGTGAAATTATGTTTATGCACGAAAAACCAATAGAAAATGTAGAAGATGATATTTTAGATAGAAAAAACTTTTCAGAACACTTAGGAAGGTCATTACTAGAGTGGAAAGAAAATGAAAGTTTAGTGTTAGCTTTATATGGAAGTTGGGGTTCGGGGAAAACTTCTATAATAAATATGGCGAAGGAATACATAGGTAACAAAAAAACAGAGAATAAACCAATAATAATTGATTTCAATCCTTGGATGTTCTCGGAAAGCGATAAATTAGTTAATCACTTTTTTGAGGAGATTGCTAAAGGTATTGAATTAAAGTCAAAAGCAGATAATGATTTAAAATTAGCTGAAAAGCTTAGGGAATATTCGAATATGCTTAATCTAGTTCCTAAGGCTAGTAATCTCACTAATGAAAAGAGTCATTTATGGGTGGTTATATTAGCTTTTTTCGGAGTTACAATTAATCAAATATTATCTGAAACTACAAACATTGACTGGATAAGAATACTAATAAGTTTTATCTTTATATTTTTAATATTGGTTGAGTTATGTGCAGAATATTTTGAAAAAATATCAAATATAATTTTTGAAAAATATAGTTATAAGACAAAGACAGCACTAGAAATAAAAAATGAGATAATAGAAAATTTAAAAGAAAGAAACAAGAAAATTATTATAGTAATAGATGACATAGATAGGCTGAATAAAACGGAACAAAGGCAAATCTTTAGATTAATAAGGGCAAATGCCGATTTTCCTAATACAATTTATTTGCTAGCATTTGATAAAAACATTATTGAGAAGAACTTAATAGGTGAAGGGAGTGAACTTGAAGAAAAATTCTTAGAGAAAATTATTCAGGTGAATTTTGATATACCACATTGTAACACTAAAAAGGTACAATCATTTTTATTTAAAGAATTAGACAGAGTGATAGGAGTATTGCCCACAAATATTACTAGATATTTTGATAATTCCGACACTCATTGGGCTAATGTATACCATTCAGGATTTAAAAACTTTTTTAAAAATATTAGGGATGTGAAGAGATATATAAGTGGATTAGAATTTAATATAACCCAACTAATTAATAATACCGTGCTAGAAGTGAATCCTATTGATTTTATAGCAATAGAGGCAATAAGAAATTTCACACCAGATTTTTATTGCTTTATGAAGGACAGAAATTTACTTTTTACAGAAACGGAATCCAGTTATGTAGGCGATTATTCAGGCACAAGGGAAAAGAAACGTGAAACAAGAAGAAATGAAATTAATCAAAAGTTTGAAAAGATAAATTTAGAATACAGAGAAGATTTAAAAGAACTTATATTTGCATTATTTCCACAAGTTAAAGGAATGTGTGAGGGAAGTGGTAACACTCATTACGGCAATGATTTTCAAAAAGAATGGACAAAAACTCTTAAAATTTGTGCGACAAAAAACTTTGATGCTTATTTTACATTAATACCAGCTGGAGACTATGCTGAAATTAATCAATTTGAAATAGAAGAATTATTAAATAGCATAAGAGATAAGACATTATTAAAGGAGAAGCTAAGAGAATTTATAGATATTAAGAAGATTGATAAACTATTAGATATCTTACAAAGTTATACTGATGATAAAAATAAGATTAAGACATCTGATATAGGAAATTTAATAGTAGTACTTTTTGATTTGTTTGAAGAATTGCCCGAACAGAAGCCGGGAATGCTTGAATTTGAAAATGATATAACTATTGCAAGAATAGTTTTTCAATTATTAAAAAGGGAAGACGATGAGGAATATAAATATAGAACCCTAGAAAATGTAATTAAAGAAACTATAAATAATTATATGCCAATATATTATATTTCATTAGAAGAAAGAAAAAATAAAAAAGACAATTCTGATAATGAGTCTTTATCTGAGGAAAGTTTCACTAAATTAAAAAAAATATGCGTAGAAAAATTAAATCAAAATAAGAAGAAACTTGTATTAGAAAAAGAAATTATAAGACTAATGTATGTACTAAAAGACTGGAAACAAGAAGAATTATTAGAGTATATTGTTTCTGAAATACAAAGAGAAGATGAGACATTAATTGGTTTTATTTTTAAAACCATATCTACATCTACTATTAATACTATTGGGGAATACGGTGTGAGAACAAGAAAGAGAATAGGGTATAAAACCATCTCCAATTATATGAAAATAGAAGAAATAAAGAGTAGAGTTGAGAATATGAAGAATAATGTTGATTTATATGAAAACTATACATACATAATTGATATGTTTTTAGATGGATATCAAGCCAAGGATAATAATGATTTTTAGTACAATGAAAGTGTAAAAAGCATCTTGCAAACTTGTCAAATATATGATATATTAATATTTAAGTAATCACGCATACTAATTCAAATAAATCTAATGTACATCCTTATAAATAAAGGCTTCACAAGGTATGATTTCAAAGGCTGACTTAGGATCTAGCGCCGCAGGGTGTGCAGGTTCAACTCCTGTCATCCGCATAATAACGTATCCCCCACAGTATTGGAAACCTTTCCAGTGCTGTGGGGGATTTTTGATTTGTGGCAAAAATGTGGGGGTTCAACTGAGGGGAGCGTGAGACTTACCCCTACATGTTATAAAAGCAAGCAATAGATTTTAAAATATATCTCAATATTTATAGAAATAAGACACCCAAAATTTTTTTGAAAATTTGAAAAATACTATTGACTTAGAGTGGACTCTTAGGTGTATAATCATATTACACGATAATTAACTTACTTAGACAAGGGTTTATAAGGCAGTTAATCGAAGTATATTTTGTAAAATTTACAAATATGAACATGTTAGTAAAATCAAAAAAAGGAATGGAAGGTGTAAACATGAGTAAAGTATATTTTATTAAGAATTCAGAATCCGATTATAATCAACTTGGAAAAGATGCTTTGGAGCTATTGAAAAAAATAGTATCGGAAACAGAACATCAGTTTGAAAAAGAAGTTCCAATAAAGGTTCATTTTGGTGAAAAAGGGAACAAGACTTTTATTCCTGCAAAAAGCTATGATGAAATCATAAATTATCTGAAAGAAAATGGAGTATCCCCATCTTATATAGAAACCAATGTATTATATAGGGGATCTAGGACTACCACAGAGAGCCATATTGAAACAGCAAAATTCCATGGGTTCACGCAGATTCCCATTATAATAGCAGACGGAGATATTGGAACAGAGTACAATGAAATAGAAATAAATAAAGAGCATTTTAAAAAATGCAAAATAGGTAAAGGATATGAAAAATACAAACAATTTATTGTTATGAGTCATTTCAAGGGACATATAGCAGCTGGATTTGGCGGGGCTATAAAGCAGCTTGGTATGGGTTTTGCTGCTCGAAGTGGAAAGATGGAACAGCATTCTGATATAGCACCTATTGTAACAGCTGAGGAATGTATTGCTTGTGGTATTTGTAAGAATAAATGCAACTATGGTGCCATCGATGTGGAATATTTTGCAGTGATTGATAATAATAAATGTGTAGGATGCGCTGGCTGTATTGCTGTTTGCCCTAAAGGTGCAATTAGTAATTCATGGGAAGGGGTTAATTTTTACGAAAAACTTTCAGAATATGCTTATGCAGCTTCAAAAGGCAAGGATATAATATATATTACCTTTGTACATAATATTACTGAGGAATGTGACTGTGTGGGTTGTGCAATGAAACCTATCATGGACAATGTAGGTATTCTTGCTGCAAAAGATCCTATTGCGCTGGATACAGCATGCTTGGACTTGGTTCAAAAGAGCAGTGGAAAAAAACTTTTTGATAAAGGTAGAGATTCTCTTCGATATGCAGAAAAAATTGGATTTGGAACAATGCAGTATCAACTTATTGAAATTAATAAATAATACAAAAATAAAAATGACTGTCGGTTGTGATTCCGACAGTCATTTTTAATAAATAATAGTGTTAAACTTCAAATTATCTGTTATAATACATTTACCATTTTTCATTGCATTACTAATGCCTTCGGGAATATCTTCTAGTTTTAAGGAATCATGTATAGCACATGTCCCGGCGGCTTGTGCAGTTTCATAGTACCAACATTTATATTTGAGCATATTGAGAGTTTCATGTAGTTCAGCAATCTGTTCAGTAACCTTTTTCTGTTGTTCTCTAAACATACTTAGTCGCTGGTCAATAGTCTCATCTCCCTGTGCACACCATTCCATAAAAGTTCTTATGTCTTTGATTGACATTCCCGATTTCTTTAAACATTCAATCATATTAAGCGATTCAAAGTCGACATCTTTAAACATACGAATGCCGCTTTTGCTACGTTCGATAAAAGGTAGTAGACCTTCTTTTGCATAAAAACGAAGAGTATGTGGCGATATATTCATTTTTTTTGATACTTCACTAACTGTATAGTGCATTTTTACTCCTCCTAAAGTCTTTTTGAATTTTGAAAATATTCTTAATTTAGAGTACACTCCCTAGATTATAATCATTATATTACTTAGTAGAGTGTATGTCAATTATAAGTAAATAGGGTCAGGCTTGACAAGTTGACAAAAATATGGTAATATTTCCATAGAGGTGATAAATATGCCAAGAAAACAAAGGATACATTATGAAGGAGCATTATATCATG
>MGOU01000037.1 GCA_001795385.1 Clostridiales bacterium GWD2_32_19
ACTTTGTAGGTTCAAAATGTTGAGTATTCGTGCACCCTAGGAAATATTATATTATAGTTTATTTTTCTTTTCTGTATTTATTATAACATATATTTTAAAATTTGCAAATACAAAATGGTTAATAAACAGTTACATTATTATTACATTCAAATTCGCTGTCTTCTTCTAAATTAACTTTATTGTTTAGTGTGAATATTGCTAAAGACATAAATACTATTTCAAACACAAGTACAACCTCAAATCCAAACAATGTTATTAATAGTCCAATCAGAATTGGGGCTATAACGCTCATTGGTAATATAAAAGCGCTCCTCATACTTTCATACAACGATCTATTATTTTCTTTTCCTAGCATTATTGCGATATTATCCTTAGTTACTATATCACTAGTATTTGCTACCCCTATAATAAAATAATTCAAGTATACCAGCCACTTGCTAACTACAAAAAACATAGAAATATAACCAATTATATAAAGTATATATGATATTTTAAGTACATATTTACAGCCTTTTTTGTCACTAATTTTCCCAACTATAGGTGAAAATATACCAATTCCTAACATAATACATCCACTAAATATCATCATATCTGTAACATCTATATTTATTTTATCTTTAAGATAAATTACATACATACCTGTAATTGTTATACCCAAAATCTTAAAATTATCTTGTACGATAAGATATATAAGATTTTTATCTTTACTTAATATTTTCATAGCACTTGACATGAATTTTTTCATTGATTGTTGTTTCTTTTCTCTAATAATTCCCTTTTCCCTTATATTAATTAAAACAAAATATGAAAACATTTGTATAAACCCCACAAACCAGAATAAAACAGCAAAGTTCAATGGCTTTGGAAACGCCCCCAATATAAAACCGCCAATAACAACTGCTATGATTCCACCCATACGACTTATAAATTCTTTATTGCCCAGAAACCTACCCCTACTTTTATTTGATACTACCTTTCCTATTATATCTGTCCTAATAGTAGTATTAGCACCTATCGTCATAAATATGATAGCTAGAATAAATAACATAAGTATTGCCGCAATATTTTTATTATCAACTTTGTATATAACTATGCCTAGAATTATCCACAAAAGTCCTTTGATTAGCTCTATTCTGGCCATTATCGGACTATCCTTTTCCTTTGATAATATTAACCTTGATGTAAAAAACTTAGGCAGTATAATAAACAGTGCTGAAATTGAATGCATAAGACCCACTACTACTGGTTGTTTGGGAATAAGATATGTCAATATATATGTTAGTGTGGTTCCTATTTGTACCATACCCCCACCAAGCATTATAAAGAACCCTTCTAAATATAACAATAATCTATTTCTTTTTTTAAATTCCTCTTCCATAGTATACCTCGCCTTCTACTTTAGTACTACAATTATACCACCATTCTACGTTTTTTTCACTATTTTTTATAATTTAAATATTTTTATTTGACATTTCGGATTATTATAATTATAATAAAGTTATATATTTATTATTTTTCACTCAAATTGATTCTCGGAGGTGTTTTTATGTCGCAGATTGCAGCATTTTTTGATATAGACGGTACTTTATATAGAGATAATTTACAAACGGAGTTATTTAAACGACTTATAAAATATGGGATAATTGATCCTTCCGATTGGCATAATGGTCTTGAACCTTATTACAAAAGGTGGGATAATAGAGTAGGACAGTATGATGACTATCTTGAAAAGATGAGTCTTATATACTGTAGATCCATAAAAGGATTAAAGAGAAGTGTTTTAGAGTATATAGCTCAACAAGTAATAGACGAAAAAGGTGGACGAGTTTATACTTATACCAGAAATAGAATACTTTGGCATAAAGAACAGGGTCATAAGGTCATAACTATATCAGGTAGTCCAATAGAGCTTGTCGGTCTAATCTCTCAGAGGTACGAATTTGATGACTTTAGAGGCACTAAATATTTTACTGATATTAATGATGAGTATACAGGAGAACTTACCCCTTTGTGGGACAGTGAGCACAAACAACTTGCACTTAATGAGATAGTCAAAAAATACGATCTTGACTTGCAACGATGTTACGCTTATGGAGATACACTTGGCGATTTGTCTATGTTTGCTCAAGCAGGTTACCCAACATGTATTAATCCTACAAAAGGGCTTATTTCTTCCATTAAATCTGATAGTGCTTTAATGGAAAAAATCAATATTATTATAGAACGCAAAGATGTCATCTATAAAATAAATTTAGATTCAATTGACTTAATCAACTAAAAATCCTTGTATGTCTTAGTAGACATACAAGGATTTTTAGTTGATTATTTAAAATCGTCATGCTCTTTATTTTCTTTGTTTTCTTTATTTTCTTTACAATCACAATTGCAATCATTATCAGATTTACAATTCTTTTTTATAGATTTATTTATTTGATCTGCTACATCGTTTGCTACCTTTTTAGCTTTTGAACCTACATCCATTATTGTTGGTTCTAGTTTTTTATAAGTTTCTTCTATTTTTTCCCTTGCTACATTAACATGTGGCCCAACTCTTTTTGCAAATTCATCTGCTTTTACTTTTACTTCCTCAAATAATTCTTTCATCTTTACAGCATTTTCTCCTATAAAGTTGTCTACACTATTTGCATTTAATGCATCGAGTAGTTTCAATGCTTCCTCCGCATTTATTTTTCCATCTTCTAACATCTTTAAAACCATAATTCTTTCTTGATTAACCATATAAAATCCCCCCTTAAAATATAATGTATGTTTTTGAACTCCTAATTATATTGTCATATTTCACACTACTTTTTGCATATCTTATATTAATACCTAAACTCAGATACTCTAATACTTAGGAGTCTTATATGAATAAATATCTAAATGTAGTATATACGATTTTCGTGGTTTTATTTGCTATTATACTATTTTCTTATCCTACAAATGTTTTTAATGCATGTAAGTTTGGGTTAACATTTTGGTATAATAACATTTTACCTTCTTTATTCCCATTTATGATTATCACAGGACTTATACTTGAAAGCAGCCTGCTAATCAAACTAATTAGGATTACCTTCTCTAGAGTGATGGGTATCCTATTCAGGGTTTCTGGTGTAGGATCATTGCCTGTTATACTAGGAATGTTTTGCGGTTTTCCTGTAGGAGCTAAGATCACAGCTGATTTATACGATAAGCGACTGATTTCTAATGTTGAAGCAGAAAGACTTATAAGTTTCTGCAATAATTGTGGCCCTATCTTTATAATTAGCGTTGTTTGTTTGCAATTGCTAGATAATATACAATATGCTTCTTTTATAATTATTGTTCAGATTTTATCCGCTTTTTCTGTAGGCATAGTTTTTAGAAATTATAAAAAAAATGTAAAACATTCTCAACAATCAGATTCGCTAATTAATACTAACACACCAAAATCTATAAGTACGATATTAAATGAAAACATAATTAATTCTGCTTATACCGTAATAAATATAGGAAGCTTTATTATTTTTTACTCAGTTCTTTTAGAAGTTTTGCATATTTCAAATATTTCTACTATTCTAAATATGTTTTTCATTCCAATTGAAAATCTTCTACATATTGAGCCGTCACTTAGAGGTAAACTTGCAATGGGTTTAATAGAAATATCAACCGGTGTCAACAATGTAGCCATTAGCTCAGGAACCATTTTGCACAAACTATTACTAATAAACATAATAATAAACTGGGGTAGTTTTTCAGTACACAGCCAAACAAGCAACATTCTTCAAAAATCCAACATTTCTTTTAAGCCTTATATACTAGGTAAACTATTGCAAACTGTATTTTGTATACTATACACCATATTATTCTGTCTCTTCTGAATCATCTGAGCCCTGATTAGTCGCTCCTCTTAGTTCAGTCCTATTGTCCGCTACAATTTGTATTGCATTAGCATATGTATCTTCAATATCTACACATTGTTGATGGAATACATCTATAGCCCCTCTTAGGCTTCGCTCTAAGTTGTATAATATATTATCTGCATATTCACATGCCCCTTGTTTTATTTCTTGGCTTGCTATTTTTGCATTATCTATTATCTTTTTAGCTTGCATATTTGCTTTTTTAATAATTTCATTTTCATTTACAAGTTTGTTCGCATAAGCTTCAGCTTCTTTAGCTATATCTTGTGCTTCTTTTATTGCATCACTTCGTATTTTGCTTCTTTCTTGTACAACCCACTCTGCTTGCTTTATAGAATTAGGCATCTTTAGACGAATGTCAACAACTATATCGCAAAGCCTCTTCTTATCAACCATAACCTTTGTAGTGAATGGCACAGGACTGCTTTCGTCAAGTATATCCTCCAATATTTCTAAAGATTCTCTAATGTTTTCAAATTCCATTTTAATACCCCCAGTGCAAAGTACAAATTACAAAGTACAAAGTAGAAGTTTAAGACCTTGTTATTCGTTATTTGCTTTTGCTGTTTATTCTTTGCTATTTGTTATTTGTACTTTGTAATATCGTTATCTTTGTTATTTTAAAGTCTTTGGTTTTATAAACCTCTAGGTTTTCATAATTATCCCATGTTTCTTCTTTTGATGATTCTATTATTATAAAACCTTCTTTTTTTAATATATCACATTCTGTTATTTTTTTCAAGGAAAAATTTATGAAACCTTTATCATATGGTGGATCTAAAAATATAATATCAAATTTTTGTTCTCCAATAGCTATCTTTTTGATAGCGTCTTCTGTTCTTAATGTATATATATTTGCTCTGTCTATCAGTTTTGTATGAATTAAATTTTCTTTTATAATCTCTGTGCATTTTGGATTGCTATCCACAAATACTGCTGAGTTCGCATATCTGCTAAGTGCCTCTATACCTATTGCACCAGACCCACTAAACAAATCAAGGAAATCTATATCTATTAGATCCATAGGCATGATATTAAATAGCGTCTCTTTTATCCTATCTAATGTGGGCCTAGTTTCTTGTCCTTCGATTGTTTTTAGACTAAGTCTTCGAGCACTTCCTGAAATAACTCTCATATAACCGACTCCGTTGATTGTAATATGTACTATACTCAAATGCGTGAATGTAGTGCATTTCATAATTGATTGGTGAATATTTCCATCTTTACCATACTATCATTTTATAACATAATACCATTTTACTAATAAATTGATGAAAAGTCAATAAAAACGGGTAAATTATTACAAATTTACCCGTTTTAGCTTTTTATTTCCAGTCTACATGATTTATATTTTCAATATCATCTGTTAATTCTTCTTTCTTTCGTCTTTGCATAAGCATATTTACCATTTCTTTTGCTCCTACATTTTCAAAAAGCACTTTATTAACTGCTTCTATTATGGGTACATCCAAATTGAATTTTTGTGCTAAATCATATGCAGCCTTTGCTGAATACACGCCTTCAACTACCATCTTAACTTCAGCGAGTGCTTCTTTCATGCTATATCCTTTTCCAAGCAATATGCCCATTCTTCTGTTCCTACTATGCATACTGTTGCATGTAACTATCAAATCACCAAATCCTGTGAGACCATAGAATGTTCTTTGGTCGCCTCCCATGGCTATCCCTATCTTAGTTATTTCGAGTAACCCTCTCGTCATAAGTGCTGCTTTCGTGTTATCTCCTAGATCCAGACCGTCTGCCATACCAGCAGCAAGTGCAATAATGTTCTTAAGTGCACCTCCAAGCTCAACTCCAACCATATCCGGATTTATATACACTCTAAAAGTTTCGCACATAAATGTATCTTGCAAAAGCTTTGCTACGCTCTTCTTTTTAGTTGTTATTACACATGTCGTTGGTATACCTTTTGATACTTCCTCTGCATGACTTGGTCCTGATAGCGCTGCCACTTCATTTTCTGGCATGTATTCACTTGCTATATCGGTCATCGTCATAAATGTACTTTCTTCTATACCCTTTGAGGCTATAATTATTATCTGCTCTTTAGTGATATATCTTGCGATATCTTTTAGATTTTCTCGCATTACTACTGAAGGAACAGCTATAACTAATATATCTTTTTCCTTTATAATCTGTCCTAAATCACTACTTATTTCAATGTCCATAGGTATTATGGTATCTTTCAAGTTTTTATTTTGACGAGTTCTATTCATTTCTGACGCTTCTTCTTCTCTCCATGTCCAAATAGACACCTTATGTCCATTGCTATGTAACATTAGTCCAAGTGCAGTTCCCCAAGTCCCTGCCCCAATAATAGCTATCTTTTTCATATACTACCCCCGTTTAAATTATACTTTTCTACCTATCTTCGATTCTGTTCCCGCAAATAATCTTTTTACATTGTCTTTATGTTTGTAAATAGTCAAGATTGCTAATAACACTGTAAATATAATGTACGGTTGATTTTTATCTAATACCAAAAATAAAATTGGTATTAATATTGATGTTAGAATTGATCCAAGAGATACATACCTAGTGGTTGCCATAACCGTTAGTATAAATACAGCTGCTATAAGTGCTATCCAAAAATTCATTACTGCTAGTAATCCAAATGTTGAAGCAACACCTTTACCACCTCTAAAGTTTAAGAATACTGGCCAATTGTGTCCAAGTATAATTCCTGTTGCAGTAAGAACGACTATTATTCTATCATCAACAGCGTTTGCAAAAAGATATTTTGCAAGTAGTATCGCTAATACACTTTTGAAAAAGTCTCCAAAAAGAGTGATAGCCCCTGCCTTCCAGCCTAGTACTCTTAGAGTATTTGTCATTCCTGCATTGCCACTACCAAAATCCCTTATATCCCTTTTATCAATACATTTTCCAACCACATATCCTGTAACAAAACAACCGAATAAATATCCAATAAGCAAACTGCTAAAGTAGTTAAACATCATTTATTTTCCTCCCTAAGTAATTAATCTTGTTCCCCTCTTTGTCTAATAATAAAATGTACTGGTGTCCCGTCAAATCCAAATGAATCTCTAAATCTATTTTCTATATATCTTACATAAGAAAAGTGCGCTAATTCCTTATCATTTACAAAAAGCACAAAAGTAGGCGGCTTAATTGTTGCTTGTGTTCCATAATAAATCTTAAGTCTGCGTCCCTTGTCATTTGGTGGTTCATTCATAGCCAATGCTTCAACTAGAACCTCATTTAACATACCTGTGCTTATCCTTTTTGTTTGATTTTTATGAATTTCTTTTATTGTTTCAAAAAGTTTATCTATTCTTTGACCTGTAAGCGCAGAAATAAAAACTTTTTTAGAATATGCCATGAATGCAAATTCCCTATCAATTTCTTTTAAGAATTTATTCATAGTCTTATCATCTTTTTCTACTGCATCCCACTTATTAACAGCTATGATGATTCCTTTACCTTTATCGTGTGCCACACCAATAATCTTAGTATCTTGCTCGCTCACGCCTTCTGTTGCATCTATAAGAAGTATTGCTATATCCGCTCTTTCTATAGCTGCCATAGCCCTTATTACACTATACCTTTCTATCGCTTCTGTAACTTTGCTTTTTCTTCTTATCCCCGCCGTGTCGATAAACAAATACTTATCTTCGCCTATATTGGCATAAGTATCTATTGCATCTCTAGTTGTACCTGCGATTTCACTTACTATTAGCCTATCTTCTTTTAATATTTTATTTATAAGTGAAGATTTACCTACATTTGGTTTACCAATTACAGCTACTTTCATTACATCTTCATCAATATCTTCATCTGTGTCCTTTGGAAAGTATTCGGCTACTCTTTCTAACATATCCCCTAGTCCTAATTTTTGCCCTGCTGATACAGGCATAGGATCCCCTAAGCCCAAGTTGAAAAATTCAAATAATTCTGTTGTGTTAGACATATCATCCATCTTATTCACAACAAGCACAACTGGTTTTTTAGATTTTCTAAGTATTGTAGCTACACCAAAATCAGCATCAACGATACCTTGCTTAACATCAACTACAAATATAATTACATCTGCCGTTTCTATTGCTATCTGCGCCTGTCTTTTCATTTGCTTTAAAATAATATCATCTGATACAGGTTCTATACCTCCGGTATCTATTACTATAAATTTATTTCCTAGCCATTCTGATTCTCCGTATATTCTATCTCTTGTTACTCCTGGTGTGTCATCTACTATAGCTGTCATATCTCCTACGAGCCTATTAAATAATGTAGATTTTCCAACATTAGGACGTCCAACTATCGCAACTATCGGTTTCATTACATTTCCTCCTTCTTTCTGGTGTTAGTATCAAAAGTCATTGATGTTTTTTACATATTTATCATATTTAACGCTAACCTATATCTATAACTTCTATATTTTCCACTGCCTCATTTATTAATTCTTCTAGTTTGTCCATCTTTTGTTCTTCCTTTATTATAATATCTAATCTTGGCTTTGTTTGTGGATGTCGTGCCACAAATATGGTACAGCAATCTTCATATGGTAAAATAGATGTATCATATGTATCAATTTTCTTAGCTACTTTCGTTATTTCTTCCTTATCAAAACCTATTAATGGTCTAAATATAGGCATACTTGCGGCATCATTTGTGGCATATATACTTTGCATAGTTTGACTCGCTACCTGCCCAACGCTTTCACCCGTTATTATGGCATACGAACCATCTCTTTTTGCTACTATTTCTGATATTTTGAACATAACCCTTCTCATAACAATTGTTAATGCTTCGTGTTTGCATTTTTCACGCATATGTAACTGTAAGTCAGTAAAAGGAACAACATAAAGCTTCATACTTCCTGTATATTGTGATATCTTTTTTGATAAATCTATAACCTTTTGCTTTGCTCTCTCACTAGTATATGGTGAGCTGTGGAAATATATTGCGTCTATTACAACGCCTCTTTTCCCTATCATCCACGCTGCCACTGGACTATCTATTCCACCAGATAACATCACAAGTGCTTTATCATTAGTACCAACCGGCATACCACCTACACCTGCTACCAGATTCGAGTATATGTACACTTCATCTCTTACCTCAATCCTCAGTATAAATTCTGGAGTATTCACATCAACAGTAAGATTATCAGTATTGTTAAGTATATACCCTCCGACTTCACTAGCAATCTGTTGTGATAAAATGGGGTAATTTTTATCAGCTCTTTTGGCAACTATCTTAAATCTCTGATTTTTACCCTCAGTCGCTTCTTTTGCATGCATCAAGGCAATTTCTTTTATGTTTTCTATCGAATTATCTTTTGTTCTATATACCTTTGCAACTCCTACCACGCCAAAAGTATTACTAATCCTTTCTATTAGCGCTTCATCATAATGTGTATCAAATAAAATAGGCTCGACTAAAATTTGACTAAGGTTCTTTTTTACTTTAAAATTCCCTAAATCTTTTATATTGTTTTTTATATTATCAACTAATTTATCTTCAAAAATATATTTATTTCTTCCCTTTACCCATATTTCACCATACTTAACTAGATAAATATTGTCCATTATTGTCAGTCCTTTCGATAATACTATTACTTAAAACATGTATATGGGGTAGAGTTTTTACATATTTCACCTAAACCTCTTACCCCTATAACTTCAATACTATGTCAGCTTCTCTACATCTTTATCCCTTTAAAACCTTTCTTATCTTTTCAACAGCCGTTGCAATATTGTCAACAATATATGGTATATCATCTACATAATTATCAGGTGAGAAACTCAACCTTACAGTACCATATATTTCATTTTCTGTCAATCCTATCGAACTCAGTGTTTTGCTTAAATCATGCTTTTTAGCTGCACATGCAGAACCCATAGATATATAAATACCCACATCTGACAAGGAATGTAATAAAGCTTCACCTTTTATATCTTTAAACCTCAAACTTAAAATATGTGGTGCAGACTTTTCTATGTCTGGTCCATTTACATATACATCGCTCACTTTTTTAAACAGCTCACTCACAAGCTTTGTTTTAAACTCCACCATTTTCTCAGTATTGACTTTCAAGTTTTTGTATGTTTCCTTAGTTGTTTCACCTAGTGCAACAATGCCAGAGGTGTTTTCAGTACCTGAGCGCATTCCTCCCTCTTGTCCCCCACCATAAATTATCGGAGTTATCTTAACACCTTTACGTACATATAGCGCTCCTATACCTTTTGGTGCGTGAATTTTATGTCCACTTATACTCATCAAATCAATTTTTTCTCTATCCACATTTATAACATACTTACCAAATGCCTGAATTGCATCAACATGAAAATATGTTTTAGAATTTTTATTCTTTATTATATTTCCTAGTTTTTCTATATTTTGCTTAGTTCCTATTTCATTATTTACGTACATTATACTCACAAGTATTGTATCATCATTCACTGCATTTTTAAGTTCATCTTCATTTACATATCCCTCTTTATCTACATTTAGATATGTAACTCTAAACCCTTCTTCTTCTAGACTTCTATACACATTACGCACAGATGAATGCTCTATTTCTGTAGTTATAATATGGTTTCCTCTTTTTTTATTTGCTTTGCTCACACCTCTTATAGCCATGTTATTTGCCTCTGTCCCACCTGATGTAAAATATATATCATCCTCAGAACACAAAATTGCCTTTGATACTATTTGTGCTGCCTCTCTAATCATATTGTCTGATTCTAGACCTTTATTATGCATCGAAGATGGATTTCCATAAAACTCAGTGCACATATCTATTATTTTTTTCATTACTTTATCTGATGTTTTTGTTGTAGCCGCATTATCTAAATAAATTTCTCTTACACCCTTCATAAAACTAACCTTCCTTTCGCACCATATGTTTCCCTAAATACTCCCTGATTCTTGCTTCTTCCATGCTAGAAAGATGCACATAATTACATTTGTAAATATAATCGTCCTTTTCTTCTATAACATCCTCAATTTCTGCAACCAACACCATTTTATGTTCCTCATCAAATTCCAAGTTAAAGCAAAAAGACATTTTCTTTTGAAGACAAAAGAATGATCTAAACTCAATTCCATGTTTAGACATTTTGTCAATATCAACTTCTAATTTATTAGATAAATTTAATTCCTCACCACTTGGTTTAAATATATGCAAAATTAAAGTGCTTATACTACTATCAAGAACCAAATCATCTTCCACATTACCTTTTTCTTCCGACATTTTTATCCCCCCCGGATCAATGAACAAAGTACAAATTTAAAAACAATAGTTTTGTATTTTTATTATTTATTATATATTACTTGTTTTCCTTACTTTGTTCTTTGTTCTTTGTTCTTTGTAATTTGTAATTTGTATTTCATTCTTTATCTAATATTATTACATGCTCAGTAAATTTTTCTTTATATTTTTTCTCCATTTGTTTATCAAATATTGTTTTTATAAGTGCAAATGTAGGAACTCCTAAAAATATACCCAAAATTCCAAACATCGCTCCACCTATAACTGTTGCAAGTATTACATTTATAGGTTTAAGTCCTAAAGTATCACCAAGAACCATTGGTTCAAATATGTTACCATCTAGCTGTTGCAAAATCAAAATAAATACTCCTACCCATATAGCTTTTACAAAACCATCTTGAAGCAAACATAAAATAACTACAGGTACAGCACCTATTATGGGTCCAAAGAAAGGTATCATATTTGAAACACCCATCACAAATCCACCAAGAAGAGCATATTCAAGGTCAAAAGCAAGAAATCCTAGAAAAGCAAGTGTCCCAACTATTGTTGAATCTATTGCCTTGCCCATTATAAACTTCTCAAAGATATTATCCGCAAGATTTATAAAGTTTATTAATTTTTTAGCTATACTTCTACTACTAAATGTTATTATTATTTTTTTTATGTTTTTTAAAATATCTTCTTTATCTATTAATATGTAAATAGCTAGTATAATGCCAATAAATATTAGAACTATATCTTTTGCTTTTTCCCAAATATTTAGCGAAATATTTTTAATTTCACTTGGACTTCCAGTTATTTTATGTACCTTATCCTCAAAAAACTTTTTTATTTTTTCATAGTCTAAACCTAAATCAATATTATAGTTTTTCAATGTGCTATCATTAAAACTAGCAATCTGATTTGGCATACTAGAAATAAACTCTTTACTACTAATAATAATTTGTGGTATTATGTAATTTAGTACAATAAGTAAAAACATACCTATTATTATTATCACTGTGAAAACCGATGTGCATCTTATAAATTTAGCATTTTGCTCTTGTCCATCTATCTTTTTACTGAAAATTTTATAATAAATTTTTTTCTCAAACCAGTTTACGGAAGGCTTTAACACGAAGGCTATCGCAAAAGCATATATAAGAGGAGTTAAAATATTTATTATAAAAAACAACATTGACATAAAAAAATTATATATAATATCTATATGTCCTATTACTTTTTCAAATAATATTGCAACACAAACCACTAACGCAGCATATATAGCAAATATTGCATACTCCGACTTTAAAAATCTCTTCATAAGTAAAAACCTCCATTTTTATTTCTATTATCTATTTTATAAGATTTATAAACAAATTGCAATAAGTATTTGACAAAATTAAAAAATTAATTTATAATGTAACATGTACCTTTAAAAAATATAATTAATTACATGTACTATTAGCTCAGTTGGTATAAGCAGTGAACCAAAATCTATGCACTTCAGATTTTGAGTGAATCGCTTAGTCCATGGATAAATTTAGTGGAGTAATAAAATCGAATACAGAATTACAATTTAGTACTATTAGCTCAGTTGGTAGAGCAGCAGACTCTTAATCTGATGGTCCCGGGTTCGACCCCCGGATGGTGCATACTAAATGTAAAGTTCCTTAACTTTACATTTTTAATTTTCAACTTAACACTATTTATGAGCGCCTTTGGCGGAACTGGCAGACGCACAGGACTAAGGATCCTGTGTCCGCAAGGACATGAGGGTTCGAGTCCCTTGAGGCGCAATACCGTGTAAAATAAGGTGTTCAAGTACATTGAATACCTTATTTTTATGCCCTGAAACAGGAACAAATTAGCTATCCCCGTATGCCAATAATTTATCGGTTACATTATTTCCTTTATCAAATGTGCTGCATAAAGCGGAACTGATTTTATATTGTTTACAAATCCAAAATTTTTAGCCGATATTCTTATAGAATACTTTGGACTGTATTTATCTATATATACATTTAGTGATTTTGATTTTGTATTAGTAGCCGATTTAACTTCTATAGGTATTATTTCTCCCTTTATACTCATTAAAAAATCTATTTCCGATGTGTTTGATGAACGCCAGTAATTAAGATTATAATCCTTTGACGCGAGTGCTTGTGCTACATAGTTTTCAGTCAGCATACCTTTAAATATATTACCATCTTCATTATATATATCGTATGCAGACATATTGGAAAGTTCAGATAATAAACCTACATCATTTAAATAAACCTTAAAATGCCCTTCATTTTCATATGCCTTGAGGGGTATTCTCGGTTCTTCCACTAAGGTGCATTTATTTACCAAATTACTATTTATCAACCACTCTATAGATGTTTCATAATAAAGCTTTCGTGCCCCTTCTTCAACAAGTTTATAACTAAATTTATTACTATCTCTACCTAACTGTTTTGGTATTGAATTATATATTTTCTTAATCTTCATATTTTCAGATGTAGTAGTATACTTACTCATATCCGAAATATAATCCTCTATAATATTTTGCTTTATTATTCTATCATAATCTAACAAACTCCTACTATTTTTTACATACTCTATTACTGAAGCAGGCATCCCTCCCACAAACAAATAATCTTTATATAACTTTAATAATTTTTCATGTACCGTATCAAATATCATTTTATCAGAAATAAAGCACTTTCTAATCTCACTTGCAAGCATATCATCTCCGCTTGCCCATAAAAACTCTTCAAAATCCATTGGATATAAATAGTTTTTTCTAACTTTTCCTACAGGAAACGACTTTTCAAATCTATTTAGGGCTACACCTAGTAAACTCCCAGCGGTAACAATATTATAAGGCTTTTCTGATTCGCAGAAATATTTTAAAGATGTTATAGCACTCTCAGATACTTGTATTTCGTCCAAAAATATTACCGTCTGTTCAAAGTTTATCTTTTTGCCCTTCATCAACCCTAATTGATATATGATTTCCTCAGGGTCTATGGTTTTTTCAAATACATCTTTTATCCCTCTTTCTTTTTCAAGGTTTATATAGAGATACTCTTTAAAATTGTTTTTGCAAAAATTATCTAGTATATATGTCTTACCTACTTGTCTTGCCCCTACAAGCATATAAGGCAATTTTGCCCCCTCATCTTTCCATTTTTCCAAATCCTTTATAATTTTTCTCTTCATAAAATCACCATCCTTATAATTATATTCATAATTATAGCACAACCAAAAATGTTAAGTCAACATTTATTATATCAAAAACAGTAATTAATACTACATTTTTCATATCAATATTTGTTAAAATATTTAGTAATGGTTCTAATATTATCAAAATAAATCCCTACACTCCCATACAAGCTGTATTCCTACCACTAGTGTAACATATAAACTACTCTTAATCTGGAGGTCTCCGGTTTGAACCCTGGATGGTGCAGACATACAAAAGTCCATACTCATGTTGGGTATGGACTTTTACTAGTGTTTATTTTGTATTATAATTCATTCATATATATTACTCAATTTTCTACAATTGTGTTCCTGAACTGGGTTCTCCTTGTAAAATTACATTTGGGTCAATACCATCAGCATTAATATTACCACAAACTATTTCATACATTGCTTTTGCATTTTTATTAACTACTTCTTCTAAGAACTTTTTATATTCCACTAATCCCTTTTTATTATATTTTTCAGCTTTTTCTAAAAGAGTAACCGTTACATCTAACTTATCTAGTATTATTTCTCTTATTTCTTCATCTGTTTTTTCCACTTGTCCCGTTTTCCATACTCTTCCTTTATCACAATGAAGCTTATGCCTTTTTCCTTCTTCACCCTTATCTCTTTCTTTATACTCCACAGTTATAAATTCGCTAGCGTCTAGCCACATTCTAGAAGTTTCATGTTGATTTTCTTCTTTATATGTAATAGAATTACCTATATCAATAATTAATTCTGTTGTGCTCTTTCCTGAGGTTTCATTACTGATTCCTGATTCATCTGGTGTATCATGCGTTTCAGTAACTTTGAGTGCTTGATTTTCACAAAGTTCTTGTATATTAAATGTTGGTGCTTCCCTCATCTCTTAATCATCTCCCATAAGTTTTTTTATTATTATATACCATATTTTTACATTTGTCAATCCGTTTTTACATTTTTCTACATCTTATTTTATAATTCTTTAAAAACTACTTTTAAATCCTATAGTATTACTTCTCTGCTCGAGGGGTTAGATAAAAGAACACAAAAAAGGTTCGACATATTATATGTGAACCTTTTTTGTGTTCTTTTATCTAGTATCCTTCTATCTACACGAATGATACTTCTGCAGAAACTACCTTTGATAATCTATCATTCGCTACTTTCCAGTCTACATTCATCATTACATTATTTATATATGATGCTCTATCTGTACCATAATCCATAAAATATGCATGTTCATATACATCTACTACCATAATAGGTGACGAGTCAACTATAACTCCTTTATCATGTGCATCTAATCCACATATGTGAAGTTTCTGAAGAGTTTTGTCATATGATAAAACCGCCCATCCATGAACACTTTGAGCCACATCTTTAAACCTTTTTTCAAAAGTTGAATAGTTGCCATATTCTTTATTTATCATATCCATAATTTTTCCTTCACACTTACTATTCTGCTTATTTAAATTTCCAAAATAATACTCATGAAGTTTTACAGCATCAAATGCATAAGCCTCTCCAACCTTTAGTCCCCTTATTTTACTGTATGTGTGATCTGGCATTCCCAAGTCAGCCTGTGTACTTAGTGCGTTCATAGTCTCGTTTGTCTTGTTTACATAATTAGTATAAATTTTGTAATGCTCACCTAACTGCTTGTCCGATAAAACATCAACACCATTAAAATTAAATTGTTTTGCTTGAATATTCAAATTAACCATCCTCCCTTTTTGTTTTTGCTAACCACTAGCTATGTTAAACTTAATGTATATTATTAGTATATCCTAATCCATGGGTATTATTAATTCTTGTCCAACATATATTTTATTAACGCTTGAAAGCTTATTTGCCTCCATAATTTTTTCAGATTTATCTATAGTATTATAATGCAAAAAACTTATTTTATTCAAGTTATCTCCTTCTTTTACAATATATTTTGTATATTTTTCTTTAACAACCGATATTATTTCCTCATTTCCATTTGCTATTTGTTTCTCTTCATCAGCTAAATTAGCAGTTACTGGGATGCTATCTTGATTATTAACCTTCTCTTGTAACATCACATAACCTTCATTTAAGAAAGTTACCTTTGATTCAACATCATTTATTTTTTCTAGACTTTTAATCATTCCAAACCCCATAATCACACACATAATAAGCATAGCAAATCCAAGGCTCGCCATCATTCTTGATGCATTTGGATTTCTTTCATTCTTTGTATTATTTGGCTTTGTGGTAATTATCGTCTTACTCTTATAGTCTGCCACCTTTTTAGTCAATAACTCCACTTCTATTTTGTTTTCCGATGAATATGTTTGCATTTCCTTATTTTTTTCATAATATACATAAAATCCTTGTAGCTTTGCTAGCATATTGTCCCTAAAGAAATACATCTCTTCAATATCATCCTCATAATTAGTTAAAAACAAAATCTTATTACTACCATTAAAATTTATCCTATGAAACAGCTTATCATACTCAATAACTCTTTTTATATCTTCGTCAGTTGCATGCATCCATCCGACCATCTCTAGGTCTGGATAATAGTTCTTTTGTTCTTCTTCCATGAACAGCTTTATCCTGTCAGGCATAACACTCGTATCATCAAAAGAACTTTTGATATTGCACCTAATCACCCCCTTGATCATTATTACCTTTTCTAATTGGTTCTTATGTACCTTACCTACTAAAGCACAATATTTATTTTTAGGACCTTCACTTTTTGAATATTGCTTTAGATAATTATATACATAATCCTCCATATAGATTTTAAGAAAATTATCAACACCTCCTATTTGTTTTACATTCTTAGGGATTTCAAACTTTTCTCCGAATTCCAACAAATAAAACACCTCCTGTTTAGTTACCGTTGCTTGTTACTAGCTACTAATAAAATGATTTACTAACCACTATCCACAAATCACCGGCACATAAAATATAATTTTTCAACTTGTATACATATAGATATACCATACATGTTTTACATATTTTGCCAAAAGAAGTCGAGGATTTAAATATTTTTAATTTTTAGCGAAAATAAAAACCTACATAGGTAGATTTTTTTGTGTTTATGGATTTGTGTTTGAATTATAATAGGTGATTAGATTTTGGAAAGCCGAAGGCTAAAATGTAGGAGCGGTACCTATGTGTCCGTTAATATTTGTAATGAAAGACTCGTTTCGTATACAGCTGTCGCAACATATATTTACATTACACTACCTGCACGGGGTGCGACATAAGCAATAATAACACCAACCAGCTTACAAGCCTTGTTTCAATCCACGCACCCGCACGGGGTGCGACAAAAACATACTATATGTTGACATTTTAACAGGCACGTTTCAATCCACGCACCCGCACGGGGTGCGACTCACCATCAAATATTAGATTTTCAACATAAGGGGAGTTTCAATCCACGCACCCGCACGGGGTGCGACTTTGTCTCCCGTTTTAAATAGCTCGTCCTCCTTTGTTTCAATCCACGCACCCGCACGGGGTGCGACTAACAACCATCAACATCAATCTACCTGCCAATATAGTTTCAATCCACGCACCCGCACGGGGTGCGACCTAATGAAGTGCTACTGGGTAATGTTAAGCCAGAGTTTCAATCCACGCACCCGCACGGGGTGCGACCAAGCAAATGCAAGATTACACAGACCAGGGCAGGTTTCAATCCACGCACCCGCACGGGGTGCGACATATTATGAGATTATAATTGAGTTTAAAAAGAGGGTGTTTCAATCCACGCACCCGCACGGGGTGCGACCATGATGACTTATTATTTAGCGATATGATAGCACAAGTTTCAATCCACGCACCCGCACGGGGTGCGACGCCCAATGAAGAAATGTCACCATTCAATTTCAAGGTTTCAATCCACGCACCCGCACGGGGTGCGACGAAAACAAATCATTACTTGTAAACACAGCAGGAGTTTCAATCCACGCACCCGCACGGGGTGCGACACGAGATGAAATAAAATGCATATATAGATAGAAGGTTTCAATCCACGCACCCGCACGGGGTGCGACTGCGATATTTAACCTTAAGAACAACTACGGATGGGTTTCAATCCACGCACCCGCACGGGGTGCGACTCAAGAGTGGCTTTTAAAGAGTCTATATCAGCAGGTTTCAATCCACGCACCCGCACGGGGTGCGACGGAAATGGGTGAGCTTGCGGCAATGAAGAAAGCGGTTTCAATCCACGCACCCGCACGGGGTGCGACTTATAATGCGTCACTCGAAAAAAACACGGATTTCAGTTTCAATCCACGCACCCGCACGGGGTGCGACCTGATGAATTGTATCCGTTATTATCGACACGGTTTGTTTCAATCCACGCACCCGCACGGGGTGCGACAAAATATGCCAATTGAAGAATTTGAAAAGATGTTAGTTTCAATCCACGCACCCGCACGGGGTGCGACCTAGTATCCAAGCCAACGGAGGACGAGTCAGATGTTTCAATCCACGCACCCGCACGGGGTGCGACTTAATGTCTTCTGGTAGCTGGTCTTCCTCATCTGTTTCAATCCACGCACCCGCACGGGGTGCGACCTTATAACTACAGATATGGGATTAATACCTATAGAGTTTCAATCCACGCACCCGCACGGGGTGCGACACTATATATTTGCATACCTATGGCATAAAGGCTTTAATATATCTATTTTGCGAACCTAACTATATTAATTACATATAGCTACTTAAATTTAAATATATAATTAGATATTACTCTAAACTCAATAGTTGCGAATATCCTAGAATAATCATGTGAGCAATAGGTTCGCAAATCTTAAAAATTACATAATTAATATTCCTTCTGGATCATATGCTGTTTTAGCTCCAAAATGTTCTACACGATTTTTCCACTTGCTACCAAGAAAATAATACCTCAAACTATCAGTCTGTGAATTAGCTACTTTTTCAAGTTTATTCCTTAGTATAGAAAATTGCGTAGGGTCTACTAGACATTCAAAAACAGAATTTTGAACTCTTTGACCATTATTAACACAAATTTTTGCAATCTTCCTTAATCTCGTTACTCCTTCTTTAGTATTAGTATCAACATCATATGTAATCAGTACCATCATTATATCTCACCTACTTCCACAAAAATGGCGGATAACCGTCTAAATCTCCTCTTAAATAACGAGCTAACAGCAATGCCTGAATATAAGGAAGTAATCCAATAGTTACTTTTTCATTTAAAAATGGGTGGTTTATTTCCTCTTGCTTTCTCTTTTGCCACGCTGTTAAAACCTCTTTTCTCGTATCATTATCCATGATTACTCCGCCACTCTCTTTCTTTGTAAATCCTTTGGCACTTATTTGTTTTCTATTTATCATTGAAAGTACCAATCTATCCACCATGAATGCTCGAAATTCTTCCATAATATCTAGTGCAAGAGATGCCCTTCCTGGTCGATCCCTATGTAAAAACCCAACATAAGGATCAAGTCCCACAGTTTCTAGAGCTGATTGTATATCATGTGCAAGTAATGTATAAAGAAATGAAATCATTGCATTTACATTATCTGTTGGTGGTCTTTTGTTTCTTCCTTTCATAAAAAATGTGCTTTTTTGTTGTAAAATAAGTTCATCAAAAACTCCAAAATATGTTTTTGCACAATCGCCTTCTACGCCCCTTATTTCGTCCAATGTTTTGCAATTTTGTAACCTTAAAATACTATTTTTTATATATTCTGATGCATTTTCTAGTGACTTAACATCTACTGTTTCACCATGATCACGAATACCTCTTTCTATTACAACTCTAGAGTTTACCAATTTTCCTGTGATACAGTTAATTGCTACCCTTGCGCATTCACTCTCAACTTCAGATACTATAAACTGCTGTTTCCTTAGTAGAACATTTCCGTGTACACTTCCAGATACACGAGCTAAAAACTTACCATATGGGCTCAAAAAACATAATCCCACACCATTTTCTGCACAAAAGCCCATAAGTGCAGGGCTCGCACCTAGGTACGCAAAAGACACTATACTTTCTATATTGTGCATTGGTATTCGAAACTTTTCACTTCCATCTACTAAAATTACAATATTTTCACCATCCAAAGACAAGTATGACTCGGGCGTGGTGACATATAAAACATTTAAAAGTTTTCTCATATTCACCCCTACCCTATATAATTTTTAATATAATCACTCACATTTAGATTCTTTGTTCCCATCTTTGGAAGGCATATATTTACAAGAGAACAAGCATTACATCTTTTACCGCCTTTCATGGCTTTGGGTGTATATTGTTTTTCATACATTTCGTGCATTTGCATTGAGAAGTCTAATACTTGACTTCTTAAATCCTCATTAAACATTACTTTTGTTCTATGTTTTGTTTCTCCGTAAAAGATATATCCATAGTCAATATTTGTATTGAGCATTTCTTCTATGCACATTGCTTGAGCACATAACTGAACTTCATCTATAATATCTATTTTAGGACTACCCCTTTTATATTCTACCGGTACTGGACTCCACTTGCCTTTACGCCCATTAAGTATTATGCCACCCTCTTCTACTGCATATAATTCAACGATATCTGATATCCCGTAGAAGCCAAGGACATACGACGAGAGTGGCACAGAGCGTGATGTCAAAATTCCACCTCTCGCCTCGAAGAAATCAGTATTATCCACACGCTCGTGTAGTTGCTTTCCCTCTACTGTTCGCAGATTTTCGCTCCATTGCTTTTCTATATGTATGAGTGCCCATTGCCTTTTACAAAAAGCAAAATGTTGGATGCCTGATAAGGCTAAGAGGTCGTCATCTGTGTATTTACAAATCATAGCTTTTCTATAATAGATACACCTACTGGTACATTTGTTTTATCTATTTCAACTGTATAATCACTATATTTCCGTGCTGGCAATTCACAATCATTTTTTACAATATTTATTCTTTCAAATAATTTATGTGATTGTGTATTTCCAAGTTCACTTTCATGTTTAAATATTATCAATTTACGAACTGCCATTTTGCCTCTTGCCGCTGCATGGTCATGTTCAAACATATTTATTACTGCTTCCCACAGCAGTTCTAAGTCGTCCTCTGTAAATCCAGTTGTGCTTTTTGCTATATTTGCTGATACATATCCTTCTGTTTTATACAGCGCATAAGGTACTATGTGCTTTCTACCCATTGTAGAGCTCTTTTCGCCTTCATTTGCATATGTACAGCTTGTAATAGTTAGTTCCTGAGGTGCAATTATATCGACACTCCTTGCGAAGTTTATTTGCACTGGTCCTCTTACTTGTCCACAGTTGTATTTTAATGTCATAACTGCACCAAATGTACGAATATCAAAGAAATTATCACACATGAAATTTCTAATTTTATCAAAATCTGCTTTTTCCTTTGGTTCATCTGTTTTCTGGGGAACAGTTATCTTTGTTTCAGCATATGCCCACTTTCTATTTACATCTAGTGGAACCCCTTCTTTTACATAAATTTTATATTTCTCACAATCTTCTTTTGCAACTTCTATATAGTTTCTTATTTTTCTTTTTATACATACATCAGTAACTATTCCATAACCTGTTTCGGCATCTATTCTTGGCATGTTCCCTGCGTCAGGATCACCATTTGGGTTTCCATTTTCTACATCAAATAATACTACAAATTCATAACGATTTTTTATAATTTCGCTCATCTTATTCTTCCTCCTTTAAATTTTCAATTTGTTTTGGTTGTTTCTCCCATAGTTTTACTCTTTGTTGATAGTACCCTAATATAAATACTCCTTGTTTATCTAATGTTAAATGTGCTGGGAAATCACTTATTCCATTTACAATGCTTTCTATTCTTTTATCATTTAAAAAACCAAATTCTGCTTTTGCTATATGGTGCTGCGCAAGCCTTAGCAAAATAGGGAATACTGTCTTAGGTGTTGTCATCGCAGATGCAAAGTACTTTGACCTTATTGTACTATTTTTTGAATCTTGCATTGTATCATTTCTTGAATCTTGCTGCGCTTTTTCTAATACTGCAAATAATCGTCCTAAAAGATACTCATTATTCGTTGATTGTTCATTTAATTCCACTGTTAAAACCTCCTCTAATTTTTTATTTTTCGTAATCCTTGCCTTTCTCATCAAATATGCTTTTATCATAGAAACCCTATTATAATTAACACTATAAAATCCCTTTTCTCTTTCATCCGTATCTTTCTTTACCCTAGACATAATCAGATTATAAACTATTGCTGGGTACATACCTCCACTTATTATTGCACGCATTAAACTCCCAGACATGAGCGGATTTACATCTTTCGAACTACTTTTGGGTGAGATTGTTTCTTCTATTATCTTCTTAATAGTTATATTATTAGATTCAATTTCAATCTTTTTTGTTTTTATGATTTCCATATCTTTATAGTGCTGTGATATCTTTTCTACAAATCCTCCAAAACTACTTTCATGAAAAAATCTAACTGAAATTCTACCTGCATTTGGAGACAAACCTAGTATGTAAAATTTTGTTCTTTCATCTATTTTTTCATCAAACACATTCATTTTAATACCATTCTTTGTTTTATACAGCACATCGCCTACTAATGCTTCAATTCTCGTATCAGGTTTACTTTCTTTTCCATCTTTTATACTAGAGATACCAAAAAGTTCAGCAGCTAAATCAGTATATATTTCTTCTGAGCTCTCTGCCCAAAATACCATAGTTGCATCACCTATCTGAATTTTTTGCTTTTGACTTGCTAGCATGTAATTTAGTACTGTTGTATATGCAAATACAGTTTTTTTCCCGACTGGAGCAATATAACCGTTTTCTTTATTATATGACTCATATACGTTATCATTAAATGAAACTAATGGTGCGCCACTTGATTGAGCATTCTTAACATTTTTTATACCAGTATGTAGTTTTGCAATACAAACGTTCTCACCCGTTACCATACATTGACCAATTTGGTTGCCAACTTCTTCTGAATTATATTCTCTCCATAATTTCTGTATTTCTTTATTATTATGTAAATATCCAGTTTCTCCTTCTAATCTGAAAATTAAACAACCATCATCAGTAACAGTATCAAAGTTTTTATTTATAATTGCATTGCTCATAGCTTTTTCAATATCCCAATTATTCACAAAGGCTAATACAGCTTTTGAAACAATATCATTTGAATTTTTAAGAATTATATTATGATATTCCTTGAAATTATTAAACTGAAATTCATAATTCCCTTTATCTTTATCGATTCCTAATGCATACTTACTATTATCGCACATAAAATATGCAGGTGGATATTTTCCACTGCGCCCTTTGTGATATGGAACAATTAATCGTTTTGGAAAAGACTTTTTACCTTGTACATCTTTCAACGGCATAACATCTATAAGCTCACCACTTTTTGAAATTATAAGTTCTGCAATAATTTTTTCTACACCATATCCATCAACAGAAATATTGCACCTCTCGTCGCTCTTTAATATCTCATAATATCTACTCAATGCATTTATAATCACTTATCTCTCACCTCACTTTCAATAAATCTTCAACATCAATAATTCCACTTTTCATACTTGCCCTAAAGAACATAGGCGTCATATCGTTTTTAAAATCAATATCCCATAACATCCAGCCTAAATCTAATTTTTCCTCATAAAAACTTTTGGCCACTTCATTTTCAACTATTTCAAAATTTGCTACAAACTCCCTAGTACCAAGGCATGGCTGGTGGTAACATTGACCTTGTCTCATACGTCTTAACGCAATATTATAATGCTTTTGTACCGTGTCTTCATCTCCTGCTCTTTCAGTCATTTCAAAATGTGCTTCAATGATATAGCAAACATCCTTGAGTATCATGGATGCTCTTTGTTGCCTAATCTTCCCTTTTATATCTGATGCTAATAAATATAATTCACCTTTACCATTCTTCATTACTTTCTTTACAGCACTGTCAGAAACCTTTTGACTAACTTCATTTCGCCTTATATTTGTGAACTTTACTTCATTGATAACATGAATCTTATCTATAACCCATCTTATCGCTGGTTTCCAGTAAATGGCTTCTATTATCCCTCGTGCTGCCGATGGCGTTATCACATCATAGCTAACACGTTCGACCTTCATTTCAGGTCTTGTAAAACAAGCGTAATCCCCAAAGACTTTTAGCTTAATTCCATATCCCATTTTTCACCCTCCTTCCCCTACAAGAATATTGCTTCGCCATAGGTATCTTTTGGTATAATAATACCTGTACTTTGATCATAATTTTTGTCTGTATTTTCTAAAACGATAAAACTGTCATTGATTATTTTTACTGTAGCATTTTTAAGTAAAGCTTTGTATTCATATTCATATATTGATACTGTATATGGTTGCAATCTTCTTGCTACACTCAATGGATAAGGACTAAATTGTGCTTCGTTTAATAGCTTTTCTGCAATATTGTTATATGGTATTACAATAGAGTAAGTGTTACTTTCTATTAGTTTAAATCTTTCCGCAGCTGTTCGAAAATTGAATGCTAACTCGCTTCTTCGCTCTTCAAAACAACCTATAACACTTTTTTTATCTAAATTTTCCTCACCCTCTATATCATAAAGCATTTTAAAATAGTATTCTATTGCATTCAAGGATATTGGATCATCTGGATACTTTCTAAGTACCATTTCTGCAACCTTCGTTGTTCTCTCTAGATAACCTTTTACTTTTGAATACTCTGAAATGGGCTTAAATACAAAAACTTTTCCTTCCTCTAGCCTTCCTTCACGATTGCACCTGCCAGCCGATTGTACTATAGAATCAATACCCGCAATAGACCGATAAACCACAGGAAAATCCACATCAACACCTGCTTCAATAAGTTGTGTTGATACGACTTTACAAGGCTTTTTATCTTTAAGTCTTTGTCTTATTTCTGATAAGGTGCTTTGTCTATGAATCGGACACATAAGTGTACTCAAATGAAATTTTTCTCCATCTAGTCTACTAAAAATCTCTTTGGCATGCTTTCGGGTACTCACTATGCAAAGCACCTGTTCAAGTTGGTTTAGTTCATCTGATAATGTATCATCATCCAAATCACCTTTTACTATGACTCTTACTTTTTTAAATTCATCATATAACTGTCTTGGATTATCCATTATTTCTATTGGTATAACAGACACTGGCAATAGCTCATTTATAGATGGTTGTGTCGCTGTGCAAAGTACTGCAGTGGATCCATAATTTTTAACAAGCTCCGATACTGCCAAAAGACATGGTTTCAAATATTCTATAGGTAGCATCTGTGCTTCATCAAATATAATAACACTTTTAGCTATATTATGTATTTTTCTACATTTTGAACTTTTATTTGCAAATAACGATTCAAAAAATTGTACATTAGTAGTTACTACAATAGGAATATCCCAATTTTCGGATGCAAGCTTTAATTTTTCCTCAATATTCTGAATTTGCTCATTCTCTGCCTTTTCATACTGAAAATTGCTATGATGTTCTAGGATATTTTCTTCACCTAAAATATCTTTAAATACCTTTGCGTTTTGCTCGATAATACTCGTATAAGGAATGACATAAATAATTTTTTCCAAACCATTTATAACCGCATGATTCAGTGCAAATGCTAAGGAGGAATAAGTTTTGCCTCCACCAGTTGGAACTGTAAGTGTATATAGACCAGTCTCACTTTTCGCCTTACTTAGACACTGTCTCAGGATATCTTTACGTTTATCATTTATTTTAGTTGAATTGCCTACTAAATTAGATAAAAATGTGTTCATCACATTCCTTAACTCTAAAATATCCATATTACATCCACGTGGCTTTACTATATCTGACATATATGTCTCTGTATCTATAAAGTCGGCATCTACCAAACAAGAATATAACATTCTAACAAAAAAGGCTAATGTGAATCGAGGCCACTGAAAAACTTATACTTTTTCAAAACCTCTCGTAAGAATAACAAAAAATACGACTTGAATTTCAATTTTGAAAT
>MGOU01000038.1 GCA_001795385.1 Clostridiales bacterium GWD2_32_19
ACTATTTGACGATGGTTAGATATTTAGATCAAATACATAGGCACATGATAGAATGATTTTGGTATTAATGTAACACATTAATATATAGAAAAAAAGAATCCCTCTGCAAAGGGACTCTAACATGTACGAAAGTGTACATACTTAAAAATTACTGTTTAAAGTATATCACAAATTGTGTTAGATTTGCAACACTTTTTGTTAAAAAAGTACACTTTCGTCTTAAAACTAGACGAAAGGAGGATATCTGTAATGAAAACTAAGAGCTCAGTACGAGGAAGGCAAGAGAAAAAGATAGTTGTAGTAAAGGGTTATACCAAAAAAGATGGCACGAAAGTACCAGATCACAGAAGATCAACACCAAACTAAAAGGAGGAGTGATGCATATGTTGTTATGCGAAAAATATGAATTAAACTCCGACAAAGTTGATTTTCTTGATATAGAACTAGACGGCGGAGATACACAAGTTTTTATTGACCCATATCGTATACATATATCAAGTGAAGAATGGTGCAAAGGAGTAAAAGACCAAATAAGCAGGTATTTTGAAAAGTTGATAGACTATGCCCAAAATGACCAAGATGACGAAGCAAGGCGAATGATGAAGTATTTGAGGGAAATTAACGAGCTAAAAATTGGCTATTCAAGCAATAAGTCTCAAGGTAAAGGATTTTCTTTGAAAGATGGGATGTACCTGTATGAACAAATTAAGAAAAGCAAGGTAAGGGAAACAGGGATGGTAAAAGACATTTTTGACTGTCAAGTATTTATACCCAGAGTTCATAGGGATAAGGTATCTGATTTTATATCAAATATAATACAAAAGAATTTAGTTGAGTATACACAAAAAGAATGTCAAAAATATAATATTCCAATGCAACAGGTAAACAGCATAAGATATCACAATATAGATACAAACAAATGGGATAAAGTAAAGGTTTATCTGCCAGTTCATTATGGAAAACCGATTATACTCATTCCTAAAACAATAGTTAGAAGTAAACAATATTTTGACTACTACAATGTATACGATAAGCTTATAATACCGTATTATCAAACAGAAATGGCAAACCCGTTAAATAGATTATTGTATTTAGCAAGTAACGAGCCTATAACCAAGAAAGAGGTTAAGAAGAGATTTCCTTGTAGAAGAGAATTTGTTAATGAGTTTTTAGATACTAATGTGGAAAAATATATACAGTTCAGAGAAAACGCACTAGGGATGTAACTTAAGGGAACAGTACAAAAGGAAGACCGCAGCGAACTATACAACGTTCAAGTGGTCTTTTTTTGTTTACACAAACCAATCCATAAATGTTTAACGTGCAATATAGTTACAAAAGGACATACTTTACTATTACTAGTTGATATTTAATACGCATTCAAAAAAGAGGTAGGTATTCGGTAAGTAGGCTCCCCACCCCAATAGTAAGTAGCCAATGTAATTGGATAGTAATTTAGGAAGAAATTCAGGGGCAATGGCAATATATATAGGAGACAACAGAGATAAAGAAGACAACACATGCAACAGAGACGGCGGAGACAATAGAGATAGCAGAGATAGCAGAGATAGCAGGGATAGCGGAGACAGTAGAGACAGCAGAGACAGCAGAGACAACAGAGATAACGGTGACAATAGATGCAACAGTGGCAGCAGAAGAAAGTTTAGATATATTAGTTATAGAAAGTATTAAGAACCAGAGGATAGGTTAAACGATAACCTGGACAAATACAGTTGAGCATCGACGCTCAACGACTACAAGGAGGGTTCCAACTATGGAGAACCGATATGAAGAAATGCGAAATAAGATCAAAGAGGCAGCAGGCCTGAACGGGCAAATGCTTGAAATATTAGAGTTGGCCGAGGCAGAAAGCAAACAAGTCATAGGCGACCTGGCAAAGGCAAACAAAACTATTATTGAGAATTCTGTGGACAATGCGATTTTGGATGCATACAAAGCAGAAATAAGCAGCCTAAAGGCTAAGATAAGGGAATATGAGGACAAGACTAAGGGGCTTGATAAACTTAAAACGGTTTGTGAAGAACTCAAGGCAGAGCAAAAGGATAGGGAGCTGTACATAGCCAATCTTGAAGAATCATTAGCGAGTTTTTATAAAAATTGGGGACATGGAGCAAACTTTCTGATCAACACCGAAATGATTGACTCTGCGATTATTAAGATGGCTTACAAGAGGTATAGCCAACAGAAAATGAGCGATATCATTACTGCTGAGTGCCGTAAGACAGACCCAGAGTTTGTATTCTCAAAGTCTGCTGTCAGATACAGATTAGATCAGCTAAGAAAAAGAGGTAGAATATAAAAAAGTAGGCTTGTTGTCACCTGTACCCAGGCAGCTCACAGGGCATACCTCCCAATTAGAAGTAACCAGATGGTTAAAAAACTTTAATTGGGGGGTTCTCTATATGACAAAAAAAGAATTATCGGCAAGTAATGAACATACATTTGTAGAAGAAGATTCTATAACTGTAGGTGATGTTATGAAACAAGAAGTTGTGGCGGTAGGGAATAAAAAGGAAAAGTCAGAGCTCGTGATTGTAAAACGCGAGTTTACTGAGGGTGGAAAACCACTTGAAATCAAGCTAAACGACATTGTAAATGTAGTTTTACTTAAAAAGATTGTCTAAAGGGGCTCCTATATAAGGGAAAATATGGTATAATGGATAATAGACAAGTAGTTATCCATTATACAAGACAGAGAGGAGAGATGAAAATGTATATGGGTCTAATGGATAATGTGGATAATAAAATTTACAATGTAGGTATTTATGTACGTCTTTCCAAGGATGATTTTAGTAAGGGAAAGGCAACAGATCAAGAAGTATCTGAAAGTATCAAAAACCAAAAAAACATGTTGACAAAGTATGTGATGGAGAAGTCTTGGAATATCGTGGATATATTCGTCGATGATGGTGTAAGCGGTGCCAGCTTTGATAGAAATAACTTTAATCGAATGGTTGATATGATAGAGGCAGGGGCTATAGACTGCGTGCTCTGTAAAGACCAGAGTAGACTAGGGCGTGACCACATAGAAGAAGGAAACTATAGGGAAAAATATTTTCCGAGTAGGAATGTAAGATACATCGCTATTGACGATGGAGTCGATACTTTCAGAGATACATCAGGAAATGATATGGCGACGATGCGGTCAGCCATGAATGATATGTACATACAGGATACTTCTAAAAAGGTAAAAAGGTCGTTCGATACAAAACGTCGAAATGGTGAGTTCATAGGGGCGCACTCACCTTATGGTTATAAGAAAGATACTATAAATAAAAACAAGCTCGTGATAGATGAAGAGGTAAGTCATATTGTTGCGAGGATATTTGCTGAATACATAGAAGGGTACAAAGAAGGAAAAGGGTACACATCTGTTGCAAATGGTCTGAATGCAGATGGTGTATTGACTCCGACGCAATACAAAAAGACAAAAGGAAACTATAATAATGCAAAAGCAAGGCTTGGACTATGGTCTGCAGAAAGCGTAAGACGAATACTGACCAGTCCCACATACATGGGTGCTTTGACACAAGGGAGAACTTTAAAGAAAGGTCCAAAGGTAAAATCATTTCTCAATATTCCCAAAGAATATTGGATTATAGTGCCGGGGACACACGACCCTATTGTATCGGAGGAGACATTCACAGTGGTCCAAGAATTAATTGAAAGAAAAGAGAAGTACCCAACAAGACCGAGTATAGAGGGACATTTGCTCACAGGATTGATTTTTTGTGCAGACTGTGGTGAACGAATGACATTTCACAAGACTAACAGAGGGACTACGCAATGCATATGCAGCAAGTACAAGAGATACAAAGGAATGTGTAGTAGACATGCTATTAGAGAAGAAGATATTAATAAGCTTGTGTTGGATGATCTTGGAAGGATAGCGAGTAAAGTGGTTGATGTTCAAAAGCTGAAAAAAATGTCGGTAGGTGCTGAGGCACAAAACCAAAGGGCAAACTCAATACAAATTCAGCTAGACAAACTGAAAAACAGGGTGGAAGAAATCAGAAACATTATAAAATCGCTGTATACAGATAAGGTAAAAGGAATTGTTAGTGAAGAAACATTTATCGAGATGCAAGCAACGTTTAGTGAAGAAAAGACGGTTGTTGCAAAAAAAATACAACAACTTGAAGAGCAAGAGAAGAAAGCGGATAAGGTTGAACGCAAAGCGAATAAGAGGCTAGATGAGATGATTGAGGATCTAGTTAATATGAAAGAAATTAATAATATAATACTAAAGGAATTGGTGGATAGGGTGGAAGTAAGTGAAAACAAGGAAGTAATGATTAGGTACAAATTTAGTGCGTAAAAACATTAATCATAAAACGGTTAAAATATTGATAATTTAACCGTTTTATGATATACTAATAGTAGAGGCGGTGAGAATATGAAATTTGATGAGTTATTAGAAAAGAATAATACAAATTTGAACGAGTTAGCAAAGGTTGTTGGTATCCCTTATACTACTTTATATAGTGGGGTTGGGAATCCATCTAGGCTCCGAGCGGATAATTTAAAGATAATTGCAGGGTATTTTCATATTAGTATGGAAGAAATGTATGATATTATGAATGAAGACAAGGAAAAGACTTTGTTAAATGTTTTTAGAGAACAAAAGGGTATGCGGCTTTCGGGAAGCATATATCATGAAACGCAGATAAAGCTTTGTTACAATACTAACAGAATCGAAGGAAGCATGTTATCGGAAGATCAGACAAGATATATATATGAAACAAATACTGTGATAGAAGGTGATACACCTAGTAGAGTTGATGATATTGTTGAGACTGCAAATCACTTTAAGTTATTTGATATTATGCTTGATAAGGCTAAGGATATGTTGACGGACAGCATGATAAAAGAGTTTCACGAGGTTTTAAAACGAGGAACATCTGACGAGAGGAAAGATTGGTTTATAGTTGGGGATTATAAGACATTACCCAATGAAGTTGGTGGTAAAGAGACTACTGCACCTGAAAGAGTAGCAGAAGAAATGGCTAAGTTGCTTACTTGGTATAACGGACGTAAAGAGATAACTCTTGACGAGATCATAGAATTTCACTACCGGTTCGAGAGTATTCACCCATTTCAAGATGGAAATGGACGAGTTGGTCGTATCATTATGTTTAAAGAATGTTTAAAGCATAATATCATTCCGTTTGTAATAGAGGATACACAAAAAGCGTTTTATTATAGAGGTCTCAAAGAATATGGACAGGAAAAAGGATATCTGAGAGATACTTGCCTGAGTATGCAGGATAAATATAAAGCCGTGATAGAAAAGTTTGGGGTAAAACTTTAAAAATTCTTCTTTACTTTTTTAAGAACAAAAAAGTAACAAAAAGTTCTTTCTCCCCTAAATCCCCGCTGGGGACTTTGCTCGCAAACTTAGCTATTCGAGCGAAGAAAGACACTTCACTCTCACACGCACGATTGCTGAGTTAGGAGCTTGCGCGGATTTGATTTTAGGGATGGGCTTTGTAGATAAAGAATAGATTGCTTCGTGGCTCGCAAGGACAGTACTAGAGAATACAATGTTTAAAGGGAAAGAGGGCGAGTGCGACATGGTACTCTGCCCAGGGTACATTGAAACCCATCCAGCTTCCGCCGAATCCTTCTCCCCATTTATCTTTATCGGTGATAATCCAGCTACCGTAGGGAGAACGTGTTGAGTCTTTCCCGCCTGATAAGGGGTACTTTTTGATTAACTCACCATCTTTGAAGATATACATTTTACATTCATCCAAATCACAGTGGATGAAGTAATGGGTCTTAGATTTGAGGTTTATAAAAGTGCTAGATAATTGAGTATTACTGAAACTAGAATATGCAAAAAAGAGGGCTAAAGCAACACAGATAGAAAGTAAAACAAAATATATTTTTTTCTTCATACGTCAAACTCCTTATTTATAATATTTATAGAAATATATGTTGTTAAGCGGTTTAATATTAATATTTACAGCAAATATATTTAATTAAAGAAAACAAAACATTGACAAATAAATTATGCTATTGTATTATAACTAAAAAAAACAAAAGATAAAAGGGGTGCTAAAATGTTAGAAGGAGTTAAATTGGCAACGGAAGAAGAAATAAAAGATTTAAAAAGCAAGATGATGAGACTAAACATTTTAGGAGATTTTTTACATATTTTTGATAATAAAGAGATAAAATTACTTGATATACCTCAAGATGGATTGGGTAAATATTTTAATATAATTGTGAGAGATATAGCCACAATGAATACGGAAGTTGTTAATATATTTGAAGTTGATGACGAAGTGTATATACAAGAGTGTTCTGTAGACGGGTTAAGTAGAATAGTTACAAAATACAAAGATGGGGAAATACATAGTAAGTACGGCGTAATATACCATAGAAATACGGTGCACCCTAAAGAGGAAGTTTATTATAGATATGAAGGCAGTCAAGTCATAAAAATAGCAAAGGATAGAGCAGTAAGTACAATAGATGTATACACACCTGAAAATGATGGTGAAATTGATAGATTGAAAAGTCATCAAAAGTGTGTGATTAGTGATAAAAAGGTATGTAGCAGTGTTGAAAGAACTGTTACAATAACAAAAGATAATATGATGAATGAAAGTATAGAAGAACAAATAATGTATATAGAAAATAGGAAGGGGAAAAAGAATGATTTAGATTTTAAATTTAATTATTTTAGTAATAACATAAATAATAGAATAAATGCTACTATACAAAATACAGTTAATAAAACTGGACATAGTAGTTCAGATAATTTTAGTAGTGTAGGTGGGGTTATATTACGTGCTGAAAGTGTAAGTCCAATAACTTACAAGTCCGAGACTAAAGATAATGTGAACGGAGATAAATATACAATGATTGAAGTTGTTCCTAATGTAAATATATCCGATGGTCTTTATAAAAGCTATGCTAATTCAAATATTATAAGGATGACGGCATCATTGAAAAAAGGACGACATAAAAATAGAACAGTAAATAAAATAGATAAAATTGATTGTTGTTATGTTGAATTACCATTTGAGACTGATAACACAGCTGAAAGAGGACTGCATAGATATCCTAAATTGTTACCAATGGTACCAAAAATTTGTAGAGAAATGAAAGAAAACCTAGGTGCTTGCAATCATACAAACAATTTAGTAACTCTAATGGAATTTGCAGAAGGTGAAGTTAACTCGGTTTTAAATAATAGACAAAAATGTATAGAAGAAGAGAACGGACAAAACAATACCGCATTAGGGGTACTAGGTAAAGCTTCGACATTCCCACAGGGTCAGAAAATAGGTGTACTTGATATTGCGCGTATTGGTAGTTTGCGGGAAGTAGTAGATGAACTTGACGAGGTGAAAAACTTAGCAGGTTCATGTATGCTAGAACCAATAATTTCAAGACAAGATTTAAAAGTAGCAATCGAAACACCAGAAACCGCAGTTATAGAATTGTAGTATACAAAAGAAAGTTAGCAATTTGCTAACTTCTTTTGTATTTATCAGCTAATGTAGCTAATCTAGTAGCATAATCATTTTTAAGCATATCAGAAGTAAATCTCCACGCCCAGTTGTCGTCTGCGGTACTTGGCGTATTCATTCTGTGTGTTTCATCAAGCTCGAGTATATCTTGAAGTGGAATTATGACGGTATTTGCTTTTGTGTTATATGCAGCATCGATAAAAGAATATGCTAAATTGGTCTCATCAACATCTATATAGGTTTTCACTATTTTTTTGGTATGATCATCAAGCGCTTTATACCAGCCAACAGTTGTATTATTATCATGAGTACCTGTGTAGAGTATTCTATTTGCTCCTATATTATTTGGGAGATATGGATTATCTTCTTTTCCATCAAATGCAAAATGCAAAACGCATATACCAGGTATATCAAAAAAATCTCTTAATAATTCAACAGCAGGTGTTATTATGCCAAGATCCTCAGCTACCATAGGCAAATGTCCTAGTTTTTGCTCTATGTGACAAAAGAAGTCTTTGTCAGGACCTTTTGTCCATTTACCATTTTTAGCAGTTTTTTCACCACACTTAGTCTCCCAATATGCCTCAAAACCTCTAAAATGATCTATTCTCATAGCATCAACAAGTCCTAAAGTATTTTTTATACGAGAGGTCCACCAAGCAAAATCAGTTTGTTTGTGATATTCCCAATTATAGATAGGGTCACCCCAAAGCTGTCCGTCTTCGCTGAAATAGTCGGGTGGCGCGCCAGATAAAATTGTTGGGTAACCATCGTTATCCATATGAAATAATTTTTGATTGGCCCACACATCTGCGCTATCGTACGAAACAAAAATGGGAACATCACCTAAAATTTTGATACCTTTTTCATTTGCATAAGACTTTAATTCATACCACTGTATAGAAAAAATGAATTCACAGAATTTATGGAATTCTATTTCATCACGAAGTAAATCTTTATAATATGCGATTACATCAGGATCGTGTTCTATGAGTTCTTTATTCCATGAACTCCAAACAGCATCGTAGTAATAAGCGGTTGCTGTTTCTTCATCCAAATGTTGACTTGCAGATTCTATATAGTTTTGAAGCTCTAAAGAAATAGTAAGATTATCTTTTGAATGAATGCGTGTTTTAATGAAAAAATATTTTAAAGATATAAAAAGAGTGTAATTATCAAGCCAATCTGCATTATTATGAGTAAAATTTTGAAAGTTTATTGTTAATTCTGGATCCTTTATTTCTTTGAAATTTATAAATGCACGAGTCAAAATTTCAACCTTTTTAGATAAAATAGATTTAAAATCAACATGGCCAGAGTTTTTTATAATAGATTGTTTTAATGTTGTATCAGATATAAGCCCCATTTTGTGAAGCTTTTCAGGACTAATCAACATATAAGTGTTTGCGAATGCCGAAAAACCTTTATAAGGTGAATAAGTTGTCGCAGTTAAGGGTAATATTTGCCAAAAAGATTGTTTAGCACTATATAGAAAGTCTACAAATTTATATGCATTTGGACCCAAGTCTCCTATACCATACTCACTTGGCAAACATGTAGGGTGAAGTAAAATTCCAGCTTTTCTTTCAGTAAACATTAAAAACAGCACCTCCGCGTTAGTTATCTTTTAATATAATATTC
The DNA here is from genome assembly GCA_001795385.1 of Clostridiales bacterium GWD2_32_19. Lineage (GTDB taxonomy): Bacteria > Bacillota > Clostridia > Lachnospirales > UBA12420 > UBA12420. The sequence goes on from MGOU01000038.1 coordinate 9,147, forward strand.
ATTTTACCAAATTTATTAAAAAAAATCCACATTTTTAAAATTAAATACCAAAAATTGAGTATAGTTTTTATACATTAAAAAAACTTATTGTGTAAAAACTATAATTGAAAAATCAATAAATGAAAGGAGGTTTATGTATGAAATTTAGAATTGAATATTTGCTGTTTGCGACGGCAATATGTGTGGGTATATTGACAGGATGTGAAGGTAATACAACTGCGGTAAATCCTCCAGGAACACCAGATTACCAGATGTCAGAGAGGATAGCGACAAAAACTCCAACAACAGGCGGAACAACAGCTGGAACAGCAGGGGGAAGTGATAGGGGCGTAGGGACTGATCTAGATGCATTAACAAATGATGGTTTTGGAACTGGAACTAACGGACTTTTCGGGGGAACTGCTGATAATGGTTACGGAGATAATAACGGAACAACTGGTACAACAGGTACAACAGGAGGACTAGGAACAACAGGAACAACAACGGCACAAGCAAATGATATTAGAAGTTTGCAAACACTCGCAACTCAATGTGAAACAAGAATAGATAATGTATCAGGAGTGGGAGATTCGGAAGTTGTTTTAATGGGTAATGAGGCATATGTAGCGTGTAGGTTAGACAATAATGCAACAACTGTTCCAGAAAGCATAAGAAATAGTATACTTGCAACAGTGAAAAGTATAAATCCTAGTATAACAAAATGCTATGTACTTACTGACGATACGCAATTTAATCAAGTAAAAACATTCTCAGATAGTTTAAGCAATTTAGGCAATATAAGTACAAATTTAACACCAGAAACTTCAGCTTATTAAATAAAAATCAAATTTGTTTTAAAACAAATTTGATTTTTTGCTTTACATACAGTATAAATATTGGTAAAATTAAAACAAAAATAAAGCATTCTGTATATTTTACAGAATGCTTTGAGGGGGAAGGTTGAAACTATAAAATTTTGATGTGGTGGTTTTTACAAAATTTTATATATGTAAAGAATTATGTTTTGCATAATTCTTACAAGCTGATTATAAACGAAAATCAATTATTTCTGGATTAGTATCCTTTGTAAAAGTTCTTTCATTAGTATATATAGGTTTAAATGGAACAACTTTACAGGTATAAGTAGGACTAGTAACATCATAATCAAAACATTCTTGAATTTGTTTTTGCTGTTCAATATCTGGATTTTTTGGTTTGTCCTTAGGTGTTCTTTCTGGTGAAGTAATTGGATATATCAAATGTCTGTTACTATTATCAGTTTGAATATCACTAATTATGTCTCCCATCAAATGCACCTCATTACGACTTTATTTTTATTAATTATATAACAAAATTTGGTAATTGTCAAGTGGAAGGTGAAAAAAATATGAAAATTTTTGACAAAATTGAGAATATAAGGAATGTAGGAAAAAAAACATTAGAAAAGTTAAGAATGATGCATATCCAAACGCTCGAGGATCTTATTACTCATTTTCCTAGAGATTACGAGGATAGAACAGAGATAAATACAATAAGCCAACTCATTGACGGAGAAAGCTGTACTTTTAAGGCAAGTATTGCAAGTATACCTATTAATACTAAATTCAAAGCGAAAGTTATAACGAATGTAGAGGTATCGGATGATACAGGTGAGGCAGAGGTTACATGGTTTAATCAGCCTTATATTCAAAAAGTGCTAAAGCCTGGAGTGGAGTATATTTTTGTAGGGAAAGTAAGACGAGCTTTTGGTAAACTGCGAGTTGAATCGCCCAAATACGAGTTGGCAAATAAATCAGAGTTGATGATAGCAGGTAGAATAGTTCCAATGTATCCTCTTACATATGGAATGAGTCAGCATAATCTGCAAAAAATTATAAAAAATGCTTTAGAAAAATTGAGCGGAACATTGATTGATATTTTCACTGAAAAAGTACGGGACAAATATAACTTAGCAGAGTATAACTATGCTATAAAAAACATTCATTTTCCATACAATGACGAAGCTTATAATAAGGCTAAGAGAAGACTTATATTTGAAGAGCTTTTTATAGTACAAGCAGCACTTTTATATATAAAAGACAAACTCAAAAACGATATTAAAGGAATAAAATTTAGTATTCCAAGTGATATTGATAGTCTAGAGAAAGCTTTACCTTTTGAGTTAACCGGTGCTCAAAAAAGAGTCGTAGATGAAATAAAGATAGATATGCAAACAGAAAAAATCATGAATAGGCTTGTGCAAGGTGATGTAGGCTCAGGAAAGACTGTTATAGCACTTATGGCTATGTATATTTGTGTGAAAAATAATTACCAAGTAGCAATGATGGCACCGACTGAAATACTAGCAGTTCAGCATTATGAGTTTTTAACTAAATATTTAGAAAGATTGGATATAAAAACAGGTTTACTAGTAGGTTCATTAACCAAAAAACAAAAAGAGGATATGTATGACAAGTTGAAAAACGGACAAATAGATGTCATTATTGGTACACATGCAATTATACAGGAAAGTTTAGAATTTAATAACCTAGGGCTTGTTATAACTGATGAGCAGCATAGATTTGGAGTGGATCAAAGATTGAAGCTGACAGATAAAGGTGAAAATCCAGATATAATTGTTATGACGGCAACCCCAATACCTAGGACTCTTGGCCTTATACTTTATGGTGATTTAGATATATCGATAATAGATGAGCTACCTAAGGGAAGACAAAAGATAGATACACATCATGTTAATTCTTCATACAAAGAAAGAATGTACAACTTTGTAAAAGAGCAAATAGAACAGAGAAGACAAGTATATGTAGTATGTCCCATGGTTCTTGAAAATGAAGAAATGTCAGAGCTAGAATCAGTAATAACATATACAGAAAACTTAAACAAAACACATCTTGGAAAATATAAAATCGAGTACATACATGGGAAAATGAAGGCAAAAGAAAAGAATGACATAATGACGAGGTTCAAGAATAATGAGATAAATATACTGGTATCAACTACTGTTATTGAGGTAGGGATAAGCGTTGATAATGCAACGATGATGATTATAGAAAACGCTGAAAGGTTTGGACTTGCGCAATTACATCAATTGCGTGGAAGAGTGGGAAGAGGTTTGCACAAATCTTACTGCATACTTGTTACGGATGCAAAAGGAAAGATAATAAGAGAAAGAATGAATGTAATGAAGAATACAAATGACGGATTTATAATAGCTGAGAAGGATTTAGAATTAAGGGGAACAGGAGACTTTTTTGGTACCAAGCAGCATGGTCTACCTGAGTTTAAAATAGCAAATCTTTATGAGCATACTGATATACTAAAAGAGTCACAACAGGCAGCAAGAGAGATGATTGAAATGGATAAGTGTTTGAGCAATGAGGAAAATAAGAATATAAAAGAAAAAATAGAAAATATAATAAGGTACATAGCTCTTTAAGCAAAGCCTAATTAAGATGAAAAACATATAGTTTCTTAATATATACTCTTAAAATAATTATATATTTTATTAAATCACTTGAAAAAATTGCTAATTTAATGTATACTATTGGTATAATCAAAAACTAATTTTAATTGTATTTCAAAGGGGGATAAAATTATGAATTACATGATATCAGGGAAAAACATAGAAGTTACAGAGGCTTTGAAACAAAAAATTGAGGATAAATTCGAGAGATTATCTAAATTTTTAAATGATGACACACATGTTCATGTTACTTTTAGTGTTCAAAAGCTACAACAAAGAGTAGAAATTACAATACCTATTAAAGGCACAATACTTAGAACAGAAGTAGAAGATCACGACATGTATGTAGCTATAGATAAGGCAATTGATATTTTAGATAAACAAGTTGTAAAGTATAGAAGTAAATTAAAAGATAAACATAGACACGATAATACATTTAAAGAAGAGTTTCTTAAAGAATTGCATGACACTGAACTTGATGAAGAGGTACATAATGAATTAAAAATATCTAAAATAAAAACATTTGATGTAAAACCTATGGCAAGAGAAGAAGCAATAATGCAAATGAATCTTTTAGGTCACGACTTCTTTGTATTTAGAGATATGGATAGTACTGGCGAGAGAATAAATATTATTTACAAGAGAAAAGGTGGTACTTACGGACTTATAGATCCTGAGTATTAATTAGATAGTATAAAGATAACGGAAAGATAAGTATTTAGATAGCACATATTGACAATCTCACCATAACATGATAAAATTTTATCATGTTATGGTGAGATTTTTATATAAAGAAAGAGAACTTTATATTATAGAGGTGGCATATATGAAAAAAGAATATATACTATATATTTTTCTTATATTAACACCCTTTTTTCAAGGACTATATTTTGAATACAGTTTTTGTTTTTCAAATACTTTTTTACTTATATACTTAATATATTTATCATTTAAAAATAAGAAATTATATTATTATAAAAACATAGATTCTTTTGTTCTGCTAAGTATAATATTTATTTATATGGTATCATATTTTGTTGCAATAGATAAAGGGATGAATATTTATGGTATAATAAAAGCAATAGAGCCATTAATGCTTTATCTAGTATTGCTCCAACTTGATGTAAATAAGAAAGATTTTATAAGGGTAATAACTATATCAGGAATCTTACTTGCTAGTGTAAGCATGATAGCATTGTACCAAAAATCATTTATTGATATAGTTATTCAAAACAACAGAATGGGTGGCTTTATTGCATATGCCAATACATTTGCACTATATATACTAATGGCATATGTAATAATGCAAAAGGATGAGTTGAATAAATATGTAAAAATAGTAGCGGGTGTATTAATGCTTTGTACAATTATATTAACATATAGTAGGAGTGTAGTTGTTATTGGGATTATAGTAATTGCATATATATTTATAAAAGAAAATAATAAAATTAAACACTCACTAGTAATATCAATCATACTTGCGTGCGTGCTATACCTAGTAATTATAAAAACTTCATTTTTAAATGAACAAAATAGTAGGTTAAGTGAAATAACCACACAATCAACGGAATTACAAGCAAGGTTCTTATATTATAATGATGCACTAGATATAATTTTAAAAAATATATGGGGCCTTGGGTATGATGGTTATTATTATATACAAGGAGCTTACCAAACAGGAATATATAAAGTTCGGTTAGTGCATAATTCTATTTTGCAAATTGCCTTAGAAATAGGTATTCTAGGGATACTAGCATATGGAATGATGATAATAAATATCATATTAAAAAGAACAAGAAGTCTAAAATTCGAGAAATTCGATTATTTAGACATTGCATTTATTATAATTGCAGCTCATTCTTTGTTTGATTTTGATTTATCATTTGGAGTTTTAATTAATATAATGATTATGATTATATATCTAAAAAACGAGCCATCCAAGTGTAAAATTAGTTTTTTGCCATTGAGGATAGAAGAGCAAGGCGGTAATCAGCTTTTTAAAATGACAAAGAGAGGAACCTTAATTATTGCAAGTTGTATAATTTTGATTGTGATGAATACATTTCTTGGAGTTTCAGCAGTAGCAGTGGAAAAGGGACAATATGATTTAGCAATAAAGAGCTATGGCTTTAATACTGAGGCGTATGTTAATAAAGCCGACTATTACTGGAAAATGGGCAATATAGAAAAAGCAAAAAAGCAGATAGGTTATGCGAAAATTTTGAATAATAAAAGTATAGATATATTGAAAATTCAAAGAGATATAAAAATATCTGAAAATAAATTGAAAGAGGCTTTAAAGATTCAAGAAAATATTGTAGAATTGGATAGAATAAATATACAGGAGATAGAAAAATACTCTAATTTAATACTTGAAATAATTAAGAAAGAGAGTTATAATAGAGAAAGGGAAATTTACAAAGGAAAAATGAAAGATATTAGAAAGTATGTGTATAAAGCTAAAGAGAATATTTCAGAACTTGCATATAAGCAAAAGAGAGTACCCGTTTTTCTTATGACCAAAACTCTAATAGAAAACGAAGAGGATGCTCTAAAATATTAAAGAGGTGTTTAATGATGGATTTTAGAATAAAAGATAATTATACAGAAGAAGTGAAACCAAAAGGAAAATATAGCGATACTATGAAACTAATTATGATTACAGCTGGGCTAGGATTGGTCGTGTTTGTGATTATGTTCGCGATTGTATTATCTATATTTAGTAACAAAGGTAATGATGATCAGTATAAATACAATGATGATAAAGAAGTAATTCTTGAAACAGAGAGTGGGAAAAAGACTAGCATGCTAGGATTGGTTCAAAAAATAAATGTAGCAAGTGGAGCGATAGAAATAACTAACTTAGATAACCCTAGCGAAGCTGATGTCAGTTTAAAGATGATGGGATATACCGAAATAAATGATGAATACGGTGAACTGATGGTAATTGGAGAAGTAGAGTTGGGAGATATTGCAGAATTTACATATGGTACAGAAAGCAAAAAGGTAGACGAGTTAAAGCTTAGCGGTAAAGTATGGGAGCTTAAAAATGTGCAAGGTATAGAAATAGACCAAGATAAAAAGACAATTACTGCAAAAGAGAAGGTATATAATTACAATAATAAATTGTTAAAATCATATAAAGGCGAAAAGATAGTATTTAGCGACTTAAATAAAGATGCAATCGTAGCTCTAAAAGGTTATAAAGATAATATTTGGGGCATAAAAGTTGAGAAATATTATGGGTATTTAACATTTTCAAATTTTGAAAATTATGTAGGTGCAGATATAGAAATAGATACGAGTGTATTTAAAAAAATAGAATCAGAGAATAATATTATACTTTCACCTGGAGAACATAAGGTTGTAATAAAGCGTGAGGATATAGAGAATCAAATAAAATATATAATAATAAAAGAAAAAGAAAAGACAACAATTGATTTAGGGGATGTAGAACCAAGACGTGGAACTATAAACTTTAGTATTAATGAATCTGATTACAACATCAACATTGAAAATGATATAACAAATTTTAATGTTGATTTTTCCGGAAAACAAATAGAGGTTCCATATGGAGAGTATATTATAACAATTACTAAAAACGGTTATAAAACGCTACAAAAAACGATACAAGTGAAAAATGAAACAACAAATTTTAAAGCAGTTATACAAAAAATTGGAGATAGTGCAAAGGTTAGAATAAATGCGAACATACAAAAATCTGAAGTATATATTGATGATAAATATGTAGGGATTGTGCCTATAAATACAAACCTTTCTTACGGACCACACAAAATAGTAGTTAGGAAGCTAGGATATATACCAGTTGTAAAACAGGTAACTGTTGACAAGGAAGAGGATTTCGAGTTTACATTAGAAATAGATAATCCATATTCAAACGGTACTGGGACCAATCCAACAAGTGACGCATATTGAGATTAGAACATAGGAGAAAATATGAATATAGCAATTACAAAAGAGCAAAGTAATTTTATAAAGTTAATAGCAATCTTGACAATGTTAATAGATCATATGGGTATAATTTTATTTCCAGATGTAATAGCTTTAAGGATAATAGGGAGGATAGCATTCCCCCTTTTTGCATACCAAATAGTTGTAGGGTATTTAAATACGAGGAATATCAAAAAGTATATATTAAGGCTACTCACGCTAGGGGTTGTTTGTCAAATACCATATTATTATGCGATGAATAACTTTGATCCGTACAACGCACAAAATTTTATAACAGGATTATCTACTTTTTTTACTATAACAAATAAGACTTTAAACATATTATTTACATTATCTTTGGGATTAATATGTATATATTTAATTGAAAAAAAGCACTATATTGTACTGACTTTCATGCTTACGATTTTAAGTATTCTGAGTTTTTATGAGATGGACATAGTAGATTACGGAATCTACGGTGTTTTCACAATAATTTTAATGTATACATATGTTAATAACTTTAAACTTTTATTTATAAGTTTCTTTATTTTGAATATAGTACTAGCATTTTCTGGTATACAGAGCCTTTATCAGATTTTCTCAATAATGGCAATGATTTTTTTAATAAAACCTATTAACTTGAAATTTAAAATACCTGGATGGTTCTTTTATTTGTTTTATCCGATGCATTTATCCATTTTATATGGGATAAAGATATGGTTAGAGGCACGTGGGTGATAGCATCCTGATATAGGAGTGAATGCATGTGGGTAAGATATCAAATATAATCACAATGTTAGAGTTATTGAAAAATGGTAAGAAGTATAGTATAAAAGACTTGGCTGGCCGTCTAGAAGTCACTGATAGGATGGTGAGGATTTACAAGGACGAACTAGAAAAAGCAGGTATCTATATCGACTCAATAAAAGGACCATATGGAGGCTATGTTTTAAATCAAAAAGTGGCCTTACCAGCAGTGGGCTTTAGCAAATATGATATACAATTACTAAAAAGCATGTATGCAATGTTAGAAAAGAATAAAGAGTTTATTTTAAAACATGAGCTTTTAAATCTTATAGACAAAATAGACGGTGAATATAAAGGAAGTAAAAAAAAGGTGGATGGTATACCTAATATTGTAGAAGAACGGGACGAGAAATATAGAGAAATTGAAACTCGAAAATATAATGCAATAGCTCGTGCAATAAAAGAAAATCAAAAAATGCTAATCAATTTTTTATCAGCCTCGCATGGCATGAAAGAACGCATAGTCCATCCGTGCGATTTGTTCTCTTATAATGACTCATGGTATCTGGCAGCCTTTTGTGAACTCCGAAATGAAATTAGACATTTCAGAATAATCAGAATAATAGAATATAAAGTCTTAGACCAAAAATATACAGAAAATTTAATAAAGTGACCATATATTTCCTCCTTTAGTGTTATTATAAAACTATAAAGGAGGTTTTTTATTATGGTAGATTTAGTATTTGATATAGATGAGGTGATTTTGGTTGAAAAATGTGTGCGTTATTGGAATAGGTGAATTAACTCTAGATGAGATGTATATAGAAGAGGCCGGAAAGTTAAAGTTAGTAAAGAAAGATGCTGGCGGTACAGTATGGAATATGCTTTGCAATCTATCTATGGAAGGAATAAAAACTATAGCGGTAGGGGCTTGTGGAGATGATGAAGATGGGAAAAGGTGCGTGCAATCATTAGAAGAGTTTAATGTGAGCACAAAGTATGTAAAAAGACAACTAAAAAACACTAGAAAAGTACATATTATGATAAAGAAGGATAGTGTTGATGAATCAGAACTAACAGCTAATTCATATAAATCACCAGTATCAGAAGAAGAGGTAAAACAAAACACAAATAATAAGTGGATTAGAAATATTCAAATTGAGAATATACACGAATATGAACAATGCATAGTAGTGATAAATTGTTTAAGAAAAGAATATTTTGATTACGCATTCGAGCTTAAAAAGAAAAACAATAAAATAAAAATAGCACTTGATATTGGATATCGGGGTTTTGTGAGGTATATAAGTAAACAGAAGATTATTGAATTTTTAAAGAACATAGATATATTGCAGACTAATGAAAAAGTATATAGGTTTATGGAAATTAGTAAAAAGCTAACATATGAGGATATAATGAATGAAACAAATATAGAGATTATGAGTATAACAAAAGGCTCTAAAGGGGTGGACTTCATATACAAAGAAAATGAAAATATAAAAGTGCATAAATGTGAAATAACATCACCTGCAAAAGTCATTGACCCAAGTGGAGCAGGAGATGCATTCTTTGCAACACTACTTAATGCATATATGAAAGAAACAAAAATAACAAGTAAATTTTTAGATAAAACATTTGAGAATGCTATAGAAGTCACTAAAAATGTTGTTGGTATAATTGGGGCCAGAGAACATTTAAGGAGGAAAAGATGAAAACACATTTTTCAAACTTATATAGAAGAATAGAGCAAGCCAATTTATCTGACGCGTATAAAAACTTGCAGGATATATTATCGGAAATAAAGGGAAATGTTATAACAATAGGGACAGGGGGATCTTATCCCATAGCGAGTTACGCAAGTGAAGTAATAAAAGAAAAAAATAAAGTCATGGCAGTGAGCATGAAACCAAGGGATATACTATTTACACATTTAGAAAGTGTAGAGTATGTAATTATGTTCACTTACTCGGGGAAAACGCCTAGCATATTAAAAGCAATAGATGAATGTAAAAAATATAAACATATAAAAATAGTTGTAGTGACAAGGGAAAAACTAAAAAAGGATGTAGTACTAAGGGAATACGATACTGTTATAAGCTATAAAAAAGATGATACAAAAGAAAAAAGCTTTATAAATATAGCTGCGACGCTTGCTCCAATTAGTCTTTTTTTAAGGTATGCAATGGAACCGATAGAAACGCAAGAATTCCTAGATTATATAATAAAGCAGTTAAATAAGTCAAAAGAACAAATTGAGAGTATTAGTAGTGTAGTGGATTTCAAAAGTATTTTGAGTAAAAATAATAATACAGTTGAAGTACTTACAGGGGACCATACATACCCATCAGCATACATACTAGAAAGTAATCTAGTAGAGTCAGGGATAGCATATACAGTTTTACAAGAAAAGAACGATTATTGCCATGGGAGAAGCATATTAAATTATAAGAATAGAACATCCCTTTTAATTTACTTGATAAATGGAGAAGCAAAAAAGCAAGATACATTTTTAATAGATAAATATATGAAAAAATTCTATAACCAAATATTATGCCTCCAGTCAGAGGAAGACAAAATTATTAGTAGTTTTAACTTATGTGTTTTAGCAATGTATTTATCAAAAAAAATAGCAGAGAGTGTAGGGATAAATCTGTCTAAAATTGACTATCCAGAAGAAATAAAGAAAATATATCATTTCAGTGGTGATATGGGGCAATAAAAGAGAAAGTAGAAAATACATTTTAATCTAGGAGAGTGAACCATATGTTTACGAAAATTGAACAGGCAATATACTTTGCAACTAAAGCACATGAGGGACAAAAAAGGAAGACTAGATTTGTTGACTACATTGCTCATTCATTCTCAGTAGGAATGATATTAAAGGATTTTGGATGTAGAGGTGAGGTAGTGATAGCAGGAGTTCTTCATGATGTAGTAGAAGATACATTATATACTATAGATGATATAGCGAAAATGTTTGGTGATGAAGTCGCTAGATTAGTTTGGAATGCATCAGAGTCAGACAAATCTCTTTCGTGGGAAGAAAGAAAACAAAAAACTATTGAATATATAAAAACAGCACCCTTTGAGGTGAAATTGATTGTATGCGCAGATAAGATAAATAATCTAGATAATTCGTATGAAGATCATCAAATTCTAGGAGAACAAGTTTGGAATAGTTTTAAGCGTGGAAAGGATGAAATGGAATGGTACTTTAAAAATGTACTTGCAAGCCTAAAATATAATGAGGAAAACAATCAATTATTTGAAAGACTTGAGAAAACGATAATTGAAGCATTTGATTCTAAATGTAAGTAAAAATTTTATGTGTAGACAAATAGAAATATGTAAAAAGAACCACTACCTGCTTATAAGCAGGTAGTGGTTCTTTTTACATATTTCTATTTTATAAAAGAATCTATGACAGTAATCAAAGTATTGATTTGTGGTTTAGATACTTGCTCGCTAGCACCTAATTCTTTACCTTTTTTATACATCTCATCAGTAATTAAAGATGAGAAAATAATAATAGGCACTTCAGATATAGGAGATTCGTTTCGTATTTTCGTTATTAAATGATGTCCATCCATACTAGGCATCTCAATATCTGTAATAATTAAGCTTGGAGTAATACTATCAGAATCTGATATATATTCCCATGCATCTAATCCATTTGTGAATTCAGTAGTATTTGCGTATCCTGCTTTATGTAATACATCTATTAATTTGATGCGTAAAAACTCTGAATCTTCTACCACAAAAATTTTCTTTAGAGAATTATTATCGGATAAAGCACGTTCATTATTTAGTTCCTCGAGTCCTGATCTAGGAGATAGCTCCATTAATATTTTTTCGAAATCAATTAAAAGGACGATTTTGTCTTGCATTCTAATTACACCAATAACTACACTACCATGAGAATGAGTAACAGCATCTGGTGCTTCAACAGAAGACCAAGACACCCTATGTATTGTTGCGACAGACTCAACATGGAAAGCCGTAAATGTATTGTTAAATTCTGTTATGATTATTTTGTCAGTACTATCAGTTATTGGTTGTGGTAAATGAAGATAAGTTGCGAGATTAATTAAAGGTACAATGTGCTCTCCCCTTAAATCGAAAACGCCCTCAAGGGCAGGCTCAGAATTTGGTATTACCGACACATCTGCATGTTGAATTACTTGATGTACCTTAGCTACGTTTATACCAAAATAGCTATTACCAACAGTAAACTCTACTATTTCAAACTCATTTGTGCCACTTTCAAGAAGTATATCAGATTTTGACATTTATGTTCCCCCTTAGCAAATATGTTATTCTATTAATATTATAACATAATAATATTTTTTTGTCATTATGTTAGGAATATTTTTTCGAAAATATTAATATATATATTAAATATAATAAGAGAAACATTTATAATGTTGAGGAAGGTGTGTTTTTTATGGTTAAAAAAATGATAGAGGTGGATGAAAACGAAAATATGTATGAAACTCTAAAATTTGTACTAGAAGATTTAACAAAACAATCAAAAGACATTAAAAATGCCTATAAGCATATGTATGATAATTGCAAGGAATATGATAAGGACATATTTCAAAGAATGTACACAAACGGAGTAAAGCACTATAAAATGTTGAAAGAGCTTTTAAAAATATTATATAAAATAGACTATAATGATACAAACGAGACAATTAAGAGTTATAAAAAATATGATTCTGAAAAATGTATAATGGATACATATGACATGCTTGACGATTACACAAAACTATATACAAATATAGAAGATAAAGATGGATATAAAGATATGATATTCGAAATAATACAAGATCTCCAAAAAAACATATCAATGCTGAATCTGGTTTATATGGGAGAAGAATAAGAAAAAGAATATATGGATATCGGATATCATTATCCATATATTGTGCATTGATCTTAAGGGTGTGAACATTTGTTATGTTTAAAATAAACAAAGAAAATCTACTAATATTAGTATTGTTAATCTTATTAGTATTAGAAATAATAAATAGTGATGATCATAAATCAAAAAGCACATTTACTCATGGACTACCATTAAGTAATAAAGTAATAGTTATAGATGCAGGGCACGGAGGGAAAGATGAGGGTACCTCCGGAAAACTAGAAAAAACAGAAAAGGTTATTAATTTAGAAGTAGCAATAAAACTTCAAAAATATTTAGAACAATCAGGGGCTTTCGTTATATTAACGCGTGCAGATGGTATGGGCTTACATGATCTAACGGCAAGAAATAAGAAAATGAGTGATCTTGCAAAAAGGAAAGATATAATAAATAATTCATACGCAGACATTATGTTGAGTATACATCAAAACAATTTCTCAGAGTCGAAATATAGTGGTAGTCAAGTTTTTTATAGTTCCAATTGTGAAGCTAGCAAAAATTTAGCAAAGCATATACAAACTCAAATGAAAGAGGTACTTGATAAGAAAAATGATAGGGTAGAGAAAGAAAATAAAGAATATTACCTATTCAAAAAATCTAAAATCCCCAATGTACTTATTGAATGCGGATTTTTATCAAACCCTATAGAAGAAATGAAACTAAATGATACAGAGTATCAAGAAAATGTTGCGTGGGCAATATATAAAGGAGTTTTACTATATTATAATAATTAAAAAAAATAAATATATATTGAAATTAACTTGATAATAACAATAAAAATGCTATAATGAAAACATAAATACGAATGAGAAAGCAGGTGGGCTCACATATATGAAACCAGAAATTATAGCAATTGCATCATCTACAGGTGGACCATCAGCACTTAGGAAGATATGTGCAAAGCTATCTGAAAAAATTAATATACCAATAGTAATAGTACAACATATGCCTAAAGGATTTATTTCGGCATTTGCAGAGTCACTAAATGTAATATCAAGATTACAAGTAAAAGAGGCTAAAGAAGGGGAAAAACTGGAGTCAGGCGTGATTTATATAGCTCCAGGAGGCATACACATGCTAATAAACAACGAGAAAATCTACAAAATCATTAGAATGGAGGACTCGAAATCTTTAAATGGAGTCAAACCTGCAGCTGACAGATTATTTATGTCCATATCGGATACATATAAAGGAAAAGACATACTTGCCGTGGTTGTAACAGGCATGGGTAGAGATGGGACAATAGGTGTGCAATATATAAAATCAAATTGCAATTGTTACTGTATAACCGAAAGCAAAAAAACAAGTGTCATATATGGCATGCCAAAAAGTGTATTTGATGCAGGTTTATCTGACAAGGAAGTAGACCTAGACAACATAGCTGATGAAATAAACAAAATAGTTATAGGATGGTAAGAAGAACGGGAGTGAACTCATGGCTAAAGATAAAATATTATATGTATGTGGAGAATGTGGGTATGAATCGAGCAGATGGTTAGGAAAATGCCCAGAATGTAATGGTTGGAGTAGTTTTATTGAGCAAAAAAAAGAAGTAAAGAAAAACACGGGTTCGAGTAACACAAATGTGAAAAGAAGCGTATCATTAAATATAAACGATATAGTTAAGAAAGATGACTTCAGATATGCAACAAATATAGGAGAACTAGACAGAGTTTTAGGCGGGGGCATAGTCAAAGGATCTCTTGTTCTTATTGGTGGAACCCCCGGAATAGGCAAATCAACATTGCTTTTGCAATTAAGCCAAAAGCTTGGTGAAAAAAACTTGAAAGTGCTATATGCAACTGGTGAGGAATCAAACCATCAAATAAAAATTAGAGCAGACAGATTAAATGTAAACACAAAAAATCTATACATACTAGCCGAAAATGACATAGAAAACATAATGGAAAATATCGAAAAAATAAGTCCAGATATAGTCATAATAGACTCTATACAGACCATATATAATAGTGAAATAACATCAACACCAGGTAGCGTAAGTCAAGTACGAGAAGCGACCAATATTTTAATGAGAATGGCGAAAGAAAAAGATATATCAACAATAATAGTAGGACATGTAACCAAAGAAGGAATGATAGCGGGGCCAAAAGTTTTAGAACATATGGTGGATGCTGTATTATATTTTGAAGGAAATGAAACATCAATATATAGAATAATAAGAACAATTAAGAATAGATTTGGTTCAACAAATGAAATAGGAGTATTTGAGATGACCGCCACAGGTCTAAATGACGTGAGTGATGCATCAAAAATTATGTTATCAGGTAAACCTGAGAACTCAAGCGGATCTGTAATAACATGTACTATAGAAGGAACTAGGGCGTTATTACTAGAAGTGCAAGCATTAGTAACATATACAAAAATGAATATGCCAAGAAGAACTGCTATAGGCATAGACAATAACCGTTTATCTATGTTGATAGCCATAATAGAAAAACAGCTCAGCATAAATCTAAGCGAACATGATGTATTCTTAAATATAGTAGGAAATATAAAAATAACAGAAACGGCCCTCGATTTAGCAATAATAGTAGCAATTATATCAAGTCAAAAGAATATAGTAGTAGACGATGGAATAGTGATTGTAGGAGAAGTAGGCCTTTCAGGAGAGGTAAGAACTATAAATATGATTGAAAAACGCATAATTGAAGCAAAAAAAATGGGTTTTACCAGTTGCATAATACCACACGAGAACAAAAAATCTATAAAAGAAGAAAAAATCAACGATGGAGTGATAGGGATAAAGAATATCAAAGAAATAATGAAATATATAAAATAAATGAATATTATTTCCAAAAATTGCAAAACATAAAAATAGGTGGTGATTGTTATGTTTAATATAGGAGATAAAGTATGTCATCCTAAGCATGGGGCAGGAATAATAGAAGATATAGAACAGAAAGAACTTTTTGGTGAAAAACAAGAATTCTATGTAATACACATTCCGCTAAGTAGAATGAAGCTCACAGTAGCAACCAGAAAAGCAGAAGAACTAGGAATAAGAGTAGTAAATAACGAGAAGGAAATGGAAGGCATGGTAGGCATATTAAAAGGAGTAACAACCACAATGTCCGATAGCTGGTCAAAGAGATATAGACAGAACATAGAAAAAATAACAAGCGGAGATATCCTAGAGGTAGCTCAGACAGTTAAAAACTTATATGTTAAAGATGCAGCGAAGGGTCTATCAAGTATAGAAAAGAAGTTGTTAAACAACGGAAAACAGATATTAGTCAGCGAAATTATACTATCAGGTAATATAGGAAAAGAAAATGCAGAGATAATGGTTGAGAATGCATTACTACAAAATCAGAAATAAAAACAAAAAAACAGTTGACAAACTCTAAAAATATTGATATAATACTTTTTGTCGCAGAAATTATTGGAGAGGTGTCCGAGGGGTTTAAGGAGCTAGTCTTGAAAACTAGTGATTCCGCAAGGGACCGTGGGTTCGAATCCCACCCTCTCCGTAAATTATACTAACATATTTGTTAGAAACTGTTGATAGTAAAATAATAGCGAAAGCTGCTATTATTTTTTTAAAAACATGTTGACAAATGAATAGTATGTTGGTATAATGTTAAAACATTCCGAAGTCATAGAAATACTAAAAAACGACAAAAAAAGAAAAAATTAAAAAGTCGAAAAAGTACTTGACAAAGAGTAAGAATGTGTAGTATAATAACACTTGTCACTGGTGAGTTTTTTAGGAATAAAAAGTAAGCAGTGACAAAAAATGTAAGAACCATGATAATTGAATAAAGTAGCAACGAATTAAAAACGATTACTATTAACT
>MGOU01000039.1 GCA_001795385.1 Clostridiales bacterium GWD2_32_19
CGATATCTAGGATATCTAAGATAAGAGCAGGAGAAATTATGACAACGATTCATATGGATGAGGTAATTGAAAGGTGGAATAAGTGAAGAAAACAAACCTGACCCTGTTTGCTGACAAAGCATTAGAAAATACGAATTAGATATGCCCAAAATAGCAAGAGCAGATTAAAATTAGGAGGAAGACAATGAAAATAGGGATAATAGGGCCTAACAGGGCACCACACTTAGATGAGGATGGATTATTGCTCCGTAAAAATAAACTTAGACTTATGGCAGAGATAGTAGCCAAAAGCGGTTTTGAGATTTTACTAACACCAGATAAGGGATCTTTGTTAGAGTCATTTGGGGAGGAGTATAAATTAAAAGGTGGTCAAAAAATATATGAAATTGTTCCATTAGATGACGAATATGAAGAGTATTTAAATACAGGGCTTGGAGAGATTATATCATGTAGCACATGGTCAAATCAGCCTGTAAAATTCAACCAGGAATGTGATGTAATGTTTTGTGTTGGGTTTTCAGCAATGGTTCTTCCCGAGATAGGGTTTTCTTGTTACTGCAACCCGAAACCAATCTACGTAATAGAGGACTTTATTTCTACAAAGTTACCTGAAGAGATTAGATTGGATATTAAGTATATTCAATTTGGGGATGTAAAAGGAATTTTAGAAAAACTGAAGGCAGAGGAAATAAAATAAGAAGACAAGCATATTACAGTTTTAACAATTTCATGTAATGTTAACTACATAACTATAGTAACCAAATGATAACCGCGAGCAAAATATACCATGATATACTAACCCTGTTCACATGCACTAATGGAAAGATAATGTGGAATATAAAACTGAATATGTGCTAAGGTACAAGGTACATAAAAAGTAACTAAAATGAGAGTAGATTGAGTCAGAAAATGGCTTGGCTACTCTTTTTTGTTATATTTAAAAATGGTCAATTTTATGAATAATTGCTTGTAAAAAACGGAAAAGCATGATAAAATGTACAAAAAATGTAAGAAGGAGGAAATCATTATGATTTCATATAAAGAAGGCAATAAAAAGTTTAATTTCAGGGTAGGAGCTATTATAATAAATGAGGATAAAATATTAATACACAGAAAAGAAAAGTATGAATTTTGGTTATTGCCGGGTGGTAGGGTTGAAATGTTAGAAGGTACAGATGAGACAATCTGTCGGGAATTAAAGGAAGAACTAAACTTAGAAGTGGTTACAGAAAGATTGGGAGTTGTTAGTGAAAATTTTTTTCAATTGGGCGAAACAATATATCATGAAATAGGCTTTAATTATATAGTTATGATTAAGGGAAAATCAGACATAACTGAAAAAGAAGGGGAATTCCATGGAGAAGAAGGGGAAGAATTTTTATATAAGTGGTGTAAGATAGAAAATTTGAATAAGGTAGGGTTTAGACCTGAATTTATGATTGGAATACTTAAAAATTTACCCCAGAATGTAGTACATATTATAAAAAATGAATTACTAAAATGAAAATAGAATGATGAGAAATATAAAATTTAAATATGAGACAGAAGCTTTGAAAATGAGAAATCCAGTTACAGCAGGTGTATTTTGAGCTAATAGGGGAAGTATTAGATCAGGAAAAAGTAACATTGGAACAAATAAGAGAAAAAACGAAGAAGCAAAAATATCTGATATAAGAAAAGTATTAGTTATATTAGCTGAGAAAAACTGTAAAACTACATATCCAGGATATAAGATAAGGGCAGGAGAAATTATGACAACGGTTTATATGGATGAGGTAATTGGAAAGTGGAATAAGTGAAAAAAACAAACCTGACCCTATTTGCTCTTGCACACTACCTAGGAAACTAAGAGGAGGATAAAATGAAAAATATATTAGAAAGTATAAAGTATGTAATAGATAATGCAGAAGATGTTTACATAAATACAGAAAAGTTAGAAGAAGTTTGTTCAAAATTAGAAATAAAAGGTGAGGAGTATTGGCTTAAAGCTGCGCCAGGTAACATAACGCTACTTAACACATCGGAAATTGTAACTTTTGTACTAATTCTAGAGACAATTGATTTTAGTTTTTGGGGAGATCCAAAATGGTCTGTAAAATATAAAGAAATCAGTTATGATGGTGCTTTTGGGCTGGTAGTTGCTTTAATAAAAGCGTTAGAAAATAATTATAAGATATTGGATTTTGAGTATTTGAAAAATATGAAATTTGAAGATTTTGAGCAGATAATGAAAGGGAATATTGAGATACCACTTATAAAAGAAAGATTTCATTATTTAAAAGAAATGGTGGAAGTGGTTTTAGAAAAATTTGATGGCAACTTTTATAAACATATTAAGAATATAAGAACAGATAAAGATTTATTTGAAATAATAATTAATAATTTCAAGTGTTTTGATGACCATATGTGCTATAAAGGTGAGAAAATATATTTTTATAAGAGAGCTCAATTATTAACGATTGATATATTAAAGATAATGGAAGAAAGAGAAAAAATAACAGCTGATTATTCAAGTATAACGGCATGTGCAGATTATAAAATACCGCAGTCACTGAGAAAATTAGAAATATTAACATACAGCAAAAACCTAGGAGAAAAAGTAGATAATAGTATTGTGTTACCAGAAGGATGTAATGAGGAAATTGAGATAAGAGCCTTTACCATATATGCAGTGGAGAGAATAAAACAAATTATTGGTAAGAGTGGTAGAAACATAAGGTCTATAGATATAAATGATTATTTATGGTTACAAGGACAAAATAAAAACATTTCAGATAAACCATATCATTTGGTTAGAACGACAGCTTACTAGCGATTATATGAGTTTCAGGTAGATAAAGAAAAGACATGATAGTGGGGACTGTCTCCATTGTCTATAAAACCTCAGAAGTTAAAAGTAGGACCATCCTCATTGCTATAAAGGAGAAATTAATATATGAATAATTATTTTGCACCTATGGAGGGTTTGACTGGATACATTTATAGAAACGCTCATAATGCCTTTTTCAATGATAATAATATAGATAAATACTTTTCACCTTTTATTGCTGTAAATCAATTCCAAAAGTTTAAAACTCGAGAAATAAATGATATTTTGCCTGAAAACAACCAAGGATTAGTTTTGATTCCACAATTATTAACCAATAATGCAAAAGATTTTATTAATGCTTCAAGGAGAATACACAAACTTGGATATAATGAGATTAATTTTAATTTGGGATGTCCTTCTGGAACAGTAGTTTCAAAAAATAAAGGATCTGGATTTCTTTCGAAAAAAGAGGAACTAGATGCGTTTTTAGATGAAATATTTTCTGAATCGATAACAAAAATCTCAATAAAAACCAGAATAGGAAAAGATCAGCCTGAAGAATTTTATGAATTAATTGAAATATTTAATAAATATCCTATGGAAGAACTTATAATTCACCCGAGGATACAAAAAGATTTTTATAAAAATAAACCTAATCTGAAAATTTTTAGAGAAGCCTTGAGTTTAAGTAAAAATCCTATTTGCTATAATGGTGACATTTTTACAATTAAAGAATATAAAGAGTTTTTGGCTGATTTTCCTAGTGTAGATACTATAATGCTTGGCAGAGGATTGTTAGCCAATCCAGGAATGATAAACAATATTACAAATAATATTAAACTCGAAAAAGGGTTACTAAAAGACTTTCATGATAGAATTTATGATGAATATAAAAAAGTGATTCCCGGAGATACGAATGTTTTATTTAAAATGAAAGAATTATGGTTTCATATGATTCCTGTGTTTTCTGATAATGAAAAACATGCAAAAAAAATAAAAAAGTCAAATAGCTTATATGATTACGAAGCAGCTGTTTTAAGTTTATTTAGAGAACAAGATATTTTAGAAAAATGAAAGTAAACCAAATAGGTTCGTATGGCAGATATTTTTAGGAGATGATAAAATGAGAAACAAAAAGCTTATTTTTCGCATAATTTCATTAATAATAGGTGCTTGCTTGCTGATTGTTATATACGATACTAACACTATAAAGCTTAACGAGGTTTCGTTTAAATCAGCAAAACTTGAGACAGGAGATTTATTTACAATAATGCAAATTTCTGATTTTCACAATAAACATTCTCCAAACAGTTTTTTAACATCTTTAAAGTTTATAAAAGAACACAAACCAGATATAATTGTAATTACTGGAGATTTGATTGATTCTAATAATGATGATTTTAATAATATATACAGTTTTATAGACCAAATTGTTGCAATAAATCCAAATGTATATTGTGTTTCAGGAAATCACGAGTGGCGGTTACTTGATTTAAATAATTTTATTAAAGGTCTTGTACATAGAAATGTAAAAGTTATAAATAATACAAATTTAGTAATAAAGCATAACGATGTTAAAATAAATCTATGTGGAGTAGATGATCATTACACAAGACATGATGATTTGGAGCTAGCTTCACAAAACATGAATAGTGAAGATTATACTGTCTTACTTTCTCATTCTCTACGAATTGTTGATAGCATTTCCAAACCAATTTTTGATTTGATTTTAAGCGGACATACACATGGTGGACAAGTAAGGTTACCTTTCTTAGGAGCTTTAATAGCCCCAGGGGAGGGATTTTTTCCAAAGTATGATAAAGGAATATACGAAATATCAGAAAATAAATTTTTATATCTAGATAGTGGCATAGGAACGAGCGTTTTACCTATAAGATTTCTAAACCAAAGCCAAATGAGTTTAATAAAAATAGAAGGCATTAAATAGTTAGTATTAAAACGATGTGAACTCACCTAACCTCCATTCACAGAGAAAGCAAAAGAATTAGTCATTGACATATGGAAAACAATGTAATATAATAATGTAGAAATATAATACAAAGGGAGAGAAAATTATGAGTGGCAATGTAGAAGAAATTATTGAAGAGATGTCTAAAGAAGAACAAAGAGAACAGTTAATAAAAGAGGTACAGGTTAAGTTAAATGATATTATAAAATTAGGACAGTACGATTGTCTTACTATTGCCAGTATCGAAGAACAATACAATAAACTAGTACCAAATAGTGGAGTGCCACTGCTTGAAGATCGTAAGCTAACTGAGTTTATAGGGTTGATGATAGATAGAGTTGGTGGGTTGTGTGAAATTGATTATCTACCAGACGGAACATGTGTAATAGAGAAGGGTAGAGGGAAACTTACTCTAAGAGAAAAAGCTTGTGAGTTTGTAGGTATTAGAAAAAATGAAATTAAAAATCAAAGAAGTGTTTATGTGCGAAGCTATGAATTATTAACAGATGAGTCTGTAAATAAAATGGAGACTAATATTAATGATGAAAATGGAATCAAAAAAGTAAAAAGTACTATTATATCTAATGAAAAACGAGAAGAGTTTCCGGAATCTAATGAATATGGAGATACTGAGCGTATTAGGAATTTTTCAGATGATGATTTATGTGGTTATGCAACATCTCGTTCTATTACTTTGACTGAAATAGATGAGGAAATAGAATATTAAAAGATAAGTATAAAAGCGGTATACTCCTACCAAAGTAAAGTGGGGTGTTTTAAATATAAATAAAGAAATTTACTTGTATTTTTTTGCTTATAAGGTATTAAATACATATAAAGAATGAATTTAACACTATAGGGAGGAGCTTATGAGTAAAATAATGCAAGAAATTAGTGGGGTATTATTTGAATTGCTAGACTGTGAGAGTGTACCGCTTTTAATAAACAATATTATGCAAACTACAGATGTGGGCTTTACAATAAGACTCTTAAAAGACCAGCAAGAATTAATCCAATTGTATAATAGCCTGAAAATAGGAGAGCAGACATGTAGTTTTGACATGCCTTCTGAACAGCTGCGTGGTAGAGAAATTATGGGTTATTATCGTAGTTATGGGATGGTCAAAGCATGTGATTATACAGGAAACATAAGAGGAGGCTTTCAGATAAATATAAATAATGATACCGGTATTTATAATATTATTTATAATAAAAGTAGCATACCTTTTAATAATGAAATCGATAAATTTGTATATAATGTGGATCAATATTATACTTTTTCAACTCTACCTGAAATATTAGAGGAATATAATGAATTAAAAGCAAATTTTTATTTAAATGAGGGTGATACGCAATATACAAAATTTGAATTACGAAAAGATATGAAAAAGATTGAACTTGATGAAATACTAATTCAAATTGAAGAGTTATAAAAATAAGACATTGGGGACAGTCCCCAATGTCTTATTTGCTTTCCCATCTACCATATATTCCACAAGGGAGTATTTGATTTGAGTTTGATACTGGTATTCCTACCTCACCTACATCTACGATTCCTTTAAATCTGTCAGTTATGGTCATGTTTAGCATATTTCCAAGAACTGTAGCAGAGAAACCAGTTGTATATGAGTTTATGAGAAGAAATAGTGGTTTTTCAGTTAAGACTTGGCTACAAAGCTCTATAAGAGGGTATAACTCGTCCTCTATTTTCCAAAGCTCGCCACTTGGCCCACGTCCATATGAAGGTGGGTCCATGATGATTGCATCGTATTTGCTACCCCTTCTTATCTCTCGCTCTATGAATTTTTTAACATCATCGACGATGAAGCGTACTGTTTTATCAGTTAAACCTGACAAAGTTATATTATCCTTTGCCCAAGAGACCATTCCTTTTGCTGCATCGACATGGCACACTTCAGCACCAGCATAAGCACATGCAACAGTTGCACCACCAGTGTATGCAAATAGGTTGAGAACTCGTATTGGTCTACCTGCGCTCTGAATTTTTTCTATCATCCAGTCCCAGTTTACGGCTTGTTCAGGAAAAAGTCCCATATGCTTGAAACCCATAGTTTTTACATAAAACTTTAGATGTTTATACGATACAACCCATTTTTCAGGTAGCTTACTTTTATAATCCCATTGTCCACCACCTGCACTACTTCTAAGATAGTGTGCATCAATATTATTCCATGATTTAGGTTTTGATTTTTTCTTCCATATTACCTGAGGGTCAGGGCGTGCAACACTAATATCTCCCCATCTTTCGAGCTTCTCGCCGTCAGCCAAATCTATAAGTTCATAGTCTGTCCATTCATTTGCTAATTTCATAAATAACCTCCGTTTTATATATTTTGTTATTTTTTACTCATTTAATACTAAATTATACCTTCATAATATCATAAACTAACAAAAAATACAAACAAAAAAATTCTTATCACTATTGATAAGAATTTTCAACTTTAAACTATCATTAAATTAATATGGTTTTATAAAATGTTGTGTCCAATAACAGGTTCCGTTACTTTTTTTAGCAAGTCCGACACCAATTTGGGTATATGCAGGACTTAATATATTAGCCCTATGTCCAGGTGAATTCATCCATGCCACCATTACAGCTTGCGGAGAGTTTTGACCATATGCGATGTTTTCACCAGCGGCAGAAAATTTTATGCCGAAAGATTCCATCATATTAAATGGTGAACCATATGTAGGAGAAGTGTGAGAAAAGTAATTTTTATTGATCATATCCTGAGACTTATAGCGTGCAACTCTAGACAATTGCCAATTTTCTTTGAGCAGGATAAGCCCTTGTTTTGAACGTTCTACATTGACAAGGCGAACGACCTCGGTTTCTAACGCTTTTGTATCCGCGATACTGGGAACATTTACTTTTTGCCCAGGATATATCAAAGCAGGATTTGCAATCTGGGGATTTGCAGAGATTATCTCACTAACGCCGACTTGGTATTTCACAGCAATTTTCCATAAGCTATCCCCACTTTGTACAACATGTGTAAGAGCCTGAGCACATACAGGGACAATTAAAATGAAAAAAATAAAGACAGCTGAGATAATAAGTTTTTTATTCATAGTAAAACCTCCAGTAAATATCAATGTGGGATTGTAATCCCCGTGGTTAATAAATCTTCAAATATATGATAGCTAGGTTATTACATCTATATTAATTAATACAGATAAATATTACACAAATTTCAAAACAAATTATTGTTACTCAGTACATTTGATTAAGGATAGCAGGGGTCGTTTTTTTCATTTATGTTACAAATATGAAATACTATTGAAATACTAAAAGAAATGTAATATAATACAAATAGGGAATTGTAAATTCTTGAGTCGTGGTTCTCAATCGTTTTATTGGGGGAAGATGTATGACAGAAAATTTATTTAGTTTAAAACAGCATCAGTTAGGGATTTGGGATACAAAGGTATCTTATCAAAGTACCCCTGTAAATAATATTGAGGGGAAAGTAAGATATGAAATGGATATTGTAGAAATAGATTATTTGAAACAGTTGTTTAACTTGGAAAAGATAGATAGCATATTCAGGCATATGTTTAATTTGCTTGCATGTGCTATTTTGTATTCTAAGAAAGATTATATAAATTAGAGTATTAACAAATGCATAAAAGGATGAAGTATTATACTAAAGAGGAATATACTATATAAGTATAAACAAAAATCTAAAATATGTGGGTGATAGCTATGAGACTGAAAGAGCAAAAGGTAGAAGCAATTCAGAACGATGATTTACTGGGAACAAGTAGGGTAGAAGAAGATTATGATACTGCACAATATAAGGCTAACTCTCGGTATAAAGTTTTGGTAGTTGATGATGAGAGGGGAATACTTGATTCACTAGAAGTAATTCTCAAGAGAGGAGGCTTCAGGTTTAAAGGATTTAGCGAGCCTAGCGATGCATTAAAAGAGCTTGAAAATGATGATTCCTACAATATATTAGTGACTGACTATTTCATGGAGCCCATTCACGGAGATGAACTAATAGAAAAGATAAGGGTATTCAATAAAAAAATACATATTTTACTTTTGACTGGGTATAAGGACCAAGCACCGGCTATAGAGACATTAAAAAGGTTAAACATTCAAGGATATTGTGAAAAAAGCAATAACTTTGATCAGCTACTTTTATGGCTTTATTCTGCAGTTAAAGTGCTTGAACAAAATAAGGATATATATAAACTCATGGAAAAAGCAATGAACCAAAACGAAATAATAAGCGAGTTAAATAAGAGTCTCGAAAACAGCTATTCAAGTATAATCGAGTCACTAAGACTTGCAGTTGATGCAAAAGATGAATACACAAAAGGTCATTCAGATAGGGTTTCTTATTATGCATTTAAAATAGGACAAGCGATGAAGTTGACTGTTGAGGAACTAGAAATACTAACAGTTGGGGGATATTTTCATGATATCGGAAAGATAGGAATAAAAGATCAGATAATAACCAAAGAAACAAGACTTACAGATGAGGAGTTTGCAGAGATAAAGAGACATCCACTAAAGGGTTTCGGAATTCTTGAGTCAAACAATATGTTCAAGAAAATACTACCACTTATTAAATACCATCACGAAAAGCTTGATGGAACAGGATATCCAGAAGGTCTAAAGGACGATGAGATACCTTTCTTAGTAAGAATAATATCAGTAGCTGACTCATTTGATGCGATGATGTCAAAAAGATCATATAGAGATGAACTAGGGATAGAAAAGGCAGTATCAGAGCTGAGAAAATGCTCAGGAACTCAATTTGACCCCAAAATAGTGGAAGAATTTATAAAACTTATAGCTGAAAAATGGACTGAAATAAATGAAGAAGTAGAAGAAATAGATAGAAAATTAGCAAACATATAATCAATAAAATAGAAGTCGTAAGACTTCTATTTTATTGATTATATGTTTGCTACATACACTTTTTGGGATACCATATCATAAGATAGTATTCAAAAGATGTAGATAAGGAAAAATTATGTAAATATATATTGAAATATGTCAATTATACAGATGTTTAATATTGACATATAATTATTAAAAGAGTATAATTTAAAAACTAAGAATATTTTAATCTCTTTGGGTTAATTCCCCGTCGGCTTGCCGCGTTCTTGTCATTGCGAGGAGGTTCTTTCGACTAAGCAATCTCGTTTTTGAAAGATGAGATTGCTTCTCAAAAAAACGCTCGCAATGACAACATGATACCCAGTCGGCTTGCCGCGGGGAGATTCATTGAGAGTTAATATTAACCATGTTTTAAATAAACGGAGGAGATAAGTTTGGGGTTAATTAAAACACGAGATGAAAACTGTGTGGGGTGTAATAACTGTATTAGGGAATGTCCACTAAACATAGTAAATATGAGTATATCTACAGAGAAAGGTAATAAAATAAGTTTAAATGAGGAAAACTGTATAGGATGTGGTGCATGTATTAAAGCATGCTCACATGGAGCAAGATATTATGAAGATGATGTAGAAAAGTTCTTTTCTGCTTTATCAAGTGGAGAGAAACTATCTTTGGTAGTGGCTCCTTCCATAAGAACAAGTTTTAAAGATGATTACAAAAGGCTTTTTGGATATTTAAGAAGTCTTGGTGTAAATAAAATTTACGATACATCTTTTGGAGCTGAAATAACAACATGGGGATATATAAAATATATAACGATGAATAACGCATCGGGTACTGTTTCACAGCCCTGTCCAGTTGTAGTAAACTATATAGAAAAATATCAACCTGAGTTGATAAAAAAACTATCACCAGTTCAGAGCCCTATGATGTGTACAGCTGTTTTCATGAAAGAATATGAGAATATTAATGACAGGTTGGTGTTTATATCTCCTTGTATTGCTAAGAAGGATGAAGTGTCAGATCTTGATACAGGTAGTTATGCAAGCTATAATGTTACATATAATAAATTAAAGGATTATATAAATAATAAAAAAATAAACTTGTCAAATTATAAAGAAGAGGAATTTGATGATATGGGATATGGACTAGGATCTATATTTCCAATGCCTGGAGGACTCAAGCAAAATGTTGAATATCATGTACCATCTGCATGGGTACGTCAAGTAGAAGGACATAAAGAGTTTTGTGAATATCTAGAAGAATATGAAAAAAGGGCCATGTCAGGCAATAAAGAACTACCTTTGCTTGTTGATATACTTAACTGTCCTAAAGGTTGTAATTGGGGTACAGGGACAGTAAAGGAAGAACAAAGTGATTATGATGATGTTGAAGTTATAATGAATAAAGAAAAAATGAAACTAAAGGACCACGAAAAAGGTATATTAAAGAAAAAGTATGATTTGTTTGAAAATTTTGATAAAAAGTTGAAGGTAGAAGATTTTTATAGAAGATATTCTGATAAAAAGGTAAAAATCTATAATCCGAGCAACCAAGAAATAGATGATGCATATAAAAAATTAGAAAAACATACAAAAGAAGATAAGATAGTAAATTGTAAAGCCTGTGGATATAAAAGTTGTGAGGATATGGCTATAGCTATGTGTAGAGGGTTTAATAATGAGAGTAATTGCATAAATTATAATAAAAAGCAAGTTGAAAATGAAAAGCTTGAAGTTAAAGAACACAAAGTGGAATTTGAGGGATTGTTAGCTGATGCAAAAAAAGTTATTGAAGAAAAAGTAGATTTTTCTAAAAAACTAGAAGAGAAGGTAAAAACCATAATCAGTTCATTAAATGGAGTAAGTATAAGTAATGAACAAGTTAACGAAAGTATAGATGTTATTGCTAAAAAAGTAACAAATGTAACAGATATAGCATCAAATTTGAAAAGTATAGTTGATACTATAGAAAAAAACATAAAGAGGTATTCTGAGACTTCAGAAATAATAGTTGATATATCTAATAAAACAAACTTACTTGCATTAAATGCTTCTATTGAGGCTGCTCGTGCAGGTGAAAGTGGAAAAGGGTTTGCGGTAGTAGCAGATGAGGTTAGAAAACTTGCAGAACAAACTAAAAATTCAGCGGAAACGACAAAGGATAATAACGAGAATACACTACCTATGATAAAATCAATAATAGAGGTTTCTAATATATTACTTGATGAGATGGGTAAAGTAAATGATAATATGCAAAATATACTAGCACAATCTCAAATTATTACTAGTACTACTGAAGAGATAGCAAAAACTGCAAATAAACTATTAAGCTAAAATTAGAATTTGGAAATATATACATAAATATAAGGAAAATAAAAATTAAAAAATCCCTTAACATAAAGTATATAAAACCTGAGGAAATGTGTAAATAGCTAAAAGATTTTTCAGAAAAAAGAAGTAATAGCAAATAAATAAAAATTATGCAAAAAATTTATAAAACATTGTATATTCTATTGAAAAGTAATATATTATGTTGTATAATAGAATTAAGGGGGTGTAGTATATGATATTTAAAAATGAACATAAAGCAATGACGACTATTGATAAAATACAAAGTGGGCTGTTTGAATCGGTGGTTGATTCGAAGTTAGATAGTAATAATATGTTATTAAGTGGAATTGTTAATTTAGGATTAAAAATGAAAGAAGGTAAGTCAAAAATAAGTGCAGTAATAAAAGAAATTTTGGGAATAGCTACATTGGTAAGTAGTTTTGATTTGAAACTTTCGTTTTATAGTAAAAAATTAATTGAGGTTACAAAGAAAATGTCTACAATGGCAACGAGTATTGCAGCTGCTGCTGAAGAAACTACTGCTTCAATTACACAAGTTGTTGCAGCTAATGCAGAATTTAACGGTACTCTAAATAATATAGCGATAGAATCACAAAAACTTAGAGATAACGCTATAAAGAGTGACGCCATTTTAACTACTGTTGCGTATGAGAATAGTGAAGTTATAAAACTCTCAGGCTACATGAGTAATAATGTAAACAGTTTTGTGGAAAAATCACAAAAAATAAAAGAAACAATGAAAGGTATATATGGTATTTCAGATAAGACAAATCTTTTGGCTCTTAATGCATCAATAGAAGCAGCTAGAGCTGGAGAGGCAGGCAAAGGCTTTGCTGTTGTCGCTGACGAAATAAGAAAGTTATCAGAAACAACAAAGTCGCTCTTGAATTCTATGGATATGATACTAGGAGAGATTAATGAAGCTTCTCAAAAAAGTTCTAAAAGTGTAGATGAAACTGTTGAGAAATTAGTTAAAGTGACTGATGATGTCAAATCATTATCAGAAATTATGGCTACCAATGTATCTGCTAACAATCAAATCAATGAAAATTTAATATCTATTAGTGCTTTTAATGAAGAGTTATCTTCATCATTTGAAGAAGTTGCCTTAGCGATAAATACAGTTGCTGTCGATATTCAAAGTGTTGCTGAAATTGCAATTGATATAGAAAGCATAGGTAATTTAGTAAATGAAGCATCAAATTCAATGGTAGATATAGAAAAGAAAGCGGATGGTCTAGCAAATGTATGTGGTAAACTTGCTAGTCATGAGTTTTATAGATTATCAAATGATGATTTTATAACTACAATAGAGGCTGCAATAACAGCACATTCAAATTGGCTTATTGCCTTAAAAACAATGGCTGAAAACATGAAAATATCTCCTATACAAACAGATGAGCATAAATGTGGTTTCGGACACTTTTATTATTCAGTTAAACCTGTATCAAGTAAGGTTTTAAGTTTGTGGAACGAAGTTGAGAAAGAGCATCACAGTTTTCATAAAATTGGTGAATCTGTAATCGACAATATAAATAAGAATAATAATAAAACAGCTATAGAAAACGCAAGAGATGCTGAGGTAATTTCAGTTAAAATAATAAGCACTTTCAATAGTATGATTGAAGTTACAAAAGCAATGTCTAAAACAGGTGAAAATGTATTTTAATACATTGGTTACATGGCTTATAATGGATGAGAAAATAAGTAAAAATAATTGACAATCAAAAAAGTTTGATATATAATAGTTATATATCAAACTTTTTTTGATTGTCAGAAAGCCCTCTGCATACTTGTGAGGAACGAATGATTTTTTGATGGAGGAATGTTTATGATAACAGAAGATATACAAAGTATTATTGGAATAGCACCTATTCTTAGGGATTTCATATTTGACAACTTTAATGTGGAGAGAGGAAAACAAAAGTTGACTTTTTCTCAGGAAAAGACTCTTATGTTTGTAAAAACGAGTAATGATGTAACTATGAGTGAGATAGCTAAGAATATAGGAATTGAAAAAGGTTCATTCTCTATACTCGTAGAAAAGATGATAAAAAGCGAATATTTAATAAGAGAAAATAGTATAAAAGATAGAAGAGTTGTATATCTAAGGCTTACCGAAAAAGGAGATACATATGCTAATGAAATAATATCTCATCTAAAAAATAAAATAGGAAAAAAGCTCAATTATTTATCAGAAGATGAGAAAAAAGAGCTACTAAGCCATGTGATGGGAATTAAAAAGTTGCTAAATGTTATAAAACATAGACAAGGGAATGTTGTGAGTGTAGAGAAGGAATGATAAAAAATTATGACATAATTTGAAGTCAAAAGGAAGTGAGATGAGTAGATGCAGATTATATTAAAATTTATTATAAAGAATATACAAGAGAATAAATTTAGAAGTTTTCTTATAGTACTTGCGATATTATTATCTACAGCATTATTTTTTGCATCAAATGCTGTATCATATTCTTTTTCAAATACTATAGTTGCACAACTAAAAAGTACATACGGTGAGACAGATATAGTAGTAAAGCCTAATAAAGATAATAAATCATCATTTATATCAGAGCATATTGTGAAGAGTCAGCCTAACATAGAAATAGTTATGGGGGTGAATACTTCAAGTGGTATCTATAAAATAGAGGATGATGAGGATGTAAGCTTTAGCTTGTTTGGAGCAGACCTAGATAAGTTAAAGAAATTGAATCCGTTTGAATTAGTAGAAAAATCGGATAAAGAGGTGTTTTCAGGCTACGAAGTGATTATATCTAGCAATACCGCTGAGGATTACCAATTAAAGTTAGGAGATAAAATAAAGCTTTCTATAAGAAATGTTAATTATAAATTTAAAATTATGGGGATTGCTACTCCTAATACATTATTTGGAAGTGAAGATCAAAGTCGATTTGCGCTAGTGCCTAAAAAAACACTAGACACTATTTTGGACACAAACGGAAAGTCATCACAAATATACATAAAGGCTACACAGGGAAGTAATATAAAGGAAGTTATAAGCAAACTTAATTCTGAGCTTAAAAGGTATAAAGTTGAGGCAGACGAAGCTGTTGATGCAGAAGATATAGCGTCGAGACTGAGTACTATAAAAATACCGTTTATGGCGATATCTATTTTAGTTTTAATTATGAGTGTTTTTATAATATATACGAGCTTTAAAGTAATAATGGCAGAAAGACTTCCTATCATAGGAACATTTAGAAGTATAGGTGCGACAGAGAAAAAGACACGAAATATCATGCTATACGAGAGTCTGGCTTATGGGGCAATAGGAGGATGTGTTGGCATTCCAATTGGAATAGCAATTTTGGCAGCGATGTTAGCAATAATTTCTGCTTCAAACCCGCGTGGTATGAGTATTGAGTTAGGTATACAGATGAGTAATGTTATTTATAGTTTTATGATTGCGGTAGGAATTTCATTTGCCAGTGCGTATATTCCGATAAAAAAAGCAAGTAAATTGCCTCTTAAGGATGTTATATTCGGAAAGCTAGAAGAAGACAGCGAAGGAAAGAAGAAAAGGTACAAGATAAAGGTAGTTACTTTGATTTTGGCTATTATTCTTCCTTATGTTGTGCCTAGTAGTATGGTTATACCTGCAGGTATCTTATCTATATTACTAATTATAATCATGTTATTACAAATAGTACCTGTACTACTTCAAGCAGTAACTTTCTTTATCGAAGGGATATACGAAAAATTATTTGGAAATGAAGGAGTATTGGCGGTCAAAGAGATTAGAGGAAACGATAATATAAGTCAAAACATAGGATTGCTTGCACTGAGCATATCGACAATGCTATTTGTATACATACTCAGTGGTACAATGGAAGGACTAATCACAAATGGTTCGCAAGGCGCAAACTATGAAATAACTACAGTATCGATGGATATTCCAATGAACAGGCAATTATTAAATCGTTTAAAAACGGTAGTAGGAGTAGAAAAAGTATCTCCTTTATATAAAGTTCTTGCAAAAGAAAAGAAAAGTGGGCAGGCCATAGGTGGAATAATTGGTATTAACGCAAACGATGAATTAGACTTTTATGATACAAGAATTAGAGATATAAGCGATGCAAAACCACTACTCCAAAAGCTTCATGAAAGCAGAAGTATTTTGGCAAAGGAATCAATCCTCTCAAAGTTTAATTTAAAAGTAGGAGACACTATAGACATAGAAGTCAAGAAAGGATTTAAAACATATAAAATTATAGGTATTTTAACATCCGGAACGGGAGATATACTAGCAGGTTATAATTTTATAAAAACAGATTTTGAGCAAGCTGGATATACGGGAATACGCATGAAATCCGATACACCGGATGAAACAGTGAAACAAATTAAAGAGATGTATGGAGATAACAGAAACTATACGGGTACTTTAAATGAAATGGTAGAAACCGCAAAAAAAATGTTTGGAATACTGTTTGGAATTCTAAAGGGATTTTCTGCTG
Source organism: Clostridiales bacterium GWD2_32_19 (assembly GCA_001795385.1). GTDB lineage: Bacteria > Bacillota > Clostridia > Lachnospirales > UBA12420 > UBA12420. The sequence continues at coordinate 16,487 of MGOU01000039.1, forward strand.
TACTTTTAATAATAGGTATCTTTGGAATAATTAATAATCTAGTAATAGATTTCTTACAGAGACGGAGAGTTATTGCGATGTATAAATCGGTAGGTATGAGTAAAAAGCAGCTTACAAACATAATGCTCATAAAAGCTGTGACATCCGGACTTATAGGTGGGTTATTCGGTATGGTGACAACAATTTTAGAACTTAAGGTGTTAGATAAAATTATGTCGACAAGTGTCGGAATTGTGCCAATAGATTATTCAATACCGCTATTTATGGGGGCATTCGTAGCAGGAGTTGTGATTACATTGATTGGAACTATAGCACCTCTTATGAGAGGACAAAAACTACAAATTATCGATGCACTTAAATATGAATAGGAGGTGGCGATATGGCTACTGTCATTGAAGGAAAGAATATCATTAAGGAGTTCACATTAGGGGGTACAACATCAAGAATATTAGACCATATAAATGTAAATGTAAATGAAGGTGAGTTTGTGTCTATTATGGGTCCGTCGGGCTCAGGAAAAAGCACGCTGCTATACCTTTTAGGGGGACTAGATAAGCCTACTAGCGGCGAAATATTATTAAAAGGAAGAGATATCTCTATAATGAATGATGAGGAAAAAAGTATAATGAGAAGAAGAGATATAGGATTCGTATTTCAATTTTATAATCTTATTCCCAATCTAAATGTTGAAGAAAACATACTTCTCCCAGTGCTATTAGATGGCAAGAGTGCAAAGGAGTTTGAAAATGAGCTAAACGAGATATTACATATTGTAGGGCTAAACGAAAGAAGAAAGCATACACCTCGAGAACTCTCAGGAGGGCAGCAACAAAGGGTGGCAATAGCAAGGGCTCTTATTAATAGTCCAGATGTAATACTTGCAGATGAACCAATAGGAAACCTAGATAGTAAAACAGGAAAAGAGATTATGGAATTATTTAAAAAAATTAACATGGAAAAGAAAAAAACAATCATACAAGTGACTCACTCGGAGGAAGCAGCAAAGTATGGTAATAGAGTAATACAGCTTATGGATGGGAGGGTAATTTAATGAAAAAGAAAAAAGGTTTAATAATAATAGGTGTAGTAATAATATTAGTAATATTAATATCGGTAGTGATTTTAAAAGTAAAGCCAAAAACAGAAAATATTTCTGTGGCTACAACAACTGAAACAAAACAAGTTGTAGAAGCTTCAGGATTAATAAAGGTGAATGAAAGCAGAGATGTCATAATTGATTTTACCTCAGAAGTTGTAAATGTTCCAGTAAAAGAAGGGCAAAAAGTAAAAAAAGGTGAAACCATTATGACGATTGATTTAAGTGATATTAAAAAAGAAATAGAAGATAAAACGAGAGAACTAAAGATTCAAAAATTGGAGCTCGATAAGCTACAAAAAAATGGTGTCCAGAGTACTCAAAATAATATAGGCTCAAAAGAACAAGAACTAGCGAGAATGAAAAGTGATTTACTAGTAAAAGAAAACTACATAAGAAATAACACGGAGCCAGATATATCAAAGTTGGTTAATAGCATAAAGATACTAGGGGATAGTTATAAAGATGCACAAGAAGACTACAAACAAAAACAAGAACTTTTTAATTTAGGGACAGTTTCAAAAAGAGAGTTAGACGATTCAAAAAGTAGCTTAGACAATGCTGAAAAATCACTTAAGGAAGCAAATCTATCTTTGGAAAGTACTAAGTATAGCAAGCAAACAGAAGTAGAAAAATTAAAATCAAGCATAAAACAGTCAACGGCTGACATTTCTAACTTGAAATTAGATTTAGGACAAAGTGGAACCAATATAAACATTCAAAAGGAAAAGATAAATAAACTAGAGGTGGAACTACAACAACTAAAAGATAAATTAAGTAAATCACATTTGTTAGAAAATAACTTAATTTGTGATATAGAAAATGGAGTTGTAACTAACTTGAATATATCTAATGGTGCAATGATACAGACTAACACAAAAGTATATACTTTGCTCGATCTAGATAGTTTGGTTGCAGAAGTAGAGATACCAGAAGAATATGTAAGTGCTGTTAAATTGGGTGCAGTAGTAAAAATACTACCCACAGCAGACCCAGGAAAAGAATATAAAGGAAAAGTTGTCAGTATTGCAGAACAAGCAATAGAATCAAATGGAAATACAGTTGTAAAGGCACAAATATCTATCGATAATAATGATGGATTATTAAAACCTAATTTCAATGTAGATGTTGAGATAACGGAGTGATACAAGAAAACGGAACAATTTGAAAATATGCAAGGAGGGGTTATATTGAAAAGGCTAATATATGTAGTTACATGTATCATGTTTATATTTTCAAGTATTGTTTTTGCTGAGGAAGCGACTACTGATACCAATGCTGTGAGCGCGACACCACAAAAATTTAGTATTTCCGAGGCTATAGCGTATGCTAAAGAGCATAACTACAAAATACTTTTATCAAAAATAGATGATGAAATTATGAAAAAAGATAAACAAAATGCAGAAGATACTCAAGATTTGGCAAACGATTTATACAAAGAAACTAAAAATAATGATAACTTTTCAAACTATAAAACAAGAGCAGGCTACAATACACAAATGGTTAAAAATCAGGCAAGAATGTTAGTACTTCAAAATAAGCAAACGGAACTTTCATTAGAAGTATCAGTTGAAACTGCATATTACGCTTTGTCTGAAAAAAAGTTAACATATGATACAAAGAAGAGAACACTAGAGCAGATAAAAAGACAGTCTGATGTGGCGAGTAAAAAACTAGAACTAGGAGATATATCTGAATTAACTTACAAGAATGTAATGCTCGAAAAGGGAACCGCAGAGGTTGCATTAATGAACGCAGAGTCTGAATACAAAAAAGCTAAAATGGACTTTAATCAAGCGCTAGGTCTGCCATTATTCGAAGAAGTAACACTAACAGATGAGATAACTTACATTACCTATAAGGTACCTACATTTGACGATAAGCTTGTAAATCTAAAAGAAAATAATACAGCATATGTTCAAAACCTACGAGATAAAGAGCTTTTAGATTTCGAGACACGTCTTATGAGAACATATTATGGGTATAAATCTAATCAATATAAACAAATTGTGCTTAAAGGTGAACAAAACGAAATAAATTTTAATCATTCAATGGAAATGATGGAGTACAATTTAATTTTAGACATTATTAAGTTAAACATATCAGCAAGAAATATTGACTTAGATATTGAATCGAAAGAAATATCAAAACTTACCTTAGAAGCTGCAAAAATGAAATATTCAGAGGGATTAATATCAGAAATGGATATGATATCTGCAGAGCTAGAATACCAAAATGCAGAACTAAAATATATAAAAGAGGTACATAGTTATAAGACAGAGGTACTAAGGTTTGAGAAGAATGTAGAGTAGAAGGGTAAGGTAAGTTTTTGTATTTGAGTGTGTTGATGGTCGTTAAAAATATATCCTAAGAGTAGACAAATAAAAAAGTCTATCCCTAGGTAAAATAAAATGTACCCTTTGTCAAGGACAATTTAAAAAAAGTCCCGGCGATCTTTAAAAGATGATTCCTGCATTCTACAGGGGTCATCTTTTTTAATGACCATTGATATCTATAATTATTGTAGTATGTCATGTACTGCTGTATTTCATATTTGAATTCTTCTAAAGTTTCACATGACTTATGTATGCCTCATCCTTGAAACGTCCGAAGAATGATTCTTGTGGTGAGTTATCCCAGCAGTTGCCGCGCCTTGACATAGATTGACCCAAATGTCTCAAAAATAATTGACAATGGAGGAATGTTTATGATAACAGAAGATATCCAAAGTATTATTGAAATAGCACATATTCTTAGGGATTTCATATTTGAAAACTTTAATGTGGAGAGAGATGACATTATTTGAAGTCAAAAGGAAGTGAAATGAGTACAATTCACTCTATCTTCAACTCGCTTGTTTAAAAATTTTATATACTGCCATTATGACAATAATTATTATGGGTATAACATAAATCAGCATAAAATAACCTGCAATTGATTCGATTCCAGGGAGTCCTAGTGAATTAGTAATATTTAATAAATCAGGCGAAACGATTGAGTTTTCAATATACTGAGATCTGGCAAGTTCGCTACTTTGAAGTCCATTAAACAAATCAATTCTATTTAAGGCAGTCCACCATGCAAGCATGGAATAAAAAGGCCTGTCATATATATTTGTAAACTCAGCGACTATAGACATGTAAAGAGCAACACCTACAAATATAGCTTCGAAAAGATGCCCAGCCATGCTTATTAGTATATATTTTTGTGGAGTGAATGCAGTGCACAAGAGAATTATAATAAAAAAAACAAACATGCCAATAAAATAGTATCTTTCACGGAATATGTAAATAAGCACCACTAAAGCCATTACCCCAAATATTACGCCCGAGGGGCTTCCTTCTATGCTAACTGTTATTCCGCCTCTTCCAAGAAAAAAATCAACAAAAGGGAATGATAAGTTTCCATATAAAAGCCCAACAACTGTATGCCCTAGTTCATGGATAGTTACGGCTATCATTGTACATATGTATTTAGTAATAAAAAAACTATTGATTAAAGGATAAAATAAAAGTCCTATAAAAAAGTATACGATTAAGTATATAAGGCTTTTATTTAAATCATTAGAATTATTATTATTTTGGCACCCGTTTTCATATGATTTCTGGTCGTTCATTAACAATGCCCCCTGCATGAAATTTACATGTATTTTACTACATTATAATACTAAAAAAATATAAAGCAAGCAAAATATAAAGATTATCAAGAAAGTTTCACATAAAATTTGTTTAAAAGTTTGCAAGTTTTATGTATATCTGGTATAATATGGGCATTAAGTTTAAAGGCGAAAGGGGATATACATGATGTATAATAAAATTTACAAAAAGCTTACAACAATTTTCATCCTAGGTATAATATTTTCTTTTATATCAACAATAGCACAGGCGGCTACATACAAGTATGACGGCTTATCTAGGCTAGTAGAAGTCATTTACAACTCTGGTGGGCAGGTAAAATATACCTATGATGCAGGGGGCAACATATTAAGTGTCACCTACGAACCTCCCCAAGGAACCCTAACGGAGATTCATTTAGATTCTCTACTTTACACACTCAAAGTCGGAGAAGTCCACAACACGGTTGCGACAGCCTATTACTCAAAAGGCACACAAGAAATAGTGACCAGTGGTGTCACATATTCATCATCCGATAATTTAATTGCAACAGTTAGTGATAATGGACAAGTAACAGGAGTGGCTCCTGGAGTGGTAACGATAAAGGCTACCTATCAGGGAAAGAGTGCACAAACTCAAGTTCAAATTATGGCTAGTGTGGACACAGAGTCGCCTACCCAGCCTACAAATCTTACAGTAACAGCCAAGACCGAAACATCTATATCTCTTTCTTGGACGGCTTCGACTGATAATATAGAGGTTAAAGGATACAACATATACAGAGATTTAGTCAAAATCGATGAAACTACAGAAACCATTTTTACAAACATAAACTTAATACCTGGAGAAACATATAGTTATACAGTAAAAGCATATGATGCTACTAATAATGTATCAGACGATAGTATGATTATCAGTGAGACCACCAACCCAGACTATGAAAAACCTTCCACTCCAATAAATCTTTCGACGAATGTATCAGAAAGAATGATTACAGTATCATGGGATGCTTCTACGGATAATATTCTTTTGAAAGGGTATGACTTATATCTAGATGGTGTCAGATTCGATTCAACTATCGACACAACCTATTCGTTTACAAATCTCATTCCGGGAAAGACCTATTTAATATATGTTAAGGCCTATGATATAGCTTTAAACTACTCGGATGATAGCACTACGGTTATTGAAACAACGGTTCCTGATTTAGAAAAGCCATCAGTACCAACAAACCTCCTGTCTACTTCAGTTTCAGAAACATCAGTCACGCTAGAATGGACTGCATCTACTGATAATGTAGAGGTTGAAGGATACTATGTTTACAGAAACGACACCAAAGTGGGGACCACAAGTAAAACAACATGGATAGATTCGACTCTCAAACCAGGGAAGGAATACCCATATACTGTCGTGGCATATGATTATGGAAGTAATATTTCAGACGAAAGCAACTTAGTAATTATCACAACGCTAGAAGATCAAACAGCACCGATCAGTCCATTAAATCTTACAGCAACTGAAATTACAGAAAATACAGTAACCCTTTCTTGGAGTGCTTCAACAGATAATGTTGCTCTTAAAGGATATTATATTTACATAGATGGAACGAAAGTAGGAACAACAAGAAAGACCACATATACTGCTACCTCACTCATCCCAGGCAGAACATACATTTTTATCGTGAAAGCGTATGATACTGCAAGCAATGTTAGCACAGGAAGTAATATGGTAAGCATTTCAACAAAGGTTGACTTAGAAGCACCATCTCAACCATCAAACCTTATAACATCGTCTTTAAAGAAAGCATCACTAGTACTTTCGTGGAATGCTGCTACAGATAATGTTGAAGTAAAAGGTTATGACATTTATCGAAATGGTACAAAATTAACATCAACGAACAAGCTAAATTATAAAGACAAGGATCTAATACCTGGAACACAATATACTTATGAAATCGTAGCCTATGATGTGGCAGGTAACTACTCATTAAAAAGCGAATCAGTATTGGTTAAAATTGCAGATGACCGAATTGCTCCTAGCAAACCACAAAAGTTGGCAATTTCATCTGTAACAGAAACTTCGATTTCTCTAAGCTTTGGGGCTTCTACAGATAACTTTGAAGTAAAAGGTTACTATATATATCGAGATGGGAAAATGGTAGCCACAGTATCCAAAAACGCCTATACTAATAATGGTCTAATCCCAGGAAAAAAATATAATTTTACTGTGAAAGCATACGACGCAGCTTTAAATGTATCATCAGGTAGTTCGGTACTCAGTGTAACTACTGTTTCTGATTTATAGGCACCAACAGAACTAACAACAGGAAAATCACATATATACACAATAAAAGCTCTTGATGATGATGGTAACATCTCAGTGAGAATATACGGTACAATTATGATAAATGAAATAAAATAACTTTAAGGGGCATGAGACATGTATAATATAATATTAAAAAGAATTGTATGTATAATATTGATAATTTCAATACTTTGCGGTCAGACAGGAGGTTTCGAATTTGCAGATAATGTGGCAAAGGCAGAAATACCGACAGAAACACCGACAGAAACACCGACAGAAACACCGACAGAAACACCGGTTGAAGTACCGGCAGAAGCACCGGTTGAAACACCGATTGAAGCACCTATTGAAGCACCGGTTGAAACACCGATTGAAGCACCGGTTGAAACACCGATTGAAGTACCGGCAGAAGCACCGGTTGAAACACCGATTGAAGCACCTATTGAAACACCGATTGAAGCACCGATTGAAGCACCGATTGAAGCATCGATTGAAGCACCGATTGAAACACCGATTGAAACACCGACAGAAGTACTGGCTGAAATATTGCCTGAACCACCGGCAGTAATACCAAATACTATTGAGATATGGCCGAATGATATGATTTTGTCCAATAATTTAACACTTCAAAATGATATGTGTATTGAGGGCAATTTGATTCAAAATAGCGGTATACTAGACTTAAACGGCAAGACATTGACGGTTAATATTAATGCAACTTTAAAGGGGACAGTAAATATAAATGGTGGAAAATTGATTGTCTTAGGTAAGACAACGCAAACAGGTGGTACGTTAAACCTTGGTGGGGTAGATTTTGAAACCAATGGAGATACCACGTTATATGTAGTTAATCTTGGAGGAGCGACTCTTACAGTTAAGGGGAATCTGACGCAGAATGGTACAATTGATATAGCAGGCGGAAAGCTAATTGTGCATGGAAACCTCAGCAATAACTATAACGGAACATTATATATAAATAGCGGACGAGCAGAAATAACGGGGGACTATACGATAGCGTTGTATGGAGTTCTAAAGATGATGAAAGATGCCGACTATGTGAAAATAGGAGGGAACTTCTCAACATCATCAGGTACTGACCATAGTACATATCTAACAGCAGGAACATTAGAAGTGAAAGGGAACTTTACACAAACCTACTACAACAATGGTTACTATAATGGACACAAAGCATTTGACCCAACAGGAACACAAAAAGTACTATTATCAGGGAATACTTTGCAAACAATAAGTTTGCAAAACACGACACAATCATACTTTAACATCCTAGAAATCACAAACACAGCAACAGAGGGAGTTAACTTTGCAAACAATGCAGAAATTCATAAACAATTCATGCCAACAAGCAGTAAATTGGTAAACACAAAAAACATCTGTATTACAGGAACAGCAGAAGTTGGGGATGTATGGCCATATGACCTTGGAGAATACAGCAACTGGACAATGCAAAAAGACATGACGATCACAGGTAGCTTTTATCAATACTCAGGAACACTAGACTTAAACGGCAAAACACTGACGGTCAATGGAAATGCGACATTAAGCGGAACGGTAAATATAAATGGCGGAAAATTGATTGTCCTAGGTAAGACAACGCAAATAGGTGGTACGTTAAACCTTGGTGGAGTAGATTTTGAAATCAATGGAGACACCGCATTATATACGGTTAACCTAGGAGGAGCAACACTAACAGTTAAGGGGAATCTGACTCAGAATGGTACAATAGATATAGCAGGTGGAAAGCTAATAGTGCAAGGGAACGTAACTAATAACAATTATGGAACACTGAATGTAGATGGTGGACGAGCAGAGATAACAGGGGACTGCACAATAGGAGTGTACGGATATCTAAAGATGGTAAATGATGTTGATTACGTACAAGTAGG
>MGOU01000040.1 GCA_001795385.1 Clostridiales bacterium GWD2_32_19
GGAGTGGTAAGACTATACTCTACTTGGATATAATTATACATATTTATATTCAGTTGGGAAACTTATTTGATAACGTTATTATACAAGGAGGGGTTATATTGGCACATAAGATTTTGGTAGTAGATGATGAGAAATTGATTGTAAAAGGTATAAAGTTTAGTTTAGAGCAAGAAGGGATGCAAGTCGATGCTGCATATGACGGAGAAGAAGCTATAAACATGGTAAAAGATAATAAAATAGGATATGATCTTATCGTTCTTGATGTTATGTTGCCTAAAAAGGATGGGTTAGAAGTTTGTCAGACAGTTAGAGAATTTTCTAAGGTACCTATTTTAATGCTTACTGCAAAAGGCGAAGACATGGACAAAATAATGGGACTAGAATATGGGGCTGATGATTATATGACAAAGCCTTTCAATATATTAGAACTTAAAGCTAGGATAAAAGCAATACTTAGACGTCTAAATTACAAAGAACCAGAAGAAGATAAAAACAAAATAAAGAAAAAGGAAATGGAAATAGACATAGGAAGCAGGAGAGTTTTCATAGCGGGTAAAGAAGTGAATTTAACCGCAAAAGAGTATGATATACTAGAACTATTATTAAATAATCCTAATAAAATATATAGTAGGGAAGGACTTCTAGATACAATATGGGGATATGATTATCCTGGGGATTTCAGAACTGTAGATGTTCATGTTAGAAGACTCAGAGAAAAGATAGAAAAAGTTCCGAGCGAACCAGAATATATATTTACCAAGTGGGGAGTTGGTTACTATTCTAAAGATTGAGAGATTAAATCAAAAGATGAAATGGATACATAGTCTACGGACAAAGCTTCTCTATATATATTTAGGAATAAGCTTATTGTCACTCGTATTATTTTCAATAATAGTATATAAGGGTCTAGAAGATTCACTTGTCAATCAAAGGAAAGATGAGCTTCTTAGAAAAGCAAATATAACAGCAACACATATTGCTAGGAATGATTTTATAAAGAGAAATCAAAGTGAAGAATTAAAAAAAGATATTATTCAGGCGGGTAACGAAGCTAATGCAAAAGTAACAATAATAGATACAAATGGCATGTGGATAGCTGATTCTACAGCTGAGTTGGGAACTACTAAGCTATATTCGACACCAGAAATACTCGCAGCATTAAAAGGTGAAGAAATATCTGGAATTACAAAAAATCATAAGTTACAAGTAGTGGTTCCGATAAAAAATCAAAAGGAAAAAATAACAGGTGTAGTTTATATATTAGATACAAGTGAAAAGACAGGCGTAATACTGAGAGAAGTGCAAGAGAAATTTTATATAATGTTAATAGCCACAAGTATAGTTACAATAGTATTTATAATATTTCTTTCAGGAATAATAATGAGTCCAATAAAAGAGATGTTAAAAGTTATAGAAAAAATGACAGAAGGAAGATTTAATCAAAAAATAAAGGTTAGAGGACACGATGAATTATCTGAACTAAGCATGGCATTTAATCAAATGAGTGCAAAGCTGCAAAAGGTGGATGCAAGTAGACAAGAATTTGTTGCAAATGTATCACACGAACTAAAAACACCTCTGAGTTCAATGAAAGTGTTGATAGAGTCTGTATTGTTTCAAGATAATGTAAGCGAAGAGACATATAAAGAATTTTTATCAGATACCAATTCAGAGATAGACAGGTTGACAGAGATAATAAATAGTTTATTAGTACTTGTTAAATTAGATAGAAAGGTAGTTCCAATCAATGCTGAGATGACAAATATGAATGAGCTTTTAACTGACATAATAAAAAGATTAAAACCACTCTCAGATAAGAGACAAATTGAGCTAATATACGATCAGGAAAAAGATGTGAATGCAGAAGTGGATGTTGTGAAAATAACTTTGGCACTTACAAACCTAATAGAAAATGCAATTAAATACAATAACGATGGTGGATATGTCAAGATAAAATTAGACGGAGACCATCAAAATGCGTACACAAGCATTGAAGACAATGGAATAGGAATACCAGAAGAAGAGCAAAATAAAGTATTTGAAAGGTTCTACCGCATAGATAAAACAAGGGACAGGGATACAGGCGGGACAGGACTAGGATTGGCTATAACACAAAGGACGGTACTACTACATAATGGAAGCATAAAACTAACAAGCAAGGAAAATGAAGGGACAATATTTTTAGTAAGAGTACCATTAAAACAAGGCAAGTAGGAAAGTACAAATAACAAAGACAAATAGCAAAGAAAAATAGTACTAAAGTTTATATTTTTAATTTTGTACTTTGAACTTTGAATTTTGAACTTTGTATCTTCGGGGGTGTAGTAATGAAGAAGAAAAAGAGTGTTAAAAAAGTATGGAAATTAATATTAGTAGTTATGATAATAGGAGTAGCGGCATATTTATTAAATGAAACGCTTGTGGAAAAGACGCAAGTTACTGTATATTGTGTGGATAAAACAGAAACAAAATTAGTTAGTGAAAATAGAAATATAAAATATAAAGACACAGAAGATTTAATGAAAAAGGTAGCAGACGAACTAAAAAAGGATCCAAAAGACAAAAGTGTAATTAAACTAATTCCAGAAAATGTTGAGATAGAGAATATCTTATATAATCAGAAAGATAAAGTTGTTGAGATATCACTATCTAAAGATTTTAATGATTTATCGAGCAAAGAAAAAATATTTATGACTTCAGGAATAGCAAAGACATTTAACCAATTTGATTTTGTTGAAGGGGTAAAATTCTTTGTTGGAGAAGAGCCAATGAAAAATGAAAACGGTGAAGAAATTGGGGTAATTACAGAAAATGATGTGATAACAGACACAACACAACAAGCACAAGAGAAAAAAGAAGTAGAAATAAAGTTGTATTTTACTAATGAGGATGCAAGCAGTTTGATTCGAGAAACAAGAAAGACGATCATATCAAGCGATGAAAAAACAGAAAAAGTGCTAATAGAAGAATTAATAAGTGGACCAGGGATAGACGGTAAACTCATATCTCCAATACCAAAAGGTACAGAGCTTAAGGATATAGAAGTTAAAGATGGCATATGCTATGTGGACTTTAATGAAGCATTTAAAACAAACCACGTGGGCGGTTCTGACCTAGAAAGGCTAACAATATTTTCTATAGTAAATTCACTTACAGAGATAGAAGAAATAAATAAAGTACAGTTTTTGATAGAAGGAAAGAAAAGTGAAATATACAAAGGACATTATGAATTTGACAAACCATTTGAAAGAGATGACAGTATAATAAAAAAGTAGAAAAATAATAATTTGTCAATATAATAAGCCCCTTTATAGGGGCTTATTATATTGACAAATGGAAAAAAATGGCATATAATAATATATAGTGCAAACTACAAAATATAATTACTTTATGCTACATGAGAGATAGTGTCAAAAGTTAGTATAGAAATAAAAGAGGGAGTGATAATATGAGAATAGGGGTATTTACAGATACATATTGGCCACAAACAGCAGGCATAGATGTTGCTGTTAAACTATCGGTGAAAGCATTAAAAGAAGCAGGTAATGAAGTATATATTATTACCCCTGATGATCCAAGAATTACAGTAGAAGAAAGGGAAAAAGAAAAAGATGATAATGTGATAAGAGTTCCATCTATAAAAGTTCCAGGACAATCAGAGGGAACTCGTTTAGGGATACCATGGATTCCGAGCGTAATAAAAAAGATAGAAAGTTTGAATCTAGATGTCGTACATTCTCATACAGAATTTACCATGAAAATGATGGCAGGAAAAATAGCAAAAAGAAATAATATAAAACACTGTTATACGTATCATACAATGTTTAAGGATATATCAGAATATTTATTCCCTTCATTTTTAAAAGAGTTTGGGTATAAAGTAGCGAAATGGATAAGTATAAAGTCATGTTCAAACTGTGATGAAATTATTGTACCTTCGGAAAAAGTAAGGGATACTTTAATAAATTATGGAATAAAAAAAGAAATAAAAGTAGTTCCAACAGAAATAGATAAAGAAAGTATTAATCAAGTTGATGAAAAATCAGCAGAAGTTTTAGAACTTAAGAAAAGATGGGGAATATGTGAAGGTGAACCAGTATTGTTGGCAATAGGAAGACTAGAAAAGGATAAGGAATTCAGTAAAATAATAGAACAAATGCCTAAAATAATAGAAAAAAATCCAAATACCAAACTTATGATTGTAGGGCAAGGACCTCTAAAAAGCAAATTAGAATTATTAGCAAAGAAACTGGATGTAGAAAGTGCTGTTATTTTTGTTGGAGGCCAAAAATATGATGATATGGGAAAATACTATAAATTAGGAAATATTCTTATTAATGCAGCAACAGCAGGAACACAAGGACTGATTTTTTCAGAAGCTATGGCAGCAGGCATTCCAATAATAACTATAGCATCTGAAGGGCTGACAAACAGAATTAAAGAAACACAAAGCGGTATTGTTGCTGACTCTATTGAACAAATACCAGATGAGGTGTTAAGAGTTATTGAAGACGAAACGGTTGCTAGTGAATTGGTAGAAAACGGACACAACTATATAAAAAGCGGTTCTAAAGAGACATACATAAATACAATGCTAGGTATATATAGTAGTGGAGGTTCTGAAAGCTTTGAAAAAGATAAAGAAAGTGACGAAAAGGGATTTCAAGAAGCAGATGCAATGATAGATAATGAACATAAAAATACCCCTTTAACGGAAACTAAAGGTATAACTCAAATAAATAATGAGTTATAATAACAAAGATTTGTAATTAAAATAGAAAATAGGAATAATATATAACAAATATTGAAATTGGAAATAAGAACAATATTGGATAACTTATTATCATAATTGTTTAAATCAAAAAATTATAAAAATAACAAAATACAAAATAAGGTATTGACAAACTGTGTATATTTTGATATTATAGTTCTTGCAAACTAAAAAATATATGGAGGGATTCCCGAGCGGCCAAAGGGGGCAGACTGTAAATCTGTTGTCAGTGACTTCGAAGGTCCGAATCCTTCTCCCTCCATAATTACTTCTGATAACCCAGAAGTAAGAGATTGCAATAATCCAGAAGCAATAAAGTGTGCCCAGATAGCTCAGTCGGTATAAGCAGAGAACCAGAATCTATGTACTTTAGATGATGAGTGAATCGCTTAGTCCGTGGAATAGTTAGAAGTAAGAGATTGCAATAATTCAAAGCAATAAAGTGTGCCCAGATAGCTCAGTCGGTAGAGCAAAGGACTGAAAATCCTTGTGTCGCTGGTTCGATTCCGGCCCTGGGCATTAAAATTGCATAATGCCAATTTTAAATAAGCGGATGTAGTTTAGTGGTAAAACTTCAGCCTTCCAAGCTGATTATGCGGGTTCGATTCCCGCCATCCGCTCTTGCCTTAGTGGCGTTGTTAAAACTTAAATAAAATGCGTGAGTGGCTCAGTGGTATAAGCAGAGAACAAAAAGCTGTGTATTTCAGATTTTTAGTGAATCGCTTAGTTAGGCAA
>MGOU01000041.1:0-25842 GCA_001795385.1 Clostridiales bacterium GWD2_32_19
ATTTTTAATATATTTTTTTGCTATTCCTATATTTTTAATAACTTTATCTGAACACTTAGAAGCACCCAGGTTGAAACGTATCTCGTCAAGACCGGCTTCACCTAATGCTTTCAATGCCTCTTCCGTAGCTAAAATGCCATTTGTATATAGATGTTGATGAATTTGAGCATCCCTAAATTTCTTTATTACCGAATAGTATTTTTCAATTTCCATGAATGGCTCTAAATAAACATAGGAAATGCCAGTGGGTTTCTGATGGATAGAAAGAAGTAAATCAATATCCTTCTCATAAAATTTTGTGTCTCCAATTTCCCACATACCTTCGCCAACTGGAGGGATATCTTCTAGTTCTCCATAATTATAACAAAACTTACACTCTAAGTTACATTTGTTCGTTTTCCTAATTGCACTCAAACCAGTGCCCAACAGACAAGAACGACATCCTTTTGGAAAATTACCTTCATTTCCCACAAAAAAAGTTCTATTCTCCAAAGTTTTCAAACTTCTAATTTTCGACATTAACGTATCATTTCTATAATCGATTGCTTCCTCAATTTGCGCAAAGGTAGAGTAAATAATTTCTTGTTGTTTTGTCGTAATTTCCTCTTCCTCAGGCAATATTGAAAAAAATTCAAACCATGTCAACGCATATTTCTTTGAAATTTTCATAATATATCCTCCTATAATTAATCCTCCTGAAGACTCAATTCAAGTCTTCTTTCTGTGTTTTTAATGTATGTACCGTCTCCACATGCACGGTTCGTTCTTGTTTCCTACACTCTTTGCCTGCAACTGATTTATATCATTGCTGAAATACATGCCTATAGTTGTATCCCTTGCATTATTTTGCTTAGTGGAGTTTTTTCAACTTCTACCAACATATGTATGTGGTATCCATTATACAATATTCCTATTGCTTGAACCCATATCTTTCTTATATCTCTGAATTAGTTCTATATAATTTCCTTTATCTTCGTCGTTTTTCAATATATTATCACCATTATTTCCTCAGGCTATCACATGGTACAATGCACCATCATAATATATCCTTTGCTTTCTTGGCATTTTTATCTCCTCGAAAACATTTTATCATATATTTTATGATATTTCAATAGATTTTACCATGACAAGTGAATAATCAAACCTGACCCTATAACGCTATTGAATCCTCTGAAACTTCTATTATATCAACTTTGTGCCTTAGCTTTCCTTGTTAATACACATCATTTATAAGTTCCACCTTTATTATTTTCACATTCCATTTCTCCTATTTAAAAAGATAGTCTACAATTTTGTAGACTATCTCATTAAATTTAATATTTCATCTAAATCATCAGCTTGTATAGTATTATCAGCTATTTTATTAAATCTTATTTCTTCACAAATAGTACATTTATGTACTATTTGATACCCTTTTTTTGAACTTTTTATATTAATTGGTTTTAATAAACCTTTACAATTACTTGCTCGATCACCAGGTTCATTGTCTACATGTTTAGAATATAAACAAAATGGACAATGATTTCTGTAACTACCATTTGTAAGTGGTAACACTTCTCTTACGCAGTGTTCACAAATAAAACCTGTATTCTCTGTTTTTTTACTCACAACCTCACCTCCTTGCATCTTTAATTAAAGATTTGCAAGGAGGGGTTCCGTTTGCTTTTCCTATAAATATAGTTTCTAGGCTTTAATGGGTAGTGACAAATTCACCGTATGTTTGTATATACGATTACTTTTAGTTCCAACTTCAACCAGACCTTATTTCATCCTGATATCCGAACCACGGCTAGTTTTGTTTTTTATACTAGCCACTGTAATGCGGTTACCACATTCCACTAATAAGTGTACACCATTATCACTAGCTTAGGCATCGTCCCCCGGTGATTTATGAGTAATATTTATTTAATTTAATTATATTTCTCAAGTATTCTCAACCTCCTACAATTGATGATTTAGACATCATTATCATACTATATTTTACATCTTTTGTCAATTTTTTTATTCTACTGAATTGTACTTATTTTGACTGCTATGTAGCTATACCCATCATCTAAATCTTATGTACTATTTTCTATATTTAATAATGCCTTATCACCACCTGTACCTGCTGTATACAGCAGGTACAGGTGGTGATAAGACATTAATTTATTAACTTACTATAAGTTTCCAGCATATTTTTAACATTCTCTGTTTTTTTGTACTGACCTGCCCTTATTCTCGATACTGCTGCTGTAGATATTCTTAGCTTCTCTGCTACTTCCTTATTTGTTAGAAGCAGACAGGGGTCGAGTAGAATGGCGCGTTTGTGGCACCAAACCCTCACAGAACCGTACATGCGCTATTTACGCATACGGCTCTTCATAGTAATCTTCATTAATTATATAAACAAACATATAGTCTAGGATTAATTACTGGTGTTTTCTTTAGTATTCCATTAAATTTATACCAGGTTATCTTCTTTCTTTGACCTCTTCTTTTTAGGTACCTAAATAACCGATCGATTATATACTTGTAAAATTCTTTTATCTTGCTGTGAAACAGACAGAAACAGACAGGGTCAGGCATTAATTTATTAACTTACTATAAGTTTCTACCATATTTTTAACATTCTCCGTTTTTTTATACTGACCTGCCCTTATTCTCGATACTGCTGCTGTAGATATTCTTAGCTTCTCTGCTACTTCCTTATTTGTTATATCGGCGCTCGCTAAAATAATAATTACTTTTCTTGTGTCTGATATTTTTTGTGCTTTACTTCCAGACATTAGCTCTTCTTTTGTTATTTTTTGTTTATCTATTATTTTGTTTATCATGTTTTCTAATATTAGACCTTTTTCTTTCGTCCTAGGTGTATTACTCTGCGCTTCTTCTACTCTATATTCTGCTTCTTCTATGTCATCGGGTTGCCCTTTCATATACTCAATATATCCTTTGATCGCTTGTGTTTTGTTTTTTGATATCATCTTCAATACACTTTCTATATCTGTATGATAACCTTTCCCTTTAGTATATTCTCTATGGCTACTCCACTTATAGTCTAATCCTTCTTCTATTTTTGCTTTCACTGGATTATAGTGTATATATTTCACTAAATGTAGCATGTATCCATCTTTATTACATACAACTGCTTTATATCTTTGTTGAAAAACATGCCCCGTTCTTTTGTATTTCTTATTGTAGTGCTGTGTATATACTTGTTGTATCCCCTGCATTATTTTTGCTAATGGTACTTCTGATACTTCAATCAACATATGAATATGGTTATCCATCAAGCAATACGCATACAGTTTGAATTGGTATCTTTCTTTATATTTTTTTACTATGTCTATGTAATGTTTTTTGTCTTGTTCATCTTTTATTATATATTCTCCGTTATTCCCTCTAGCCATTACATGGTACAATGCTGCCCTATAGTGTATTCTCTGCTTTCTCGCCACTTCTAATCACCTCGCAAACAGAGTATATCATAAGTAAGTTAATAAGTCAACGCCTGACCCTGTTTGTTTTTTTTTGACTGTTTAATTTAAATGTGATATTTTAGGACCGTCCTTGCTGTCATCTTTTAACCTATGTCTCATTTTTCTATAATGCTCTTCTAAAAAGATATTTAGACAATTGGGCACTATTGCATATTGACTTAATTCACTTAAACTATTTTTTGTGATATTGATATTTACACAGGGTAATTTGTTCGAAAAATACGAAGATTCTTTATTCAATTCTTTTAAATGATTAATAAATCCAACCATAAAATCCAGTTGATTTTTACCTCTATATTCATTTAAAAAATTATTTCTAGAATTTAATTCCCCTTCAACGACTTTCAGTTCATCAGCATCAATTGCTAATTTTTCTTTTATGTTATTAATAGTTTCATTATACTTAGCCGATCTTCTTACATTGGTAACTTTAATATCAACTAAATCCCTCGTCTTTATATCACCGAATTTAACATCACTATTAGATGTAGATTTTCTGCGTCGTATTAAAACTAAAGCATTAAATTCTAGCATTTCTTTATTGAAATCCGCAAATTGTTTTTCAAAATCACTTACACATCTTGTAAAATCCTCATCAGTTATATTAAGAACAAATTCAGATTGAAGAATTCGAATGAAGCATTCTCTTTGAACATAAAGATTCTCAATAGAATAACATGGTGTCTCGTATAAATTTTCATCCGTGCCTCTTAACATATCATCATAATCCCTATCTACAAAAAACATTTTACATATATCTTTATATATGTCCTCATTTTTAATCATACCTAACAATTTTAAAACTTCTTTTTTGTTGCCTGCAATATATGTTATAAATTGATTCTCAAATATATTTCTGATTCTTGGATCGTAATATTTTCCATCTTCACCTTCATAAAAGCAAAATGCATGTGTTTCATGATATTTATTGTCGCTAGTAAATTTTATAAATACTGCATTTGCATTTACTCTTTCTGCACGCATTTCTTCAAGTGAAGATCGATCATTCATCTTTTGTACTTTCATATTTCCTCCTCAATTATGCATTCTTATGTACTTGCGCATTTCTTTTGCATCGAAATCAAATTCATTCTCAAAAATGAAAGGTGAATGGGTTACCGTTATAAGTAATTTACAATTATTTGTTCGCATAATATCGGGAAGTAACATTTTTTGCCAATTAAGCGATAAAGATAATTCGGGTTCATCAATAATAATAATACTTTTTTCATCACTCTCTAAATAAAGTTTTGAAAACAAAGAAACAATTTGCTTTTCTCCAGAAGAAAGTTGTGTTAACTTAATAGTAACTTCTTCTTGATAAATATCATCTAAATAGACTTCCAATGTCAAAGTACTTTGATTATAATAAAACTTTTTGTTATTCAAATATTTATTACAAGTTTCAGTAAATTTTTTAATTCTGTCATCATACTTTTTTTGCAAATCATAATTGGAAATTAATTTACCTATTAAATTAAGTAGATATAAATAATCGTTATTATAAATTTCTCTTTTTTCAATGAGCTTTAGAATTTTTTCTTTATATGCTTCTTCAATTTCGTTCCCAACTCTATTTAAAACAATTTTTACAGTTTCAATATCAACACTACTTAATAATATATCTGTAGTACTGATAATATTTCCGCCATCGGCATATTGCTTCAATAAAACACCCGTCATTTCATTGAAGCCCTTCATTGCTTCAATACGTATTTCACCTAAAATTTTTTCAATAGAATTTTGAACATCAGACATACCGAATCTAATAAGCAATTCCGCTTTATTAAATTCATCACTTTTAATATTTAATTTATTAAAATCGTCTTCTATTCTTCTATAAGTTGGCAAATAAATTATTCTTTGTTGTATATTTTTACTTATTGAACTAATTAAATTATCTATTTTTTTATTGTCACCTTTTTTTGCTTCTTTTCTATTAGGAAATTCATTATTTCTAATATAATTAATTATTTGTCTTCTTGCAACAGATATTGGCATATCGGTTTGACGTGCTATCTTTCTTACTAAATATTCAATTTCTTCTTCACTAATACCAGCATCTGTTATTTTAAAATTAAAATCATTTAACAAGTGTTCTAAATAAGTATAATCCATATATACTCCATGATAACCACTTCTTTTTAGATTATAACTTGCAACATCATATGTAGATATTTCATGTACTTTAGATTCATTTCTAAACTTGATATGAATTTCTAAAAAATTTACAGTTTCTAACTTAGTGAATTTCTTTTCAAGTATATAATAAATACAATTTAAAACAGTAGTTTTTCCTAGACCATTTTCGCCAATAAAAATATTAACCTCCTTATCAAAAGGTATTTTTATATCATATCTACCAAACAAACCATATATATTTATAAATTCTAGTTCTGTTGTATTCATATTATTATCAGTCCTCTTTTCACTCATAATATACATTGTACTCGCTCCTTTCGGTAATTATACTGATTTATTTTCTTAAATAAACTCTTCTTCCTATTTCAACACAGTTGTAGTGACCTGTTTTATTTTACGGATGGTAATTGCTTTATCTTTCTATATATAGTTGCAGTGATGACAGTACTTTTTTAGTTTTAACTTAATCACTTTCATCTTGATTCATTACCTCCTTTATCATTCGTATTTTCTTTTCACTCCATCCTTTCTTATTTTATTACTGTAACTTTTTATACAAATGTTTCTTAATATTTATAAATCCTAAATCTTTATAAAAATGACTTAATTCTATATTTCTTTTTTTACTTTCATTTTTGTCTTCTATAAAATGAAATACTTCCATCTAATCCTCATTCCTGTGCCTCTATCATTAAGACAATACTTTCACTCACCTTCTATTGTTAACCTAACCAACATCTTCTTGGGCTGTCCTGACATGGGTAGTCGTAAAAAACTTACTTCGTCGCTTCTCTCCTTGTAAGTTTAACGACTGCCTCAACGTGCATCGTATGAGGAAACATGTCCACCGGTTGTACTACATCCATCTCAAATCCATTATCACACAAATACCTCAAATCACGCGCAAGTGTGGCTGGATTACACGACACATATACCACTCTATCCGGCTTCATCTCTACTATCGTCTGCAGTAACTTTTCGTCGCAGCCTTTTCTTGGTGGGTCAACTACTATTACATCTGGTTTTACTCCTGTTTGTTTAAAGTGTCTTGGTATCACTTCTTCAGCTAGTCCTACAAAAAACTCTATGTTTTCTATACCATTTTCTTTTGCGTTTTCGTTCGCGTCGTTTATGGCTTCTTCTATTATCTCTACTCCATATACTTTCTTTGCTTTTTGGGCTAAGAACAGTGAGATGCTGCCTGTTCCGCAGTATGCGTCCCATACTATTTCGTTGCCTGTTAGTTCTGCATATTCTAGTGTTTTTGCGTATAATATTTCAGTTTGGACTGGGTTTACTTGGAAGAATGATCTTGCTGATATTTTGTATTTTATGTCTCCAATATTATCTGTGATGTAGTCTTGTCCGTCTATTACTCTTGTTTTATCTCCTAGCACTTGGTTGCCTTTTTTTGTGTTTATGTTTAGGACTATGCTTTTTATTTCTTTTATGCTTTTTAGCTTGTATACTAGTTCATTTTTATCGATTATACTTTCTCCATTTATTATGATGCAAACCATTATCTCTCCTGTTTTGTAGCCGTTTCTTATCATAATGTTGCGGATGAGCCCTGTGTGTGTTTGCTCGTCGTAGATTAGCGACTCATAGTCGCTCTTGCCTTCACCTTTTTGAGTAATCAAAAGATACTTGCTTTGTAGGTAGTTTCTTATTATTTTAAGTATTTTCTCTGTTATTTTATCTTGTATGATACATTTGTCTGTGTCAACTATATCGTGACTTGCTTGCTTGTAGCATCCTATGGCTAACTCACCATTTACTATGCCTACAGGAAACATCGCCTTGTTACGGTAGTGATAAGGATCTTCCATACCTATTATGGGGTTGATATTAAAGCAAGAGTCTACTACCCTCACCCTGCCCTCTCCTTCCAACAAAGGGAGAGGGGAATTGAATTTCCCTATTCGTTCAAGTGCATCTTTTACTATTTTTTCTTTTATCTTGAGCTGTTCTTCGTATTTTATTTGTTGTATTTGACAGCCTCCACACTTATTTGCTACTTTACATGGTGCAGACTGTCTTAGTTCTGATTCATTTATTAGTTTGATTATTTTTCCTGAAACATAGTTTTTGCTTACTTTAGTTATCTTGACTTTTACTGTGTCGCCCTTTATTCCACCATTTACAAAGACAGTTATACCGTTTATCTTTCCTATTCCTTCGCCTTCTGTTCCCATATCGATTATTTCTACTTCATATTCTTCATTTAATTTTATATTCATTGTTTTTCTCCTTTTTGAGATATTCATCAATTGCTTCTATATCCTTGAAATCTTTTTCTCTTGCTAACTCTAGCTTCTTCTTTTTAATACTTTCTAGTGAGGCTACTGGTATTCCTTCTATCATTTTAATTTCATTAGTATGCCAATTATCTATGAATTCTATATGAGAATTCTGAAGTTTTATTTGCCTAACATTACCGTCCAATAGGTTTACTATGCATTCTTTTTGCTTTATCAATTCTTCGTATAATTCTTCTGTGAACCCTAAATCTATATCCTTAGTCTGTTCTTTAACTCCATGCATAACTAAAGCAGAACCTCCTGTTACCCAGTATTCATTTTTGTCATACTTAAGTTCCAATATTGTTTTTATTATATCTTCTCTCGATAACATGCCATAACCTCCACCTAGTTTTAAGACTTCGACTTTTTTATATTAAATTTAATATTACCTAAATTACCCACAATATCTAACTTATATCTTCCACTTTTGTATCTGGTTCTTTGTATCTCTTCATATAATGGGTAAAACTCGTATATGTGAAAAATTTATTTATAAGTTTATTTCTATTTAAAATGAATAACAAGTAATGTGTTATATATGTAAATCCCAACGCCATAAACACTTGAGCTACTATAGACACGACATAATTTAAGTATGATATTGTGATTATTGTTTCTAATATTTTATATATTATATTAAATATCTCCCCAGTCAAACCTATAAACATAGCAAATATTAGTATTATGTGGTGCGCTTCTATCGCATTGTTTGGGCAAAATGCCGTGCAACGCATACAGCTTTCACAGCTAGATTTCCAGTATGGTCGTTTTTTATTTTCTCCAAGCATCTTTATGGCGCCCACTGGACAAGATTTAGCACATAGCCCACATCCTGTACATTTATGACTTGAAAATAACATTTTAGGCAAGAAAAACTTTCCCGTCAATAGATATGCAAGTGATAAAGGCATAAGTACCAATCCTATCAAAAGCGAAACGAATCCCCTATACACCTTTTTACCTGATAGTATTTTTTCAGCTAGTTCTTTTGTTATTTCATTTGATATTTTTATTATATGTTCGTTCTTTTTATCCCTATATGCAGACATCATCACATTCCAGTTTGGTGGCATATCTATAGCCTCTACTCCCACTATGTTATATCCTTTCATTGAGAGTATCAGTGCTATTAGATAACTACCTGTACCTTCACATCCCGGCATATCCTTTAAAAATGTACCTCCACCTCTTGTTGAGGTAATCATTACTTTTTGTCCCTTTGCTTTAGGCATTTTGCGTGCAAACTTTATTACACTAGAGGGTGCAGTGAAAGCATGCGTAGGAAAAGATACATGTATTAGTGTATCAGCATCCGTATCATCAAGTTGTTCCTTGCTATACTTACCAACTGATACAACTTTTACATCTAGCCCAGCTCTCCTCGCTTTATCTGCCACCCAGGTAGCTACTCTATATGAATTACCCGTTCCCGTATAGTAATATGATATAAGTTTTTTATACATTTCTATGCCTCCAATAAAAAATTGCTTGATATGATAAATTATACCATTTCAAGCAAAAAAAGCAAGGAAAATAATGTTTTTATATTACTTTATGTAGTTTTATATTTTAAAATTCTATATTCCTAGTTCCATTTTTACATCCTTAGGTGCATCTTGTGGCTTTCCTTGGTATAAGACGCTCATATTTTCTCTATCATCTTTAGTTAAGTATACAAGCCAATCACAAGTCCTGATAAAATACGGATTATTTTCTGCGATTACAACTGTATTATTTTTGTTTACAATCATCTTTAGCACATTAATAACCGATTGCATGTTGCTTAAATGTAATCCTCTTGAGGGCGTGTCTAAAATATAAACACATCTATCACCAAGTTTTTTGGAAAGCTCTTTTGCTATTTTTATTCTCTGTGCTTCCCCTCCACTCAAGGAATTCGAGGGTTGTCCTAGCGTTAAATACGAAAGCTCAACTGTTTTCAAAAAACCTAATTTACGAGAAATAATGTTTGATTCTAGATTGATTTCTAATAATTCATCACATGTTTTTGATAAAATTTCTCCAATAGAATAATCTTTAATCTTCACTTTTAAAGCATCAGAATTATATCGTAATCCTTTACATACATCACACTTTATAAAAATCGGCTCTCCACCTACTAAATCTTTTGAGTATCCTAGTCCATTACATACTTTGCACTTTCCATCTGCATTAAAGCTAAAATCACTTTTAGTCAGTTTATTTGCACATGTTTGTTTTTCATAAAAAATATTTCTGATAGTATCCATCACATTTATGTATGTTGCAGGTATGCTACTTGAATTATTTCCTATTGGTGACTGGTCTATGATATAAGGCCTCCTGATTTCATTTTTACCTTTTATTTCAGCAAGTCCTTTTCTTCTCTCACCAGCACCAGATGATTTATCGCAAGATCGATAAAGAATATCAAGGCATGCTGTTTTTCCTGTTCCTGTCTTTCCTGCAATACATGTAAATTTACCGATTGCTAAGGATATATTTTCTCCTGAAAATCTATATTCATTAACTGATTCTATTACTAAAAACTTTTTTAGTTTTTCTTCGTTACTACTAGTTTTTATTGTATCTTTCCAAATCATTTCAGCTAAAACACTCTTCGAGTCTTTAAACCCATCAATACTTCCATTAAAAACGACCTGACCTCCAAAACAACCCGCACCTGGCCCAAACTCTACAACATGATCACAATTATTAATCATTGGAATTGAATGTTCAATTACGATGAGCGAAAAACCTGCTTTTGTTATTATATTACAAGCTGCTGCTAATTTTTCAGCTTCTACATAGTTAAGTCCTATTGCTGGTTCATCTAAAATAATAAGTTGCTCATCGGTAATATTTATCAGCATTTTAAATAATCTTATTTTCTGAAATTGTCCTAAACTAATTGCTTTTAATTCTTTATCTAAATCAATAAGATCTAGCTCAAGTAATTTTATAATTTCCTCTAGTTCTTCCGTGCTAAACTTAGACAATTTGTTTTGCTTGTAGAAATCTATGTAATTACTTATTTTAATCTTTTTACAATCAAAACCTATTATTTGCATATATTCAAATAATAGTGTACTAGAATCTAGTACAGAAACCCTCTGAACCAAAGCACATGGCTTTATTTTAATATCATAATTTAATGATTTATTAAAATAACCGTTGTATATAACATTCATAGCTAGTGTAGACTTACCACTTCCACTTTTGCCAGCAAAAACGACAAACTTTTTCAATGGTATATCAACACTAATCGATTTTAAATTATTCTCTTTTGCATTTACTACTCTTATGTACTCGTTATTCACGCCAATTGCTCCTATCTATCAGACTTCTATTACAAGTCTATATCAATATTTTATCTTTAGTAAATGAATCTCCCCGCGGCAAGCCGACAGGGTATCATGTTGTCATTGCGAGCGTTTTTTGCGAAGCAATCTCATCTTTCAAAAACGAGATTGCTTCGTCGAAAGAACCTCCTCGCAATGACAGGAACGTGGCAAGCCGACGGAGAATTAAACCCAAAGAGATTAATTTTCTAACATTAACACCTTACTTTTTTCCCAATATATTTATCAGTTTTTCAAAATACTCAGGCAATTCTGACACAAACTCCATATATTCGTTAGTTCGCGGATGTATAAAACCGAGTACCTTTGCATGTAATACTTGTCCTCTTAAGTTATATGGTTGTTTTTTTGGTCCATACACCTCATCTCCAAGCAGTGGATGCTTTCTATGTGCCATGTGCACTCGTATTTGATGCGTTCTGCCCGTCTCTAGCTTGCACTCAACATATGTAAAATCCCCGAAACGTTCTAGGACTTTATAATATGTAACTGCTCTTCTGCTATTTCTCTCAGTTACTGCCATTTTCATTCTATCAACAGGATGCCTACCTATAGGTAAATCTATTGTCCCTTTATCTTCTGTAAAATTACTGAATACTATCGCGTGATATTTTCTATTTATAGTATGTTCTTTAAACTGTTCTGATAGGTGTTGATGAGCTGTATTGTTTTTCGCTACCACAATTATTCCCGAAGTCTCTTTGTCGATTCTATGCACTATTCCAGGCCTAATTACACCATTGATTTGCGAGAGGTTTCCCTTACAATGATGTAGCAGTGCATTCACAAGCGTTCCTGTGTAGTTTCCAGGTGCAGGGTGAACGATCATACCTTGCCCTTTATTTATAATGATGATATCGTCATCTTCGTATCTTATATCAAGTGCTATATTCTCAGGGAGTATTTCTAATTCCGTTGACTCAGGTATTTGAATACATATCTCGTCGTTTTCCTTCACTTTATAGTTTTGTTTTACTTGTACGCCATTAACTGTTGCATTGCCATCTATTATAGTTTTTTTTATGTATTCCCTAGAATAATCTTCATACTTTTCCGATATATACTTATCTATTCTCTCGCCTTGACTTTCAAGCTCTACTTTTAATTTATACTCGTTCATGTCTTTCTCCTCTTTGTGTTGCTCTGCTTTCTGGATTCATTATCACCATTACCCCAAGCAATACACATCCGATACATATGAAGCTATCTGCTATATTAAATACTGGGTAGTTTATAACATAAAAGCTAATAAAATCTACAACATATTTATTCACAACCCTATCAATTAGGTTCCCTATTGCACCAGCTAAAATAAGAATATATATTATATTATACATTCTGTTTTTTTGCTGCTTAATTTCCTTTTCATAATATATCACTGCCATTATAAGAAATGTTATAGTAATTATTATAAATATCATTTGAGCATCTTTCATTATACCAAAAGCTGCTCCTGTATTCTCAACATAATCAAGTCTAAGTATACTAGGTACAATATCTATACTATCTTTATATTTTAGTCCATTAACAACCAAATATTTTGTGAATTGATCAAGAAAAATTAATGCTATAATAATAAAATATCTCATGTTCGAATCTCCTTTACAAAAAAAATCAAGCTTCGATGCTTGCTTGATTTTTATTTTTTTAATATATTCTAATTAATAATGTTAAAATTATAGTCTTCAGAATATCCAAAAACACTAATGCAAGTATTGGTGAAAAATCCATCATCATTCCCGATTGCCATTTACTTAATAGTTTTCTAAAAGGCTCCAGTATCGGCTCGGTTGCGTCATATAAAAGCCTAACCTTTTTATCCTTTTCATAGTCTATTCCAACCCATGTTAATATAACTCTTATAAAAATTAATACACTTAAAACTGTAAATAAACCGTCTACTGCTTGCGCTATAATATTTATCATATAACCACCTAATTCGTAACTTTCATCCATGGCAATGTGTTTGGCTTTTCTGTGCTAAACTGCCCTGATGTTTCTGATGCTATATCTACATTGTCTGGTGCTAAAATGAATATATTTTTTGTAACTCTTTTTATGTCTCCATTTAATGAGTAACATGAACCACTCAAGAAATCCATTACTCTTTGTCCTATAGCATGATCCATACTTTCCAAATTTACCACAACTGGTTTTCTTGCTCTTACGTAATCACACACTTCTTTAGCTTCTTCATAAGATTGTGGACATACAACAACCATTTTCATATTAACATTATTATGTATGTTAACTATTTTGGAATTATTATTTTGAGCATATGCTTTTAAATTACTTTCATCATTAACACTATTTGTGTTAAATCCAAAGCCAATAGGATCACTCTTTTCTTCTACACGCTTGTTATCATGGCTGTAATCATCATCTTCATACTCAACCATTCCCATTGCTCCCATAATCTTATCAAATATTTTTTTCATTATATACCTCCGTCTCCTTAATTAAGCTCCAATTATGCAATTTAATATATAGTTTAGTAATCTATGTATTTCCATTTTTATATTTTACTACATATTTGCAAATTTTACAAGTATAAATCTGTAAATTAATTAACAATTTTTATTATTTTATAAATTCACCTTGTTTTATATTCTTTGGGTACATTATTACATTATCATATACTTTGACAGAATACTCACTATCTTTCTTAATAATAGAATGATTTTCATTCGAATTTTCTATGTCAATCTTAACAAATTTTGCAAGGTTTCCGAGAACAACATACACCCCTTGTATTTTTCCTGAATTCTTTATCTTAAATATAGTATCCTTTTTTGAAATAATCCTATCGCTTATGTGAACAGTCTCGTCTTCTACTTTTACATAAACATTTTGTGAGTCTTCACAAAATGTTTTTATATCTTGTCTTACATTAGAACCACTTATTTTTTTAGTTATGAATGTATTTTTATTATCGTTTGTTATACATTCTTTTGGGATGGCATATACATTAACTTTAGCCACTGACGAGTTAGGAATTTTAATCCCTGTTGTTTCACTTTCGATAACTCCTATATCTATATTTCTAAATTGAAGTAAATTTTCCATTTGTTCTGTTAACTTAAACAATACTATATTTGTATCTTTACCTTTTATTATATCTTCTATCTCCGCACTTTGAATTACATGTATATCTATGAATCTTAGTTTTTTATTATCACCAACCAGCCAATTTTCCGACTTTTTCGTGCTTACTTTACAAGCAATATACCAGTCATATGTACTTATTATTTTGAATGCAGGATCTCCCTTATTTATTACTTCCTTTTTAACAGATGTAACCATCTTTTTCAAATCAATATTATCGTTGTTAAAAACAGTTAAAAAATTGTCTTTCTTATATATCTCTTCAAATCCGTCAATATAGTATGAAACTATACCAGAAGTTTGCGCTTTCACTGCTCTTTCGTTTTCACTTAACGCCTTTTCATAAGCTATTCTCTCATCTTTATATCCTGTTGTGGTATTTGTGTCTTCACTAATTACTAATGTGTCTTTTAAATTTATCTTACTTTCTATTTCATTTCTTAAATCATATATATTAAAATTATAACTAGTTCCAATTAACCTTTGATATTTTTCAATTGAATTATCAATGTCTTTATTAATTTCTTCAAACTCTGGTTTATAGTATGAGACATCTTCTCTTTTTGTTTGAATTGTTTTTATTTCTTGGTCTATCTTATTTATCTTTTCTTCTAAATTTGTTTCTTTATTTTTATCCTTTATTTTAACTACAACAAAATCTTTTGGTACTTTCTCTCCCTCTCCACAAAGATATTCTACATTTCCAGAATGAGTTGAGTAAACAATCGTTTCATTCCTTATTATTTTTCCGATTGTATTTATAGCATTT
The DNA here is from genome assembly GCA_001795385.1 of Clostridiales bacterium GWD2_32_19. GTDB lineage: Bacteria > Bacillota > Clostridia > Lachnospirales > UBA12420 > UBA12420. The sequence continues at coordinate 15,143 of MGOU01000041.1, forward strand.
TCTATTTCCCCGGGCTCTGCAATGCTCGTAGCAATGTTTTTGTGAAATACATTTATTCCAAATCCATAAAAAGAATATGCAAATATTATTATAACCAAACATCCAATGAATCTATTCAACATCATGTTGGTTCTTTTTCTTCTCCTTTTTTGCTTTCTATCCTTTTCATGTCTCTCATTTCTTCGTTTTTCCCTATCACTTCTATTATCTATTGCCATATTTTCACTCCATTTCAACAGTGTGATATCACACCTTACCCTTTATCACAATTATATTATCTATTTTAATATAAAACATAAAAAAATTCAAGCTTTATGCTTGAACTTTTTTATGTTTTATAATGTGCCTTTATTTGTTCCATTTATTACATAGTAGCATTTAGCTTCTGCTGCATTATAGTATAGGTCTAAGTTTTCAATATCCTTTACCATATTCCCTTGGTTCTTCCATGATTCCTTCACTGCATTTACAACTTGTTCTTGTGTTACTTCTGAATCGTTTAATTGAACAACAAAATTTACTTTCATCCTTATCTCCCCTTAACCAATAATTTTTTATGTATTCTAGTTTTATTATAATATATGTTTTCAATTTGTCAATAAAAAATTTAAAATGTTATTTATCTGTAACATTTTAGATACAATTTATGTCACTTCATGTTAAAAAAAATGTTCTACTCATAATAATATAAAAAATGACTTTAATGTAGTATAATTTAAAGTCACTTTTTGTTCACATTATTGGAATTACATTTTTTACAATATCCCCTATATCTTCAAAAAATCCTGTTATTGGTTTGTTATTTCTTATATCACTTGCCAGCTTTTCTAATCTTGCAAATAAATTATCTGTAGTTATTATCGTTATATCTCTTGTATTTCCATACTGATCTACTACATCTTGCTTTACTTTATCCTTAAAGTCATATATGTTAGCTGCAGTATTCAAACTTCTTAATTTTGTTCCTACTAATATATTATTTCCCGTCTTTATAATAATTACTTTGTCTACATCTTCATTTTTCAATATCTTTGTTGCTAATAGATTTGTATCTTTATCATTTATTAGTATAACTTTATCTTGTACATACTCTGTTTTATTTATTTCCTCTGCCGAAATCCTAGTTTGAATTTTTTCAGAATTTTTTGCACATCCTGTATAAAATAATAAACAACTTGTCAATACTAGTAATATAAAATATTTTTTCACAAAATCACCCCACTTTAGTTAAAAGTAAACAGCCAGCAAAGTACAAAAAAAGAGCAAAGATTTATTAACCGCTAACTGTTAACTAATATCTGTACTCTTATTTTGTCCAAAAAACATTTTATTATATTAGAAATGTATGTTGTTTATTGTTATATTTAATATATATCATATTTTTTCTTTCGAAAAGAAACTTATGACATACCCAAGCTTGTACACTATAAAGTTTGCATTTTTTATTGCAAAGCCCTTTCCTATAGCTTTGCCACTTACCATAATTGCTGCAAGTATTGAAGCAATTAATATATCAAGCCAAGATTTATCAAAAGATGTAAAATTTTCTACGATTTTAATAACTATAATGGCAGATGCTGCACCCGAAATTATACTTGCTATATCTCCAATAACATCATTAAAAAAGTTAGCTACCGCACTAGCATTTCTTATAATAATTATAGCTTCTTTTGCACCTTTTACCTTACTTGCTGCCATTGAGTGAATAGGTATTTCTCCTGCAGATGCTACCGCAGTACCTATTGCATCACATATTATAGCAAATAGAACTATTACAAGTAGAATAAAAAAAGACGCCAATATATTCATCTTTTCCATTAAAATATTAGAAATAAAATTGAGAACAAGTGCTATTACAAAAGTCCATATAGTTATTATAATTATCCATTTATTACTTGTAGTATTTATGTTTTTCTTTTTAAACTTTATATGATATTTTGCCAAGTGTAAATCACATCCTAATAAAAAATAACTAAAGACAGCATGTTAAGTAAATTTTATGGCATATGGTCCAGCAGGTTTTCCCGAATTCGTACTAATTTGTCGCCAAACTAGAGGTTTCCCTTTAATCAAATTCCCACTATGTCGCCATAAATGGAGCTAGATCACCTTAAAGTCATACTGTAATCCTTAACATGCTTGCGTACAACAGTCTAGGGGCTTTCCCCAAAAATATATTTATTCCCTATCCTCTTTTGCAAGAAAGGTTTCATGCCCTTAAGCATTCCTCCCTTTCTTTACGCAAGGAAGGCTACACTGTTCGCAGCCTACTTTGACCGCACAACAGGTTTAATCTTACATAAAATGCATTCACATTTTAAAAGTAAGCCTCCACAGAAAAAGGGTCAACGCCCACATGCCATTGTGGATCGCCCTTTCCCCCTATCCCCCAGCAATAGCCCATGACTGGGCGTCACAAGCCAAAACCAGAGGTTTCATCGATATGCCCTTAAACGGATTTTTAGCCCCGCCTTCAGAAATAAATATATTAACTAGAATACTGCATCTTTAGTAATACATATTATATCACAATTTTTTAAAACTGTAAATGTCAAATAAAGATTATTGCAAGTGATGCACCCAATATTGCTCCGATTACAACTTCTATTGGAGTGTGTCCTATAAGTTCTTTCAATCTCTCTCCACTCAAATCCTCGTCTATTTCATATACAAGCTTATTAAGAACCTCTGCTTGTTTCCCTGCAGCCCTTCTAACTCCTGAAGCATCATACATTACAACCATACTAATAATTAAAGCTACAGCAAATAACGGATCATCATACCCCAGTTTTTCACCTACTGCAAAGCTCATTGCAGAAACAAACGCAGAATGCGAACTAGGCATCCCCCCAGAACTTACAAACTTAGTGAAATCAATTCTTTTATCTTTTATTATCACTATAATCACTTTTATTAGTTGTGCTACAAACCAAGCTAATATGGAAACAACCAAAATTTCATTACTAAATATAAACTCAATCTTATTAAAAGTATTCAAGTTTTTCTCCTCCAGTTTCCTCCGACACATCATTCTTAGGATGACGGTTAGAGGACATTTCGCTATAATAAACGATTTCTTATCAAAACTTATACATATTTTATAAATTTTAATTTTTCACTTTTATTTTGTCCTATTTTTCAGATATTCAGCAAGTGCTATTAAAAACTTTGTCTTTTCTTCGTCAAACTCACTTTTTATTATTTCTATAGCCCCATTTGTAAGTCTTTCTACCTCTTTTTTTGATTCCTCTAGTCCCACAATCTTCACATAAGTTGCTTTATCATTTTTTTCATCACTACCTACTAGTTTACCTAATTCTTTTGAATCACCTATAACATCTAGTATATCATCTTGTATTTGAAATGCTAGACCAATGTTGTAACCATACTTGTCTATAGCATCTATTTGCCTCTCATTTCCTCCGGCAAGTATAACTCCCACCTTTAAGCACGCACGTATAAAAATAGTAGTTTTATACTCATGAATAAATCTTAATGTTTCCACACTTACATCTTTATTGTTTTCATTAATTAAATCTGCTGTTTGTCCAGCCATGATACCAAAAGGTCCTATAGCGTTCATTAGCACATCCAAAGCTTCAATACATCTATCTTTATATTTTGATTTCTTTATATTACTAATTATATTCTCATATGCATAGTTTAATAACGAATCTCCTGCAAGAATTGCTATTCCATCACCATATATTTTATGATTAGTAAGTTTGCCTCTTCTGTAATCATCATCATCCATAGCGGGCAGGTCATCATGTATAAGTGAGAAGGTATGTATCATCTCCGTAGCTACTGCATACACTTCTGCTATTCCTATTTCTTCTCCATTTAATAAATTGAAGCCTTCCAAAACCATAATTGGTCTTAGTCTTTTACCGCCAGCAAACAAGCTATAATTCATAGCTTCAAATAATGTCTTTGCTTCATTATCCCGTAAAATTGCATGGTTTTTAAGTAAGCTTTCAACGTATTTCACTTTCTTTTGCAACTCTTCTTTAAACATAATTTTCTCCTTTTATGTTTTAGACTTTGTTATTGCGATGTATGACAAATAGTGTTTTACTCCCTCACTATATCTCCGAGCAGTGCGTTAACAAATCCTGGCGAGTCATCATTAGAATATTTTTTCGCTAACTCTACTGCTTCATTTATCGAAATGTTTATTGGGATATCTTTCAAGAATACTATTTCATACACTGAAATCCTAAGTATAGTAACATCAGTATTAGACATTCTAGTGGTTTTCCAACCTTTAGATTTTTCGTTAATTACTTTATCTATTTCATCTATATTTTTTGCTACGCCATTTACATAACTAGTAACAAACTCCTTCATTTCTTCATCCATTGGATCATTGTTTTCTAAATACAATTTAACCTTTTGTGCGAACTCTTCCCTTGGGTGAAAATTAATTTGAAATAGTATTTGTAAAATATGCTCTCGTGCTTGTCTTCTCTTCATCTCTATTTCACTCCATTTGCAAATACACCTGCAATATTTATATTTACAGCAGTAACTTCGAGTCCTGACATTGTCTCAACTTCTGTCTTAATTTTAGTTTGAAGCTCACTCGCTAGTTTTGGTATTTCATATCCAAACCTGACAATAACAAAAATATCAAGTTTTACTTTTCTTTCTTCAACATCTACTTTAACCCCTTGAGCTAAATTTTTAACACCAATAAGCTTCATTAAATCTCCAGTAACATTACCAGCCATCCCGTAAACTCCATCTACTTCTACAGCTGATATGCTTGCAATTGATTCTATAACCTCATTCGCTATTTGAACTTGCCCTAACATTTTTTCTTCTTTACTCATATAATATCTCCTCCTTAAAGTACACGCATCTTTATTCTTATTTTTTTACTAATTATTATATTTAATAAATAGTTTCTAGACTATATTATACCAAATAAAATAAAAAATGCAACCCCGTACTCAATTTTAAAAAATAAATAATATTTTTTTATAGTTCCTCCCCTACCTTAGGGGTAGAACCAAAAAAACTGTACTATACTCAGGTTGAGTATAGTACAGTTTTTATATTGCAATTATCTTGTTTTATATGCATTCATTATCCAAATATTTTTTTCAAAAAAGCACATTGAATCTGCTATCATATTTATTAAGCATTCGTCTAAAGTATCCTTTGCTATTTCATCTAACTCCTTTAGTCCTATAAGCATTTCTTCAAAATCTTCTTCAATTATATTTGCTACGGTTGTTGCATTTATATTTTCACTTGGCGCTTCTTTTATTGTTCCTACCTTTAAATACGATTGCATCGATGCAAGTGGATTATATCCATACATTCTTATTTTCTCAGCAACTCCATCTAACATCTCTGCTACATGTTCATATAACTCTTGAGTTTTTGCATGCATATCGAAGAATCCCATACCTACTACATTCCAATGAAAATTATGTAGTTTCACATACAATATATTTAGATTTGCCAAAGTTATATTTAATGCATCTACTATTTCCATTATACTTTCATCTTTCATACCCATCTTTTCCTCATTCATCATTGCTTTGTTCATTTGTTGGTTCATTTGTGGAATCATGCCTTGATTCATCATGCCTTGATTCATTTGTGGATTCATACCTTGATTCATTTGTGGATTTATTTCATGATTCAAATTATCGCCCCTTTTCTATTTTTTATTTTACCTACAATATTATTTATATTCAAAAATGAAATTGATTATTACAAAATTTTTCTCTCTCATATAATATATTGTTCGTAAGTGAGAACCTTAAACTTTCACCCTCACCCCGTACTCTTCCATCCACATATTTATCTGTATCAAATATGCCAAAGTCTGAGGCCCAGTCATGAGTTGGCCAAAAAATGGTGTGTTCCCATAATCATCTATATTATCAACCATATTTTTGACTTTTTCCTTATTTATAAGCTCTAACAACGGAGCGCTTCTGTCCTCAAGTATTTGTCTCATCCATACTTTCACTATGTTTGTGTATAGAGGATTGTGTGTTTTAGGATATGGACTTTTCTTTCTTAGTCTTACTTCTTCTGGCAAAAGACCTTTTACCGCCTCTCGTAAGAGACCTTTTTCTTGTCCATTCAAATATTGCATCTCCCAAGGTACATTCCACAAATACTCCACCAGCCTGTGATCAGCAAATGGTACACGAACTTCTAGGCTATTTCTCATACTCATTCTATCTTTCCTGTTGAGTAACGTTTGCATAAACCACATCCTGTTTATATAGTACATCTTCTTCTTTTCTGCTTCCTTATCATTTCCGTTCACCTGTGGCATTCTGCTAATTGTATCATCATATGCTGTTCTAACATACTCTGTGAGTCTTTGATTGTTTAGGTTTGGGGACATAATTTCTATTCTCTCATCTAATTTCTTTATCCATGGAAATATCTCACCTTTGCTTTCATTTGTAAACCATGGATACCCTCCAAAAATTTCATCGGCACATTCACCTGACAAACCAACTACAGCTTCTTTTCTTATTTCCTTACAAAATAGATATAAAGAGGAGTCTATATCAGCCATTCCTGGCAAATCGCAAGCAAGTACTGACTCGTGCAATGCTTCAAATAAATCTTCCTGTGTAATGATTATTTGATGATGTTCTGATCCTATTTTATTTACCATTATACTTATATAATCATTATCCGAGTTAGGTTGATACAGGTTTGGTTTGAAATATTTGTCATTTCCTGCATAATCTATTGAGAATGTCTTTAAATTTTCTAGTCCATTTTCCTTTATGTGATCTGCTGCTACCGCTGATATTATACTTGAGTCAAGCCCTCCTGATAGAAATGTACATATCGGTCTGTCAGATACCAGCTGCCTTTTTATGGCATCTACAACGAGCTCCCTTACCTTTTCTATTGTAGTTTCTAGATTGTCTATATGCTCCCTAGTTTCTACCTCCCAGTAGGTTTTCTTATATAACCCATTTTGGTTATACACCATGTATTCCCCAGGTAAGACCTCATTTATATTTTCAAATATGCCACAACCCTGCGTCCTAGATGGTCCTAATCCAAATATTTCGAAGATTCCTCTCTCGCCTAATACTGGTTCTATCATATCATGAGCGAGTATTGCTTTTAGCTCTGAAGCAAAGATAAAGTTATTCCCTTTAACTGTATAAAATAGTGGCTTAACCCCTAATCTATCCCTTGCCATAAATATTTGACTTTTGTATCCATCATATATTGCAAAAGCATATATTCCGTTTAAATAATTTACACATTCTTCTTTAAATTCAATATAACTTACAAGCAGAACCTCTGTATCGGAATAACCTTCAAAGATATACCCTCTTTCAATCAGTATCTTCCTCAAATCTTCTGTATTATATAACTCTCCATTATATATTAATGTATATTCGAACTTACCCATTTTTCTAGTCATTGGTTGTTTTCCACCTTCTAAATCGACTATAGCAAGTCGCCTATGACCAAATAATATATTCTCCTTCGCGTAGACTCCCCCTGCATCAGGTCCTCTTTTTGCAAGTGTTTCAGTCATATTTTCAATCATATATGTTTTGTCTTTTATGCTCTCCTTTAAATTTACCCATCCTACTATTCCACACATACTATAATCTCCTTTCTACAATGACCAACTAGTGTTTGTTCTTCCAAATATCTAATAATCAGCACACATTATATTATAATATTCTTGTGCTATAAAAAAATGCTAGTACATACTAGCATTTTTAGGGTAACCTTGATTTTTGATTAAAACTCAAATACTTGGGACAATAGCATTTTTTATGCTTATTTTCATACTGCCTTTTTCTATTACCTCTTGTATCATCTTTAGCGCGTTTTGTGCTCGCCACAAATTGTCTTTGTAGCTAAGTTTAAACTCGGTTAAATTCTCGTTTAGTGGCAGTATTTCGTAATTCGTTTTACCATTTTCTACATATTTATTAACCCATGTCGGTATGTAATTCACCTTACTTACATTTACTTCTCCCAATATATTTTTACTTATATCTAGCTCTATTATTATTCCATTTTCTGATTTTCTTTGCTTTAATATTTCATATCTTTGATTTGATATGAAGTTTCCTATAGAGTAAAAAACATATGTTTTTTTATTACCAACTTCTATAGTATCAAACTTCTGCAATATGTGTGGATGACTTCCTACTATAACATTAACTCCATTTTCACATAAAAAATTTGCTATTTTTTGTTGGTATGCATTTGGCTCTTCTTGATACTCGTTTCCCCAATGTAACTCAAATATTATGAATTCTGCACCATCTTTTTTCATATTATCTATAACTTCTTTCATCTTAATTAATTCTTCATCTATATAATCATAATCAAATGTATTTATAAGTGCCTTTTCGTTTTCAGGTATTACATTGCCATTTAAAGTATCTTTACCATTCACATCTTTCTCGTACGTATATGCAGCAACACCTATCTTTATATTTTTCTTTTCAATAATCATATAATTGTTATCTTTTTCATCTTTTTTTGCACCTGTATATGTTATATCATTTTGCCTAAGTACATCTAGTGTTCTGTTTAATCCATATGCTTTCCTGTCTAGCGTATGATTATTACATACACAAGCAATATCAAATCCTACATCCTTTAATGCATATACCAGTTCATCTGGCGAATTAAACCTAGGAAAGCTTGTATAGCCACCTTTATCTATCCCTGCCACTGTTGTCTCAAAATTCAATACTGCAATATCTGCAGCTTCTATATATTTTTTTATATATTTAAAGTTATTTGAGAAATCGTACTTTCCTGTACTCTTATCATATTGAGCCTTAAGTTGCGGCCCATGCACCATTACATCCCCAACAAAAGCCATCTTTACATTATCACTATCTCTTTCTAGTTTTATATTATCGAACATCATAACTGGCGTTGATTGTGCATCAAAGCCTGTAGTAATTTGATACGAAAACATTGTATAAAATACTATTAATTTTATCATTAGCACGTTTTTATCACTCCATATCCAAAAAAAGTTGCGACAACTGTCACAACTCTTGTTTGTATTTTATTCTGCTTGCTCCATCTCATCTTCTTCTTCAAACATTGCGTATGGATTAAAGTTTATTATTTTGTCATTACTTTTTGTTGTTTCAGCTTTTGCTTCTTGTCTTTCTAAAACATCTTGTGTTTGTATTTCTACTGTTTGTCCAGCATATGTAACATATATACTATGATTTTCATTACCTATTTCATCAATAGTATTCGTTTGTATATGTATAATATCTTGATATTTTTCATTTTCAGACATTGCGCATAACATTGCTATAACATTAAATATTGTTTTCTTTAATGTTTCAGTCTCTTCTTCTTTCATATTTAACTGTTTTAGTATTTGATTAACTTCGATATCAGATGTAACAGTCATAGTTTCTAGTTGATTTACTTTTAATCTTAAATCAACTAACTTCATTTTCTTTTCTTCTAACTGCATTTTAATTGTCTCTTTTTCTATTTCTGAAGCTTTCAAGTCTATTTCTGTAGAAGCAAGCTTTATTTTTAAAGTTTCTACATCTATTCCAAGCCCTCTTACTCTTTCATCTAAAAGCATCTTTTCTTTTTTTATATCTTTGTAGGTTTTACCTGAAATCCAGTTCCACTTTGCCGTAACACTATCAACTGTCTCAGTCCAATACTCTTTCATATTCATTTGTTTTTTCATGAAAAGACCTCCAAACATTATTTTTATTTACATTTATTTATTATTATATACTTTTATAAAATTTTGTCAAGATATTTAGCAATTTTTGTTAATAAAAAGTAATAATTATTTATGAATTGTTAATTATTTGTTCTTTTTTATCCTATTCCATATAATTATCGACATAAATTCTGGTAACTTTAGCATTCTTCCAAATCTTGATGGTTGTTTTAATAATCTATAAAACCACTCAAGACCCGTTTTTTGAAATATTACTGGTGCACGCTTTGCAATACCTGCCATAATATCAAGCGTCCCCCCATTCCCTATAGCAGCCTTTACCTTTAGCTTCTCTTTATTTCTATAAATAAACTTTTCTTGTCTCGGAGATCCTAATCCCACTACAAGATAATCAACTCCAAGTCTATTTATTTCATCTATTATTTCGTTTTCATCTTCTGTCTTAAAATATCCATTTCTCCATCCAACTACCTTAAGCCCTGGATATTTTTCCATCATTCTTTCAGCTGCTAACTTTGCAATATCACCTTTAGCACCCAAAAAATATGCTGTATACTTTTTATCACTTATTTCTTTTAATATGTTCTCTGTCAACTCATATCCTGGAACTCTTTCTAGTAAAGGTTCCCCATTAATCCTTGCTGCATATATAACACCTATTCCATCCGGTATTACTAATGCTCCTTCATTTAATATTTTTTTAAACTCCCCGTCTTCCCTGGCATTCATTATAAACTCAGGATTTGGAGTGTATATTGGATTTAGCTTGTCAGATTCTAAAAAAACCATTACCATTTTTATTGCATCTTTCATTGTAACTTTATCAATATTAACGCCTAGGATATTTACTTTACTCATGTTTTCACTCTCCTAATTTGGTAATTTGCAGATATCATGTATCCTCCACAATGAATCTCCCCGCGGCAAGCCGACGGGGTATCATGTTGTCATTGCGAGCGTTTTTTGCGAAGCAATCTCATCTTTCAAAAACGAGATT
>MGOU01000041.1:25859-49439 GCA_001795385.1 Clostridiales bacterium GWD2_32_19
CGCGGCAAGCCGACGGGGAATTAAACCCAAAGAGATTAAATTTTATCCCCTTACAGACATCAATTTTCTAAACTCTTCCCCATTCATTCTCTCATCTTGTTCTAATTTCGTTACTATTTTATCAAGCTTTGCTGTATGCACTGCATTGTTATCTATTAAATCATTTATTTTTTCTATAGCTTTACTTATGTTTATCTCATCTACACTTCCTATTGCGGGCATGTCCAAAGTTTCTAGATAATAATCAACTTTAGGATCATATATAAGTCCTGCAACTGGTACCCTTTGTTTTGCAGAAAATATTATACCGTGCAATCTCATACTTATCATAGTTTTAAAATTTGCTGTTGCCCCCAGCACTTCAAGTGGCGATAGCTTTTCTGATATCATATATGGTTTATTTTTCATTTTGGCTATTATTTTTTCAGAAATCTTTTTATCTTGTTCATACTGCATATTTAAAAAAACTATGTTCATATTTTTATTTTTTATCAAATAATCACATATTTCTGCTATCCTTTCTGCAAAGTAGCTGTCTTTATTTTTCCATTCCCTAACTGATACTCCAAATATTTCTTTATCCATGGGTATATTGTTTTTCTCAAATATATATTTATAATCATCCTTTGAAACCCTATCAAGTCCAAAAACTGCATCTGTTGTAATAAGCATTTTTGGCTTTTTGACTCCAATACCCTCCAAAAATTCTTTTGAAGATTCTTCTCTAAATGTTATTACATCAACGTTATCTATTATCTTGCTTGTTAACTTTAAATTGAATTTTCCTATTATAGGTCCTATACCATTTGAATAAAGTATTACCTTTTTTCCTAGTAACTTCACAGCAAATATGACACTAAGATAATATATAATTGATCTCTTACTTGATCTATCTTGAAGTAATGTTCCTCCACCACCGAGTAACAAATCACACTTTATGACCGCCCAAAGTAAACCAAATGGATTAAAGCGATAAACGGCATTAACTCCATACAGTTTTTTAGTCATCTTAGGATTATTTGATAATACTGTCATATTCATATCTTTATCAATGGTTTTCAACACATTTTTTATAGATATCAGTATAGCATCATCACCACAGTTTTCATATCCATAATATCCTAGTATTAATACATCTTTCATTATTATTCCTCATCTCGTATTAATTATCTTGCAGTGTTTCTTGTTTTCGGGTTAATGCCGCGCCAATACCTATCACAATCCAAAACATTGCTACTACCCTAAAGTCCGACCAAGTATATTCTGCAAACCCATTTACAAGTATCCCTAAAAATGCAGCTAGTATGCCTAACATAATATATTTATTGAACCTATCTTTTGTAGAGATATAATTTTTCATTAAGTTTGTTATTACACTAAAAACAAAAAATGCAAATACTAAAAACCCTACAATCCCTGTTTCTGCAAGTATTTCAAGATATAAATTATGTGCATGAAGCGCTGTTAAGTATTGGTGCTTATACAATAAATACATGCCCGAAAATGCAGTAACTCCAAATCCAACACCAGTCATCCAGTAATCTTTTATTATTTGCATTACATCCTGCCAAAGCGTGACTCTACTTGAAATAGAAGTATCATTTGTATTAAAACTAGTGAGTAGTCTCTCAAGTACCCTTGGAGCAAATATAATCAGCGCAACAATCGCGAGTGGTATCATTAATATTAGGGCTTGAGTATAATTTAAAATCCCGATTGTAAGGAAAGACACTATAAGTCCAAGTAAAGATGCTCTTGAGAAAGTTAGTAATAAACAAACTAAAATAACTACATTACATACAGCTAAAATAGATTTGTGTAATAGTTTTTTCTTATACAACATTAGCATTATCCCAATTGGAAGAACTAATAATAAATATTGTGATAATATATTAGGGTTCCCTAAAACCGAATACGCTCTTACTTGTAAGTCTGGGTTTATAGTAGGATCTACCCACTCAGTTTTTATTGGCTTTTCGATAAAAAATTGGTATAATCCATACGCACTTATTATTACATTTGAAACAATTATGCTTGTTATGATATTTATATAATCTTGCTTTTTTTCTAGAACTTGTATACATATAAAACAAAATAGCAGTCCTAATGTGCTTATAATGAAATCAGTTATACTTCCTTTTATGCTCACAGATGTAAGTGTGGTAACAATCCAAACTACGAATAGCATGGAACCCGATACATCAAAAAATGTCCTTTTGTATAACGATTCTTTACTTCTAAATATTCTAAATAATATCTTAAGTGCAAGTAACACTACGATCAAGCATAGTACTAAAGACTGCGATGCTCGTGTAAAAGGTAAAATAAAAGCTAAAAAATACAGACAAAATTTTTCGTTATATATAAGCAGCAAACCTCCTACTACTAGCATTACTAAACTTAACATCATATCACTTCACTCTCTATCCAGTCTAAATACATATTATAAATTATGCTATATTTGTATATTTCAAATAAACTTTCAAAACATTTTGTCCCTACTTTTTTTATATGGCTCAATATTATAAGTATTGAGCTTTCATTAGACCATTTAATTAAGCATCTAAACATATCTCTCTTGGTTTTGTATACCCAAAGTATTATTCTATATGTTATACTGTTTTCAAAATAATCATTTCCCTTGTTTTCATTAAATATACACCCTGCTACATAGCTATTTCTTAATATATTGATAACATAATCTCTCATTTTTTGCGTAATTTTATAAAGAACGCTATTTTGATAACAAATTATTGTACCCTTTATAAAAATCACTATACCTGAGTTATTAACTATATTCATGTGTTTACAACTCCCCATTTAATCAATTAACCCCTAATTGATAATTTTATATATATTACCTAAAAACTTAACCTTCGATGATTTTATAACTATAGATCCACCCGCTTGCCAATCTTTGTTTCCCAACATAAGACCTTTTTGTACATCAAATTGTCCTATTCCTTTGATAGTAATAATAATATCTCGTCTTGTATCTACATTCGCGACTACAATTTTACCGTCAGCAGTCGGTACTTCATTTTTTGTTACTTTTACATCTATATTTGTTACTTCACCTAATACCGTGCTTGATGCATCTTCCAGAATTATATCTTTTACTTTGACTTGCTCAGCCATTTCTGGAAGTATCGATTTTACAAGAACTTGAATCTCATATGCCTTTTTATTTTCTAACACATTTACCTTTTTCATAAAACTAGTTTTCGTTAATACTACCCCACCAATAGCAACAATAAATAGTATTACAAGTAAGTCTATAATATTTATACTACTGAACAATCTTCCTTTTTCATCAATTATTTTCATGTTTTTCTCCTTTTTATCATCCCTGCTATTTTCTCAACTAGCTCTTCGGTTTGTTTTACTTTTAAAATGTATGTAGCTAATCCGTAAACTACAATTCCAAATAAAGATGCAACAACAAGACTTACTAAATTATACACAAAGTTGTTACTTATAGCAATAACTTTATTTAAATTTATTAATAAATAATTTACTGAAAAATACATTATCAGACTTGCTGCAAGTACTCTTGTTCCATTCCATATAACCTCTATATTATCCCACTTTCCATACTTTATTTGGAATACTATATACATAACTATGGCATTAAAAGTTATTGATATTGATGTTGCTAATGCAAGTCCTTTCATACCTAGTGTTCCAATTAATATAATATTTAAAACAATATTTAGAATAACACTAAGTATTGCTGTTATTGTAGGTATTTTTGTATCGTTTACTGAAAAATATGTCTTGCTTATTATTTCCTGTAGTGCAAAGCCTACAAGTCCTACACTGAAAAATATAAATGCTGATTGTGTAAGATTTGCAGAGTTTATATCGAACTTTCCTCTCATAAATACCATCTCAACAAAAGGACGACTGAGGACTATAAGCCCAAACTGTGCTGGAATCATTATATAAAAAATATTATTTATTATGTTTTTTACATCCACTTTAAATTCAGTAAACTCCTTAACATTAAAGTTATCTACTAACTTTGGAAATAAAACTGCACTTATGCTATAGATAAGAGTTTGCGCTATCGCCGCATAAATTCCATACCCATAATTTAATGCAGATACTCTACCTTCTGGCAGACTAGATGCAAACCTTGAATCTATTATTGTGCTCACACTATATATCAAAGTAGAAAACAATATAGGCATAAATAATATAAAAAATTTATTTATATCTTTGTCTTTTGCTATCTTAAAATCAAGTGCATACTTCATTTTATCTTTTGCCGTAAAGGGGATTTGAATAATCAGTTGAAACGCCCATGCAATTAATGTAGAAACTACTAATCCATATATACCATAATCTCCAACCCAAAACATCAAATATAAGATTAAAAACAAGTTAAAAGGTACACTCATTATCGAATATCCTATAAAACTTTCCCTAGACTGAAGAACCGCCCTTATTACATAGGCAGCAAATATAACCATACAACTTGGAAATAATATCTTTACAAAATCTATCGTTAATGCTAGTCTTTCACCAGTAAATCCTCCTGCAATAATAGAGGTATATTCTTTTGCAAAAAACAACACAAGTATTGTAATACCTGCTGATAACATTAAAAAAAATGTAATTACCTTGTTAATAAATTTATTTGCCTTTTCATTTTCACCTTTTGTATAATATTTTGTTATTATCGGCACAACACTTACAGTTATTGCAGCACCTATAGCCATAAATATAGTTATTGTGATTCTTTGGGCCATTTGATATGCGTCAGCCTCAACACCCGTTCCAAAATTACTACCAATAAGTGCTTCCCTAACAAACCCTAAGAGTTTGGTTGCAACAGTTAATATTAGCACAATTATCACTGAATTCAAAGTGTTTTTTCCCTTTTTAATATTTGTCTTATCATCCATTATTTTTTCTCCATTCTTCTTCTATTCTTTACTCCATATTCTAGTATTCAGATTTAACTCGTCAACTATGCTTATTGCAAATTGTAGGTCTTCAAAGTACTGTTGCATTGGTGCAAAATCGTATAACGATTTAAACACATCAGGCTCAAATAGGTTTCTATTATATTCAATCGCTATATGTATTTTATCAGCTTTGAAAGATGCATATACTGGTCTTCCTGTTTTTAGTTTAAATTTTTTCAATCTATCCATCAGACTTGGAGTTAGTATATATCTTGCTTCTATTTGGTCAGTGCTATATACTTCAAAAAACTTTTCAAACTCTGGGTCTTCTAACGCTACTCTATCTTTGCCTCCAAATAGCCATTTTTTCTTATTATCTGGTAATACCTTTGTAAACCCGCTGAAATTTTTATTGTAATCTGCTATAAAAAATAATCCTTTAAATATTCTTACCACTGTTCTGTTTTTGCCTGATCCACTTTCTCTTTGTGCATCTATTTCTGAAAATTCAATGCTTGTTCCTTTTCTTTCTTGTACTTTTTCAAGATATTCTTCGTCCAATACAAAACCACAAACATAGTCATCTCCCGAGTACATATTAGGAGTAGTATCAAATATATCACAATCTTCAAAAATTGATTGACGAATGCAACCTTCTTTCTTGTACTCAAAACTACTATCAAAAAAGCTCACTATTCTTTCTATTATTTTATCCTTAAACTCTGAAACATATGATTTCTTAAACCAATATAATATTATACCACATAAAGCCATATATCCGAAAATTATAAATTGGATCATGTCACTATTCATATTAAATAAAAACTTATGTCCAAATGTTATTAAAAATATAGGTATTATTATCATTATCACTAAAGCTACAGAACTCTTTTTCATTACCTTTATTCTTTCATTTTCTAGTGGCTCTATTACTGGTCTTATTTCATTTTCAAAGTACCCTCTAAACTCCTCAAGTGTCTTCATATCTTTCCACCTTTCATTTTTTTCTTATGTATATTCCTTATCTTTAGTTGTTAAAACTATTTTATACTAAATCTCATATTTTTTCAACTATTAAAGTAAAAAAGTAGGCAAATTTTTCATTTATCTACTTTGTGCTTTATTTTTATTGTTACTTATTTCTAAAACTTTTTATCGCACATCATTTCAAACTTCCCCTGATATATAATATTAAGTAGCTCATTTGCACGACTTAATGCATATAAAAGCTGTGTTTCTGTTATTAATCCTTGTTCTCTTGCATCCACTAGCTCATCTAAATCAAGTACCATTACTCTCCCATCTGGATATACTACTACATCTACAAGTAAGTCTATTTCTGTATATACCTTTTTTTCTTCATCGACTTCTACCTGCATTATATCACAATAATAATGTTTAAGCTCTCCTTGACCATTATATCTTTTAGCTATTTTAAATCCTCTTTTTATATATAAATATGCAATTCCTTCTTTTATATCATCGTCGCGTTTATGTATAGGAACCCATTTACTCACTAATAATTCATCGTCTACATAAAGTATTTCATCACTTGATATATCAATTACTTCATTAGGTATATATCTTTTTCGTAATAATGTTATGTTTTTCATGGCTTGCTTCTCCCCTTTGTTGTTTAGGTAGTGTAAAATATTTATAGTACTAAATACTACACTATCCCTTTATATTCAATATATTTTATGAGTATTATCTACTATTTTGCATATTATCATATTATATTTGACACACCTATTACAATATCAATACTCACTTCACTTCATTTTCCAATTCCTCGCCTGTCCGATATTTCCTTATATTTTCCAGTGTTACATGTGCTATCCCGTCTAATGCTTCTTCTGTAAAGAATGCTTGATGTGATGTAATTATAACATTTGGTAGTGTGAGCAGCCTAGATAATACATCATCTTCTATTATTATATCTGAATTATCTTCAAAAAAGTAGCCTGCTTCCTCTTCATAAACATCTAGCCCAGCATATCCAATTTTACCTGATTTTAAAGCTTCTAATAGCTCTACTGTATCTATAAGGCTCCCTCTACTTGTGTTTATGATCATTACACCATGTTTCATCTTACTTATTGACTCGCTATTAATTATATGCATGGTTTCTTTTGTAAGTGGACAATGTAATGTTATTATGTTTGACTCTTTATACAATGTATCTAAATCAACATACTCAAATCCTCTTTCCTTGGCATAATCAAGATTCGGAAATGGGTCATACGCTAATATGTTTACGCCATATCCTTTTAATATATCTATCATAACTCTACCAATCTTTCCAGTACCTATAACGCCTACTGTTTTTCCATGCATGTCAAAGCCTAGTAATCCCTTAATTGCAAAATTATTTTCTCTCGTTCTAAAATATGCTCTGTGACATTTTCTGTTTAGTGTCATTATAAGAGCTGTGGCATGTTCAGCAACTGCATATGGAGAATAATCAGGTACCCTTACAGCCTTCACGCCATTTCCTAATGCCTTTAAATTGACATTATTATACCCTGCACACCTTAAAGCTATCAGTCCCACTTCATATTTTCTTAATTTATCTATTACTTGCTCATTTATATCATCATTTACAAAAACACAAACTACATCGTAACTCTTGGCAAGTTCCACTGTATCTTCGTCTAGCTTATATTCAAAGTATTTAATTCTTGCTTCATGTTTTTCATTATGTTTATTAAAAAACTCCATATCATATGATTTAGCATCAAAAAATGCAATCTTTGTTTTGTTCATGGTCACACCTCCAGCTTGTATTTCCCTATTGTATACTACTCTAATAAAAATATCAATAAAAACTAATATATTATTTGCAATATTTTTGTTTTTATAGTAAAATAAACACGATAACAGTTGTTAGATATCAGATATTGATTAATGAAAGGATTGAAATAATATGAAACTTGGAATAGTTGGATTGCCTAATGTAGGCAAAAGTACACTTTTTAATTGCCTCACAAATAGCACAAACGCAGAGGCAGCAAATTATCCATTTTGCACTATCGACCCAAATGTTGGTATTGCACAAGTATTGGATGAACGTTTAGAAAAACTAAAAACTCTTTATAAATCTCAGAAGACGCTACCTGCCATAGTAGAGTTTGTTGACATTGCAGGACTCGTAAAAGGTGCGAGCAAGGGCGAAGGTCTTGGAAACAAATTTTTATCGCATATAAGAGAGGTAGATGCAGTTTTACAAGTTGTGAGATGCTTTGAAGACTCTAATATTACTCATGTTGACGGCTCTGTAAATCCTGCACGTGATATTGAGACTATAAACCTTGAACTTATATTCTCTGACCTCGAAATAGTGGATAAACGCATACCAAAAGCTGAAAAGGGTATAAGACTAGATAGATTACTTGCGAAAGAATTTGAGATGCTTAAAAGATTAAAGGCGGCTCTTGAAAAAGGTATATTCGCAAGAGATTTTGAAACATATGATAACGAAGAATTAGACGCACTCGAAACGCTAAATCTTCTTACTTATAAACCAGTTATATATGCTGCAAATGTTAATGAAGAAGATTTAACAGATGATGGTGTATCTAACTCGTATGTTCAATCTGTCAAAGATTTAGCTGCAAAAGAAAATTCAAAGGTATTTGTTATATGTGCAAAAATAGAAGAAGAACTTGCAGGAATGGAATTAGAAGAGAAAAAAGAATTCTTATCTGAACTCGGACTATCGTCTTCAGGACTTGATAAACTTATCGTTGCAAGCTACGACCTTTTAGGTCTTATGAGTTTTTTAACAGCAGGCGTAAAAGAGATACGAGCATGGACTATAAAAAAAGGTTCTACAGGACCTCAGGCGGCCGGCAAAATCCACTCCGATTTTGAAAAAGGATTCATTCGTGCTGAAGTTGTAAAATACAACGACCTTATAAATCTTGGCTCATATGTAGCTGCTAAAGAAAAAGGGCTCGTGCGTATGGAGGGAAAGACTTATATTGTTCAAGATGGAGATGTTATAGAGTTTCACTTTAACGATTAATAAAAAATTCACAATAAAAATCCGAGATTTTCATCTCGGATTTTTATTGTGAATTTTTTGCATCAGGACATTTATTATATTTTAAATATATCTATTGATTGTTGTAAATCTTGTGCCATTTTTGAAAGCTCTTCACTAGCAGATGATATTTCTTTCATCGATACAGTTTGTTCATTTACAGATGCAGCTGCCTCTTGTGTAGTCGCAGCATTTTCTTCAGCTATTGCTGATAGATTTTGCATTATATCTGAAACATTGTTTTTTTTCTGTATCATTTGTTCCTCAAGTTCTGATAGTTTAGACACTGTTTCATTAGATTTACCTATTTCTTCATATATTTCGTTGAAAGTCTTTTCAGTTATTTTAACGCTATCGCTTTGATTTTGTATAACTCCTAAAACAGTCTTTATCGTTTCAACAGTCTTTATAGAGTTGTCTTTTAAATCACTTATTGTATTCTCTATTTGTTTTGTTGATTCTGATGACTGCTCAGCAAGCTTTCTTATTTCATCAGCAACAACTGCAAATCCTTTTCCTTGTTCACCTGCTCTTGCCGCTTCTATTGCAGCATTTAGTGCAAGTAAATTAGTTTGCTCAGCTATTTGTGTTATGATCTGACTTGCTTTTCCTATTTTTTCAGTACTATCATTTGTTTTTATTATATCGTCATATACATCTTTAATTGAGGTTTCACTTTTTTTATTTCTTTTTCCAAGCAAATCTATTACTCCTAATCCTTTACTTGTTGTTTCAACCATCATTTTATATGATTCGTTTAATTCCCTCATGAAAATTTGCTCTTTCTCTATAGTTTTACCTAAATCTATTATGTTTTCAACGCCTTCTTGTGTATCTCCCGCCTGACTCGAAGCTGTTTTTGCAACCTCTTCTATTGCATTTGCAAGCTCGCCCGAAGTTGTTACATTTTGCTGTGCAATTGCCGTTAATTCTTGTGATGATGCTGCTAGTTGTTGTGATGTAGCCGATGAATTTCTAATTAGTTTTCCAAATTTCAACTTCATATCATTAAATGAATTTGAAAGCTTACCTATTTCATCTTTTCTATCAAGTAATTCTTGTGGTATTTCACCAGTTAAATTGCCAGTTGCTATTTCTTCTGCATATTTCTTTATATTTAAAATAAGATTACTTAAAATTTTAATTATATAATATATCGTAACGTCTGCTACTATAAAACATACAATTGCGATTATGATTAGATTTATAATCATCCCACCAATTGGTCTGTATATTTCTTCATTATATGTAGTTAAACCAATCGAGAAATCTGTACCTACAACTGGTTCGTAGGCCATACTCTTTATTTCTCCCTTCCACATATATTCCCCACTACCACTTTTACCAGCAATCATCTGTTCCGTTAAATAAGCTAATTTTTTTCCTTGTTCATCTTTCTTTGCTTCTTCTAAAAAGTTATATTTGCTTTCTACTAAACTTATATCTTTATGTGCAATAATTGTCCCTTTACTATCAATCATATATGGATATCCCCTATCCCCATACTTAAGACTAGCCATTATTTTTGAAAGTTCATCCCCATGTTCTATACCTATAATAACACCCACTATATTATTGTTGAGTTTGATAGGAGTTGCTATGTTAACTATGAATTCTCCAGTATTATCGTCTTTTTCAGGACTTGAATACGCTCTATCACCTTTCATTGCTTTTACAAAAACAGTATTACTTGTGAATTTCTTTTTAACACCTTCTATGCTTATTCCATTACCATCTGGTTTTACAACATATACATCTACATATGTAGTTTGATTCATTACACCTTTTAGCTTTTCTGGTACTGAATCTAGATTCGAAAAATCATCAGCTAGTAAACTTCCTATCAAATTTAACTGATTATATTGTGAATCTATAATACTTTTAGCTGTTCCAGATGTTTGTGAAACTGTAATCTCTAAACTATCTACAGTGTTTTTAGATAATATATTGCTTGATATAATACCTGCTGTTATTGTTAACGCAGATATTATTACGAACATAAATATTGAGAATATAACTACAAACCTTTGCTTGATACTCCTAAATTTCATTAATAATCCCCCATTTCTAATTTAATCTATTATAATATATTCTAACATTATAAATTAAAATTGTCAATATAAATCAAGTCTAAACTTTCTTTTATATTTAGTCATTTATATTAATTTTAAAATTCAATTCAGAGTCTTTTACTTGTTCATTAGTTTTTTTGTTGTATAGTTTGTAATATAAATAGTGTTCACCCTTCATTATAGCTTTAAATGGCCATATATGTGTGGTAGTATCAGAGTTCAGTACATCATAACTCATAACTTGAAAAGCTTGTTCATCATCAACCTCATACATCCATTTCAAATCTGGATTTGACTCATTGAGCGATATCGCAAAACCATCTCCATTTTTCAAATTAACTTCTAACTTATCTTTTGTTAAAATAGTTTTTGGTCCATCTTCACCTATTAACGCCTTTACGGTTTCTTCATTTGATATTATACTCGAAATTATGTCTGGCTGTATATTCTTAGCCTCTTCTTGCTCAATTGAGTGTTGAAAAGCCCAACTAATAATAAAACCTGCTATCATCCATGCTCCAAAATTTATAAGCTTATTCATAAAATCATCTCCTTTTAATTTGCAATAGTGTAAAATATTTATAGTACTAAATACTACACTATCCCTTTATATTCAATATATTTTATCAAATTAGAGGTTTTCATTTTTTTCATAAAACTTTTTACACTATCTAATTTACTAATTTCTATAAATTATAACATATTTCTAACCTTATAGCAATTATATAAACTGTAACTTTTAAAATACTACAATATTAAAATATTTTATACAAGCAGTAACAACTTGTCACACCTATTCATATTATATAGTAGGATTAAAATAATCCTATAACTTAAAATATAATAGAGGAGAGATATAATATGTCAATTAACAATGAATTTTGCTGCGATGTAAAACTTGCAGAACACTTAATAGATCAAATTGGGGAAACAGTAACAATATTTACAGAAAGCGGTGGACAGTCTGGATGTGGTTTTACAGGTGTCGTACTAAAAGTTAATCCTTGCTTTGTAAGATTAACTACTTGCATCGGACCTTCTCCAGCATGTGCGCTAGGTAACGGATGTAGCAAAGGCTATAATTATGGTGGTAAAGGTTATGGTTATGGAGATGGTTTTGGTGTTGGTGGCGTTGGCTATGGTGGAGGCTATGGTGGAGGCATAGGTTATGGCTGCGGTGGCATTAAAGGTGCTAATGTTTGCCCAGATCCAGATACAAGATGTGACAGACAATTAATTTTTACAATTGGTTCAGTAGTTGATATACCTATAGACAAGATAGTTGCAATAGTTAGAAACGCTGTATAAATAAATGTCCCCTATTTATTAAAGCAAACAAAAAGATGCACATATTGTAATACATGTGCATCTCTTTGGGTTTCAAAATATTATCTATTTCATGTTCATATATTTATATTCTACATCTCTATTAATATTTTCTATTGCATTTTCAATTGTAAAACTTACAGTATATACATTCACTGTCACACCATCTTCCGCAGTAACCTTAACTCTTATATCTCCTGGAATACTTTCATCTGGTATTATATCAACAGTAGCTTTTTCATGTGTTGCTGTTGCACTTACTGCTGGTATGTCTACAGTTCCAAATGGTAATTCTATAGTGTATGCTTCTATTTTATTTGAAAATCCTGCTATTGGTTCTCCATAAACTGTTAAATCAGTCAATGTAGTATCAGTTCTTTTTAGAATAATACTTGCTATTGCTTCTTTAAATTCTATCAGGCTATAGTTTAATTGTTTTATACATTGACTTCCTATTATTGCTTCTATAATATTCGCCTGAGTCACTGTAAAATTAGTGAACACCATCACAAGCATTACTATAAGTATTTTTATTCTTTTTATACTTTTCACCTATATCCCTCCTATGTTTTCCTATACAAGTTATATTATGAGTCATCTTTTTACATTTGTCAATAATTTCCACATTACTTCTTTCGACCTTTTCATTTCTGGATATTAAAAGCTCATTAAGTTTTAACGGTTATACAATTTAAAATGAACCTCCCCTTAGCAAGCTGACGGGGTATCATGTTGTCATTGCGAGGAACGAAGCAATCTCTCTTTTGTCTTTTAAAGAACGGGATTGCTTCGTTCCTCACAATGACAAATTTAGTACGCAGCAGAGCTGCGGGGAATTGACCCTGAGAGATTAAAGCGCTAATTCATAAATTTTGAAAACTAAAAAGAGCGCATAAAACTTTTTTAAGTTTTATGCGCTCCACTATTTATAAAGAACCGATATTTATTGGTTTTGTTTTACAGGTGAAGTCACGGAAACATCTGTATTTGGAGTAACTGATGCAGGTGCTACTGGCAATACTGTATTTGTAGTTGTTTTTTCTGGTGTTGTAGTTGTACCAGTTGTACCTGTTTGCTGTTCAGTTGGTAATACATAAGGTTTGTTTGCTATATCATCTGGTATAACACCTTCTGTTGTATTTGGGTTTAATTCTGTTTTTGTATCAGTAGTCGTTTGGTTATTTATTATTACATTTATAACAACTGCTAAAATGATGAATACAAAGATACCAACCTTTGTTAATGATTCAAGTTTTCCTTCATATGTCTTAGATTTGTTTTTGTTGTAATAACTGTCACCTACTGATGTTATCCCTGTCATTACTCCAAAACCTCTTGTTTTGCTTTTTTGCATTAATATAATAATTATTAAAAATACTGTTATTAACAAATATACTCCATATAGTACTGTAGTCATAAAATTTCATCCTCTCTTTTCTGGTTTACCCCCTCCGCATATGCTCAGCAATACACTAGCACATGCCACCTCACTCAAAGATGGAGGTTTATAATCTCTCTCTCAAGGGGTGCCTATTAGGGCTGGGGGAGTTTTTATCTATTTATATTGAAAAATGCTTTTTTTCCTGGATATTCTGCTACGAAATCCAATTCTTCTTCAATTCTCAATAATTGATTGTATTTTGCTACTCTATCAGAACGGCAAGGTGCTCCAGTTTTGATTTGACCTGCGTTCATAGCTACTGCTACATCAGCTATAGTAGAATCTTCTGTTTCCCCTGATCTATGTGAAATAACTGCTGTCATTCCTGCTCTATTAGCCATTTGTATAGCATCTAATGTTTCTGTTAGCGTTCCAATTTGATTTAGTTTTATCAAAATTGAATTTGCTGACCCTTGCTTAATACCTCTTTCTAGTCTCTCAGTATTCGTAACAAATAGGTCATCTCCTACTATTTGAACCCTGTCTCCTAATCTATCAGTTAACAGCTTCCATCCATCCCAATCTTCTTCTGCCAAAGCATCTTCAAGAGATATAATAGGATATTTATTTACTAGGTCTTCAAAGAAATCAACCATTTCTGCTGTAGACTTTTTATATCCTGATTTCCAGAAATCATATGTCCCATCTTCTCTATACATTTCTGATGCCGCTGCATCTATAGCCAACATAAAATCAGTATCATCGTCTTTATTTGCCTTATATCCTGCTTTAACTATCGCTTCAAGTATAACTTTTATTGCTTCTTCATCGCTAGATAAATTTGGCGCAAAACCGCCTTCATCACCTATCGCTGTCGATAAACCTTTATCTTTTAAAACTTTCTTTAGCGTATGGTAAACATCTGTACACATTCTTAGTGCATCACTAAATGTATCTGCTCCAACTGGCATAATCATGAATTCTTGTATGTTAACCGTATTGTCAGCATGTTTTCCACCGTTTAATATGTTCATCATAGGAACTGGCAATGTTTTAGCATTTACTCCTCCTATATATTTGTAAAGAGGTATTCCAAGTGCCACTGACGCAGCTCTTGCAACTGCTATTGATACACCTAATATTGCATTTGCACCTAAATTAGCCTTGTTATCTGTTCCATCTAGCTCTACTAGCATTTTATCTAATGTAGTTTGATCTAATGCATTCATTCCTATAATAGCTTCTGCGATAATGTCGTTAACATTATCTACTGCCGTTAAAACGCCTTTACCTAGGTATCTGCTTTCATCTTCATCTCTAAGCTCTACTGCTTCGAATTGTCCTGTGGATGCTCCAGATGGCACTAATGCCCTTCCCATGTAACCACCCTCTAAGTGTACATCTACCTCTATAGTTGGATTTCCCCTTGAGTCCAAAATTTCTCTTGCAAAAACATCTAAAATTTCAATATAATTTGTTTCTAACATTAAACAATTCCTCCTTTTATATTCAATTCACAACACATAATTCGTATTTACAATGTTAACAGCTATTTTAAAGCTTTTCCATTGTAAATACGATTATCATGTGATATGTACATATCTTCTTTTATCTTTTGCTAATGCCTAAATTATTTAAACATTATACTTGATATCCCTAAAAATGCAATTATTAATATTACTATACCTAAAATCAGTGAACTCCATTTTAATAAATCTGTTTCTACTAATTGTGATTTTCCTTCTTTTAATTTTTTTGAAAACTCATTCATTTCTATTTCTACACCTTGCTTTTGAATTACATGAAATAAGATTTTCAAATCTGTATTATCAAAAAAGCTTATATTGATCCATACTGGATTCTCTCTATCGTTTGTATATACCTTTACCCTATATCCTACTTGAAACCAACTCCATACAAAAGCTGTATCTACTTTAACAATACTTGAATAGTCAACAATATGTAACCCTTTATATATAAACTTATCCTCAAATAATACTAATTTTTGTACATATGTGTGCCTTATAAGTACCAAATCCATTACTAAAAACAATATGAGTAATAGCAGTAATGTCGGAAAAGTATCAGGCATAGTATACATATTAGCTAAGAAGTATGCAAGTATAGGCAGTAACGCTATTTTAAAAAACCATGCTATTCTCCAATCTGGTTGAATAACATATGGTATCGGAAACTTATCTTTTTGTGTGGCATCCGTCAAAGCATATTGCTTTTGCTTTTCTAGCGCTTTTCTTAGAGTATCCGGATCAATAAGATTTTCTTCTAATAAAATTTCGCCTAACATTTTTTTACTCATAAATCTTCATCTCCTTGTAAATATTTCAAAGTGCAGGATTCACAGTGCACAATGTTTTTATTCATTTTTCAACTTTATTAGACTTACTCCAGTCATTTCCGCTGGTTTTTCAATTGCCATCATTTCTAAAATTGTTGGAGCAATATCACAAAGTTTTCCATCTTCTCTTATTATAGCATTTTTTTCAAAATTTACAAGTACTAATGGAACAAAATTTGTAGTGTGTGCTGTATCTGGACTTCCATCTTGATAAGTCATCTCTTCTGCATTACCGTGGTCTGCACATATAAGCATTTGCGAATCTTTTTTAATAACTGCATCATAAACTCTACCTACGCATTTATCAACAGCCTCAACAGCCTTTACAGTTGCTTCAAACATGCCACTATGTCCTACCATATCGCAATTTGCATAATTTATAACGATAAAATCATACTTATCTGAATCAATAGCTTCTAATAATCTATCAGTAATTTCATTTGCGCTCATTTCTGGCTTCAAATCATAAGTTTCAACTTTTGGAGAAGGTATTACAAGTCTATCCTCCCCAGGATATAGTTCCTCTATTCCACCATTAAAGAAGAAAGTAACATGTGCATATTTTTCTGTTTCGGCTGTATGAAATTGCTTGAGACCTTTATTTGATAAGTACTCAGCTAATGTGTTTTTTATATGCTCTGGTTTATATACTACAAGCTTATTTCCGATATTTATATCATATTCTGTAAAACACACATACACAAGCTTTATAAAACCTTTATTTCTTTTAAATCCTTCGAATGACTCATCACAAAAAGCTTTTGTTATTTCTCTAGCTCTGTCTGGTCTAAAGTTAAAACATATTATATAATCATTTTCATTTATAGTAGCTACTGGTTTGTCATTTTCCATAATAACTGTAGGTACTACAAACTCATCTAATATATTCTCTTCGTATGATAAAGTAATAACTTCACTTGAACTATTAGCTTTTGCTCCTTCACCCATAACCATTGCATTATAAGCCTTCTCTACTCTATCCCATCTATTATCTCTGTCCATAGCATAATATCTGCCAATAACCGTAGCTATCTTCCCTACACCAATTTCATTAATTTTATTTTCTAGCTTTTCTAAATATCCCTTTGCTGAATTGGGTGGAGTATCTCTCCCATCTAAAAAAGCATGTACATAAACTTTAGCTAAGTCATGTTTTTTTGCTAATTCGAGCGTAGCGTATAGATGTTGTTCTTCACTATGCACTCCTCCGTCAGACACTAGACCATATATATGTAGTGCTGAATTATTCTTCTTGCAATTATCTATAGCTAAGAGTAATTCTTCTTTTTGAAAGAAGTCTCCATCTTTTATAGATTTAGTTATACGCGTCAAAGATTGATATACAACCCTACCTGCGCCCATATTTAAATGTCCTACCTCCGAATTACCCATTTGCTCTTCAGGAAGGCCGACAGCTAATCCACTTGCACTGCATTCTGCACAAGGATATTCTGTCATCAATTTATCTAAGTTAGGAGTATTCGCTGCCTTTATAGCATTACCCTCTACTCTATCACTAAGTCCAAAACCATCTAAAATCATTAGAATTGTTGATTTTTTCGGCATTTGCTCTTCCCCCTTTAATCAGTCTATATTTTTTCACTTTTCATCTTGAATAAACTCATGCTCTGCTTTTTCTTCGACTTGTTCTATTGGTAGTCTTGATAATTCAAAGAATCTATCTCTCGATTCATCAGTTGGAAATAATGGTGATGCAACATGATTACAGGGTACATCAATTTCTATTTTATATATTTGTTCTGGAATTTCTTTCAATATATGCTTTTTCCAGAAGCTTTGTCGCTCTAATACCGTAATACTATCGCACCGTGGCTTAGAGTGTTCCCAGAAGTCTAGGTTCTCTAATAACATATTAATACCATCACTTAGTTTATTAGATTTTCCACTCAATTTGTGATAATTTGTATTTACTATTGCTACATATTTTTTTCCATCAGCAGTATCCATATCAATTTCAGTAGTGCCAACACCTATTTGGTAAAATTTTTCTCTTTTAGGTTTGTAATGCATTACATCCCCTAAAATATACATTAAATCCCCATGCATCGTAGTATCGTCAGTTCTTGCATATATTCTAAATTCTTGTAAAAGTTCCCCATGTCTATAATGAATATTATCTATCACTATTAACCTCTCCTTAATATTGGATTTTCAACCCAACTCCCCCGTAGTGTTAATAATCCCTAAAATTATCCATTATAATTTACAATACTCACAAAATCTGCTTTCAAACTTGCTCCACCCACAAGTGCACCATCAATGTTTGGCATGTTAAATAATTCTTTTGCATTATCTTTTGTTACACTACCACCGTATTGTATTCTCATAGCACTTGCTACTGCGCTACCATACATTTCAGCTAGAGTTTCTCTTATATATTTACAAACTTCTTCTGCTTGCTCACTTGTAGCTGTTTTCCCTGTACCTATTGCCCAAATAGGTTCGTATGCTATAACAACTTCTTCTACCTGATCTTTTCCAACCTTTTTTAGTCCTTCTATAACTTGATTACGAACCAAGTCAAATGTGTCCCCTGCTTCTCTTTGTGCTAGTGTTTCACCTACACACATAATAGGCTTTAACCCTATATGTATAGCTTTCAAAACTTTTTTATTTACTATTTCATCTGTTTCACCAAAATATTGTCTTCTTTCAGAATGCCCTATTATTACATATTCTACACCTAAATCATATAACATGTTTGGAGATATTTCCCCTGTATATGCACCTTTCTCTTCAAAAAACATATTTTGCGCACCTAGTTTTACATCACTTTGATGATCTTCAAGTAATGTAGTCATTTCTGATAAAGCTAAAAAAGTAGGACATATTACAACATCTACCTCTTTTGTATCTATATCATCATGAATTTCCTCAATGAAGTCTATAGCTTCTAAAACAGTCTTGTTCATTTTCCAATTCCCTGCAATAATCTTTTTCCTCATATGCTTTTACCTCCTGTTAATATCTTTTCTACATCTCTCTTCGCCCTTCTAGTGCCTTCGAAAGTGTTATTTCATCAACATATTCTAGATTTCCACCTACTGGGATACCATGTGCTATTCTTGTAACCTTTATCCCTAGTGATTTTATTAACTTACCTATATACATCGCTGTTGCTTCGCCTTCTACATTAGCATTTGTGGCTACAATTATTTCACCAACTTCATTTATTCTAACTCTATCTAAAAGCTCTTTTAATTTTAAGTCTTCTGGACCAATACCATGCATGGGAGACATTACTCCATTTAACACATGATATGTTCCTTTATAATGTTGTGTTTTTTCATACGCCACCATGTCTTTTGCGTCTTCTACAACCATAATTGTTGTTTTATCCCTTTTCTGATTACTGCATATAGGACAAGTTTCTTGATCTGTTATTGTATAGCAAATAGAACAATATCTTATGTTTTTCCTAGCATTAATAATTGATTTGGCTAAACACTCTACATTTTTCTCTGGCATATTAACTATGTAAAACGCTACTCTTTGTGCTGATTTGGTACCTATTCCAGGTAGTCTTGATAGTTCTTCTATGAGACTTGACATCAAATCGCCATAATATTTCATAATAATCACTTACCCTTCATTTACCTGTCTTTCTTTTATATTCTATCCCTTTTTCTTCAGCTAATGTAAATAAGTATTTTATAAATTCTCTATTTATATCCGCCCTCTTTAGCGCAAACTCTATCGTGGCTTTCAAATAACCAACCTTACTTCCTATATCATATCTCTTTCCTTCAAACTCATATGCATAGACTTCTTCCTCTTTCGAAAGTTGTTGTATAGCATCAGTAAGTTGAATCTCTCCATTTTTTCCTGGTTTTGTATTCTCTAGGTACCCGAATATTTTTGGAGATAATACATACCTTCCAAGTATAGCTATATCAGATGGTGCCTCTTCTATAGATGGTTTTTCAATCATGTTTTTTACTAAATGTAGTCCTTCACTAACCCCATCTACATCAACTATTCCATACTTTGATACATGCTTCCTTTCTACTTTTTGAACTCCGACTATTGTTCTATCATATTCTTCATAAATATCTATTAATTGCTTTATACATGGTACTTCTGAATCTACAACATCGTCACCTAAAAGTAAAGCAAAAGGTTCGTCTCCAACAAATGATTTTGCACAATATACCGCATGCCCTAATCCTTTAGCTTCTCCCTGCCTTACATAATTGATATTCACCATATTTGATACATTTTCAACTATTTCAAGTAAATCCCTACGTTCAGATTTTCTAAGTTCCTCTTCTAGCTCATACGATTTATCAAAATGATCTTCTATAGCATGTTTTCCACGCCCTGTTATAATTAAAATATCTTTTATTCCCGACTTTACTATCTCTTCAACTATATATTGTATTGTTGGCTTATCAACTATTGGTAGCATTTCTTTTGGTTGTGCTTTCGTTGCAGGTAGAAATCTAGTCCCAAAACCTGCAGCTGGTATAACTGCTTTTGTTACTTTCATACAACATCCCCCTTTAACAGCTTACATTACATTAAAACGGTAAATTAAATCCGCCTGTTAATCCACCATATGTACTTTTTTCTTCATCTGATAATTTTCTCATTCCTTCATTTATCGCTGCTTTTATTAAATCTTCTAGTGTTTCAATATCTTCTGGATCAACTACTTCTGGTTTAATCTTTATAGATTTTAATTCTTTTGAACCTGATAAAGTTACTTCTACAACTCCGCCACCGGCAGTTGTAGTAACTTCTCTAACTTCAAGTTCCCCTTGTTTTTTGATTAAATCTTCTTGCATTTTTTGTGCTTGTTTCATTAAGCTTTGCATATTAGCAGGCATTCCCATTCCTCCAGGAAGCCCTCCTCCACCAAATTTTCCTTTACCCATTTTTATATTCTCCTTTCGAATGATATCGTATATAATTTTTTACTCTTGAACTTTTGGTTCTTCTATTACCATAGTCAAATCTATTCTTCCTTGTTCATCTATATTTAAAACTTTAACTGTTACCTTATCTCCTGCTTTTACTACATCTTCAACTTTTGCTACTCGCGTCTGCGCAAGCTTTGAAATGTGTACTAATCCTTCTTTACTTGGTGCTATTTCAACAAATGCTCCGAATGTAGTCGTTTTAACAACTGTACCATTAAATATTTGTCCTATTTCTGGATTTACAGCAATTGATTTTATTATTGTTAATGCTCTTTGTAGCTTTTCACGATCTACCCCGCATACAAATACTCTTCCATCATCTTCTATATCTATTTTAACGCCTGTTTCATCAATAATTTTATTTATTGTCTTTCCTTTAGGTCCAATAAGTTCACTTATCTTTTCTGGATCAATCTTTATTACCTCTATAATTGGAGCATATTTTGAAATCTCTTTTCTTGGCTCGTTTATAGCTTTTAACATAACCTCATCTAATATAAACATTCTAGCGTCTTTAGCTTCATATATAGCTTTCTCTACTATAGCGCGTGTAAGTCCAAGAACTTTTATATCTAACTGTATTGCTGTTATACCGTCTTTAGTACCTGCAACCTTGAAATCCATGTCGCCAAAGAAATCTTCTAAACCTTGAATATCTAACATAGTGACAAATTCTTCTTCAGTTTCACCAGTTACAAGACCTACTGATATACCTGCAACAGGCGACTTTATAGGAACCCCTGCAGCCATAAGTGAAAGTGTACTTCCACAAACACTCGCTTGAGAAGTAGAACCATTTGAACTAAGCACTTCTGATACAAGCCTTATTGCATATGGAAAATCTTCCTCAGAAGGTATTACTGGTAGTAATGCTTTCTGTGCTAACGCACCATGTCCTATTTCTCTTCTACCTGGTCCACGAGAAGATCTTGCCTCTCCCACTGAATATGCTGGGAAATTATAGTGATGCATGTATCTTTTACTCTCTTCTAATGCATCTAGTCCATCTAATCTTTGTACATCTGCTATAGGGCCGAGTGTTGTAACTGTAAGCACTTGTGTTTGACCTCTTTTAAATATAGCTGAACCGTGAGTTCTCGGTAATATATCTAATTCTGCTGTTAATTCTCTTATTTCGTCAAGTCTTCTTCCATCTACCCTTTGATGTTTATTATATATCATACTTCTAACAGTACTTTTTGCAAATTTATACATAACTGAATCTACATGTGTAGCAAAATCTGGATTTACTTCCATAAAATAATTTTTTACTTCTTCTGTTAGCCTTTTTAAATGTTCTTGTCTCTCTTGTTTAGCGTCTGAAAATAAAGTTTGTTCCATTCTTTCAGCCCCAACAAAAGAAGTAACTGCATCATATGCTTCACTAGATACTTCACTTTTTGTATATTCTTTTGCTTCTTTTCCAACTTTTGCTTGAATCTTCTTTATAAATTCTACAATCTTTATATTTTCTTCATGCCCTCTAAATATACCATCTATCACTATTTTTTCTGATACTTCATTTGCTCCTGCTTCTATCATAACGATTTTGTCAGCTGAAGAAGATACCGTAATAGTCATTTGAGTCTTTTCTCTTTGATCAGATGTTGGATTGATTATTAGTTCCCCATCAACATACCCAACACTTACGCCACTTATAGGTCCATAAAACGGGATATCTGAAATAGCTAATGCTATCGAAGCTCCAATCATAGCAGTAAATTCTGGACTTGAATCTTGATCAACAGATAATACTGTTGTATTAACATTTACATCGTTTTTATAATCCTTAGGGAAAAGCGGTCTAATTGATCTATCTATAACTCTCGATGTAAGTACCGCATTCTCTGTCGGTCTACCTTCTCTCTTTATAAATCCTCCAGGTATTTTTCCAACTGAATAAAGTCTTTCTTCATAATCAACACTCAAAGGAAAAAAGTCAATATTATCTCTAGGCTTATCTGATGCTGTAGCTGTTGCTAAAACAACTGTCTCCCCATACTGCACTAATGCTGCACCATTAGCGAGTTCTGCCACCCTACCAATATCTACCTTTAGTTCTCTACCTGCTATTTCCATTTTGAATTGTTTATACATAATTTATCCCCTTTCAAAAACTGTGCATAATGCACAAATATCCTATGTTTATTTTTATTTATAATTATTCCTTAACTTTCCAAATAATATACCTACTTCCCTCTATCATACATAATTTTCTAATATTTTTCAAGTGAAAAACGAAAAAAAGTTAATTTTGTTACTAAAATTAACTTTTTTTTATATTAAAAAGACTACTTTATATTTTAATTATACACACTTTAAATTCAATAATTCCATTTTTACTCTAATATTGAATAATTACCTGTAAAATTAGCTTTTAATTGTCTATTTTTTCAATACTGCTGTATCTTTCCTTCTCTATCTATATAAAACACTCCAGTCCTAAATTTATTATTTATATCAAGCACATCATCTTTTTCAAGTGTCTGTGCCACTGATCCTCCATGATTTCCTGCTACTAACATTATTTTATTTATTCCATTG
>MGOU01000042.1 GCA_001795385.1 Clostridiales bacterium GWD2_32_19
TTTTAAAGTCTTCATTGTAGTATAGAGTTGTTGACCTCTCATAGTCCTGCTCTTGTTCTACATGTTTTTCAATTCTTATTTCCTGATTTTGATTTGCTTCTCTTGCTACTACTTCTCCTGCTGAATTAATTGTTTTTGCTTCTTTCATATTCTTTTCATATTCTTCATTCTCCTGTCTATCATCCTTTACTTTCTGTTCATAAGTCATTAGTAGAGTATCCATTCTCATTAATTCTATAAATTCCTTTATTTCCTCTTTTCTATTAATATACAGTCTTTCTTCTCCATCTATTATTATTCCTATCCATTTAATATTTTCTTCTTTAAATACTTCGTATGCTTGCTTTTTATATTCCTCTGTTTTAAAAATTGTTCTCTCAATATTTTCAATTTTTACGATATTATCTCTAGATTCTTGTTTTACTAATTTCCACTCTACATACTGTCTAGACATTTTTCTTCCATCTTTAAGTATATACTCAATATTATAGTTATAATTATAATTAGTATTAAAATATTCCTTATGAGATGTACTAGACTGATCTTTCTCAGATAATATGAGTTTATGTATATCAAGTACCGCTTCTTTATTTGCTTGTGTTATTAAACTTACTTCATCACCATAATTAGTCGTCAGATTATAATTTACCTTGCTTATATCTGATATGTTTGGTACTCTTTTCTCAAAGCCTGTAATGTCCATCTTTATACCTGCAAATATTATTAACATTACAACCACATATCCTAAATAACCTTTATATGAATCTATCACCCTTACTGACTTTCTTATTAGCATTTCCGCTAAAAAGTATGCCACAAAAGATGTTACCCCATAAGCTACAAACATATGTGTTATACTTTCATCAAATATAAAATATACCATAAGTCCAATTGCAATCATAAAGCAGAATGTTATTCCATATTTAAGTATTGGATTTAGTTTTCTAAATACTACTATATCTCCAGTTTTTTCTACTTTTCTTGCTTTATATATAAAAAACGACATTATGATTATTGCTATTGCTGCTAGTATATAAATCAGATAAAGATTTTCTGTCATGTTTTTTTCTCTTAAGTCTGTTGATACCACCATAAATGTCTGAGGTAATATTGATAATTTTGTAGCAATCGAACTATCTAATGTTGACTCTTTAAATGCATATCCAATTATAAATATTTTGAGAGTATATTGTATAAGCATATATATTCCTACTGGAAATACTAAAAGTATATATGTGAATATCGTCTGCATAAGGCTGCTTCCACTGAGTGTCCCTACCATAATCGTTACAGAGAATATTAATATACCTAGTGAAAATGTTATGTAAGCCCAGCTCGCTATTTCATTTCCACACTGGTTAAAAACATCTGGTCCTAGTATGAGTAACATCCCAAATATATTTATTATTATTGGAATTATTAGCAATATAAAACCTGCAATAACATTTGTTGTATATATTTGTTTTTTCTCTATCGGCATGCTATGTATGTGTATATTTTGAAGTTTGTTTTGCATAAATCTTGTAACTACTACACCTAATATAACAGGGATTATTAACAATACAAGTACATTAAGTTCACCGTTACTCAAATTTATAATGTTTTTTATCATTTTCAAATAATTATAACCATCATACTTCGTAAGCGTATTTTGTGCCATCATAGGCATTAACATCATCAAAAATAAAAGTACAAAATACAAGATGGGAACCCACATATTAAGTTTCAATGTACTCTTAAATATTGCATTATTAAATAGTTTGATTTTTGATTTCATATCCCTGTCCCTCCATCTCATATATAAATACTTCCTCAAGCGTTAAGTTCAATCTATCTAGTAATACCGGGTTGTATTTATTTATTTTTTCTTCTATTTCATTCCATTCTCCCTTTACCACTACTACCCTAATACTACCACTCTTTTCAGAATTTATAACATTTATCTCTTTTAGAAGTTTCTCTTCTTGTTCCTGATTTTTAAGTACAAACTGTATTTTGTGTACATCAGTCCTCAAAGCTTCTATACTCTTTTCTATTATTGATTTCCCTTTATCCAGTATAAGTATTGTATCGCACATATTTTCAAGTTCTTTCAAATTATGAGACGATATTACTACTGTCATTTCTCTTTTTGCAACATCATCAATTACTATGTTCCAGAGTTTTTTTCTTGCTATAGGGTCAAGTCCGTCTATAGGCTCATCCATTATAAGTATTTCAGGTTTCTTGCTTAATGCGAAACAGAAGGCAACTTGCTTTTTCATACCCTTTGATAGTTTGGTAATTCTTTTTTTATCGTTTATATCAAAAATTTCTTTTAGCTTATTGTATCTATCTTCATTCCAGTTTGTATACATTTCTTTATAAAAGTCTGCCATGTTCTTTATCGTATATTGCGGGTATGCATATATTTCATCTTGCATATAAGCCATGTTTTGCTTTGCACTGGCATTTTCATATATGTCTTGGTCATTAATCTTTATTTCTCCAATGTCTTCTTTATATACGCCTGCCAAGTGATTTAGTAGTGTTGTCTTTCCTGCTCCATTTGGTCCTATTATTCCATATATTGAACCTTTCTTTACATTCATGTTTATACTATCTAATATCTGATCATCATCAAATTTTTTACTCAGGTTCTTAACAATTATCATTGTGTATCATCTCCCTTTTTTGGTTTATATTCAACATATACCCCTAGATTTTTAAGTCTCTCGATTACTTGATTTAATTTTACTAGTTCAGTTTTGACTTGATCCTCTCTAATGTTTACTATCTTATCGGAAACGAAGCTCCCTTTACCGGTTACAGAGTATATATAACCCTCTTCTTCAAGTATTCTATAAGCCCTTTGAACTGTATTTGGATTTATGGTTAACTGCGATGCGAGTTCCCTTACTGTTAGCATTTGTTCATTGACCTTTAATACATTTTTTACTATTAGGGTCTTTATTTTATCTACTAACTGCTCGTATATGGGAGCTCGACTGCTATAGTCAATTTGTAACATTTTAAACACCTCCTGTATAATTGTATTAATTATGTTAATACAATTATACAGGAGGTTCATATTTATGTCAATAGGTATATGGAATATTAATGAAAATGAATCTCCCCGTGGCAAGCCGACGGGGTATCATGTTGTCATTGCGAGCGTTTTTTTGCGAAGCAATCTCATCCTTCAAAAACGAGATTGCGGCAAGCCGACGGGGAATTAAACCCCAAGAGGTTAAAATAAGCAGGGAGAGAACCCAATATATGTAAAACAAAAGGGACAGTTCCTAAAAAGAAGGAACCGACCCTGAAAAACTTTATTCTTTCTCTCCCTGTCACCCTCCTAATGTTACATCTTGTTTATTGTACCACTCGAGTGCTTCATGTAAATCAGCCACTTTAAAATCTGGCCACATTTTTGGTAATATATAAAAGTCTGAGTATACTGTTTGTATTGGCAAAAATCCACTTAGTCTTCTTCTGTCTCCCCATCTTATTACCAAGTCTATTCTTGATACATCTTTTGATTTTATGTTTTGGTGTATTTCATGTTCCTTAGTTTTACTATTTTCTAAAAGGCCTGCTATGTCCCACTTCCAGTCATAATTTACGAGAAAGTTTACTTTGACTCCTTCTGTGTTTTTTATGTTTCTTTTTGTATATTTTAATAATTCATCTGGGAAGTTATGTGAGTCGCTGTCCCCAACCACTAAAAGATTTGCCTCTCTATTTTCTAACTCCACTACCGCATCTACACAAGCCTTCTTAAAAGCTACCTTTTGTTCTGCTGGTCTTTTAGTGTTATCCTGCGTAAATCCATACAATGTTAGCTCTTGTATTCCTAGCTTTTTGCATTCTTCAAACAATTCAAATCCTGGTTTTATTCCACAATCATAACCTTGATATTTCTCTAACTGATTTTCTATTGCCCATCTC
This sequence comes from Clostridiales bacterium GWD2_32_19, assembly GCA_001795385.1. Lineage (GTDB taxonomy): Bacteria > Bacillota > Clostridia > Lachnospirales > UBA12420 > UBA12420. Next base: position 3,931 of record MGOU01000042.1, read on the forward strand.
CTATTTCCGTCTGGTATAACCCCTATATGTTTTGGAATTCGTGTAAATTCTTTCATAATATTCCTCCTTCTTGCTGATATACTATTTCATATTTTTCCCACAAAAATAAAAAGAATACTCATACAAGGTATTCTTTTTATTTTATTTTATTCTTTTGTTTCAAATCCTAGTTTTGCTATTACCTCATGCACTTTCTCTATATTTAGAGGCTTCCATGCGTATGCATCACAACCAAGATCATATGAGCCCATTACTGTCTCCTTATCATTTAAAGCTGTCATCATTATTATTTTTGCTGTTTCACCTTCTGTTAAACCTTTTTGCTTTTCTATATCCCTTATCATTTTTAAAGCTTGTACCCCATCCATTCTTGCCATCATTATATCAAGACATATAAGTTTATATGGATCTCCTTCTTGATGTGCAAGTATAAATGATTCTACAGCTTCTACCCCATCTACCGTAACATCACATTTACCATAACTTGCTAATAATTTTTGTATTAATTTTCTGCTTATAAAATCATCTTCTGCTATTAATATTCTCATTTTCACACCTCCTTTACATGTAGTCTTATATAAAAGGTTATCCTTACTTGTATAATAATTTATCACTTCACTTTTAGAAACCAATGATATACCTAGATTGATTAATACTTCCCAAAGTTACTGTCATCAAGTTCTATTTTCTTTTTAATTTTAGTTGATTTTTTAACAGCTGATTTAGCTATATTTGTATTTGTATTTGTTTCAGCGAAATCGCTTTCTTTATAGTACATAGGATTTTTCTTTAGTGTAAAATTTGATACAAGATCTTTTAGCATTTCTGCCTGACTTGACAACTCTTCACTTGCTGATGCGCTTTCTTGTGCTGTTGCTGAGTTTGTTTGTACTACTTGTGATACTTGTTCTATTCCTTTATTGATTTGTGCTATTCCTGTAGCTTGTTGATTTGATGCTGTTGCTATGTTTCCTACAAGGTTCGCTGCTTTTTCTACACCAGATACAATTTCATCAAGTGCAATAGCTGTTTCGTTAGCTATTTTTGTACCCATTTCGACTTTTTTAATAGAACCT
>MGOU01000043.1 GCA_001795385.1 Clostridiales bacterium GWD2_32_19
AAAGCCTCCAGCGGGGGTTTGGGGGAGAAAATACTTTTTGTTTCTTTTTGGTATGTCAAAAAGAAAATAACTGTATTTAATATATAAAACAATAGTGTATTTACTTTTTTTCAAAAAAAAGGTAACAAAAAAACTAAACCCCCTAACCCCCATCCTTGGGTGACTAGCCGCAAGAACTCGTGCGTTTCGCATGAGCTACACTTACTCAAACAGTTTGCGGATTAGGAGAAAAGATAATTTAATTTTGGATGGGGGATGTTGACGGTCTGCCCTTTCCGTTCAAGAGTACTGAACGCTGGGACATACCTATGGAGGGGATATAACGGATGTGGGGTTTTATATGTTAATTGGTATAGGATTAGTAAGAATTTGTAGGGATGGGTAAAACATGAAGGGAATCGTTATAGAATGATAGGGAGAGGAGAGATATATTGTAATATATTAAAAGAAATATTTAAGTATAGTTAATAAGTTATCCGAGTAATCAACAAAATAATGTGTATAAGTATAAAAAGTAGTATAAACCTACAAAATATGGGGTGTTAACATGAGTTTTGAGTAGCATATAGGTAGTAAAAATAGAGAAAATTTGTGTATAACATGTGGATAAGGGTAGAAATACTGTGTGTAATGTGTTTATAAGATGTGTATAACAGCATATAAAACACATATATATTCATTACATAAATATTACAAAAATAACAATTATTACAGTAAATTTACAAGTTCGAAAGAACTATTGACATATAAAAACAACCTTGGTATAATCTCTCTTGTAAGTGGAAATTAACCAATGCCACGAAAATTAAAAAAATTTAAAGGAGGAATTCATTAATGAAGAGATTAAAAAGAGCATTAGCATCGATTTTAGCAGTAGCTATGTTAGCGACAAGTATTAATGTAAGTTTCGCTGCAAGCACAAACTTTACTGATGTAGACAGCAAATATTCTACAGCAGTAACAAGATTAGCAAGTATCGACATATTAACAGGATATGAAGATGGAACATTCAAACCAGAAGGTACTATAACAAGAGCAGAAGCTGCAGCGGTTATGGTAAGAATGTTAGGAAAAGAAAAATTAGCTGGTTATTCAGCAGGTTTAACACAATTTTCTGATATGACAGGACACTGGGCAAACGGTTATGTAAACGTAGCTGCAGGTGCTGGACTAGTTAAAGGATATGAAGACGGAACATACAAACCAGACGCACAAGTAACTTATGCAGAAACAGTTACAATGATGGTTAGAGCATTAGGAGCAGGAGAAGCAGTTGGAGCACAAGGAGTATGGCCAAACAACTACTTAAACTTTGCACTAGTAGAAGGTTTAACTGATGATGTAGCAGTAGTACCTAACGCACCAGCAGTAAGAGGGGATGTAGCTATAATGGCTAACACAACTCTTGATGCACAATTATGGGAAGCAACAGGGTACAATACTGACGGAACTAGAACTTATGCAAAATATGACGATAAAGATTCTAGCGACGAGATTATAGAGAAAACATTATTTACAGAAAAACTTGAATTAACAAAACTTACAATGAAAACTATAACAGCTAAATTGGGCGAAGGTACATTAGATGTTGATCAATTCAAAGCTAATGGAGCAACTTATACTTTTGCTGAAAATATGGCTCAACCAGTTGTTACTGGTCTTGAAGTAGATTTATGGCTTAACGATGACAACGATGTTGTTATGGTACAAATAGCAGAAGATTCTAAACAAGAATTAGTTTCATTCGTTGATGTGACTGATGTAGCAGCTGATACAATCAAAGTTAAATTAGCTAACGGAGACGAAGAAAAATATGATTTAGCAGATGTAGTTGGTTACTCTTTAGATGGAGAAACAGCGGTTAAAGCTGATATCGACGAAGAGTTAGACTTACAAGGTAAATTAATATTAGATGAAGATAATGAAGTAGCAGTTGTACACGCTACAGAATTTACAGAGTACATGATAGTTGATGAAATTGACATCGACGAAGAAGATGTAACTATAGATCCAGATAGTGATATAAGAACATCTTCAGCATCACTTACTTATGATACTGATGAAGATGTAACTTACATCTACGATGCTAAGGGAAAAACTCTTACATTTGCAGATATCAAAGCAGGGGATGCAGTAGTATACACTACAAATGAAGAGTATATAATGGTTCTTGAAAAAGAAGCTATAGAAGGAACAGTTGATGGAGACGATACAGGAGTAATCGAAATCGACGGAACAGAATATGATATAAGCCCTAACTTTACTGTTAACGTTAACGTTGATGATGAAGTAGCAGCATATTTAGATGCTATGGGTCAAGTAGTATTCGTTGACGAATTAACATCAGCAGGAGCAACAGGTGATTATGGTATAATCGTTGACTTCTATTCATTAGAAGGAGACAGAGATAAAACTGAAGCTAAAATAGAAATATTAGACTTAGCGACAGGAGAACCAACAGGAATGAAGATATTTGATGCTGAAGAAACTGATGAAGAAATATTCAGTGACAAAACTGTAGCAGTACCAGTAGTTTACGACTTCTACGAAACAGCAGACGGAACGGATTTAGACGCAATAGCTGAGGAATTTGATGAAACAGTTGTTACAGCAAACTTAGTAGGAAAAGTTGTTAAATATGAAGTACAAGATACTAAAATAGTAATATATGATGTTGATACTACAGAAGTTTCTGTTGGTACAGCAGGAATAGATGTAAGTGTAGAAAAATTCACTGTAGCAGCAGGTGGAGTAAATGACGGAACATACTATGTAAATGGTGAAGAAGTTGTTGTTTACGACGCTGATAAATTAGATGGTGACGGAATATTAGAAGTAGATAAAGTTAGCTGGTCAACTTTAGAAGATCAGTCAGAAGCAGTAGTTTTAGTAGAAATAGATGATGATAATGATGAAGCTAAATTTGTTTACTTCACAGATAAACTTGATTCACTTGTAAAAACAAATGATGATGCTATGGGTATAATAGTTGATGCAAGAGAAATAACAAGTAATGATGTTAAATTATCAGTGTTAGCTTTAGACGGTACAACATTAACATTATATGTTGACGAAGATGACTGGTCTGATGTAGATGCTTTATTAGCAGGAACAGGATATAATAGTTTTGAAGGAGCTTTAATATCTTATGGAGCTAAAGATGCAGACTATATAACTAAAGATGATATAACAGTAGAAGGATTTGCAGCATTAGAAAAATCAAAATTATATGAATTAAATGATAGAGGCGAATATGAATTCTTAGCTGATCCAAATGGAGAAGTTAAAGTTAGTGGATTCGCAAATGTATTAGTATTAAACGCTGATATAACACCAGAAGTAACAGGAGTAGTAGGAGTAACAGAAGTAAAAGGTGTATATTCAGTAGACATTACAACAAACATTGCAATTGGTGATACAATTACAATAGCTGGAAAAACTTTAACAGCAGTAGCAGCAACACCAGTTGTTGGTACATCATTTGTACCAGGTGTAGACGCTGATGCAACTAGAACAGAAATATTAGCAGCATTAGTAGGATTTATGCCAACAAACTATACTGTAACAGCGGATGGTGTAGATGCTAGTACATTAGTTTTAACACAAACTAATGCTAATCTTACAGCACCAACAGTAACTACAGTAGGTACAGGAGTAGTTGGAGTAGTAACACAAGTTACACTACCAGTATTACCAGTAACAGCAGTAACAGCAGTAGCATTCAATGCTAAAGACTTAGAAGTAGCTGAATTATCAGCTATAGAAACTGCTAAAGATACATTAACAACATTTGCAGCTTCAGAAACAGCAAAAGATACAACAGTTTACTATTATTCAGTAAAAACTAATGATGATGGTGAACTAGTAGATTTAACTGAAGATGGAACAGATGATGCAGTAGTTGTAATAATATTTGACAAAGACCAATTCTAGAATTAACATAATATAAACAAACTACAGAGAGAACCCTTCGGGGTTCTTTTTGCTATGCACATAATTAATCTCTTAGGGTCCAATTTCCTGTCTGCTGCCACATATAAAGCGTCCGTGGTCATATTCGACAATTGGATATGTGCAAATATATAATATCAGAGAGTGATATTATTTAAGAATACTAGATCCTTTAAAATAAAACAGTATAATATGTAGATACTAAAGATAAAAATAGTAAAGGAGTAACATAGTGAGATATAAACGAGGAGGGGATACTGATGGGGAAATATGAGATGATAATATATTGGAGTGAAGAGGATGAATCATATGTAGCAGAAGTCCCAGAATTATCGGGCTGTATGGCGGATGGAAAAACATATAAGGATGCAGTAGAAAATGTAGAAATAGTTATGAAGGAATGGATCGAAATAGCAAAAACTATGGGAAGAGATATACCCTAAATAGGTTTACAAATGGGTTGTTATATTTAGAGAGATTGCTTCGTACACCCTCCCAGAGGACCCCTATGTTCTAGGTTTGCACAATACACAAACCAAGTCTTAGGATGTCCGAATGACAGGGTGGGAGAAGGGACAAATACTTACCTCAGAACTGTAATAATTTATTATATAATAGTTCAAAATTATATTGATAAAAGTTTTAAACTATTATATAATAAATTAAGATAATATAAGAATTCAGTGGATAAGATGGTTTTTAAAAATAAAGCTATAATATCCGACTCTAAATGGAAACATTGTTAAAATAACAAACATATTTTATATACCTAGGAGGTAGTTTACAGATGAAAAGGATGACTTTAGGGGCTTTATTAGTATTTATAATATTATTTAATATTGGTTGTAGTAGGGCAGAGGAAGGGATAGGGACACACATTAAAGTGGTGTTAGATGGACAAGAAGTGGTGTTTGAAGATCAGCAGCCAGTTATAGTAGAAGGTAGAACTTTGGTTCCAGTTAGAAAGATATTTGAGATGCTAGGGTTTACGGTAGAATGGGATGGGAAGAACAAAAAGATAACAGGCGAAAAAGTAGGAAAAAGAGTAGAGTTATACATAAATAACGAAAAATCAAATGTAAATGGCCAAGAAGTAGAGTTAGATGTATCAGCGAAGATAATAAATAATAGAACTATGGTGCCACTAAGATTTATAGTTGAAACTTGTGATAAGGCCGTTAATTATAAAGAAGAATCGAAAACAGTGGTGATTAATATAGAGTCATATGTGGATTTTGATTTGATTAAATCAGATCATCTAGTATATATGAATGGTAAGAAGATTGATTTTAAAAATGTATTTACAACGAGTGATACTGAACAAAAATTATATATATCTTTAAAAGAACTTGCGACAGCTTCTAATGAGCAAATATTCGTTGATGATAAAAACAAAAGTGTAAAGATGAGTATTTATAAAACAGAAATTACAGTTCAAGATAAAAGCAAAACGGCAATTGTTAAAACGCCTTTAGAAACATATTATATTAATTCAAATAGTGCATGTACTACTTTTGGAGATGAGGTTTTAGTTCCAATTGATATGTTTGTGGGCATATATCAACCACATATACAAAATAGTAGTATATATTTTTTTAATGATTTATTAGGTAGTATTATGTTAAAAGGTGAGAGATATTATTATGATAGTAAAGAAAGTAAATCAATTGATAGTATAGAAGGTAAAGTTGTAGGATATACAAATAATGGAATGGAGATTTGGAAAGAAGATTTGGGAGGACGTATTTATGTATATAATGGCGAACTCTTTTATCAGTATACTCAAGATATGATAGATATAGCTAGCTAGTGATATGTATTTAAATTAAGGCAGATGAGTGGGAGAGTATTAATAATTTGGGATAGCATTGCGATGCTGTCTCTTTTATTTGCTATTTAAGTCTTATTTTTTTGTAATTGCGTTAGTGTCTTGTGAAGAATGAACGATTTTTGGAGTAAATAGATAATGATTATATAGAAGGAAGTATGTTAGGTTTAACTTTGACAATATCGGAACTCAATGTCAGAGCTGGCTCAGCGCAAATTGCCTAAATACCCCATTATTACAGGGTTACAGAAACTTTACGGTATTTACGTGTAGATTACAGGTTGGGCGTTTATATTGACACTTATCATCTCTGGTGTTATAATTACGAATGTAAGTGGGAATCAATCAAACCACTAAAAATAAAATATAATCTCTAGAAGGGGGATATTTGAATGAAAAGTTTAAAAAGAACATTAGCATCAATATTAACAGTAGTAATGATGGCAACAAGTATTAACTTATCATTTGCTGCTAGCACAAATTTTACTGACGTAGACAGCAATAGTTCTACAGCGGTAAACAGATTATCAAGTATAGATATTATTGAAGGTTACGAAGATGGAACATTCAAACCAGAAGGAACTATTACAAGAGCAGAAGCAGCAGCAGTAATGGTTAGAATGTTAGGAAAAGAAAGTTTAGCAAGTTATTCAACAGGTTTAGCACAATTTAATGATATGACTTCAGCTCACTGGGCAAACGGTTATGTAAACGTAGCAGCTAGTGCAGGAATTATCAAAGGATATCCAGATGGTTCATTTGGAGCAGAAAACAAAGTAACTTATGCTGAAATCGTTACAATGATGGTTAGAGCATTAGGAGCAGGAGAAGCAGTAGGGGCGAGTGGTACATGGCCAACAAATTATTTAAACTTTGCTTTAATAGAAGGTTTAACTGATAATGTAGCTATAATACCAAATGCACCAGCAACAAGAGGGAATGTAGCTATAATGGCTAACGAAACTTTAGATATACCAATGTGGAAAGCAACAGGATACAATTCTGATGGAACAAGAACATTTGAAAAAACAGGTTCAACTGTTAATCTTCCAGAAGAAACATTATTTATTGAAAAATTAGAATTAACAAAAGTAGAAATGACTACAGTAACAGCATCATTAGGAGTAGACGGTAAACCAGAAAAGTTTACAGCTCAAAAAGGTTCTGACCCAGCAATAGATTATACATTTGCTGATGGAATGGCTAAATCAGTATTACCAGGACAAGAAATAGATATATTCCAAAATGAAGATGGAGAAGTAGTTTCAATCCAACTTGCAAAAGATTCTAAGCAAAAAGTAGTATCATTTATGGATATTACAAGTAATACAACATCAAAAGTAGAAGTTACATTAGCAGATGGTACTGAAAAATCATATGACTATGCAACTGTAGCATCAAATATTCTTGATGGTGTAATAGGAGCAAAAGGTTCAGCTAATGAAGATTTAGATTTAACAGGAAAAGCTATATTAGATAAAGATGGAGATGTAACTTATTTATATCTTTACAACTATGATTCAGTTTTAATAGTTGATGAAGTAAAAGTAGATGAAGACGATAATGTATATACAATAAAATCAGACTCAGATATGCCAAGAACTAATTCATCATCACTTGTATATGATTTAGATGACGAAGTGGTATATGTAAATAATGCAACAGGTAGTTCAATATCACTTGCAGATATTAAAGCAGGAGATATGATAATGTATGCAGGAGCACAAGAAGAGTATATATTAGTATTACCAGCTAACACAGTAGAAGGAACAGTAGATGCAATAGATTCAGAATCTATTGAAGTTAATGGAACTGATTATAAGTTCAGCCCTAACTTCTCTGGTTCAGTAATAGATACACATGAAGTTGATGATTCAGTTGAATTGTATTTAGATGCTCAAGGACAAATAGCAATGCTAGACAAAATAACTGGTTCACAATCTTCAGGTGAGTATGGTATAATCACAGATATGTATAGAGATCTTGCAGATGCAAAAGGAAACACAAATGCAAAAATAGAATTGATGGACTTAAAATCAGGAAATACAACAGCATTGAAAGTATTTGATGCAGAAGAAACAGATGACCAAGGTATAGTATTTGCAGGGGTAGACTTCTTTGATGGAACAAACCCAACAGCAGACGGAGAACTTGACGGCGTAGCAGGAGACCAAGCAGGAATGGACACTTATGCAGAGCTATTAGGTCAAGTAGTAAAATACGAAATAACATCTGACAAAATAGTAATTTATGCAGTAGAAGCAGATGAAATAGCAGTAGGAAATATAACTCTTGATGTAGAAAAAGAAAAATTCACAATGGGTGCAACTAACTACTATGTAGATGGAAGCTCAGTAAAAGTATATCAAGCAGATAGTTTAGATGATGGTGTAATGCCAATTAAGAATGTGGATTGGTCATCTCTAAAAGATCAAACAGCAGCAAAATCAGCTATAATGGTAGAATTTGATGATGATAAAGAAGTTGCTGAATATGTATTCTTTAATAACTCAGCAGAAGTATTAGCAAAATCAAATGATGACAATGTAGGTGTAATAACAAATGTTAGAAAATTAACAGGTGGAGACTATAAAGTATCAGTAACAACAAATGAAGGTTCTAAAGATTTCTATGTAACTGAAGATGAAGCAGCAGATATAGATGCAACAGGATTTGACGCTTCAACTCTAGACTTAGATAATTCAGCAGAATGGACAAAATTTGTAGGTATCTTAGCAACATATTCATCAGACGCTGAAGGATATGTAACTAAAGAAAATATTGAATTTGATAATAATATAAAAACAGCTAAATTCTATGAAGTAACTTCAAGAAATGAAGTTAAGATGTTAGACAATACAAATGCAAAAATAGCATATGATTCATACAAAAATATGTTCGTAGTAGAATCAGAAATAACTACATCAGTAGCAGCAGTAGCAGCAACAGGAACAATAACATTAGTACCAGCAAACTTAGTAGATGGAGATACAGTAACAGTAAGTGGAACAACATTCACTTATAATTCACTAGATAACACAGCAGCAAACTTTACAACAGCAGCAGATTTACAAGCTGATATCGATGCATTAGGAAATGTAGCAGCATCAGTAGTAGGAAATGTAGTAACAGTAACAGCATCAGCAGCAGGAATAGCAGGAAATGCAATAACATTAGCAAAAACTGAAGATGCAACAAACGCAGGAGATATAACACTCACAGGTGCAACATTATCAGGCGGAATAGATGCAATCAACTTAGCAATTAAAAATATTGGAGAATCAGAAGTAACTTCAATAGTTGAAACAGATAGTGATATAATAACTTATGCAGCAGCACAAACAGACGAAGCAAGTACAGTTTACTACTATGTAGTTGATATCGATAATGATGGAGACTTAGAAAACTTAAATGGATCAGAATCAGTAACTATAATGATATTTGATTCAAGCGAATTCTAAGATGAAATAAAGATGTGAAAAAAGAATCCTTCGGGATTCTTTTTTTTGTTAGGGACTGTAATGCGTTGCAATTTTTAAATCCATAGCCATAATAATCTATTATTTCATTTTTATCGTCTCTAGTATTATAACCGGTTAAAGATAATATTTGATCTAAATTTCCTTTGAATATATCGCGAACCTTCATATGACCAATAATAGCTTTATCTTCTTTAGCAGAATATATATATTTCTTTATTCAAATCTACTTCGTCAATAGGGGGTTTTCTAAATTCAAATGGTTTAGTACCATTAAAAATTTGTCTTGCATACTTGCTTTCTATAGACATTAACATAATACGATTGTCAGAGTCTTTGTTAAATTTACTCATAAACACACCTCAAATTATTTTCCACAATAATACATCATATAAGATAAAAAGTCAAATGAAAAACTAATAACAATATAGTGTAAAATATTGATAATATACTTAATATATGCTAAAATAAAAAAAATCATACTAAGGAGGGAACGTATATGCTACACGAAATGAAACTTAGACCTGTATATTTTGATTTAATACAAGCAGGAGAAAAAACGATAGAAATAAGGTTGAATGATGAAAAAAGACAGGAAATAAAAATAGGGGATATGATTAGATTTCAAAAAGAACCTGAATTACAAGAAACACTAGATGCCGAAGTAATTGGATTATTAAGATATAAGAAATTTGAAGATATGTACAATGATTTGCCCCATAAAACAATGGGCTTTGAGGGTAAAACCACAGAAGAGATGGTAAATATTACTTATGAATTTTACACACCTGAAAGAGAACAAAACTATGGGGCATTAGGAATAAAAATTAGAATTTAGGAGGTACCAATGAATAATGTTGAGAGCATAAAAGGTTATATAAATAATTTATCTGAATTTGAAAGAATTGCAACGGAAGCCTATGCTATAACTGATTTTATTAATGTGGATACCCTAAACATAAAGAGTGGTATTGGAATAAACAATTACCTGGCGTTATTAACGGAGATAGGGATATCTTGTTCATAAGACTGGATACAGGAATAGTTGGAGTCTCATTTATAAAAAACTCTGTAGACGAGAAAAAAAATCTGTACTTTATATGTAAAAGATGAATGTAGAGGTATGAAAATAGGGACTTCTTTAATAGAGGAATCAATGGAAGCACTGGGTACTGAGCAACCTATGATAACTATTGCAGAATATAAATTAGATATGTTTAAACCTGCAATAGAAAAATATGGTTGGGAGTTAACACAAGAAGTTTCTGGCCTTTATAATGATAAATATAAAGAGCTAGTTTTTAATGGGGAGCTTGTTTGTGAGGAAGAAGAATCTTTATAAAGGGACCATCAATCATTATGTCAATATCTTTTTCCCCTAAGAACTTCAAATTTCCCTCATCAAAAAGGATACCACATCTTTCAGGAATCAAATATATACTTAAATCTTTAAGTTGTGTGGATATTTCCATTAAATCTGAGTTTTGACTTTCACTATTACTATCATAATGAACTTCCACAGCAATACCCTTCGCAATATTTAAGCCTTCGGTTATACCTATTTACGTATAATCGTCATATCTTGTTGTTATAGAATACTCACACAAATTTAAGGCCCCAGCACTCGTACCTATTAAGATCCCTTGAAATTCTTTAATTTTTTCTTCAATGCCTAACTTATTTATTAATTCTAGTTGAGTATGAGGTAATCCACCCATCAAATAAATTACATCTGATTTTTCTAACTTATTAACCGCTGACTTCTTATCATCATCTATACCTATTATAAATGATTCTTCAAAGGTAATGCCTATTTCTTTGAGCCATTTTATATTTACTGTTTTATATTTCTCTACAGTTTCAACATCTTCCTGAGAAGTTGGTATAAAAGTTATGTTACTGCCCTGCACTATATTTTTTATAAATGATTCTGCTATTTTTTCACTAAAGCCTTTTCCTCCACCTAGTAAATAAACCATATTAACATCCTCCATCAATTTAATATTTGCCCTATACTATGAGATTGCGGGTACAGGATTTGAACCTATGACCTTCGGGTTATGAGGCGTTTAAGGCGCAGAAATTGAAATACTAAATTATTTCTACATCACTTATACACAGAAAATGATCTGATTTTGTATCATTTATTGTATATGTATTTATTTCTCTTAATTTATTTGTTTTTATTATTATATTATCTGTTTTCCTACCATCTTTTCTTGATGGTTCTTTTAATATATCTATGTATTTATCAAAAAATTCTGGTATAACATCTTTCATATTATATATATTCGAGTCCATTCCTAAAATGATCGGAAACCCTTTTATACTATATTCTTCTGCTATAGTATAAATCTCTCTTACAATCTCTTTGTTCTCTATATCTGTCGAATTAAATCTTGTATATGGATGCCCATGGCTTGTTATAAAATAGAATTGTCCATCTGGATGATCTATTTTAGCTACAATTGTACTTTTATCAAACGTTGTATATATTTTTCCAGTTTTACTTTTTACCTTTAAATACGGATTTGTATATAATATTTTTTCAAATTCTATTATGGGATACTTTGATAATATTGCATTACCTGATCTAGAATATTCAATCAAGTGAGCATCACAAGTTTCATGATCAATATAATATTTCAAGTCTGTATTCTCTGCTATTAATTTAACATGAGAATCATATTTGGTAGATGAAGTTACAATTTCTTGCATACCAATTACATCGATATCTTCATTTTTTATAAAATCAATTATCTCATATATAAATCCTGCTTTCTTTGTGTATTCTTCTTTTTTAACTCCTTCAACCAAAGACCATTTAGCCGATATTCCATTGCTTATATTCCATGTAGATACTCTTATACTCATTTAAAACCTCCTTATATTTTTTGGTAGTGTAAAATATTTATAATACTACATACTAAATACTATTTATAGCATTCTTTCTTAAAAACGGGATTGTTTCGTTCACCCTCCTAGAGGACTCCTATGTCTAAGTTTGCACAATACACAAACCAAGTCTTAGGATGTCGCAATGACAAATTTGAGGCTTTCATTTTTTCATAAAACTTTTGACATTATCCGATTTTATATTTGCGCTATACTATTAACTACATCCAAAGTTACCTCTATTCTAATTTACTTTTTATTATTATATCACAGTCATAAAAATTATAAAATATCTTTCAAAAAATAGTGATAAATCCATAAGACACCACTTGGACACTAGTTCACCTTTTTAAGCAAAAAAAGAACCAGCTAAACGCTGATTCAATTGAGATTGCGGGGACAGGATTTGAACCTATGACCTTCGGGTTATGAGCAGTATAGGTTTATTTTGCTTATCCGTTATAGCAACATAAAAGCCGTATGTATAGGATTCCTTTATTGTATACATTATCTATTTCTTATCCAATACTGCATTGTTTTTGCGGTTTTGTTAGAGATCTGATAGAGATTTGCTTATACTTAATGTAAGGTGATATGGGTCTCATGTATTTAAAATTCCTATAAGTTTCAAAAGCAATTTATCATATTTCCCTCTTTTTTCTATCCACATATATCATCCCTCCTAATTCTACAAGTTAAGGTTATTCCTATATAACATATTATTCCTCGTTTACACAGTATATAAGTGCTTCAAGAAAATCTATGTCTGCATTGTTAACCTTATTCTCATAGAAATATCTCCATTACGTGAAAGCATTTTTCGCCTTTGTTAGCATATCTATAAAAACTGGTTTTGTAAGTAGCTCTCCTTTTTTAGTTTTTCTGTTTTTCTATTATAATTCTTTATAGTAATGTTACAACACTAATTTTAATTTTATCTGGTAATTTATTAAATAATTTGGTGAAATGTAACGGGTTTTGTTGAAATGTTCAAATAACTCTTGCTAAAAAAAATGAAAGATGGTAAACTATTAATATAAATAATAGTTATGAAAGGATAAATAAAGATTTGGAATATGGCACTTGAAAGGAGATACATATGGATAATATGAGTTCTAATACTAAATTAGAAATTGCAGTTGAAATTATTGCGGCAAAAATTGCAATGTATTCAATGAATGGCTATAAATCAGAAGATGAAGATATAAAAAAGCTTATAGAAGAAAGAAATGAAATGTACAAAGGAAATGAAATAATCATAGATAAAATAATAAGAGATTATGGAAAAAAAAATAAAAAAGAGCTATGAAAGTGAGGATTAAAAATGGATTTGAATTTGGAAAAAATATGTGAATATTATAAACTTTCAGAAGAAGAACACAAAAGAATTGGAAATTCTATAAATGAACTTATGCTATCAGGAAAAGTATCAGAACAAAGACCCATAGCTATTATAGATATAGCTCCTCCTGGTTCTGGAAAAACAGGATTAAATGGATATGCTCTTAAACAATTTAAAAATGATAATCTAATAATAGTAAACAATGATGAATTGAGACCATTTCACCCAAAAGCAGATGAAATAGCTAGAGTATATCCAGAATATTATATTAAAGTAACAAATGAAGAGAGTAAATTTTGGACAGATGATTTAATGGATAAGGCTATAGAATGTAGATTTAACGTTTTATATGAAGGAACTGGGAGAAAAATTGAAATATTTGAAAAAATGATATCTAAGATGAAAGGTTATAAGATAATTGTGAGAGCAATGGCTGTAAATGAACTGAATTGTTTAATGTCTATAGTTGAAAGATATGAAGGTCAAGTAGAAGAAAAGGGTTGGGGAAGAGTTGTTTCTACAAAAACTTTTTATAAGGCTTATGATGATGAAATGCTAAATACCATTAATACTTTTGAAAAAGCAGGTATGGTATATACTGTAGAGGTTTATATAAGAGGAGAATCACCAGCAGAACCTGTAAAAATTTATAGCAGTGACACTGGAGAATTTGCTGATGCTGGATCTGCAGTAATTAATGGTAGAGAAAAAGACAGAAAAATAGCTAGGCATTATTTTAAAACAAATTTTAACAAAAGATCACTAAATAGTACTAATTTCACAGAAAAAAATGAACTTTTAGAAAAAATAAATAATCTGTATAATGGTTACAGTTCAGATGTCATAAATAACAATATCCCCGTCGAGCGTCATCCTGAGGAGGCTGAGCTGACGTGAGGATCTGTTTTTTCACACTACAAAAAAAGTTAATTTTCAACTTTACTGTAGTGTTATTTTTTTACCTTCAAAGATATTTTCATGCATTTATTATAGCATAAAAGCCATATAAAGTCCAGCATCTATAAGGCTTTATGCTATTTATGATAAATGGTTTTATGCAGTTTTGTCTCCATGCGAACAATGTATCTTGAAACCAAATTTGATAGTTTTGAAACCTAAAATACGCGTCATGTGGCCCGTTCATATCGCACGGAGGCCCTTTTTGTTTCTTAAACATTATTATAACTATTATTATTATTAAACGCATTATAAGGACTAATTTAATACCAAAAAAGAGAGCCAAACTGAAAGCTATATTGGCTCTCCTTTTCGCAGTTGTTAGAGATCTGTTAGAAGTAGTGCGTTTCAGACCATAAAACACACTTAACCCACATAAATGGGTACAAAAAATACAGCTCTAAGTCAAGCTGTATTTAGGTTTATTGCGGGGACAGGATTTGAACCTATGACCTTCGGGTTATGAGCCCGACGAGCTGCCAGACTGCTCCACCCCGCGATATTTTATTTTAGGTAGTAAGGCGCCAACCAGATTTGAACTGGTGATGAAGGTGTTGCAGACCTTTGCCTTACCACTTGGCTATGGCGCCAATTATTTACGATAGTCCATAGGGGAATCGAACCCCTGTTACCGCCGTGAAAGGGCGATGTCTTGACCGCTTGACCAATGGACCAGAAAACTCCTCGAGTGGGGCTCGAACCTACGACCCTTCGGTTAACAGCCGAATGCTCTACCACTGAGCTATCGAGGATTATAACTCTTTGTTTTCTTTTTGATAATCTAATCTCAATATTATTCATGTTTGTGGACTAAGCGATTCAGTCAAAATCTAAAATACATATTTTGCTTCTCTGCTTATACCACTGAGCTATCGAGGATTACCTGTTCATTTTACTGTCTTGTTAACACCATATTGCCAATTAAGCAATTAATAATGCTGACAAAGAGTATTATATCATGATTCAAAGTCATTGTCAAGCATGCAATATCATATTTTTATTATTTTTTGTTTTGATTGATTTTTACTTACAATTCAAGTATATGAAGCAGTGTAGATTTCTATTCAATCTCTATGGAAAAAATTATAACCTTTTTGCTAGTTTCTCATTGTAAGAATTATTAAAGTTTGATATACTCTAATGAAACAAGTGCGGTGGTGATATTTTTTATTGTATTAAAGGAGGTAGAGATATATGCAATATAATATTGAGGATATTGTACAAATGAAGAAGAAACATCCTTGCGGAAGCTTTGAATGGGAAGTGCTAAGGGTAGGGGCTGATTTTAGAATAAAATGTACAAAATGTGGAAGAATGGTAATGCTTACACGGTCAGATTTTGAAAAGAGCGTTAAAAAGCTAATTAAATCAAATTTTTCAGGTTCAGCCCTTGACAAATGACAAATAATGTTATATTATATAAAGGCATATTTTCATTTTAAAAACCATAGCCCGGTTTATATAAATAGATTAGATATGATGACAGGCCTGGGAACCAGTTGTTATACCCTAATTGCTTAAATGTTTAAAAAATAAAATTTAAAGATGATTCATTGTGAATTCAAAAAGAAGGAGGTTATATAAGTGAAGACATACTTACCAAAAGAAAACGAGATTGAAAAGAAATGGTTTATAATCGATGCAGAAGGAATAGCACTAGGGAGAATTGCAGCTAAGGTTGCAAGCGTACTTAGAGGGAAAAACAAAGTTATATTTACACCTCATTTAGACACAGGAGATTTTGTAATAGTTGTCAATGCTGAAAAGGTTCTACTTACAGGAAAGAAACTTGATCAAAAATACTACAGACATCATTCAGGATATATGGGTGGACTTAAATCGACAGTATATAGAGAGATGTTAGAAAAGAAACCAGAGTTTGTTATGGAACTTGCAGTTAAAGGCATGTTACCAAAAAACAGACTAGGAAGAAAAATGATTACAAAGCTTAAAGTATTTAAAGGTACAGAACATAATCATGAAGCACAACAACCAATAGAAATGAAAATCTAATATAATAAAAGGAGGGATATATCTTGGATAGTAAAAAACAATTTTATGGAACAGGAAGAAGAAAAAGTTCAGTAGCTAGAGTTTATCTAGTACCTGGAAAAGGTAAAATTACTATAAATAAAAGAGACATAGAAGAATATTTCGGAATAGAAACGTTAAAAGTTATTACAAAACAAGCATTAACAATAACAAATACATTAGAAAAATTTGATATTAACGTAAATGTTCACGGTGGTGGATTTACAGGTCAAGCAGGAGCAATAAGACTTGGTATAGCTAGAGCATTACTTGAAGCAGATGCAGATCAAAGAAAAATACTTAAACAAGCAGGTTTCTTAACAAGAGATTCAAGAATGAAAGAAAGAAAAAAATATGGACTAAAGGCTGCAAGACGTGCACCTCAATTCAGCAAAAGATAATTTTAAAGAAGCTGGCTATGCCAGCTTTTTTGTTGTTAAAAGGGAAGTTCTCTAGTGTTGTCATTGTGCTTTTATATTCCTGTTTTTGGGGAATAAAATGTGAGTATTATTATTTACAATTTCGCCAAAATGAAGTATAATATAGCAGTAGTATCGAAAAAAGCTAATAAGGAAGAGGCGAATATATTGAAATTTATATTACCAAGATATAAGAAAGTTGTGACGTTTTTTTTCGCATTAATATTTTTTCTAACTTTATATAGCGTTATTGCAATCGCTGTTTTATTTCATAGCCCTTATACTGAATTTAAGGAGTATTGGGTTACTACGGCGATGTCTACTATGGAGCATCAGTATCTTGCAGAAATGCTCGTTTCAGATGATGAGATAGCTGAAATAATGGAGAATAACAAAGTGATTCAATCAGGTTTGAATGCTGATACGTCTGAAATTTTAATTAAAAAAGGAAAAGGTTCTAGTATTGAGAAGATAGATTTAAGAGGAAAAGGGTATAAAGGAATAATGTTAGTAATATCAGATCCGTCAAAAGTTTTTGTCGGTAGTGCTAAAGCGGAACAGTCTAAGGGTATGTTTCTTAAAGATATAGTAAAGAAATACGGTGCTGTGGCGGGTATCAACGCTGGTGGATTTATAAATCAAAGTAGCAAGCATGGAGATGCTAGAGAAGCTGACGGTCTTTTAATATCAGAGGGTGTGATATTAAAGGGAGCTGACGGTGCTTCATATAATGTTATTGGATTTACAGATAAAGATAAATTTATACTTGGGGTACATAACCTTTCGGAAATTAAAAAGCTAAAAGTAAGAGATGCAGTTTCTTTTGCACCGTTTCTTATTGTTAATGGAAAGCCATCTAAGATAATAGGAAATGGAGGATGGGGTATAAACCCAAGAACGGCGATAGGTCAGAAAAAAGATGGAACAGTGCTGCTTCTTGCTATAGACGGCAGACAGGCATCGAGCGTGGGGGCAACTATAGGACAAGTACAAGATATTATGATGGAATACGGAGCATATAACGCAACAAACCTAGATGGTGGGTCATCAACGATAATGGTTTATAAAGACGAGATTATAAATAATCCGTGTAGCTTGAAGACAGGAAGATTTTTGCCGGATGCATTTTTAGTGAGAGAGTAAGGAATGATGTATGAGGGATAGTGTACATCATTTTTTATATTTTAAAAGTAATTATTAAAAGAAAATTGCAAGATATGTAGATATTTGATATAATAAAGTTAGTTATTAGTATAAAGACGAAATCCTCAGGCACTAATGTGCCACTCCCCTAACAAGGGAGCTGTACGAAGAAAGGAACAGACTATGGAAAATCTAAAATTTACGCATCTACATGTACATACAGAATATAGTCTGCTTGACGGATTGGCTAGGGTTAAGGATATTATTAAGCGTGCTAAAGAGCTTGATATGGATAGCCTTGCAATAACTGATCACGGAAGCATGTTCGGGGTTATCGAGTTTTACAAAGAGGCTAAGAAACAGGGAATCAAGCCTATAATAGGGTGTGAGGTTTATGTTGCACCACGTACTAGGTTTGACAGGGAACCGAAAATTGATGATGAGAGATATCATCTTGTTTTGCTTGCAGAAAATAATGAGGGGTATAGAAATCTTGTTAAAATAGTATCTAGAAGCTATGTTGAAGGCTTTTATTATAAACCAAGAGTAGATAAAGATTTACTAAAAGAGTATAGCAAAGGACTTATAGCTACAAGTGCTTGTATGAGTGGAGTAGTAGCTAGAAGGCTAATGAAACATGGGTATGAAGATGCTAAAGATGTGGCGCTTGAATATAGAGATATATTTGGAGAAGGCAACTTTTTCTTGGAAATTCAGCATAACACATTGCCAGAACAACAACCAGTAAATGAGCAACTGATTAAGATGAGCAAAGAGACAGGTATTGGACTGGTTATAACGAATGATGTGCATTATACATATGAAGATGATTATAAATCTCACGATATACTTTTATGCATACAGACGGCAAAAACCGTGGATGATGAAAATAGAATGAGAATGGACAAAAATGATTTTTATTTAAAATCAAAACAAGAAGTTTACGAAAAGTTTAAACATGTTTATGAGGCAATGGAAAATACATATAAGATAGCAGAACGTTGCAATGTTGAGTTTGAGTTTAATGTGACAAAAATGCCAAAGTTTGATGTGCCAGAGGGATATAAGCCACACGAGTACTTGAATATGTTATGTGAGAAAGGTTTAGCTGAAAGATATAAAGATATTACTGAGGATCTAAAAGCTAGGATGGAGTATGAGCTTGGAATAATAAATCAAATGGAGTTTGTAGATTACTTCTTGATTGTGTGGGATTTTATAAGATATGCAAAGGAAAAGGACATAGCTGTAGGCCCTGGACGTGGTTCGGGAGCAGGAAGTATTGTCGCATATGTGCTTAAGATAACAAATGTGGATCCGATAAAATATGGTCTTATATTTGAGAGATTTTTGAATCCTGAGAGAATAAGCATGCCCGACTTCGATATAGATTTTTGCTATGAGCGACGTGGTGAAGTTATTGAGTATGTTATAGAAAAGTATGGGAAAGAGAGAGTAGCGCAAATTATAACATTTGGTACAATGTCTGCAAGATCGGTTATAAGAGATGTGGGTAGGGCTTTAAACATGGCTTACAGTGAAGTGGATATGATTGCCAAGATGATTCCATTTGAGATAAAAATAACGATAGATAAGGCGCTTGAAGTGAATTCTCAGCTAAAGGGTTTTTATGATAATGATGAGAAAATAAAATATTTAATAGATATGGCACGCAAACTAGAGGGAATACCTCGTCATTCATCTACACACGCGGCTGGAGTTGTTATAGCGGATAGACCGATTGACGAATATATACCGCTTTCTATGAATGACGACATGCCTGTAACTCAGTTTACGATGGGTACAGTAGAGGAATTAGGTTTGCTTAAAATGGACTTTTTAGGGCTTAGGACTCTTACTGTTATACAAAATGCAATTAGTCAAATAAAGTATAATTACGGCAAAGTGATTGATCTTGATACACTACCACTTGAAGATGAAAAGGTATTTAAAATAATATCAGATGGCAATACGCAAGGTGTTTTTCAGCTTGAGAGCAAGGGTATGACTAGTTTTATGAAGGACTTGAAGCCAGACTGTATAGAAGACATAATTGCTGGTGTTTCGCTGTATAGACCTGGGCCAATGGATTTTATACCAAAGTACATAAGGGGAAAAAAGACTCCGAAAGAGATTGAGTATCAGATTGATGAGCTAGAACCAATACTTAAATCCACTTATGGGTGTATAGTTTATCAAGAGCAGGTTATGCAGATAGTTAGACAGCTTGCAGGTTATTCTTTAGGAAGAAGTGATTTGGTCCGTCGTGCGATGGGTAAGAAAAAGATGGATGTCATGATTAAAGAAAAACAAGTGTTTTTATACGGAGATAAGGAAAGTGGAATAGAAGGTTGTGTTGCACGCGGGATACCAGAGCATTTGGCTGAAGTAATATTTAATGAAATGATTGATTTTGCAAACTATGCATTCAATAAGTCTCATGCGGCATGTTATGCAGTAATTGCTTATCAAACTGCCTATCTTAAGACTTACTACCCAGCTGAATTTATGGCGGCTACGATGACTTCTGTTATGGATTCACTTGATAAGGTAGGAGAATACATATATGATTCTAAAAAAATTGGTATAAGTATATTGCCTCCAGATATTAATGAGGGTTACAGTAAGTTTTCTGTGTCAAATGGCAATATCAGATATGCACTATCTGCTATAAAAAATGTAGGAACAGCAGTTATCGAGGATGTTGTTAAGGAAAGAAAGATTAACGGAGTTTTTAAGAGTATGACAGATTTTCTAGAAAGAATGGTAAAATACAACATCAACAAAAGATGCGTGGAAAGCTTGATAAAAGCTGGGGCTTTCGATTCGCTAGAGGGAAAGAGAAGCCAATACCTGACTGTATATGAAAAGCTGCTAGAAGCAATTCATCAAAAGGATAGGAAAAATATTATAGGACAAATAGATATGTTTGCACTTAATGGAGAAGATACAGCAGAGGTAAAAGAAGAATTGCCGAAGATGGAGGAATTTAATAAGAAGATATTTTTAAATATGGAAAAGGAAGTTCTAGGTATATATGTAAGCGGGCATCCGCTGGAGGGTTACATGGAAATAATTAATAAATATACAACGACAACCACATCCGAATTGAATCAAAAAGATGAACACACTGAAGAATATATAAAGCATGATGGTGAAATGGTTACAATAGTAGGAATAGTATCGAAGAAAACGATTAAGACTACGAAAAACTATAAGCAAATGGCATTTGTAGAAATAGAAGATTTATATGGTATTGTAGAACTTATCGTTTTTCCTAATTTATATGATGAATACATGAGAGATATTCAGGTGGATGATATAATAATAGTTCAAGGCAGGCTGACGATAAAAGAAGATGAGGGAGTAAAAATTATATGCAATAAAATAAAACCCATTGAAGATTTGATGCAAGATGAGAGAACTAGAAGGAAAATTGTGATAAGCGTACAAGACATGAATGACAAAGAAGTATTTGATAAAATAAAGGGTATACTAAATCTATATCAGGGTGATGTAGAGGTAAACATACATACAAAAAATGATGATAAAATTCGTACAGCAAAGATGAAAGTGGCACTTGAGGACGAGATGATAGAGAAGCTTGAGGAGTTGCTTGGAGAAGAAAATGTCAAAGTCATTTAGGTAGGCGTGGTAAAAAATGTAATGAATCTTTTCTGCAGAAGCAACTGAAAATTAGACCTTAGAGGGATTAAATAATTATAGTAATTGGGAGGAAAACAAAAAGCTAATACTAGCACTAAAGATTAACAGGGAGGTTTTACCATGAAATTTAACAAATATATATCTATTCTTATATTTTTATCTATTATAGGTAATATATTAGTTTACCCTTATTTGCCAGATGTGATTCCAGTTCATTGGGGTATAAATGGAGAAGTTAATGGGCACGGGGAAAAATGGATGAGTTTTATAACAGCATTACTGCCTCTGGGTATGTATTTATTAGCATATTTGGCACCTTTCATTGATCCTAAAAGAGAAAATTACAAATTACATGCAACGGCGTACTCATATATCACAATTGCTGTTGTAATATTTTTAATTATTTTGCACTGGCTGACGGTTGCGGTGAATTTTTATGATAATATTGATGTTGTATTTTCAATGAGAGTCATATTTGGATTGCTCTTTGTTGTGTTAGGAAAATATATGAGACAACTTAAATTTAACTATTTTGCTGGTATAAGGACACCATGGACTTTAGCAAGTGAAGAGGTATGGAATAAAACGCATGATTTGGGTGGATATGTTTTTATGATACTTGGGATAATAATGCTAGCAACTATTTTTTTAAGTCATGAGATAGGATTTGCTATAATGATGATTGGTGTAATAGTTCTTACTTTAGGATTATTTATATACTCATATTTTGAATTCGCAAGGATTAGAAAAAATAATAAGTGAAAAATAGATTATGATTGATTATTTTGTAGATTTAAGGTAAAATGGGTAAATAAATATTATAAAAAGGAAAAATATATTGAATATAAAGGGATAGTGTAGTATTTAGTACTAAAAATATTTTGCACTACCAGAAAATAGAGGGGGAGAAATAAATGAGTAAAGTTAAAACGATTGGAGTATTAACAAGTGGTGGAGATGCGCCAGGGATGAATGCGTGTGTTAGAGCTATTGTAAGATATGCTTTACATAATGGACTTAGAGTTAAAGGAATAAAAAGAGGTTATGCGGGGCTGTTAGATGAAGAAATCTTTGAGTTTACTCACAGAAGTGAGGTTGCTGAGATAATACACAGGGGTGGTACTATTTTATTTACAGCTAGATCAAAGGAGTTTTTTGAGGAAGAGTATAGAGTAAAAGGTGCAGAAATAATTAAAAAGCATGAAATTGATGCTCTTATAGTTATAGGGGGAAATGGATCTTATAAAGGAGCAGAAGATTTAGCAAGACTTGGAATTAATGTTATTGGGTTGCCGGGAACGATAGATTTAGACATAGGTAGTACGGATTATACAATAGGATTTGATACATCTGTAAATATAGTTATGGATGCGATAAACAGAATAAGAGATACATCTAACTCACATGAAAGATGCAGCCTCGTTGAAGTAATGGGAAGGCATGCAGGACATATAGCTTTATGGGCTGGGATAGCTGGTGGAGCTGATCTTATTCTTTTACCTGAGCACAAGGATACGATAACGGATGATGATATAGTAAATGCTGTAATGGAGGATAAAAGAGAAAATCATACACATAGTTTAATCGTGGTTGCAGAAGGATTTGGGGGAAGCGATAGACTCGCAAAATTAATTGAAGAAAGAACAGGAATAGAAACCAGAGCAACGATACTTGGATATCTACAAAGAGGTGGAAGTCCTACAGCACTAGACAGAGTACGTGCTACAATGATGGGTGTAAAGGCAGTAGAAGTCTTGCTAGAAGGCAAAGAAAATAGAATAATAAATTATAGGGATGGGAAATATATAGATGATGATATACATGAAGCAAATCAAATGACAAAGAGTATAGATGAAAGAATGTACGATATTTCGAAGATAGTTGGGTAAAGGTATCACACCTAACCTTTCCTAATTTAGGAGAGGAACCCAAAAACACATAACGCGAGTTATGTGTTTTGTTGAAAGGGGAATATATATGCCGTATGAGGTAGGAAAAAAGTATCACGGATTTATACTGAAGGAAGAAAGAGAAGTAAAAGATATAAGCTCTGTATGCAGACTTTTTGAGCATGAAAAAACTGGAGCAAGATTACTATATATATCAAATGAGGATGAAAATAAGGTTTTTTCCATAACTTTTAGAACTCCGCCGAGCGATAATAAAGGAATACCTCATATATTAGAGCATTCGGTTTTATGTGGATCTAGAAAATTTCCAACGAGGGAGCCATTTGTTGAACTCCTAAAAAGTTCGCAAAAGACTTTTTTGAATGCAAGTACCTATCCAGACAAGACTATGTATCCTGTTGCGAGTATGAATAATAAGGATCTGCAGAATTTAATGGATGTATATTTAGATGCAGTTTTTTATCCTAATATATATAAGAAGGAAGAAATTTTTTTGCAAGAAGGTTGGCATTATGAGCTAAAAGATAACAATGATGACTTGATATACAAGGGCGTTGTATATAATGAAATGAAGGGAATACTCTCGGACCCAGTAGAAACTATTGTTCAAAAAAGTTTTAAACATATGTATCCTAATACTTGTTATAGTAATGAATCAGGTGGAAATCCCGAAGAAATAGTAAAGCTGAAATACGAAGACTTCTTGGAATTTCATAAAAAGTACTATCATCCATCAAATAGCTATATATATATGTACGGCAATGGAGATATAGACACTTACTTAAGCTTTATAGATAGGGAATATTTAAACGATTTTGAAAAGAAAGAGATAGAATCAAGAATAAAACTACAACACAGTTTTGAAGCTATGAGAGAATATGAGAGTGAGTATCCAATAAGCAAGGATGAAGATGAGAAGGACAAGTCATATTTTGCTTTGAGTTTTGTGGCAGGAAATGCTTTAAATAGAGAGTTGGCACTTGCTATAGAAATACTAGGTGATGTGCTTATGGGGAACAACTCGTCACCTCTTAAAAAGACACTGCTTGAGTCAGGAATAGCAAAAGATTTTGCACTAGATGCAGGGAATGACCCGACTTTGCAACCGAGTATAAATATATATGCTTTCGAAGCTGATAATAAGAAGAAAGAACTATTTAAGAAAATAGTTTTTGATAGACTTGAAAAACTGATAACTGAAAAAATAGATCCTGAACTAATACAGGGAACGATAAACAAAAAGGAATTTATACTAAGAGAAGCTAATGCAGGGTCGTATCCAAAGGGATACATATACAATATAGAGGTAATGAAAACTTGGTTATATGATGGCAATCCAATAGATGCTATTGAATACGGTAAGCAATTAGATATAATGAAAATTAAATTCGTAGAAGGATATTTTGAAAATATTATAAGAACATATATTTTAAATAATACACACGCTATATATGTAACTCTTAAACCGAAAAAAGGATTGTCAGAAAAAAAGATAAAGAATGAAAAGATGGAGCTAAAAAAGATTAAAAAATCAATGAATAAAGATCAGATAAACGAGCTTGTAGAAAAAACAATTAAACTTATAGAGATACAAGGAACAGAAGACACCAAAGAAAATTTAGAAAAGATACCGAGATTAGGTATAGCTGATGTGAAAAAGGAAGATACATGGATTGATTTAGAAAGTAAAGAGACAGAGGGTATACGTACTTTGTACTACAGTGAGTCAACTAACAAAATTATGTATACAACTCTAATATTTGATTTGAAAACTGTGGATAAAGAAATGATAAAGTATATCACATTATTTAGAATTGCACTGGGGGAACTTAGCACTGTAAATTATAAATATGATGATCTTGCAAAAATGATTGATAAAAATATAGGTGGATTTAAAATAATAACAAGAAATATAGTAGAATTTAATAAACCTGAACACTACGAACCACAGCTAGTTATAGCTATTAAAGGATTAACATCAAAATCAAAAGAAATGTTTGAGATTTTAAGTGAAATAATGCAAAACACAAAGTTTGATGATGATAATAAAACACATGAAATAATAAAAATGTTACGGTCAAATATTAAAAGTGCTATATCCATGGATGGGATAGAGGCTGCGGCAGATAAACTAACTGCAAGCTTTATGGAATCATCAAGATATAATGAGTTTGCTGCAGGATTTGATTTCTATAACTTTTTAATAGATTTAGATGATAATTTTGATAAAAAGAAGGAAGAAATAAAGACAAATTTACAAAAACTAAAAGAAATAATATTCAATAAGAAATACATGTATATGCTGGTGGTGTGCGATAAAGATGATTATAGTACATTCGAAGAAAATATAAAAGTAGTGATTGAAAATATAGGCACGAAGGAACTTGACAAAAAAGAATATGTATTCGATGAAGAAAGTAAAAAGCTGGGTCTTACAACACAATCTGATGGCCAATATGTAGCAAAAGGATATAGGTACGACAAGCTAGGCTATGAGTATTCAGGAAAGCAAATGGTTTTAAAGAAGATACTAGGACTTGATTATTTGTGGAATGAAGTAAGGGTTAAAGGTGGAGCATACGGTAGTACAGTATTAGGAAGCTCTTTAGGAAACCTTATAATGGTGTCATGGCAAGACCCTAATCTAAAAGAAACATTAGATATATATGATAATGCATATAAATACCTGGAAAACCTAGACATTGATATGACAGAGATAGAGAAATATATAGTAAGCATAATAGGGGCACTTGATCCACCGTTCTCAACGCCATATCATAAAGCATATACCTTTGAATATAAGATGTCTTCAGGAATAACAAAAGAACTTCAACAAAAATTTAGAGATGATGTACTAGATACAAAGATAGAAGATATAAAAAACTTTAGCAAAATGCTAAAAGAAATAATGGAGCATGGGCATATATGTGTTCTAGGGAGTGAAGGGAAGATAAAAGAGAATAAAGATATATTTGATAAGATTGAGAGAGTAAAGTAAGGATTGTAAAACATAAGAAAATGTCAGCATACGCTTGACATTTTTTTACATTTAAGATATAATAATAAATGCATTTTAAAGATAAAGTGACATAAACATCCAAATAATACAAAAAAAGGTTGACATATTATGGAAAATAATATATAATATCAATATGGTAAATGAGAGAAGATAAAAATGATTAAAAGGGGAGAGGGTTAGTATGAAGAAAACAAAACATCAAAAGCACATAGAAAAAACAGCAAGAGCAGCAGAAGTAGAAGCAGCAAAAAAAGTAAAATTAGAAGAGCAAGCAAGAGAAATAGCAGCAACACAAAAAGTAACAGCAAAAAAAATGGCAGCATTGCAAAAAGTAAAAGCAAAAGAGGCACTAGAGAAGGAATACATTGAAAAAAGTGAAGAATTGAAAAAAATAGATTTAAATATGGGATATATTAGTGCTTGGAATTTATATAAAATGTCAAAAGAACAAACGAAAGGAATTAGTGATACATTACAAGTGATTTACGATAAAGCTGAGGATACAATACAAAAAGCAGCTAATGAGCGTAAAGTAACATTTGAGGTAATGATGGATGAAATAAGTCATTATAATAATTTAAGGCAGGAAGTGCAGAAGCTAGAAAACAACATGAATGCAGAAAAAATATCAGAAAGGTTAACCGTGAAAGGTATCTGGGAAAAAATTAAGACATTAACAGGAGAAACTGTACAGAAAATAGGCATAGGTAAGGTGTTTTCAAAAACAAAAGTAAAAGTAAAAGAACAAGAAAAAGGAACACCAGTGGAAGTTATGAGAATAACAAAAGAGAGAATAGATGAAATCGGAGTTATTCGTGGGTTAAACTCCGATGGAATGGAAAAGAAAATAAATGCAAGAAAAGAACAAATGGCAGCACAAAAATTGGAAGCAGCAGCATTAGCAAAAGTAAATGAAACACCAGAGCAAAAACTGAGTCGAATAATAAAAGAAAGAGAAGAATTAAATATAAATTCTAAAGATATAAAGGTTTTAAAAACTTATATATCTTCACAAGGACAATCTGAAAAAGTAAGACAATCCATAAAAGATAGAAAAGCAGCAGTAAAGACTATGGGCGAAGCTAAAAAGACGATAGAAACAATAGCCAATATTCGTGGGGTAACGTTTGAGCAAATGAAAGATATAATAGAGTGTCATGTTGAATTAGGACTGGAAGCAAAAGAATTACAAAAACAAATAAATGAGGAAAATGTAAAGGCTAATGAGATAGATAAAGGACAAAAAGAAAATCCAAATAGAGGTATAAATGTTAGTTTTAAAAGAGTGATAGATTGGGGAAAAGAAAAACTCGAATCAGCAAAACAATTAGTTAATGGAGGAAAAAAAATTATTAATGACGGTACTAAAAGAAGAAATGTAGCCATAGCTGGAGGAGTAATAGTAGCAACAGTACTTGGTGGAAATATGGTAAGTGCTTCTAAAATTCAAGCGACACCAGAAGTAGCACCAAAAACAACATCTACAATGATGGATACTACAAAAATAGAACCAACAAGTCTAGTACAAACAATAAGAAAAATGATAGGACAACAAAAAGTATCAGAAATAGCACCAAAAACAACAACTGTAAGGATTGATACTACAAAAATAGAACAAACAAGTCTAGTACAAACAATAAGAAAAATGAGAACACCAGTAGTGACACCAAAAGTGACACCAGCAGTAACATCAACAGTGACACCAGCAGTGACACCAGCAGTGACACCAGCAGTAACACTAGCAGTAACACCAGCAGTAACACTAGCAGTAACACCAGCAGTAACACCAGCAGTAACACTAGCAGTAACACCAGCAGTAACACCAGCAGTAACACCAGCAGTAACACCAGTAGTGACATCAGCAGTGACACCAGCAGTAACACCAGCAGTAACACCAGTAGTAAAACCAATAGAAAAACCAGTAGTGACACCAGTCGTTGATGAAGCTACACGAAAAGCATATACACAAAAAAGTAATAATTACCTTGCAAGTAAATATTTAAGTTTCACAAAACACCTTCCAGAGGGAGCATTAAGTGAATCAAAAATGCTAAAGGTGTTTGAAAATGAATTACTTATAGGGGCACTTTTAGCAAGTGGAGTTAATCTAGATGAGATTAGCGCAGAAAACCCATTAACAACACAACAGTTAGAAGTAATGACTCAAAGTATTAAGTTGGCAAAGAATGTATATCCTACTAAAAAGCCAATGAGTAATGAGAGTGGAACGGCAGTTGTTGCAGGTGTGAATGATTTTTATAATGAGATGATTCCGGGAGGAAGTATCGTAGGCAAATATTATGATGGTAATCTTCAAAATACAGTTAATGATGGAAAAGTTGTTAAAGCAGTTTTGAAAAAAGTTATTGCAACAGATTCTAAAGCGACATTTAAAAGTGCTCAAGAAGCTGCAGAAAATCAAGTAAAAATGGCAGCAGAAAAAGTTGAAGAAACTAAAAGGTCTTTATTAAAGGCACAAAATGAAGTAGCTAATGAGAAAAAACAAGGTGTAGAAGCGGCGGTAGTTTTAAATACGGCAGAAGATACAAAAGAAAGAGAAGATAAGGAACTGAAGATAGCTAAGAAGAATAAAGAAAACGCACAACATGAGGTAACTGAACAAACTGAAGAGTATAATGAAGCAACAGGATTAGAAAAAGCAAAGGAACTTAAAGATGTTCAGCAGGCTAGAGCAAAGCTAGCAGAAGAAGACGCTGATTTAGCTAGAGAAGTTCAAGAAAATAAAGCTGCTAATAATGCAGTAACAGCTGCAAGTAATGTAGTAAAAACAGAAGCCAAAGAACTTAGCGTAGATGAACTATTTGCACAAGATGTACAAGTTGCAGTTGACAAGGCGACTTCATCATACGAGGAAATTGCAGACCAATATGTAAAAATAGAGTTATAATAATTATAAAGGTAATATATACATATAACAAACAAAGAACTAAAGAAAGATGTCAGCAAAGACTCGACATCTTTTTACATTTTATTTATAATGGGAATGGATTTAGTAGTAAAATGACATAAATATCCAAAACAATCAAAAAGGTTGACAAGTTATGGAAAATAATGTATACTATGAAATAAACAAAAAGAAAATATAAAACTTTAAAGGGAGATAAAATTATGATAAATACAAGTAGAAAAGAATTAGATGAATATAAAGAAAGATTAACAGAACTTGGAATGAAAAAAGGAAATGAAAAGGAAATAGAAAAATTAAAATTAGATATAAAAGCACTAGAGGCTGATATAAAAAAAGAAAGTATAGGAACAATTAGACAATATATGGATAAAAAAGCGGGAAGACAGGTTTCGCTACCAAATGAAACATTACGAAAAAATCAAGAACTAGATAAAGTTAAATTGGCTCAATTGATAAAAGAACTAGTAGAACAAGCAATAATGGAACAAGAAATAAGAAAGGAAGAAATAGAAAAACAAAGAATAAAAAACAAAAAAGCAAGAAGCCTTTGGTCAAGGACTAAAGTCGCTATAGGGAATTTTTTTGGGGAAAAAGAAGAGGATATTAATAAGCCAATTATAGGCAAAAAATCTACAGGTTCAAAAAATAAAAGACCTTTTAAGAAAGCTATAGCAACAATTGTAGCAGGAGCAGTTTTGCTAGGGACATTAGCTATTGGAGGTTTATATGCTTATACCAAAGGACCAAAAACACCACATGATTCAATAACTCCGCCCACTCCAATGGGAGATAAGGTAGATCAAACAAAAGATACAAGCGAATCTCTTATTAAGGCTGCAGATAAGACAGTTGAGAGTAAGATAACTAACGATTTGACAGAAGATGTTCCATCAGGTGCTAAAAATAGCGGTACAAAAACAGTTGTACCAGAGGTTAAAAATGCATCACCAGCTGTTGTATATGTACACACTATTACATCACCAGCTGTTGCGTCACCAGTTGTAGTGGAAGTTACGCCAATTATTGAAGCTCCAGTTGTTACTGAAGCAGGAGGTGTTTTTGATGAGCAACTTGCTAAACTAAGAACTATTGTAGATGATTTAAGAAAAAAAGTGAGAGATAAGTCTGCAGAAGTTGAAGTTGCTGATGAAGATGTTAAAGCTAAAGAAAGTAAGTCGAAAAGACTAGCTGGAGAAGCTAAAAAGGCTGAAAATGTTTACAATGATTTAAAAAAAATAGCGAATCAATCGCTTAGACCATATGAAGATGATGTTAAAGATTTAAATAAAAAGTTAGGTCAAGCGAAGGTAGAACTTGAAAATGCTAGAAAAGCTATACCGGAATTAGAAAAAAACATGAGTCAAGCGCGTATAGACTCAGAGCAAGCTGTTATTGCCGCAGGAAATGCAGAAGAAAAAGTAGATCAAGCGGCTGTAGAATTTAACGAAGCTACAAGACTTGAAAATATTGCAGCGGCAAATGCGACTAAAGAAGCAGAGGATGTAAAAAATGCTCAAGAATCTGAAAAAGCTAGAGAAATGAGTGAAGCTGAAATTGCTGCTGCTGAAGCTGATAAAGCAGTTACTCAAACAAATAATAAGAGAGAGGCACTTGAAGCTGCTCAAGTTGTTGCTAAAAATGCAAATAATGAAAAAATTGCAAAGGCTGAAGAACTTGAAAAAGCACAGAATGATTTAGATAATGCAAAAAGTGAATTACAAGAAAAGCCTGCTGAAGTTGAAAAAATAGAAGCTAAGTTAGATGATGCAGAAATATTATTAGAAAACAAGTCTAACGAAGTTAAAAATGCAAAAAACGATTTAGATGATGCTAAAGATGAAAAAGATGAAAAGCTAGAAGAAGCTGAAAAAGCAATAGAAGCAGCATATGATGCAAATAATAACAGAAATAATAAAGTTGAACAAGCTAATGATGCAGTTAATCAATTAAAAAGCGCGGAACGAGATTATCAAGACATGGTGAATTTACAAAGTGCTGAACAATCTAATGAGAATGTACTATAATTATTACAAAACTAATTTATGGTTACATATAACAAACCAATCAGTATAAGAAAAAATGTCAGCGAAAGGGTTGATGTTTTTTACATTTACAAGGTAGTGGATAATTAGTTATAAGTGATAAATCGACAAAAAAATACAAAAATTTTTAAAAAGTCCATTGACAAAAAATGGAAAACATTGTATAATCTTAATATGTAAAATATAGAAAACACATAGAGTGTTAAAACTATAAATAAAACCAGATGAAAAAATTAGAATAATTTCCCAAACATATTGACAAAAAATTGGAAACGTTGTATAATGTTGTATGTTGTCATTATTAACATAAAAGGAGGTCTTGTATGAGAGAAATAAGAAATGCATCGGGAATAGCAAAAACTAAATATATGGAACAATTCGGAATAGATGCCACTAGATTTGCCAATAGTATTAAATCTGGGATAGGATTTCTTGTTGAAGCTTCAGGATTACCTTTGAATAATAATGTGACAGAAATTAATTATTATGAAGAACCAAGAAAAGAACCAATTAGTGAAGGGCATATAAAAGGACTACAGGATATATATATAGTAAAAGGTGCAGAGGATAACAATGAGAAACCTTTTGTTATACCAGAAGCGGAAGAAATTAGTAACTATTTTGATCAAGCAATGTAAATTTGCATATATAACCTAAAAAAACCTCATGGGAGGTTTTTATTAGTTAAATAGTAAAATATTAATAAAGTTTATTTTTAATTATTGAAAATATCTTAAATAAGAGATATAATAGACATAATGTAGATAATGAACAGAGGTGATAGCATGGCTAATCCAAAGTATAAGTTGACCATAAATGATAAGGAACATGTAGAAAATTCATATTTTAAGATGCCGACTATAACTGTTGAAGAGTTGAGTGAAAAAGAGCCAGAGGCATGTTCTACGGCTTCGATTCCTGCGGCAGCGGCAGCAGCAGGTAATGAACAAACAGATGAAGCTAGGAAAAAAGAGTTGGATAGAATAAAGAAATGGATTGAAGATAGAAGAAAAACGATGGAAGCGACTAAGGGAAGCGAAAATAAGGAAGCACCTATTCTACAAAAAACTCAAATTAATGAAGAATGTGAAAGTGGAGAGCGAGATAAAATACGACTAGAAAAAGAATTAGATGAAAAAAGAAATGCAGTAGAAGAAAAGCGTAAGAAGATGGAAGAGATGATTGCTAAGATGAGAGCTGCGGCAATGAAGGAAGACGAAGATGATGATAAAGATGAAGATGAAGACAAAGATGAAGAAAAAGAGGAAGATACTGGTTTAGATCAGGCACGAATGCTAAGGAAAAAGGTGCAGGGAAAGATAGAGTGTTTAAATCCTGAAAAGGCTAAAGAGGAAATAAAAGAAAAACTGGTACAATATGAAAAGAGAGAAGAAAACACAACTATAACATTGAAAGATGATATGAAAGAGGTAATTAGGGAATCAGTAGTGATAAAGCCTAAGGCAGAATTGCAAAATAAGTTGATTCACGATTTGAATGAGTTAAAGCCACCAACTAAAAAGGATGTTCATAGCATATTTAACCAACTAAATAAAATAAAAAATTCTTGAATTTTACACTGTTATATGTGATATAGGATAGATGACAATAAAAAACATTTGACAAATTTTAGGTTTTGTAGTAATATAAATTAAATACGGTGAAGAGGATTAGTAGGTATATGAAAGCTTTTAGAGAGCTGTTGGTTGGTGAAAAACAGTAGCGAGTATTATCCGAACCTACTTTGGAGTAGTTTGAAAAACAAACCGAAGAACCTGCGTTAAGGGAAATTGAGAAAATTGAAAATGAAAATTTTTAATTTTAAATTGAGTGGTACCACGGAAACCCCGTCTCATGTCTAGACTTATAGTCTGATATGAGACGGGGTTTTTATTTATATAAAAAGGAGATGTTTTAAGATGGGTAATGATAAAAATTTTGTACAAGAGATAACGAACAGAGATGTGGATTTTTCACAATGGTATACAGATGTTGTAAAAAAGGCTGAGATGGTAGATTATTCGCCAGTAAGGGGGTGTATGATTTATAGACCATATGGATATGCACTTTGGGAAAATATTCAAGGTATATTAGATAAGAAATTTAAAGAAGTGGGAACAGAGAATGTATATATGCCTATGTTTATTCCTGAAAGTTTACTTCAAAAAGAAAAGGATCATATAGAAGGATTTGCTCCAGAAGTAGCTTGGGTTACACATGGTGGGAGTGAAGAATTGCAGGAAAGGTTGTGTATAAGACCAACATCAGAAACCCTATTTTGTGATCATTATGCAAGAACAGTTGAATCTTTTAGGGATTTACCAAAGGTGTATAATCAATGGTGTTCGGTAGTTAGATGGGAGAAGACAACGAGGCCGTTCCTTAGAACAGCTGAGTTTTTATGGCAGGAAGGGCATACAATTCACAGAGATGAAAAAGATGCAAGAGAAAAAACTATGCAAATGTTAGAAGTATATATAGATTTTGTTGAAAACTACCTTGCTATGCCTGTAATAAAAGGACAAAAGACAGAAAAAGAAAAATTTGCAGGAGCTATTAATACCTATACATTTGAATGCATGATGCATGATGGTAAGGCTCTACAGTCTGGCACAAGCCATTATCTGGGCACAGGCTTTGCGGAGGCTTTTGGTATAAAATTCACTGATAGTGATAATAAATTAAAAACTCCCCATCAGACTTCTTGGGGAGTAAGTGCAAGAATGATTGGCGGAATAATAATGGTGCATGGTGATGATAGTGGATTAATATTACCTCCAATGATTGCTCCTGTACAAGTAAACATAATACCTATAATGCAACATATCGATGGAGTTCTGGATAAAGCAAAAGAGATACAAAAAGAAATTAGAGATATTGTGAGGGTTAAACTTGACGATTCTGATAACAAACCAGGATGGAAATTCAGTCAAAGTGAGATGAAAGGAATACCACTTAGAATAGAGATAGGACCAAAAGATATAGAAGCCGGGCAAGTTGTAGTTGTTCGAAGGGATACAAGAGAAAAGATATTTGTACCTATTTCTGAAATTAAAAGTGAGTTGCCTAGGATTATGGAAACAATGCAAAAAGATATGTATAATAGAGCATTAAAACATAGAGAAGAAAACACATATTCGGCGCAAACAATGGAAGAACTTGAAAATATAATGAATACAAGTCAAGGATTCGTAAAAGCAATGTGGTGTGGGGGTATAGAATGTGAAAATAAAATAAAAGAAAATCTTGGTGTAACATCACGGTGTATACCATTTGAACAGGAAAAAGTATCTGATAAATGTATATGTTGTGGTAATACAGCAAAAGAAATGGTATATTGGGCAAAAGCATATTAAGATTTTATATATCAAAAAAAGTTTGCATAATTGCAAACTTTTTTTGATAGCCTATTATAGGCTATCGTATATTTGAGTAAATCGCTGGCATGTCTGCGACAAGAGAGAGTCACAGGCATGTCAAACAGTTGACAATTAATTAATACACATTTACCTGTGTTGCTCCATAACTGTTCAAGATATTTTGAATAGCTGTTGAATTTTCTTCGTCTGCAGTAACAGATAAAAATACTTTTCCTGATTTTATGTCTGTTTCGTATTGTTTGCTTTCGTTTTCTGGAACGCCAAGGTCAACAAGAGCACCTACGATACCGCCTGTCACTGCGCCAGATATAAGTCCTGCAAGAGGTCCAGCTGCTGCTATTACACCAAGACCAGGAACTGCAAACGTTCCAGCACCTATAAGAAGACCTGCTACCCCACCTAGTATACTCCCTGCAGTTACACCATCTGATATGTTGTCATTAGTTGCTTTATAATCTTTGTCGGCATTATTAGTATAGCCTGTAGCATCTTTACTATAGTCACTAGGATCTTTAGTAATAATAGATACATTATCAAGGCTATACCCTTCGTTTCTAAGTTGATAAGTAACATCTTCTGCATCTTTTCTGGCAGTAAATACGCCAACGATTGTTTTCTTCATATTAAATCCTCCTTTAAATAAATAGTATATAGAATATTCTTATATATTTTTAACAATAAATGATAGATTATTCAATTAAGATGCTAAATTTATAAAAATTGTAAAAAACTACTAGATTTAAGTATTAAATTATGGTAGAATATAAGTTCTTATTAAAGCAGAGAGGGATTCTTATGGAAAATATTTTGAAAAACACATTTAAATCGGTTGTAGTTATTTTATTTATATGCGTTTACTACTTAGTAACATTGAGTATTTCCGCATATATTATTAAATTTTGCGAAAAAAACTTTTCTCAAACCATACATCAAGAAACAAATATTACTATTACACAAGTCGTTAATGGTGAAAAGATACAGAATAAATCTATAATAAGTGATATTTCTAGAGATGTTAAAGTAGTTACAGACAATCAAGTAAACAAGTATATATATATATTTATTTCTACATTAGTTTTGGTTGCAATTGCATTTAACATAAGGAAGATATCATATAAGAAAGAGGATACAAATTCTTTACTTGAAGAAAAATGGCTTGGGCTAGAAGATATAAGGTTACTTGAGGAGAGGAAAATTATATCTCAAAAAGAGGGTATAATTTTAGGTAAATACCAGTCAAAAGGTGTATCTCGCATTTTGACTATAACAGGAATAGGTCTGATGAATAAGCATGTGATTGTGGTCGACAGTGAAGGATTTAAGAAGTCTAATGCTTATGTAAAAACGAATATATTAAATATGAGCAAAGAGTTTAATAGTTTTGTTATTTCAGACCCAAAAGGTGAATATCTAAAGGATACAGCCTGTTTTTTGCGTGAGAAGGGGTACGATATTAAAATACTAAATTTGTCTAATATTAAGCAGAGCCATAGATGGAATCCACTTGATTGCGTGGTAGATGGACTTGATGCACATTATATGGCGGAGGTTATTGTAGAAAAGCTATATAGAGATAATAAAAACGAAATATGTGAGGATGTTAAAAAGACAGAAAGCGAACTTTTAAAAAACATGATAATTTATATAAAAGAAAACTTTGACAAAAAATCTCAAAATATAACTGCAATATATCATATGTTATGTACGCTAAAGGCAGATGACATAGATATATTGTTTGAACAAGAAAACAGCTTAATAAGGATGTCTGAGTTCGAGTTTTACTTAAATCAACCAATAGAAATAAAAATAGCTGCAATAAATGATTTGATAGATAAACTAGAAGTGTTCGATATGAAAATTTTGAGTAATATGATGAAGGTGTCTGAAATAAAAATACAAATGTTAAAATTAAGACCTTGTGCGTATTATATTATTTTACCAGATACGAATGAGAAGCTGGATTTGATAGCCACTTTGTTTATTACACAAATATTTAAAGAAATTGGTGAGATTCAAGAGAGTGCAAAAGATGAGCTTATAAGAAATAGAGAAGTTTATTTTATGTTAGATGAATTTGTTGAATTTGGATATATTCCCAAATTTGCTGATAGACTTGTTAGGCTCAAGTCTAGAAAAATCAATTGCAGTATTATTATTAACTCGATATCTAGCTTAAAGAGTATATATAATGAAGTAGAATGTACTGAGATGATGAATCATTCTGACACGAAAATTTTTTACGACTGTAATGACAGTCAAACTGCTTTGTATTTTGCGTTAGGATTGTCAAAGAGTGTAAATTGCTCAAAAAGAAAGGTTGTTGCTGCAAAAGATTTAATGAACTTAGAAATTGAAAAGTGTATAGTCGCGATTAGAGGCCAGAAACCGATGTTGTTGCATAAATATGATTGGACAAATTTACAAAAATATAAATATGGTGTACATAGAACGATAAATGAG
Source organism: Clostridiales bacterium GWD2_32_19 (assembly GCA_001795385.1). Lineage (GTDB taxonomy): Bacteria > Bacillota > Clostridia > Lachnospirales > UBA12420 > UBA12420. Next base: position 37,452 of record MGOU01000043.1, read on the forward strand.
AAGTTAAAGCGGATAAAGGATATACTACAGAACGGATTAACTAGGCGGGTTAAAGTGACTGAGTATATAGAACCGGAAATAAATATATACGAGCCTGAAAGTAAGTTTGCAGAAAAGAAAAATAATGTTACATATTATAATGACTATAAAAATGTACCTAAAATAAAGTTGCATGATAAGCCAGATGATGAGTATGAAACGGAAGTTTGGGACAATAGCATGAATGAGTATGATGAAAAAGCAGAGTAATTGAAATGTAGAATATCTAAAGTGGTGATGTAAGAAAGATAAAAATCAGGAGTAATCCTGTTTTTTTATTTACTAGGAAAGTCCTCCGATTTGTCATTGCGAGGAACGAAGCAATCTCGTATTTTCAAGCATAAAAATAAAAACGTGCTGGTTAAATTCATTTTTTATTTACTAGGAAAGAATTCCACGGCATGTAATCCTGAATAACGAATGATTTAGTATTTTAAAAAAAATTAATAATTTTGATTTTACTATTGCATATTATTTAAAAATAAAATAGAATAGAAGAAAGGATTGGCAATAAGTGATTAGTACATTACAAGAAAATGGGGGGAATTTAAATGTTTGGTAAAAAAACAACAATGGCTTTGGCAATGGTAATGATATTTAATTTTATATTTATAGGATTGGCTAGTGCTGAGTCTAAAGTTAAGGATGTAGAGTTGACAAATTATGCATATGATTCAATAATTAAATTAATAGAGCAGGGCGTTATGAATGTGGATGGCAAAGGGAATTTTTATCCAAATCAAACTCTTAATAAATTTGATGTTGTAAAAGTAATAGCAAAGATATTAGGATATGATGCAGTAATATTATCTAGTGCAAAAGAAGGAACTCAGGCAGAATTAAAATTCGTGAGCAAATACAAAACCTTGATAGGTTTATATGTAAAGAAGTTTAAAGGTTGGGATAGTACCGCAAATATGCAAACTTCATTTCTACTTGACAAGGGAATTATAAATGATGCCGATTTGGCTAAATTTGTTATTGAATATATTGATGGTGAGCAAGTAACAAAAAGTATGACTAAGCAAGAGATTGCAATATGGATAGTAAAAGTACTAGGAAAAGAAGCATTTGTAACGAATTATGAATCAAAGTTTAAATTTACTGATGATGATTTGATAGATGAGAAAAACAAAGCATATATTTATTATTTAAAAGATATGGGAATACTTAAAGGGGATGAGAAAAACAACTTTAATCCTAAGAGTATAATAAAAAAAGATGTTCTTGCGATATTATTAGATAGAACTCTCAATGCGAAGAATGGTATTAGTGAAGTAAGCACTCAACCCATACCGAATCAAACAAGTCAGACTGTAGTTGTACAGCCTGAGAACGCTATAAGTAATGACAAAAAGGTAAAAATATATAGTGGAGAGTTAGAAGAGTTATATGAGAATAACTATGCAATAAAAATAAGGCAAATAGATGGTGTTAGCCGAATAGCAACTTTAAGCAAAAGTGTAGAAGTGATAAAGCAAAATCAAAAAGTAAATGTTACAGATATGAAGAGTGGAACAATAATAATGTGTGTAGAAAAAGAAAGCAACATTATAAAGGTATATATTACTACGATAGATGATATAAACAGCGTATATAGTGATGTAAGCAAAGATATAATAAGCCAGGGGTTAGAAATAATAGAGAGTAATGTAGCATTAAAAACAAAAACAGAAGATGTTGACTCGAAAGTATTAGAAGGTACATTAAAGCAAATATTGATCGCTGATGAGTCTAAAATAACAATAGAATCATCTAGTGGAGAGCAGAGCGTTTATAAATTAGCCAAAAATTATGAAATAAGCATGGGTAACCAAAAGTATAATATATATGATTTGAGACTAGGACAAAAACTTAAAATTACCAATAGTGGAGACGATGCGTCTGTGATAATTATAGAGACACAGATTACCCAAAAAGATTATAAAGCTAATGTAGAATATATAAATAAATTAGAAAGTTATATAAACATAATAAATGTAGAAGATAATTCGGTGATAAGCAAGATATACATAGATAAGAATACATATATATATAATGCAGAAAAAGGCGAGATTGCTTCGGTTGATAAACTAGAAAAGAACGATAATGTGTTTATGGTTGTAGAAGATCAACAAGGAATAAGAAAGTTAGCAAAGAGTATAACAATTCTTAAAGATTAATAATTTTTGTTAAAATTTTGGGGTGAAGAAATTGAAAAAAAACTTAAGGTATGTAGGTATTATAGTTGTTTGTATTTTAATATACATGCTTATTGATGGAAAATATGGATTTGGAGATAGAGTCAAGGTGCTTGAAAAGGAAAGTGTCACAGAACATACAGAAAAAGAAACGATTGGGACTCAATATGGCACCTTAAAGGACAGTAGTTTTATTTGTACTAACGAAGAAATAAAACTAAAAAATCTATCAAATAATACAATATTGTGGAATCAGAAAATAAACATACAAAACAGAATATATAAAAAGACAAAGGACAAAGTTATCGTTGCATCAAAGTACGGATACAAAATATTCTTGTTTAATGAAAAGGGAAAAATTGTAGAGTTTAACACACAGCATCCTATAGTAGATATTGAATTAAACAATAATGGATATATGGGAGTAGTACAGGAAGATGGAGATAAAAATCTAATAACGGTATATGACAACAAGGCAAAGAAAATTATAGAGAGAATTACATATATAAATAAATCGGGTAGGATAATGTGTTGTGCGTTGTCTGAAGATAATAAATATTTGACGATTGCTTATTTGAGAGCTAATGGCAATAGCATAAACTCGGATATAGAATTTTTAAATATAAAAGATGAAGACCTCATAGATAACATATATGCAACAAAAACTTATAGAGATAGGATCATATATAAGGTTGGATATCATAATGGAGATAAGCTATTTGCCCTATCAGATAAAGAGATTTATGATATAGATATATTGAAAGATGTGACGCGTAACAAATTATTAGAAGGTAACATAAATATGTTTAGTTTAGCTGAATCTGAAAATAAGCTAGTAGGTGTTTTGAGTAATAAATTAGATGCAACAAAAGAAAGCTTGGTAGTTTATGATATGTCGACCTTGAAGGCGAAAAAAGTAGAAATAAAAGAACAAGTAACATATTTTAGATATGACAAAGGAAATATCATTATTAATCAGAAAAATATGATTTATTGTTTTAATTTGAATGGTGAGATTGTTTGGAAAATAAAATCACCTCAACCATTCAGTGAAATTTTATTTGTAAATCAAAACAAAATAATGGTTGTATCAGGAAATCAAGATATTGTATACAATGTGAGATGATGACAAAGCACAAAGTACAGAAAAGATAGGTTTATATTAAGTTTTTTAAACTTGGTACTTTGTTATTTGAACTTTGAATTTTGGTAAGGGGGTATAACATGGATTTTAATATGAATTGGGCAGATGTTGTAGTAATACTTGTAATAGCAGCAAGCTGTATGCTTGAGTATAAAAGAGGTTTTGTAAAATCAATATTTAAGACTTTTTCATTTGTTATTGCTATATTTGTGAGTTGGACTGTACATCCTTATGTAACTGAATTTTTGAAGAATTCATTTATATATCAATGGATAAAGGGCGGAGTAGGAGCAAATTTATTTAAAGAAGCTGCCTCAGGCGAAATAGTAAGCAAAGAACAACAAATGGAAATAATAGATAAGTTAAGTATGCCAGATTTCTTTAAAAATCTAATTAAAGATAGTGAAGGTATAAAAAACAATGATATTTTAAATTTTTTAGATTTTAAAGAAAGTATAGTGAACTCTGTATCAAATTTTTGCATAGGAATCTTGGCTATTATAATCGTTATAATAGTTACTATGGTAATACTGAGAATGACATCGACTTCTCTAGATATAATATCAAAAATACCTGTAATAAAAGAAATAAACGAAATATTTGGTTTTCTACTTGGTTTAGTTATAGGGGTTATAGAAGTATGGTTAAGTTTTATAGTAATGCTATTGTTATTTAGTACTAATCAAAAGATGTCATTTATATTTACAGAAATCAACAACTCCGTTGTAGCAAAACTGCTATATGAGAACAATTTATTAAATTATATAATTGCGGGAATATTTGGCAAGTAACTTTGGGGGGAATACTGATGGGGATAAACTATATTATATGCGATGATCAGCAGTCAGCTATTGATATACTTAAGAATAATTTAAATAGAATAATAAATAACAATAACTTACCAGGTAAAATAGCACTGGCAACCAAAGATGCTAACGAGGTTATAAAATATGCAAAGGATTACGAGGTAGATACATATGATATTAATGTATATTTGCTAGATGTAGATCTAAATGCGAATAGAAATGGGCTAGAGCTAGCTAAGCAGATTAGAAAGATGGATCCTCTTGCCTATATAATATTTATTACAGCTCATCTAGAATATGGGATGTTAGTATTTAAATACAAGTTGAGAGCGTATGAGTATCTTATAAAGCCTGTAGACTATGCAGATTTTAGAAAATGCATTATGTCTTTGAATGAAGATTATATAAAACTGCTTAATTCCATTGAAAATAACAAGCAATCTTTTTTGAACATTATATCAGGATATAAGGAGTATAGAATAAATACAAATGATATACTTTATATAGAGTCAAAAGGAGCAAAGGCAGTAATACATACAATAAATAATAATATAGAGACATATATGAGCTTAGGTACGCTAGAAGTCATATTAAATGGCATAAAGATGAATTATTTTAGGATACATAAAACATTTTTAATTAATATTATGCATATAGAACAAGTTAATTTTTCACAACTTTATGTAAAGATAATTAATGGTGACATATGCATGATATCACGTAACAAGAAACAAGAATTCAAAAAGGCGATGAATAATTCTAACCTTACAATAAGTTATAGAGAATAAATAAAAAATTCAAGTGGAAACTTGAATTTTTTATTTATTTAACACTAGTTATGTGATATAATGAGGGGAGTAATTATCGAGTTATATTTGGATAGTGTAGTATTTAGTGCTATAAATATTTACACTACCATATTTATAGGGGGAGATTTTTTATGAAACGATTAGTATCGGTGATTTTAATAATCATAAACATAAGTACATATAATGTTTTTGCTGCTAATGACTTTGATGATACTATATTGTCAGACATTGTAAGTAACGCTTATATAGGAAATATAAGTGCAGGTGCTATTATAAAAAACATAAATTTCACAGATATCCCAGCAGGACACTGGGCAAAGGAAGCTATAACAAGAGCGGGTGCGCTTAATATAGTAAAAGGATATGAAAAACAATATAGACCTAATGAGCAAGTGAGTAATGAGGAAGCCTTGGCTTTTATAATAAGGGCTATGGGCAATGAGGGAGTAGCACAAATTGAGGGAGAAAGGATTAACCCTACATTGCCAGAGTCATCTAAAGACCCAGCTGAAGTATGGGCATATGGATATCTAAAGACTGCACAAAATATGGGGCTTATAACTGCAGCGCAGTATAGTGATGTTTTACAGATAGATACCACACTACTCGCTCCAGGTGAGAGTTTTTATAGAAAAAACAAAGCGACAAGAGAACAGGTAGCAGAATGGATAGTAAAAGCCATAAAATATGTTGACGCTACTGTGTTACAAGAGACGAGAGGTCAGCAATATATATATAATTATAGTGACTGGAAACAGATAGATGCTGTAAAGATACCGTATGTAGAATCGGCGATTGCGAATGACATTATGAAGGGTGACGCTCAGAAAATGTTCAAGCCAAAAGCATACCTAACGAGAGCTGAAATGGCACAAATAATGGAGAATATGGATGATGTATATTATACTGCAATGAAAATGGAAAGAAAGAGTGGGTATATAGGAGAGATTGTAGATGAGCTTGAATCAAGAAGCGGAAACAATATTTCAAAACGCAACATTTATATTAGAAATTCTGAGGGAGGAGTAGACACTATAACAGCAGAAAGCTCTAAAAACCTCATAAATCAGATATCAGACCAACAAGTAGTTGTTTACAGAGGTGGAAAAGTTCAAGGGGTTGAAGAATTAAAAAAAGAAGATAAGATTGAGTACATTGTAAATCAAAATAAAGAGGCAGTATATATAGTTGCAAGCGAACTTGAGACAGACAGTATGTTAGGTAGATTTAAAACCATAGACTTTGACAAAGGTGTTTTGACTATGTACAAGAATGATGGAAGTGTTGTGAATTACCAAATTAGGGAAGGACTTTTAAACAAAATAGATAAAACTATAATTATAAATGGGGAAATAATTAATGCAAATAGCATGCCATTTTCAACGGGTATGAATTTGACATTAAATAACGGAATCGTAAATAAAATAGAAAGTGTAGGGGAAGAAGAGCAATTTCAAAGAATAAAAGGAATAGTAAAAGAAATAGATATAAACACCAAACAAATTACAATTATGGATGAAAAAGGTAATCAGTTGAAAAAGTATTGGTCGAGCGATTTGGTTGTTGAGAAGAATAATTACTATAATATAAATGACAATACTGGGTACATAGATGAGATTTTCGCTAATTATGAGTATGATGATAGGGATACAGATGAAAAAAGTATAGAAATAGGTGATGTAGTTGAACTTCTGATGGACGAAAAAGGATACATAGATAAGATGAGCGTATCTACAAATTTTGTCATTAGATATGCAAATGTAAAACAGCTGAACTTTGTTGAATTAGACAATACAAAGATGTTGATACAATATGAGGATTACTCAAATGACTTGTTGGATATATCACCACATACATATATAAGTAAAAAAGGTAAAAAGATAAATATCTCTGATATTATAGCAGGAGATTGGATAAAGTTATTGGTAAAGAGGTCCATATTGAAACCAGGGCAAGTAACAGAATCGATAAAAGAGATAGTGGTAAATGGTAAAGAAGAATATATAACTGACATATATAAAGGTCAACTAGCTTATGTAGATAAAGTCCAAAATCAATTGGTAATTAATAATGCAGAAACATTTTACAAGAATGGATGGATGGATTATAAGAATTTATACAAAATTAAAATGGGTGACAATGTTAGTTGGCATAACAACGGAGAAAGAGTTTCTTTGGATTATGTTGATAAATTTTTAAAGAGTGATGACATTGAGGTTTATGTAGCAATAAAAAAGCGTTTCAATGAAGAACAGGCTGAAAAGGTAACTTTCAGGACAGAAAAAGAAAAAGTATTAAGTACAGATAATGTTAATTATGTAAATGGTAACGGAGATTTTAAGGTTACTTATCTAGCGAATAACCTTACTACCGATGAGGGAACCATCGTTAGAAGGTATGGAAGGCTGGTAGAACCCCAAAACATAACAATGCTAGATTATGCAAAAGTAGTGTTAAATGGTGAAGATAAAGCTGCCATTGTAGATATAATTGAGGAGATAGACAATAGCAGGGTCCAAGTTTTTAGAGGTAGAATAGAAGGGATAGAAGAAAACAAAAACTTTAATATTTCTTCATCTGCAAGTTTGCAAGGTGTAGCATGGGAATATGTGCCTATTGAGAAGCAATTTAACATAGACAACAAGACGAGAATTTATAATGAGGAAGGATTAACAAGTCTAAGTACATTTATTGATTACACAGATGAGTCAAAGCTAGACAATGTATATACTATTATTGCTAGAAATGGTAAAGCAGAGTGTTTGTTAGATGCACCATACTCGACAGAAGCTGTAAAGGGAGAAATATACAAGATTCAGGACGGAACAATATTTTTGAAAGATGTAAAGAAGTATGACTCAAGCAGTTTGTCATTTGCAGATATAAGTAGAAAAGATAATACCATACAAGCAAAGGTAGCAAATAATGGAGTCATCATTAATAATGGAAAGATAATAAAAGTAGATGAATTAAAGATAGGAGATATAGTAAAGGTAATGACAAATACAAATCCTAGTGATGTAAAAAATTCTGGTGGAGTATTAAGAGGATATATAATGTTTGTGGAAAAATAAGTTTGGTCACTAAAAAAGTCCCTCTCCTACTTTAGGGGAGAGACTAAAACATAATAGTGAAAGAATATAGTAAAAAGAACCCATCAATTGATGAGTTCTTTTTACTATATTCTTGAAAGTTTTTGCACTGCCATGTCACCTATTAAAAGCTCACCATGTTCACTTAGGTGAGAAATAAAGAGCTTATTGTTTGTAACACATTTATCAGTGTATTCAGATATAATGTAATCTAAATTATTAATAGCATCATTATTAGAATTTACATAAAATACTAAATAATATTCAGAGTCATATTTATACAAAGAGCTTGAAACATCAGAAATTCTATTTGAAATCTTGTTAATCATGTTAATAATATCATCAAGAGTTTTGAAACAATAAATAGATAAAATACTATTAATGCTTTTAAAAACTGTTGAATTTGATTTTACAAGAGGTGCTTGATTGTGATAAATAGAACTTATTTTTTCTTCTGCTTCTAAAGGGTTTTTGATTTTTGTAACAACAATCATAATACTTGTTTTAGAAACAGGTATTGCCTCAATCATAGTTGGGGTATTAGAAGTGTTGAAATTATAATCATCAAAAGCCTTTTGAATAATATCATGAAACAATTGTTGAGTTTTTTCAGAACCATACGCTAAGTCTGAAAGCTCTATATTTCTAGATTTTAAATCTGTTTTTGATAATATAAACTTTATTTGACTATCATTAATCTTCTCTATCTTCATAATTATCACATCCATTCTAAGTAGTTTGTAAGATATTTTATATTATATACATGTACTATTTTAAAACAAAGAAAAACATCAAAGTTTTATATTTTACAATACTTTTACAAATATAGAGTTTAAAATATAAAAAGTCAAGTAAAAAAAAGGAATGTAACAAAAACTTAACAAATGCAATTATGTGGAGTATAAAAACTGATATACCTATTATATACTATATATGCTGGGTTTGTAAAGAGGATAATCTTGTAAAGTATGATTTTTTATAAATATTCCAAATATTTCAAATAAAAAAAAATTGACAAAATAGGCCTATAAATAGTATAATGTAAATAAAAAGAGGTTTTTCATATAGTGTTTTATAAGAAAAAGAAAAAAAATCTGTCCATAAAACTCTAAAACCAATGAAATATATTAATTAATTTCAAAAATATGACATAAATTATACAATAGACTTTGTAATTGTATTAGGGGGGGCCTAAACAGTGATGAAAAAATTATTAGGTCAGATTTTAATAGAAAAAGGATACATAGATGATGAAAAGTTAAATGTAGCTTTGGACAAGCAAAAACAAACTGACCAAAGGCTTGGTCAAGTGCTGCTTGCTATGAGACTTATCACCTCCGAACAAATGGTCGATGCTATGCAGGAACAAGGGTACAAAAGAATTAACATATTAGAAGAAGAGCCCGATTGGAACTTGATGCACAATGTAGATGAAAAATTTATGAGAACCAATAGAATACTACCATATAAACTAGAAAATCAAGTATTACAAGTAGTTACGCACGACCCTCTTAACTATCAAGTTTTAGATTACCTTGAAAAGCTTTTTGGAGCACTTAAAGTTGAACCTCTACTTGGGACAGAAGATGAAATAATTAGAACTATTGACAAAGTTTTTGTTACTTACACTAATGAACTTAATGTAGACGAGATAAAGACAACGAACACCGAAGAAGATAATTACGATGAAGATATAGAGTTAGCGGAAGGACCACTGGTTGAATTTATAGATGAAATTATACATAGAGCTATAACTCAAAAAGCATCAGATATACATATAGAGCCACAAACTGGCGAAAATACAAGAGTTAGATTTAGAGTAGACGGAGAATTATCTGAAAACACTAGCGTTTCAAGGTCTTGGCATAAGCAAATAATATCTCGTATAAAGATCATGGCAAAGCTAGATATTTCGAAAAAGTTAGAACCACAAGATGGTCAAATTACTATGAAGCATAATAGCGGTAAGGTGGATATTCGTGTTAGTACACTACCCACACTTTCTGGTGAAAAAGTAGTTTTGCGTATAATAGATAAGAGTACATCATTATTTGATATTGCACATTTAGGATTTGCACCTGAACATCTGAGTATAGTAGAAAATGAATTGAAGAAAAAGCAGGGGATTATACTTATAACAGGGCCTACAGGTTCTGGAAAAACAACAACTTTATATTCAATGCTAACTAAATTAAACAAACCAAATTTAAATATATCAACCATAGAAGACCCAGTAGAGCTACCACTCGTAGGTATAAATCAAGTACAAGTTAATAAAAAAATAGGTTTTGCAGAAGCACTTAGAAGTCTTTTAAGACAAGACCCTGATGTAATAATGTTAGGAGAAATAAGAGACTTAGAGACTGCAAAGACCGCAATAAACTCATCTTTGACAGGACATTTATTCTTGTCAACAATACATACAAATGACGCAATAGGCGTTATATCTAGAATGATAAATATGGGAGTAGAACCTTATTTATTGGCGGATGCATTGAAAATCATAATTTCACAGAGATTAGTGAGAAAAGTATGCCCGAAATGTAAGAAACCAGATGAAGAAGGACTGAGACTAGCAAAAAAGATGTTTCCAACAGAGTTTGAGAACACAGAAGTAATATATAAAGGTAAAGGATGTCCGTACTGTTCTAATTTGGGCTCAGTAGGAAGAATGGGATTATATGAGATATTTATTCCTGATGAGGAGATAGCATATATGGTATCTCACAATATGATAGAAGAAATAAGAGAAAGTAAGAAAATTATCCCTATAATACAGGATGCGATCAATAAGGTGAAAGATGGAAGCATTGCTTTTACTGAACTTATAGAAAAAATGATGTATTAGGAGAATGATAATATGATATTTAGGTATAGGGCGCAAACATATGAGGGTAATATTGTCAATGGAACATTAGATGCAGAAAGCGCGAGTGCTGTAAGAAACATATTACTGCAGAGAAAATTTATAATAAAAAGCATAAAAGAAGTAAAAGAAACAAGTAGTTTTGATATGTTCATAAAAAAAGTAAATAAGAAGGAAATGATATTTGTATTTAAAAACTTTAGTACTATGCTTAGGGCCGGCATACCCATAATACAAGCAGTAGAAATGATGCAAGATCAAGTAAAACAGCCTGAATTTAGAAAAGCATTGAAAAAGATGAGAATAGATTTAAGTAAAGGGTTACTGCTATCACAAAGTATATTAGAGACTAGAATGTTTCCAACATTAGTTACTGCTATAATTAGAATAGGAGAGGAAACAGGAGGTCTAGATAAGAGCTTTTTGCAACTTTCATCTTTTTTCTTAAAGCAAGACAAAACAACAGGAAAAATATTTGGAGCAATGCTTTATCCAATAGTAACTATGGTAGCAGCAATTATAGCTATGTGGTATCTAACAACAGGAATATTGCCAACGATACTAAATGTACTTCCAAATAAAGAGGATGTTGGTTGGACAACAAAAGCACTGATGATGGTATCAGATGTTATGGGGAAACACCAAACATTTATAGGAATAACGATTTTGCTGTTAATATTTGTAGTTCCATGGTTAAGTACAACTGTTTTCAGAAACCAAAAAGACTACATAATTTTAAAAATTCCAGGGTTTGGAGATATTATAAGAAAAACCAAAGCAGTGCAGTTTACAACCACTTTAGCGATACTTGCTGAGGCGGGTATAAATATAACAGATGCTTTGGACATTATAATTCAAGTCATAGGGAATGAGGCTTTTAGAGACAATATAAGAGAAGTTAAAGGGGGTGTTATGAAAGGAGAAACGATAAGTAAAAATTTATCTCCAAAGTTGTTTGACAAACTGGTAATAACAATTGTTTCTATAGGAGAGTCAACAGGGGATATGCAAAATCCATTGAGAGACATTGCAGAGTTTTTAGATGATGAGGTTGACAGGACAATCAATAATATGATTACACTAATAACTCCACTGTCAATCGTGTTTATGGCAGGAATAGTAACAATAATTGTATTTGGAGTAATAGGTCCTATGTACTCCATGTATGGAAGCATACAATAAAATTAAATTTAAAAGGGGGAAAAAAGAACATGAAAAAATTAAACAAAAAAGGTTTTACATTACTGGAATTATTAGCAGTGCTAGTAATATTAGCAGCACTAGCAACAATAGCAATACCAATATTTACAAACAAGGGTGATGCAGCAAGACTTGCAGCTCACAAAGAAAATCTAAGAGTTATTGAAGATGCAGCTCAAAGATACGAATGGGAGAAAGGTGTTCCGATTGCAACTGATGCAACTTATTATTGCAGAGTGAACTTAGCAACACACCCACTTATAGATGATGGATTCTTATCTGCAATTCCAGTATCTCCGTATGCATCATTAACTAATGGGATGCAGTACTATGTATATGCTATAGGAAGAACTGTTGCAGGTGGAAGAACAGTTGCTAAACTTGTAGCACAAGGTGAAGCAGATGATGCAAATGCTGCAACAGTTGAAGGTGTAATCCCAACTGCTGATACCGAAATCATTACAGCAGCAGATGGAGTGTTCCGTGCATATGGAGTGCTTACAGGTACTCAAATATTTGAGATATTAAGTGATGGAACAGTAAAAAAATCATAATATAGTTGATTAATTCAATAAACACAGAAAAATAAACTTAAAGGGGAGATAAACCATGTTAAAGAACAAAAGAGGATTTACATTACTAGAGTTATTAGCAGTATTAGTAATATTAGCAGCATTAGCAACAATAGCAATACCAATATTCATGAACAAAGGTGACACAGCAAGAAATACAGCAAATGCAGAAAATTTAAGAATAATACAAGATGCAATCTCAAGATATGAATGGGAAAAAGGAACGCCACTCATAACAGACACAGCTTACTATACACTTTTAAATCAATCAACTCACAAACTAATAGCAGACGGATATTTAACTGCAGTACCTACTCAACCTTATGCAGGTTTAACAACTGACGCGACAAAGAGAAATTTAGCTGTATATGTTATTGGTAGAGATATAACTACAGGATCAACAACAGTAAAATTAGTATTGAACGGTAGTGGGTTGATAGCTCCGACCCTTGCAACGGCATTAGCTGGTAATACAGTTCCTGCTGACCAAAGTAAATTTTTACCATATGGAACAGTAGCGGATACAACGATTAGATATATCGATGGAACAGGAACAGTTAAGAGTGCATAATATATACATAACATAAACACACATACGTGGGATTTCCTACGTATGTGTGTATAAATAAGTTTAAGAGGTGATAGTGGTGGTAGATAACAAAAGAGGGTTCACATTATTAGAATTATTGGCAGTACTAGTAATTCTAGCTGCATTAGCTACTATAGCCATATCAATATTTGCTAATAAAAGCGAAGAAGCAAAGACTCAATCAAACAATGTAAATGTTCAAGAGATTCAAAAAGTAGCTCAAAGTTATGAGTGGGATCAAGATGTAACGGTTGATCCAGCTACATTTTATGGTGAAATAAATGAAACTCATCCACTTATTACAAACGGAAACCTAAAGGAAGAAGTGAAAAATCCATGGGTAGAGTAGATATATACAAAGATGAAAATGGATTTACATTGTTAGAACTAATAATAGTGATAATAATTATGTCTATATTGTCTCTTATGGCAATACCGATATACCAAAACATAGTAAATAATATGACAAAGACAAATGTATCAACACAAGTAAAATCGGTTCTTAATGTAGCAGAAAGCACGGCAAGAGTCAATCTAAAGAAGACAAAAGTTAGATTTGAGCAAAAAGAAATAAAACTAATATTAATGGAAAAAGTTCCTGCATTAGATTTATTGGGTGACCCAATTGAAACATGGACAGATGAGAAAATACTGGAAGTAATCGAACTTGATAATCAAGTTAGTATAGAGAGTGAGAAAGAAGTTGTATATGATGTAAATGGGGTTCCAGAGGAAGATGTAATAGTTGTGATAAAATTTGGAGCTTTAACTATGAATCTTAGTATTTATAAAGATGGAAGAGTTACATTAGAAGATATTATATAAAGATAGGTTGTGATGGAAGATGTCTTATGTAGAAATATTGATCATTACAGTAGTATTAGCAATAATTGTGATACCAATTACTATGTCAATAACTGGCAACGCATATACAGTAGCAGAAAATGTAGGGCTTGAAAGAGCTGTCGTTATGGCACAAAAAGAGATCAGTAGCGAATTAATAGGACTTGCATCAGCACCAGTTGGAGACTATGAAGTTGTAGCTTACACAGTTGGAGATTATACAATTACAAAAAATGTACTAAGATCTGAAAATTATGTAAAAGTAACTGTTACATGGAAAGTTGCTGGGGAAAGTAAACAATATGTTTTATATGAAACAATTCCAGTAACAGATTATAATAGTTAGAAAAACTTGAGCAAAGTGTGGAAGGTGATTTTTATAAAACCAAAAATCAAATCAAATAAGGGTTTCACATTGCTAGAACTTTTAATAAGTTTAATAATAATGAGCATTATGTCGATATCATTATTAGGGTTATATACAACAATGACAACAGATTTTTTTGAAGGTTCAGAAAAGATGAAAGGTTTACATGAAAAAACAAGAATCATGAATTTAATAAAAAAAGATATTACATATGGAACGCAAACTGAGGTATTAAATAGCGGATCTGATTTAAAATTTACACAACCTAATGAAACAGAAATTGTATACACATTTGCGTCAGACAAATTAACAAGAGATGAAAGTGGAATAGTAGTAGAAATATTGAGTGGATTATCAGGTACAGGTTTCCAAGCTATAAAAGATGGATCTCATGTAACAGTTACATCAGCAACTGTGGGAGAATTGGGCAATGATATAACATTGGGAGTAACAGGCGATTATTTTACTAGATCTGTAGCAACACTTTCAGGAGGAACAATAGGAACTAAAGCTTCAGGCACAATAACCTATGCAGCAGGTATAGGAGAAGTAGTTGTAGATGGAAACACCTTCACTTACAACGCAAGTGACGCTGTGGGTAATAATTTCACAACGATTGATGATTTGGTGGCAGATATAGATGCATTAGCTAGTGTAAATGCAATAAGGGAAGTTAAATATATAGAAGTACAAGGAACATTAACTGGGAAAACAAGTAAATCAACAATAGATTTTAGTTATATATTTGAGATATTAGATAAAAAGTGGGAGTATAGTTATATATATCCAGAGGTATAGATGTTACAGAAGTGAGGTTATGGGTCATGAATGTTATAGGGATACAATTTTTAAAAAAGTCAATATCAGTTGTCTTCTATGATAAAAATAGACTGACAGGGAGAACTATATCTTCAGAGCAAATAATAGATGAGTCTGATTATGCTCTTTATTTGAATAACATTTTTGAACAATTAAATATACATAAGAATACTAAGTATAGAGTTGTGATATCTTTGCCTACAGAATTGGTAGAAGTATTTACACTGAAACAATTAGTTCCTATAACTAAAAAAATTTTTAACCCAAAGACAAAACAAAATCTGATAATGGGTCAAATAGAAAGTACTTTAGAAAAAAACACGCATGAGTATGAGATAGAATATGAGATAATAGATGAAAAACAGTTATATAATAACAAGATGCTTGCAACTATTTTATGTATTAAAGTAGAAGATGCGATAAGATTTATAAATAAAGTCAATTCCTTTAAAAACATGACAACTATTGCAATAGACACAGAGTACGAGGCACTAAGAAGGTTAATACCTCATGGTTACATTGATGTCGCAATAATAAACTTTTTTACAGAAGATAAGAACATGATTGGTATTTATATGTATAAAGGTTTTAAACTTATAGGATTAAGGTACTTATATAAAGAATTGTACGATACTGATTCAATAGTATCAGAAATAGAAAGAATGGATACATACTGTAAAACTTTTTATAGGGATTTTGATATTGAGAGATGGTTTGTTTTTGGAGATAAAGAAGAAACGGCAGAAATTATAATGAATGAGAATGTACAAGAACATGAACTTTCAAACTGCTCATATGCGGTAGCAGCAGGTCTTGCTATAAAAGAAGAGCATGAGAAAAAGAGGATAAAAGATAAAAAAGGTGGTGCGGGTAAGAATGGCATATAATTTGATACCAAAAGAATTCAAACCACAAAAGCCATTGTATATAGCGTATATACTTACTGGTATTTATGCAATTGTATGTCTAGGAATAGGAATGATTATGTTTAATGCAAGTATAAAATATTCTGAGCCACTAGCACAAAACAAAGAAAATGAAAATCTTTTAATATTATTAAAGGCGGAAGAACAAAAGCTTAGTGGAGATTTTAGCACATTAAATAAAAATTTAGAGAATGATCAAGAATATAATGCAAAGGTAAAACTGAAAAGAGAATATGAAACTATTACAAAAACATATGGATTTAACTACGGTGATTTTATTAAAAAGTTAGGAACGATAACGCCCATGGAAGTAGGTATACAATCAATACAAACTGAAAACGGCAATTTAATAATAGAGACAGAAGCGAAGAGTAAAGAATATTTTGATATATTCGAAAACAAATTAAAGGATATGAAGCTGTTTTCGCATATTTCATCAAATGTTGTAGGTGATGAAAACAGTAAAAGGTATAAAACAAGTTGTCAAAAGTAATTGAGGAGTGGGGTGAAATACATGGATATCAAGGAATTTTATATAAGAAATAAATATAGCATAAATGGAGTAATTAGTGTGCTTATATTTATAGTAGCATTGATACCTATGTATTTCTTATATAATACTCAAAGTAATTATCCTAAAATAATAGAAAAAGAAAAGATTATAATAAATAATGATATTAAAGCGATTAATAAAAAGATAAGTAAAAGCAGAGAAGATATAAAATTGAAAAATGATGATATACAAAAGGCAAAAGATGAGAGTCAAAAAATGGCTGAGGATTCAGAAAAATATCCACAAGACGACAGGAAAACAGCCATATTTAGTACGAGAGTGTATTTATTAGAAGTAACCTCCAATATAGAAGTAATAAGACTAGAGGCAAAGGAAAATGGAATAGTACCGGGAGAAATAGAACAAATACCCTTTATACTTGAGTGTAGGGGTGATTACATAAATATGATAGGTTTATTAAATAGAATAAACGAGAAAAAGTTTATATATATAAAAGATATAAACATAAAACTTGATGGAAATGTACTTGCATATAATCTGGAAATAGTCACTCTTGCTAGAAAGACAGATATTAAAGATGTTGTACCAAATATAGAAACACCGACACAGACTCAAGAAATAAAGATTGTAATGAGAAGTGATAATCCTTTTGGAAGTACTGCATCTAGCGAACAACAACCAGTAATACCTACCGATAATCCTGTGACAACGCCTGATTTACCATATAACGAGGAGGCACCATCAAATAACAATAACCAGCAACCAAATATAGAAAGATTATATCCATTAGATGTGGACGCAGAATTACTACGGGATTATAATGAAAAGAAAAACATTATAGACGATAATCTATCTAATTTTAGTCATAGTATTAGCTTAAAGACTTCAGCAGGTACAGAAGTGAAATCAGTAAAAAATGGAAAGGTAATTTTCGTTGGTAAACTTGGGACACATGGTAATAGTATAATGATAGAACACCAAGAAGGAAATATAAGTTATTATGGAAACCTAGGAAATGTTACAGTATATAAAGGTCAAAGTGTTAATATTGGAAAAGTAATAGGTTATACAGGAGGGGCAGGAGATTTATCTGTACCACACTTGAATTTTGGATATACCATAGACGGTCAGTTTGTAGACCCAAAACAATTTATGAATATGTCAATATAATAAAGAGGAGATAGGTAGATTATTTAGCCTAAACGAAAAACTTCCAACTGTGAACTGTATTGAGGTGTAGCTATGAAACTTAAAGACCAAAATGGTAATATGATGATGATTATACTTGTTGTACTTGTTCTAATGGCTGCAGCTGGAATATATTTCACACAGGGACTTAGACTCAATAAACAATCTATATTGCAGGATGCTTATAAAGTAAAATCAGATATGGGTGCAAATCACGGATTGACGATTTTACTAAAAGATGTAGCAAACTATTATAAAACAAAAGGTGATATAAGTACTCCTACAGGGTTTGCTGAAAGAAACAAATATTTACCAGATCTAGCAACTAAAGATATCCAAATAGATTATGTGTATGAAGTAAATGGTACAAATACTCAAACTACAACGAGTTATGAACTCAAACAAAGAACAAAAACAAGTGATATAAATTATAGGTTTTATGACATGATACCCTCTATAAGTGAACAATTCGAAGTTGCTAAAGATAATACGACTGAGGATTTGAATATAACAGATGGCACAAGCAAAATTTTATCAGGACAGATTGCTATAACAGGGGTATCGAATAGTACCGATAGTATGTCAACTTTTTTTATAGTAGCAAACGATAGTACGAGTAAAACATTAAATATATATTCAATGAATGCACTATTAGATGCAAATAAATCAATAAATTTAATAACACCAATATCAATATTGGATTTATATAAACTTAAGGATATCTTTTCCAACAAGGACTCAATAACCTTAGACAATCAAATAAAAGCCCAAGCTATATATAATCCGGGTGATACAAGCACTAATATATATATAGCAATAACAGACAAGGCAAATGAAAGCATAGATATATTTGTTGTGGATGTTGATAATGTCTATGCACCAAGGTATATAACGACTTTAGATACAGCCCCAGTAGATTTGGAATCATCAGAATATACAATGGATTTTTCAGGAGCATATTTCTATGATGGATTTAATAATAAGGATGGTATATTTATTGTAACGTCTCGGGCTACAGGTGTAGTTAATAATGCAGATGTAAAGATATATGAATGCTATCCTAAAGATGCTGTGCCAGATATAGTTCAAAAAGGAAATACACTTAGCTTAGGGTATAAGCCGGCTAACTTATCATTATCAGTAATTTGGGATTTAGCTATGACAGGACCTCCTATAGAGCCAGATATATATATCAGTGTAGTTTCTAGTGATAAGTTAACAGCGAATATGTATAAATTTATAGCAGCAAATTTTACAATTCAAAATGACGATATTATGAACCAAGTACAGTGTGGAAATATGGACATAGTTCCTTTTTATATTGATCAAATTAAATTATTAACAGTATATCATACTTTAAATGGAGTCAAGGCTCATGTATTGATAGGAAACTCAAAAGATAGCAAAATATTTTCATACTA
Organism: Clostridiales bacterium GWD2_32_19; assembly: GCA_001795385.1. GTDB lineage: Bacteria > Bacillota > Clostridia > Lachnospirales > UBA12420 > UBA12420. The sequence goes on from MGOU01000043.1 coordinate 56,827, forward strand.
CAAAGATATAGGAGTAGTTGGAAATTGGAGCAATACAAAAATTAATTTTGCAACAGATGAAGGGGTTGGAAGAATTTCATGTGCAGTTGTTAAGCATTACACAAGAGGAGCAAATGAATTTAAAATACTTTCAGTGACTCCTACACCAATACTAAAACATGTAACAATAGTTAATGAACCGACAGCGCCTAATATAACAACTAGTTCATTTATAAAAACTACAACAGAAGTATCAAAAAGCAATATGAGACCTAAAATATCAATAGAATACATGGAAGAGGATGCAGAAGGAAGTAGGAAAATTGAAAAAGTTAATGTATTAGAATCTAATATAAATCAATAATCAAAAGAGGGAGGGTTAAATATGAAAAGAATAATTGGAGTTCTATTGATATTTTGCATGGCTATATCTGTGACATATGCATCTTCTATTGAAAATGAAGAAGATTATGGAGAAACAACAGAAAAAACAATCAGTTTAGCTGATGATAATTCCGCTGGCGATGAATCTGGAAAACAAGTGGGAGCTATAGATGGCACAGCTCAAGGAAAAATAGATTTTTATGAAGGAAAATCAAATGATTATAAAAGGGCTCTCATGTCAGATGAACAGATAATTAAAAAATATAGTCTAGATAAGGAAGTTGAAGATTACAGAAAGAGTTTTTTAGCAGGATATAAATCCGTGTATCAAGAATCTTACAAGACTGCATACAGAGAGGGTTTTAACACGGAAGTTATGGAAAGTACATATAATAGCTCAGATGTAAGTTATACTTTGGTTACAATGGATGGAGCAACAGTAACAAGTGATGATTCAGTTGTAAGTATAATATTTGAAGAAGGAGCAGTATATTTACAAAACAATGTAAGAATAGATAAAAAGAACACTAAGTTAACAACTGAAGATTTAAAAAACAGATATATTCAAGCATCAAATGTGTATAATGTGCAAGTAAAGAATGAAGAAGGATATATGAATGTATATAAACCTAGTACATTAAACTTTAAATATATAGGTGGAGAAAATGTAGGAGTGTACAAGATTACAGAAACTGGATTAATGTATTATGCAAGCGAAATAAATGGTAGTTTAATAGAATGTGAAATTGATGAAAGAACATTTAAAGGTGGAGATTACGTTGTACTTATAGATAAAAGCTATAAAGGATTATCAGATATAGATGATAATTGGGCAAAAGATGAAATAAATCTAATGGTAAAGCGTGGTTGGGTAAGTGGATACGAGGATGGATCATTTAGGCCAAATGAAAAAATAACAAGAGCGGAATATGCAGTAATGCTTTATAATATGTTAGGTTGGTATAATTATGGGGTAGCTGATAATGTACAAGTATATTTTTCAGATGCTAATATGTTAGGAATGTGGGGAAGGAAAGCTGTATATGTTGCAGTTGTAGAAGGAATAATAACTGGATACCCCGATGGATCATTCAGACCTAATAACAAGATAACTTATCAAGAAGTGGAATGGCTAGTACAACGAGTATATAAAAATAAAGGATATTCAAACTTTGTATGGGAAGACATTGCACAAATTATGATGGATGAAAAAGGAGTAATATCGAAGGGTATTACTGATAAAAGAAATTATATAACAAGAAATGAAGTTGCATATATGTTTTACATACTTAATAGGGGACTTTAGAAGGTAAATAACATGATAATATCAATCCTCCTCTTTATAAGAGGAGGATTGGGGTTTGGATAAATGGATATTAAAGAATGGAGAGCGTGTTGTATGGACTATAAAAGAGTTACAGATGAACAAATATTAGAATGGATATACAATGAGGAAAAATACGCAATGGATGAATTGATAGATAGATATAAAGATTTTGTAAAAAAGAAAGCAAGAGTATATTTCTTAGTAGGAGCAGACTCAGATGATATAATACAAGAAGGGATGATAGGTCTATACAAGGCAATAAGAGATTATAAAACAGAAAAGCAAAGTTCGTTTAAAACATTTGCAAGTATGTGTATCGATAGACAAATGATAACAGCTGTAAAATCTGCAACGAGAAACAAACATAAATTTTTAAATAACTACATATCATTGAACAAATTAGAATCAGATGAAGATACTGAGGACATAAGTCTAATTGATATCCTAGTTAAAGAGGGATCAAATCCTGAAAAGTTGCTATTAGTTAAGGAAAATATAAAAAACATACAAGAAAAGATAAAAGACAATCTAAGTGAATTTGAGAAGAAGATATTAAACATGTATTTAAAAGGTGCGAAATATATAGAAATAGCAACAGAACTAAATGTTACTGTAAAATCAGTAGATAATTGCGTGCAAAGAATAAAAACAAAACTTTCAAAGGCACTTCTGTAGCTCGGTAGGTATAAGCAGAGAACCGAAATCTGTGTAATTCAGATTTAGAGTGAATCGCTTAGTCCTTAGTAGAGATAAAGTAGGGGAACAATAATGAAGTAACAAGTAAATAAGTGCTTCTGTAGCTCAGTAGGTAGAGCAATACCATGGTAAGGTATAGGTCAGCGGTTCGATTCCGCTCAGGAGCTTGAAGAACTCAAAATTAAATGAAAATGTCAATCAACAAAATAAAAACAAATCTGTGGATAACAACACCAGTAAAGATGGTCATCCACAGACTTATACTGATTATCCACAGAAAGAGTACTGAATATGCTCAAGAAATACATAGAAATTATAAAATGTGTGGATAGTTAGTATATCTTATATTATATAGTAAGAACATAAAAAAATGTCTATAAATCGACATTTTTTTATGTTCTTAGGGGTTTTCTATTGACAAAGTATAGTTGAGCTGATATAATAGCAAAGTCGCTTAGTTAAGAAAGCTGTTTTAAAAGAAGAAGAATAAATGTAAATGTTATTCATGTCTGATGAGGCAACTTGAAAAGCTAAAATATACCTATTGACAAAAAGGGTATAGAGCTGATATAATAGCAAAGTCGCTCGGTTGAGAAAGCTGTTTTAAATGAAGGATGAATAAATGAAAAAGTTATTCATATCTGATGAGGCAACTTAATAAACTAAAATATACCTATTGACAAAATGGTGTATAGCTGATATAATGTGTAAGTCGCTCGAAA
>MGOU01000044.1 GCA_001795385.1 Clostridiales bacterium GWD2_32_19
GCATGCATCCCCAAGTAGTTTCATAGAATCCACAAACATTACTTCAATATTTTTTTGTTTCGCTAGTTCAAAGATAGGATCAGTAACTCGTTTCTCAGCATCTTTCGCCAAGTATAACACTAAAACCATGTCCTTTTCTAGATATTTTAAAGTTTGTTTTGCTCCCACAACTTTTGGTTCAGTTTTTAATCTCTTCACTTTTAAACCCACCTTTCATCAATTCACTGTGCACAATTTTCAGTTCACAATTCGAATTTCCACACATAGGTCGTACTTGTGACATTTTATTTTACAGTATCACTGTTGAATTTTACCATTTATTTTGTTTGTTGTCAAGGAATTTTTGCTAATTTTTTCAAAAAAATGAGCCCTTGGGCTCTGTGGTTAGTTATACTAATTCAGGTACTTCTTCTCCAGTTATAGTATTAGAATATTCTTCATTCAAAGTACATTGTTCTTCAGAAGTATCTTCACCTATCGAATAATCATCTGGTTCCTCTCTCACACCATGATCTCTAAATTTTTTTATGCATATTACTTTAGCTAGTTTTTTAGGCTCTTCACATAAATCTTTTTCCGTAGTTAAACCAGATTGTGCGGAAAAATCTGATTCACTTGCTTCCCTACATAAATGTTTATTTGATTCCATTGATGCATTAATAACTTCAAAATTTTCTCTTGATTCTTCTAATATTTTTTGATTTTTATTTAAATCCATATAATTTTTAACTGAAAATATACCGCACCTTAACGAAATCGGTAATGTTAGACAACCAACGATAATACCTCCTGTTCCACCAACAGTACCTGAAATACCTAGTATTCCCATTCCCGCAGATAAAAGAGTCAATGCTCCTCCCATAATTGCAACATACTTTTTAAATAACTTAATCTTATTAATATCCATTTCTAACTTATCTATTGGTGTCATTATATCGTCTTTCATAGCTTATTCTCACCTCTTATCTTTACAAATCAATATCCCTTGTTATATCCTATATTTTTCTATTTGTCAACCATTTCCTCTCAATAGAAAAAATGCCCTTAGGCTGTGGTTGATTATTATAATTCAGATCCTGTGCTTTTAGTTCTAGAACCGATATTTTCTTGTGATATATACACATTCAGACTTTCATCATATGCGAGGTCAACTATGTTATCAGGTTCCACATAGTCTTCCCGACTCATTACAGTAACGGGTGATTCTTCCTCTTTTACATAATCATTATCTCCCAAATTTTTATTATATTTACAATCATAATACTTTTCAGTTATCTTGCCTGCAACCAATCCTGCTACTAATCCTCCAATAATAATAAACGGAATAGCAACACCACACCCTACAAGTGCAGTAGTAGCTACCACTGTTCCAAAAAGTTCACTTTTACTCATTGTGCTTTTAGGATTTGCGTTTTCCCTATATTGTATGTATTTATTCGTATCTTTGTAGTTATTCATTTTCACCATCTCCTATCATTTCATGTTTTTCACATTATATCCTATTTTTTTCCATTTGTCAACCAATTTTTACATTTTACCCCAATAAAAAAAATCCGTGCACTTGCACTTGAAAACAATTAACAGACGTTACCTTTGTAGTTTGCTCAAACTAGGCTTCCTCATGGCACATAGTACATTTGTTTAGTGCTGCTTCCGTCAGGACCTGACACGATTCACAAACTTCTATTGCATAAGACCCGATTCTCATAACCACTTACAAAGGGCTGGCTCTACCAATTATTCCCTCATACAAGCATCACTCCTGCTGTAGCGGATTGCAGGTTACAGGGCACCGCTATCTCCCCAGTTAGCACGGAAAAGTTTAGTCAATATACAATTGACACATTCAACATTATATTATAATTATGCGATATTGTCAACTGCTAAATCCTTAAAGTTTGGTTACAAGTAGAATGTTTTTATAGGGACAGTTCCTAAAAAGAAGGAACTGTCCCCTTTACAAGTTCCTCACAACGCACACTAGTGTTATTTCCTGATACTTATCAGTTCTATAAATTCATTAATATCCGAAATTGGTTCTTTGCATGAGAAGTTTTTACACACATAAGCTTTCGTGTTTGCGTTATCTACCTTCTGCTCTTTAATAAATGGTATTATTTCATGTAGTTTATTATCACCATCATTTAAAACACATGTTGTAAACGGTAAGAATCTTTTATTTATCTCATCAATCATTTGTTTAGTTTTTGCATCTTTCCTATCACCTGCAATAACAATCTCTGCTACATCAGTATTTGCATATAAAAGTGCCATCATAAAATAGGTATAATAATTGGGATTTCCACTTACTGTTTCTCCAAATGATTTAAATTGTCTCATCGCTTTTTCCTTAAAATCTATATTCCCAGTCATACTAGCTATCCTCAGCATATTTAATGTAGTTACTGAATTTCCAGATGGTATGGCACCATCATATATCTCTTTTGGCCTTATTATAAGTTTCTCGCTATCACTTCCATATATGAAGAACCCACCATCTTTTTCGTCCCAAAAGTATTTTATCGTTTCATTCGTAAGTACTATCGCCCTTTTTAAATACTCAACCTTAAATGTGGTTTCATATAGCTCTATTAATCCCCATATTAAAAATGCATAGTCTTCTAAATATCCGAGGTTTGATAATGATCCATCTCTATATCTAGCATAAAGTCTTCCATTCTCATTTAATAATTTATTTTCAATAAACGCTACTGCTTTTTCTGAGGCTTTAGTATATTCTTCATTTGCGAGTATTCTACCCGCCATTGCCATTCCTGTAGCCATAAGTCCATTCCAGGCTACCAAGATTTTATCGTCTTTAAAAGGATGTACTCTTTGTTTCCTATAATCAAATACTTTTTTTATACTCTTATTTAGTTTTTCCGTCATTTCCTTATTGTTTTCCAAATCATCTATATGTGTCTTAATAAGATTAAGTATGTTTTTTCCTTCGAAATTACCAGTTTCACTGACATTATAATATTTACAAAATAATTCCCCTTCTTCTTTACCTAGTAAATCTATAAGTTCACTTTTAGTGAATACATAAAACTTACCCTCTACACCCTCAGAATCGGCATCTTCCGCCGAGTAAAACCCACCTTCATCTGATGTCATATCTCTTAAAATATAATGAATTATTTGCTCTGATACTTCCTTATATCTATTATTATTGGTTACTTGATAAGCCTCTAAATACGCTATCAGTAGCAATGAATTATCATATAGCATTTTCTCAAAATGTGGAGTAAGCCATTTATTATCAGTTGAATACCTTGAAAATCCATATCCAATATGATCAAATATACCACCTTTATACATACTATCTAGGGTTTTTGTAACCATATCTAAAGCAATTTCATCCTTATTTGTTATATAATATCTTAATAAAAAAAGTAAATTATGTGGTGTAGGGAACTTAGGCGCATATCCAAACCCTCCATACACATTATCAAATGAATATTTCAAGTTTGTGTATGTGTCTTTAATATCATTATGCGATAAGGTTATGTCACTTTTTGTGGGACTGTCAATTGCACTCATTATTTCTTTGCTTATCTTTTCTAACTCGTTTCTTTTATTTGTCCATGCATGAATTATATCTGGTAATAATTCTACCATTCCTATGTGTTGAGACTTGCTTTCCTTTGGAAAATAAGTACCCGCAAAAAAAGGCTGCCTATCTTTAGGATTAAGAATTACAGTTAGTGGCCACCCACCACTGCCCGTAATCATGTGACAAAAGTTCATATATATATTATCAATATCCGGTCTTTCTTCCCTATCTACCTTGATTGAAACAAAATCTTTATTGAGTAAACCTGCTACTTCATCATCCTCAAAAGACTCTCTTTCCATTACATGACACCAGTGACAAGTGCGTAAAAGTATCCATACCTAACTATACCCTATCGATAGGAATATTGGCTTATCTTCCGATACAGCCTTGGCAAATGCTTCTTCACACCATGGATTCCAATCGACAGGGTTATATGCGTGCTGTAATAAATAAGGTGACTTCTCATTGATTAGTTTGTTAGCAACGCCGTTAGTTTGATTTGACATGGGCATCACCCCCTTTACAATATTAGATTTTTGGCAATAGAAAAAGCCTATTGTTAGGCTTCTTTTTTATAGTATTACAATGTTTATAATTATTATACCTATGCTTAGTTAGTTCTATAAACACCTTTTTTTCAATCACTTTTCTTCCCATATAATTAATCCATTTCGATTTATATATGCTTGCTTAGTTCCAATTATAACTTCTGCAACTCCATATTTATCAAAATCATTTGCATCTTCATATTTAAGTTCTGTAACTTCCTTACCTGTTTCATCTATATACCCATACTTCCCATTGAACTCAAAAACAGCAAACCCATTTGAATAATCCCATACACAATCATACTTTGTTTCTGATATTAAGTTTCCATCTTTATTTACTATCCCATAAAGCCCATTATATTTTACTGCAAAATGGTCTGAAAAATCTTGATTATGATATGTTGAAAAATCATTAATATCATCATATTTAATTTCTGTAATTTCTTTTCCTTCAGGGTTTAATAATCCATACTTTCCATTTGCTTTTACAATTCCTATTTCTTCACTTGCATAATCATATTTTATTTCTGTTATCTTATCTCCATATTTATTAATATATCCAAATTTATCACCTTGTTTTACCCTTATGCCTCCTTTAATATATCTACCAAAATCATCATATTTCTCTAGTGTTATTTCTTTTCCGTTTTTATTGATATAAAAATCAATACTGTCTATATTAACCTCAGCAATCCCATCATGAAAGTCAAACGCCACATCATATTTACATGGTATAATTTGTTGCCCTTCCATATTAATATATCCATAATGTGAATGATTATATCCATACCCCTGATCTTCTCTAATTATTGCTAACCCTTCTAAAAAATTGGTTGCACTATCGTATATGAAAGGTATTACCACTTTCCCTTCTTTATTGATAAACCCACATTTACCGTCCTTTTTCGCTACAGATAATCCTTCCTTTGAAAAGTTTAATGTACTATCATATATTAGGCATATTACTTCCTTCCATTGCTTATTCACTAATCCATACTTATTATCTATTCCTACGCACGCTAATCCATCTTCAAAATCTCCAACATAATCATATTTTAATTGGTTTCCTTCTTTATCAATATACCACCATTTGCCATTTAATTGAATGCAAGCTATCCCGTTATTAAAATCATACACTTTTGAATCATAATGGTCAGATTCAATGAATTGAGGCTCAATTACTTCAATTCCCTTAGTATTTATGTACCCATATCTGTCTTCCAAAAAAACTCTTGCCAACCCGTCACTAAACCCGCATGCTCTTTCATACTTAATTTTCGTTATTTCCTTTCCTTTATTGTCAATATATCCATACTTTTCATTTAACTGAACTATAGATATACCATATCTTGTTTTACTTATTTTGTCATATTTAGGCTTGACAATGACTTCTCCGTATTTATTGATGTACCCGTATTTATTTTTTTGTTTTATCAAATAAAGTGGAATATTTGTTGTTATTTCTATTATTTTATCCTTATCATTCCATAGTACATAAGCGTCACTTTTCTCAGCAATAAATCCTAGTGACACCATTATTTTATCATTTAATAATTGTATAGCAACATCCATTTGAATATCTTCGTCATTTACATTTGCCATTTTATTATTCACACATAATTCTATTTTTTCACTTTCATTTTCCGCAGTTACTTTTTGCGTTAAGGCATCCCAAACCACTTTATAACCTATAGACTCTAATATCTTTCTTCCAGGTACTAGAGCTCTACCGTCTACTATTACCGGCTCTTGCTCTTCAAATACAATTTCCTTATTATCTATAAATACCTTTATTCCACTGTCTGCATTACTTATATGTATATTAGCTAAAAATATTATTGTTATTAACATTATTATTACTTTATATTTAAACATAAAAACCACCCTTCACTTTTATTTATTAATATTATTAGAAAATTATATCAAAATAATATTTCAGAGTAGTTTCTATTCCATTACATATATATAACATTTTATTTCCATAAAAGTATATATATCCCTTTAGTTTACTAAACCCAGTCCTATATCGATTTACACCCGCTGACACCAGTGACATGTCGAGTAGCCAATAGAGAGGAATATGGGTTTGTCTTCTGCTATAGCCTTTGTGAAAGATTCTTCTCCCCATGGGTACCACTCTACTGGATTATAGGCATGCTGGAGTAGATAATGTGATTTTTCATTTATTGTCTGTTATCTTGTTTCGTTTCGTTTATATAATATCTCCCTTATATTTTTGGGTAGTGTAAAATATTTATAGTACTAAATACTACACTATCCCTTTATATTCAATATATTTTTTAGTATTCATTTTTTCATAAAACTTTTGACACTATCTATTTTTTGTTATAGCATACCCATATTTATCTTGTATTAAAACAAAAACTTCAAAACTGGAATTTTTCATTTTACTTGTATCTGTCATTACAAGGTGTGGAATGCATACGCAACTCACTTTCTACATAAAAAAGCCCCATAAGTGAGTCTAGCTTGACTCTGCCTATAGGGCTTTTCTTTAAAATATATTGATTAATTATTGATAATTAGTTTTTTACCCATGTTGCAGCTCCTGTACCTGCTGGTACTGTTGCTGTATAAGTTGTTGTATCAGTTACAGTTTGTCCACCTACTGCATATGTAATAGTTACAGTTAATATAGTTGAACCTCCAGCATTTCTAGTAATAATTGCCGTTGGGTCAGAAGTAATATTTGTAGACACTGTTGTATCACTGGCTAAAGTAAATGCAAAGGTTACAGCAGAGTTATCTATTAAATTTGTTGGTCTTAATATATACTTTTTAAAGTCCATCTTAATAAACATCATACTTTATTTCAGTTACCTCTTTTCCTTCTTTATTTATATAACCAACCTTCCCATTTAGTTTTACTTTTCCAAGTCCATCAATAATTGGAGACGCCCCATCATATTTTATTTTGGTAATTTCTTTTCCTTCTTTGTTTATATAACCCCACTTTTTATTTACCTGCACTGCTGCTAATCCTTCGCTAAAAGTAGCTGCTGGATTATCATACTTATATAATGTTACTTCTTTTCCTTCTGTATTTATAAAACCAAATTTTCCATTTAGCTCTACTTCTGATAGTCCTTCGAAAAAGCAAAATACATTATCATACTTACATGGTATAACTTCTATACCTTTCGTATTTATATAACCTTGTTTTCTATTTAGACTTACTCCTGAAAGTCCTTTATTAAAGCCAAATACATTATCATACTTTATTTCAATTACCTCTTTTCCTTCCTTATTTATAAAGCCCCATTTTGCATTTACTCCCACTCCTGACAACACTTCACTAGAAAATCCTCTTATAACACCATACTTAAATGGTATTACTTCTTCTCCGTCCTTATTTATACAACCCCATTTTCCATTTATACTTACTGGCGCTAATCCCTCATTAAAATCGGATGCATCATCATATTTAAATTCTATGACAGTTTTATCTTCTTTATCTATGTAGCCCCATTTTCCATTTAATCTTACTCGTGCCAATCCCTCACTAAAACAGGTCGGATTATCATATTTACATGGTACTATTTCTTTACATTCTTTATCTATATATCCCCATTTTCCATTTAGTTCCACCGATGATATTCCTTCCCCAGAAGGCATATAATCATCATACCTTGCTTCTGTCATCTCTTTTCCTACCTTATTTATAAAAAACCATTTATAAAACCATTTTTCATTCAGTTGCACTGCTGCTAACCCTTCACTAGAAAAATTCTTTGCAGAATCATATACACACGGTATTACTTCTTTACCAACTTCATTTATATAACCCCATTTTCCATTTAAACTTACTAATCCAAGTCCTGCTGAGAAATCATATGCTTTATCATACTTAGGCTCTATAACCATATTTCCTTGTCCATCTATGTATCCATATTTTTTACCTACTGATACTTGATGTAATTTCCCTATATTAATCGTCCTTGTTGAGGCATCCCAGTTTACTATTGAATTGCTACTTTCTGCTACAAATCTTAATGGGACCATTGTGCTTCCATTTATTATTTGGGCTGACACATCTAACTCTATATCCCCTCCATTAACCTTTGCTATTTTGTTATTTATATGCACCACTATTTCAGTTCCGTTCTTTTTACCTGTTACCTTTTGTGTTACTTCATCCCAGTCTACTGTAAATCCTAATTCCTCAAATATTGCTCTTACTGGAACTAGAGTTCTGTCTTCTACTAACAATGGTTTCTGACTCTCAAATATAATTTCTGTGCCATAAAGCATTACTTTAATGTCAGTTGGATTTTGATTTTGTTCTTGCTCTTGTATTAAGAAAACATCTTTCTGTGCGTTATCAACCTTAGCACTACTTTGCCCACACCCTGCAAGTAACAACCCTAATGCTATTAACATGCTTATTAACCTAATCCTTTTCATATGTATGTATACCCCCAATAAAAAATATGTATGTTTCTAGTATATTTTGATTATATAATATTTGTAAAATTATTACAAGAACTTTTTTTTGAGAATGTTTTGCGAATTAACCTAAAAATAAAGCAGAAGCAATCCTATTATACTAAGTACAATACACGATACCTTTTTTACAATAACCATTTTATTGATATCCTCGCAGACTATATTGGGTAATATTATTGTAAGTACTAGTCCTATAAGAAATACAAAGAACGGTTGCAAGCCATTAAGCGCCCATAATATGGCTAATGGTATGCTCATTGAAGCATAATTATACATTACTTTTGCAATACTATTTAACAATTCATTAAGCATATTTAAACTTAAAATAGCCTTTCCGTTGCTTCTTACAACGGCTATAAACTCTTTTCTGTATTTCTTTATAAGTACCAACATCAATATACCATTTACAAAGAATGCAATTTGCTCCCAAAAAGCTGTTACGTAAAAACTCATGTTACTCGCAACAAACTTAAACAAGAAAAAGCTCATGGCATATCCAAACGAGGATATAAGCATAAATATAAGTGCTTTAATCTTATCTTTGTGCTTATCCTTTTCACTAAAGTCTATTGTAATAAGTACAGCTGCCACCATAATAACGAGACATGCCACTATTTGCTTTGCAGTCAGTACTTCATTTAAGAATATCAGTCCTAAAAAATAACTAAATACAGGTATTGTTTGAAATACAGCTATAACAGTAGAAGCATCATCCTTTTCTAGTGCTTTTAAGTACATATAAAGTGCAAGGAGACAGAACGCGGAAGCCCAGTACAGCCACACAATAGATATACCATCTATTCCAACCTTTCCGTTTGAAATTATAAAGAAAATCGGACTCATTATTGCACCCGTTACAAGTGATGAGAATATCATCAATGTTCCAACACCGCTACCTTTAAACATCTTGCTTACTAAATATTTATCAATGTGATTAGTAACAGCCCACAGGAATGTAGCAAATATACCTAGCCCTATCCATATATACATAATATCAATCTCCCTCTACTTTTGCCAATATATTAGCTATAGCTGATCCATTATTTATATTTCCTCTTAATTCTTCTGTATAAGGAAAGCAAAATGCCCTTTATTTTCATCTGATTTATCATCGTCTAAATCTTTATTATCTAGTTTTTTTATATCTACAATACTAAATCCCGATTCACTTATCAAATCTACAAATTCTATGATATTTTCAAATTTATATTCTTTATTATATGTAGTCTCAATAAATTCTGAATATCTCCTACCTAGTTCCTTCCACTGTAAATCAGTTAATCCGATATAACCGTCTCTACCATTTTTCTCTCCATAAGAATAATATCATAAAATTACATTATTTTCAAGTTAATTTTTCGCTATCATTTTCTCCTGCTATCGCTTTTACTTTCACTAATATACCATATATTTTTATTTCAACACTTTCATAATAAATAAGTGAATATTTTAGTCCTGACCCCTTATACTTCCTCTAAAAACGGGATTGCTTCGTTCCTCGCAATAACAGATTCGGAGGACTTTACTAGTAAAAAGTAAAAAGAAAAGATACCATTTCTTTATGATATCTTCTCTTTTTACTTTTTACTTTTACTTTTTACTTTAACTTTTTATACAAATATCTTTTTAGGTCAATGTTATATTCAGCACTGATTTATCAAATATACAAAACAATTCATTTTATTAATAGCTTCCTCTTATCCTACTTAATATAGTAACAGCTTCTGCTCTTGTTAAATAATTTGTAGGTTTAATTGTGTAGTCTTCATACCCATTTAAAACCCCTCTTGCTACAAGCTTAAGCATATCCGTTAAATACTTGCTCGTATTTATATCTGTATAAGTACTATTTACCGTTCCAGCAGTATAGTTACAATAATTACTGATTAAAAAAGCAACTTCCTCTCTTGTTATAGGAGTGTCATATTTATTAATCAATACAGATTCTGTAAGAGCCGTACTATTTATCTTTGAAAGTACATTTTTCACTTCATAATAAGCCCAATCTGTACGGTTTAAATTAATATCTATATTGTTTATAGTTTCTTTCACTACATTTGGATTAACCCTATTTAGCATTGCTATAAATTCTTTTACTGTAACATTATTATTAGGTCTAAATGTTAAATCATCATATCCATCTACAATACCACTTGATACCATTTGCGTTACAATATCTTTAGCCCAACTGCTACCTAAATCTGTAAATGCAACTACATTACTAACTGGTTTTTTATAATACAATGTATGTTCTGATATTTTTCCTGTAGCCAAGTTATATATGTGTATAGTTGTAATTCCTTCATGATTTAATGTAATATTATCTGTTACTGAATATACTTTTTCACCAGCAATCACTCTTATAAATGAATTTTTAATACCATTGTCATTAATATATTTTGCTTTAGGAACAAGTGTTATATAATTATTCAAATATATAGTGCCATCCGTTACATAATTAGGTATATTATCTTTTATTTCAGAATAATAATCAATCACAGTTCCATTTTCATTTCCAATCACCAAATATGCAGATATTTTATCATCGTCATCCGTATCTTCAAAAATTATTTCATAAAAGCCTGATGTATTCAATGAAATAGTGCCTTCTTTCTGATCATATGCTAACGGACACGATATAATTTCTATATCTTCTTCATTATAAGACCTTCCAAATTCATCTTTAAATAAATCATCAAAAGCATCTAAATAATATAATTTTTTTCCGTATTCACTTATCACTATATTATTAAACTTACTATCCTTTTTAAATGATGATTCGTTTTCTTCCTCTATATCATCTTGAATAGACTTAGAAACTTCCCCATAATATACTTTTGCATCTCCTGTTACTGTTATATCATATTTTGCAGAATTATTAAACAAGTCTTTTACTTGTATTTGTACTGTTGTAGGATATTCATCTATTTCAAAGTATGTATTTGAATTTGTATCATCATCAGCTATTGTATATACAAATCTTTTACTTGCAAATTCATAGTTATCCATTGCTGTTACATACAGCTTATCATTTAACACATATATTGCTGTTATTTTTGGCACTTCTGTATCATTAAAATAATATGTACCTGTAGTCTCTTTTTTTACAATCGTTCCATACAATATGTTCACTGTATATTTTATATTCATTGCTTTTTTTAATGTAGGCAAAATAACTTTATCATTTTCTCCAGCACTACAGGTTAAAATTTCAGCTCCACTATCAGCATTTTCTACCACTACAGAAAATGTATATCGCAAATTCGTATTTGGCAATAACAAACACATATTACCATCTTTAAAATCCATCTTTATTGCACTTGATACTTTTACTAAATCCTCACCAGAAATTATATCTTCTAATTTTTCAATCAAATCATTAACTTCACCCATAATGTCTTCCCTGTTATCGTAATTTGATATCTGGTTTACAGTATTTTTTAAAGCTTCCACTGAATTTAAAACACTATCATCTACATCTTTTGTTAAATAACTTTCATAAGTATTTAGTTGACTTCTCACTGTTGATATTAGTTCAGAATCCGTTGCCGCTAAAACGAGATTTAAATTTATCCCGATTAATATACCTACCATACATATTAAAACCTTTAGACTTTTCATTTTTCTATTCTCCTTTATAATACTAATTTATTATAAACTATGCTTACAATATTAACATATATTTCTATAAAAAACAACATTTACTAATACAATTTATAA
Source organism: Clostridiales bacterium GWD2_32_19 (assembly GCA_001795385.1). Lineage (GTDB taxonomy): Bacteria > Bacillota > Clostridia > Lachnospirales > UBA12420 > UBA12420. Next base: position 12,295 of record MGOU01000044.1, read on the forward strand.
ATTTTCTTTATAAATTGTATTTATTTCTTTCTTTTTCAACTATATTTATTTTACTAGAATTTAACATTAAATAATTCAATCATAACACAGAATAACAGCTAATTGTTCCATATTATTTACCTTTACAAGAAATTCTGTATAAATTAGCTCCTTCAGGATATAATATATTTATACGATTTTTACCAAAAAGGTGGGGATAATGTGGGAATAGTTACTAGTGTAACTGATAAGTATCAATCATGTATAGACGCATGTACTAAATGTGCTCAGGCTTGTTATGAATGTTTTGATGCATGCTTAAAAGAAACAAATGTTAATGAAAGAACAAATTGCATAAAAATTCTTGTAGAATGTGCCATGATGTGTCAAGCTTCTGCTTCTGTAATGTCTATGGATGGACAATATGCAACAGATCATTGTAAAATGTGTGCCACAATATGTGAAAAATGTGCATATGAGTGTAACATCTTTGAAGATGCTCACTGCAAAAAATGTGCTGACATATGTACAATGTGTGCAAAAGAATGTAAAACAATGGCTAATATGTAACAACATAAAAACAGTTGGAAATATATATTTCTAACTGTTTTTATGTTTAATTGCTTTTGCAAAACTTGATAGTCATTTTTTAATTCAAAGTTAGCTAAGTATAGATGTCCATCCGTTTTTTTATAAGTTTCCCTCGAGCATGAGAGAAAGAAAACATCGTGTTTCGTGCCCCTAACTCAACCTCATATCTACTAAATCCATATTTAGCAGCAATGTTTTGAATACTCATGATATAATACTCTTCTAATGCTATACAAAATGTAGGATTTTTAATAAGCTCAACGAGATCATTACTATCTTTTCGGCATTGGTAAAATGCTATTTTGTAATAATTATCATATAAACTACTAAAAATGCAATCAAAAGTTATTTGAGTATCTTGAAATTTGTAGATTGAATAATCATTTATAATTTCTCTATTTATAATAGTCTGTCTTTGCTCTAATAATTCTAATATATATTTAGCTGGTACCGCTACATTTATGTTTTGCCCATCAATAAAATGTGCAGCTGTAACCCCAATAAGTTCACCATATAAATTCAGAAGGGCACCACCCGAACTCCCTGGAGATATAGGAGCTGTTGTTTGAATATAATCATATTTTTCAGATTTTCTAATTCCTGATATTATCCCTTCTGAAAAGGTGTTCATAAGTCCTAATGGGCTACCAATAGCAACAACACGCTGACCTCGTACTATATCACTTTGCTTTCTGAGTGGAACCGGAATCTTACTCACATGTATTTTAAGAAAAGCCAAATCTTTTTTTCGATTTGTATTTAAAACGCTATAAGTTTCATAATTTATATCGTTTTTTTCCAAACCCTCAAATAAAACAGAATAATACAAGCCCCCTGATATAACATGATAATTTGTAACAATAACTCCATCTTCTCCAATAATGACGCCCGAACCCGTTCCAATAATTTGCTCACTACTATCAAAAACCTGAATCATCACTGTAGAACTTGAAAGTTTAGCAAGCTCCTCATATGATTTCTCAAACCGGTAAACCTCTGGCCCTTGCACAATATTTACTGTAGGTGGAACATATGCAGGAAATCCAGTAATTGCCACTGTTTCAGGCAAAACTTTCAAATATATGTATTCATTTATTTTATCAATACTTATACATTTGATATCCGACTCTTGATTTATATATATTACATCTACCCCTATCTTAGAAAGAAAGATGAGAAAATATACTTCGTGTTCTTTTATATCTCCATAAAATAATACTTTTGGATTGTAAACATCATTTGTATTTATAAAATTCATATCAAACCTACTAAATAGCTTAGGTATAAACTCATATATCCAATTTGATAATTTTATACACATGTTCTTTAGAATAGTTGCATTCGCAGTTTGTGAATTTTTCTTATACATGCAAAGTACATAATGCAACCATTCTATAGTAGAATTCCTAGCTATATCATTCTCAAAAAACAGATCTGATTGCCTGAATAAATCTATACTTGGTAACATCTCACCTGTTTCTAGGTTTAGTTTGTCCCATAAAGATTGTACTTTACATGTAATATCTTCTCTGAAAATGTGTGGTAACGCTTTTGTTATACGCAAATATAATTCTCCAAAAACATACAATCCTTTATCCAGATTATATAAATCTTTTTCGTACTCATCTGTATCTTTTTTTACTCCAATGTAACGATAAGCATATACTGGTATGTTGACATTTTCACCATGAACAAACCCTTCTCTCTTTTGAATTGGGAGAAACATATCATTTAAAATATTTGTTGTTTTTTGAGGAAAAAAGTTTATATTCATTATTCTCGCACCTCATTATATCATTAGTCTGGTTAATACATGATGAAATTCTCCACCTTACCAAAAACTCCAACATTTTAACATCTAGTATTTTGCATTATAACATAAATGGTAATTTAAAACAACAAAATGTTACATTTTCACAGCACAAACGCATGAAAAATTTCTAGTTTTGTCATTGCGACATCCTAAGACTTGGTTTGTGTATTGTGCAAACCAAGTCTTAGGATGTTGCAATGACAGATAGAGGTGATTGATTGAACCCAATAATTAGAGTATAAACATGCAATAAGGGAAATGAAAAAAATTCGTGCATTTCTCGTGACATTTACAACTTGGAGTACCAGCTGGTACTTTATCAGGATGGCGGAATGATATTAAAAAATATCAAGGTAATGCATTTGCAGGAAGTGGGAATCAACGAATAATACCAGGTATAGAAAAAGAAAGAGAACTTATGAAAAAAGTATAAGAGCTAGAAATAGCAAACGATATACTAAAATCAGCTCTTGGTTTTTTCGCAAAGAGCCAAAAGTAGTAGCTGCAAAGGAACTATTTCAGTTTATGAAAAATATAGCAACAAGTGGACTATATCACAAATGGTTGAAGTGTTAGGTGTTACAGCCCAAGGCTATTATAAATACATAAAAAAACAAGCCCCGTAGGTGAGCCTAGTTCGACTCTACCTACAGGGTTTTGAATTACACTCTCTTTATTTATAATAAATTTTTAATAAAGTTCATAGTTTCCATACCTAGTTACTCCAAATTCTGATATTATCCAAAGAATATCACCACTTTGAATTATATCATCTGCAGCTCTAGGGGTTTTCCATCCGTAGTCGGCATAGTCTGCGACATAATATTGTTGTGTTGAACCATCCCTTGATGTAACTGTACTTAAAAATTGTGATACTGTCTTGCCTGCTACACCCGTTATCCCCAATGATTCCTGAAGTACACCATTAACTTTTACCGCTGTACTCTCACTGATGGTTGTCGTAATACTTGTTGCCACGCTTACATCTGATGCGAGGGTTGTTGTTGTTGCTTTGACTCTAGTAATAAAATTATACATAGTGGTTGGACTCAAACTATAAAACACTTCTCTATCTTGCCAAGTCACACCGTAATCTTTACTGAATTCATGCAATGCATTAGCAACTAAACCAATACAGTAATAACTTTTAAAGGATTCCGTAGGCGATGCCGGTGCTGCTCCTACTACCAGTGTTCCAACTACCTGAGCTAATGATGGCAGTGCACTTACTGTTGCTTTAGTTCTTACTGTTATATCACCTGCTGCAAACACAACTCCTGTCGCAGTTGTTGACCATCCTCCACCATTTATACTATATTCGTAGGTTGTTCCAAGTCCTGTTATCGTTCCTGCTACTACGCTGTAGGTTACTCCACTTACTGGTGCTGCTCCAGCTGACGCTATCGATGCTACCAATCTAAAGTTGCCTGTCTGCGCTTTTTCTCTTACATATACTGGTCCGTCGTTAAATGTAACTGCTGTGTTAGTTGCTGTACAGTCAGCCCATGTTCCATTTATTCCATTTGTAGAATCTAAGCTCCACTGCATTGTTGCTGCTGTTTCTGTTATATTTCCTAAAGCTATATTTATTCCAACTCCATCTAATACAAGGTTTGTTGAAAAGTTGATTGTCTGGTTCTGGCTCGCTAATGCACTGTCTGTTGCTTTCAATCTTACAAGCACTGTCTTCGTACCGCTAAAGTCTCCTGCAACTTCTCCAGAGATCCATGCTCCTGCATCAATCTTGTATTCGTAGGTACTATCCATTCCCGTTATACTGTTCGCTACATCATTAAATATCAATGTTGGAGCTGCAGCTACAGTTGCTATATTCCCTATTAATCTAAAATTTGTTACATCTGCTTTTTCTCTTACATATACTCCTCCTACAATAAATGTTACTACTGTGTTAGTATCTGAACAACTAAACCATATACCATCAATTCCATTTGTTGAATTAATGCTATATTCCATTGCCACAGTTGTCCCTATTATACTACCTGTCAGCACATTTATATCTACTATTTTTAAATCAAGCGAATTCACTATCGCTTCACATGTTGCTGTTTTGTTTCCATCCTCTGTTATTACTGTAATAGTAGCAATTCCTGCTGATACAGGTGTTACTACTCCATTAGCTACAGTAGCAATAGTCTCGTTACTTGATGACCATATTATATTTTTATTTGTTGCATTTTCAGGAGATATAGTAAGTGTTATAGTACCTGTTGCTTCCCCTACCGTTAATGCCATAGTTGTTGGTGTAACAGTAATAGTACCTACTGCTATTGTGCTTGAATCACTACCACCATTATTCTTGTATGTAACCGTCTTATTATTTACTAGTACATATCCTGCTGCTTTACTTACTGTTATCGTTTCCGGTATTTGTTCTATTGTCGTCCCTGATGCATTTACTGTTACTTTAGTTACCCGCCCTTCACCTGTTATATCTGATTGTGCATCAATAGTTAATTTTTCTACTTTTGTTTCTTTAGTCAGATTTACTGTTGAACCTTCAGCTGTTTTGGCTATATTAAGTGACTTAATAGTTGAAGTCCCTGTTATTTGTATATCTAATTTAGTTTGTATGTCAACACTTTTAAAGTCTCCGTCTAATTTTATGATTTCTCCTGGTTTAAGTATTATAATCTCAACTTGTCCAAAACCATTACCTTGGTTGTCATTTTCTTCTAAGCTAGCTCCATGCCCTACTGCTGTTGTCCCTCTAGATACTACTCTTATTTTCCCGTTTTGCTTATATATTACTACTTCACCGAGTGTGGTGTTGGTGAATATAATATTATTCTCTCCACCACCATTTATAAATATTTTACCTTCTGCATTAACAAAATTGATGTTCGAAACCACCATAATAATTACCATAATAATCGCCATAATCTTTTTCATCAAACATTACCTCCTAGTATAGATACTAACCGACACAAATCGTTTAGTTGCAAATCACCCATTTTAAACAAGTTGACATTACTAATAAGATAGCTAACATAAATTTAAAACTTTCCTTGGCACTTTCCACTTTTATAGTCTCAATTTTTACAAACTAATGTTTTTTAATTCTACCATATTCTAACAAATTTGTAAACATATTTTTATATTTTTCACACGAGAAACGCACGAATTTTTTTTCATTTCCCTTATTGCATGTTTACACTCTAATTATTGGGTTCAATCAATCACCTCTATCTGTCATTGCGACATCCTAAGACTTGGTTTGTGTATTGTGCAAACCTAGACATAGGGGTCCTCTAGGAGGGTGCACGAAGCAATCTCTCTTTTTAATGAAAATTTATTATTATACTAATCGAAATATTCTTTCTATATATTTTTGTGCATTTAATCCTATCATAAATCTTTTTTTCTTCATGCTACGTTTTTTCTTTGTTTCTAGTTCTTTCAATATCTTGAAACACATTTTTCTAATATGATTCATATTTAATACCGCTCTTTTATCACCTTTCTTATTTTCTATTGTGGTTTCTTCCATTATTACACTATTTAGTTTCTTCCAATTTTCCCTATTGTCTAGCCATTTTATATCATCTGTTTGATAATATTCTCTTGTTTCTATCCTGTTGTGGCTTTTTTCTATCGTTTTTAAGTAGGTTATTCCTTTTGCTCTTATTTCTTTTTTTACTTCCTCATCAAAGTATTCAGCAACATCCTTACTCAAGTTTCCTTGATTGCCTTTTAAAGCTAACACATTGTCTGCTTTCGCTTCAATTATTTTTTCTGCTATTTTTGTTTGTGTCCCCATTGCATCTATTGTTACTATTTGTCCTTTTATTTTTAAAACTATTTTCATGTGAATGTATGTAACAGATGTATTAGTTTTATATTACATTTAATGATAAAAAGTATTCATAGATTTCCATGTTAATTTCTTTTTTTATATTCTTAATTATCTCCAAAAACTTTATAAAATCTTTCTCTTCTTCAAATATATTTTGCCTGTTTACTCCTCTAAATATAACATGATATAGCCCCGTTTGGCTATATTGTCGTGCTTGCCTCGCCACCACTTATCACCTCATGCTGATTATATCATAAACTAATTTAAATTGTTAATAATTAGTTGACAAAAAAGAACCGTCCCCAAGTGTCATTCAAAATAATCAGACCCATCTAGGGTCTGATTATTTTAAGTCCGTTATCGCGTAAGACACTTATTCCATGGCTCTTCGTCAACGACATATCTGCCCCGCATTTACTGCCACGTTACCTGCATTGCTTCCCCCGCACTGGCCCCACTCGCTCCATCTAGTGTCATACCCAACGGACTTAAAAACAAAGCTGGGCGAACTCCGTGATCACCGTCATAGGGGCTGCCACCGTTGCCCACCGCGCCACCCGCGTTAACGTAGCGGACGTAGTACGAAACAGGCGCATAAGAGTCCCTTAACCAATAGTACCATCCTGCATTATAGTAATACGTTGTCTTATCTGACAAGCTGTTATTATTATACACATTGTCATACAGTTCTTTTGTGCTTAGTGGAAATACTTTGTCTGTTGTGTTTTTATATCTTGCTGTATCAAAGTTCTGCACAACTGTACTTATTGTCGCGTTATATGTATGGTTTGTAGCTTGATTTCCATCTCCTGTATCTACACTCGCTAACATTGATTTATGTGTCACTGGTACTATCTTGCCTTCTGCTTGTGCACTAAAGTTTGTGCTTGATAGAAACCCTGCTGCTTCATATGGGTTCGCACTTACATTACTTCCTGTCGGCGGATTTGTTGTATATGTTGTTGTAGCTTGTGTGTTGTTTAGCCACTCTTTTAAGTTGCTATTCGACCAGTTATTACTTCCATATGTCTGCCTATTTGCGTCTGCGCTATACATTGCTATTTCTTTTGCGTCAAATGCTTTGTTACATATTGGTGTGTTCGCAAATAACATCAGATCGCCCACATGTAGCCCACTTCCTGTGTTTGCATCTAGATATACTTGGTCTACTTTGTTTATTACTCTCCATACTATCGGTGTCGCGTTGTATGTTCCAAATTTGACATAGTTTCCTATTATTATATCATTTGCTGTTTTTGCTAGTACTACACTTGTATTCCCTGCCAAGCTTGCTACTCCTAGGGTTGAGGTTGCTGCTCCTGCTGCTACTGTTATTGTTTGTGTTGAGCCTAGGTCTGAGTTTGTGACTTCTAGTGTGTATTCTGCTCCACTTCCTGCAAATGCTCCCTTGGTTCCTACACTTACTCCTACATCATTTATGTCAAAGCCTGTTACTGGTGCACTGAATGTGAAGGTGTATGTTATGCTTGTTGCACTTGTTGGCGATATAGGGCT
>MGOU01000045.1 GCA_001795385.1 Clostridiales bacterium GWD2_32_19
ATATACAAACATCTCTCTTACATTATTTAGTTGATTGATTCTTATAACAATCATTAATTCCTACAGAAATTTGCTAGTCAAGTTTCTATTTTTTTTGTAGAAATACATGGTTTATTAACTTGAAGGTAGTTATACAATCTTTGTATTTAGGTTAATTTACTTCTACGAGACATTTTAGGGCTGTAAATAAGAGTTATAAGAGAGCCTTTGTAACATTAATCAGGCAAAAGTGATTTAAGATAGATTAAAGCTCATTAAAACAATTATTGATTTAGAGAGTATATGAATACAAAAAACTAGAAAGTGTTATTTTTCAATTTATATATGTAAAAAATTCTTATAAATGTAGACAAATTGTATTTAATAGTATATAATTAATCACATTAGCAGTATTTTTATATTGAATTGCAATGCGTTTAAGGAATGAAGACAACAGATTGATAAAATATCAATCGTATGTATATAACATTAGATAAATTTCTAAAAATATAATTTGATTGTATAGTATTAAAGATAGGAGAAAACTTAGAAATACAAAGTGTACATTAGATAGGAGAAGATAGGTGTATGGATATATTTTTAGATATAGTTTTTAGATTAGATGAATACTTGAGTATGATTGCGCACGATTATGGAATATATGCCTATATTATAATATTCATTACAATTTTCTGTGAAACTGGACTTGTAATAACACCGTTTTTACCTGGAGATTCTCTTGTGTTTTTAACAGGAGTCCTGGCAGCGAAAGGCGATTTAGATTTATGGGTAATTTTCTTTATGATACCGACAGCCGCTGTAGTTGGGGACAATGTAAATTACAGAATAGGATATTTACTAAGACACAAGATAGCAAGAAATGAAAAAATAACCTTTATAAAAAAAGAACATTTGGAAAAAACAAATAAGTTTTTTGAAAAACATGGAGGGAAGACTATAATTATTGCAAGATTTGTACCAATAGTTCGTACATTTACACCATTTGTATCAGGAGTAGCACAAATGCCATATCTAAGATTCTTGCTTTACAGTATCGCTGGGGCATTTATATGGGTAACTACATTCCTATTTGCTGGGTATTTTTTAGGGGAAATTCCTTTTTTTATGGAATACTTCAGTTTAATAATAGTAGCTATACTACTGTTATCATTTACTCCAATTATGATAATTGTTTTAAAAAAATTATTTAAAATCTAGAATTATGTAGTATAAAGAGTTTTTTTATATAATATTAATAAAGTTTAACATAAAGTATTTACAATGTTAGAAAACTGTGTTATACTATTAAAGTCGATTGCTGTTTTATGGTCCATTGGTCAAGCGGTCAAGACATCGCCCTTTCACGGCGGTAACAGGGGTTCGATTCCCCTATGGACTATTTTAACTTGGAGGGATTCCCGAGCGGCCAAAGGGGGCAGACTGTAAATCTGTTGTCAGTGACTTCGAAGGTCCGAATCCTTCTCCCTCCAGAATTCAAATAAACAATAATTCAGAAGTAAAAAAGTGTGCCCAGATAGCTCAGTCGGTATAAGCAGAGAACCATAATCTACGAACTTTAGATTATGAGTGAATCGCTTAGTCCGTGGAATAGCTACAATGAATAAATAACAATAACTCAGAAGTAAAAAAGTGTGCCCAGATAGCTCAGTCGGTAGAGCAAAGGACTGAAAATCCTTGTGTCGCTGGTTCGATTCCGGCCCTGGGCAGAATTAAGACTATGATATTAACATGATATGATAGTCTGCACATAGGTCATTAGCTCAGTTGGTATAAGCAGAGAAGCATAATTCGTGTATTTGCATTATGAATGAATCGCTTAGTCCAATATGATATGATAACCTGCATGTGGGTCATTAGCTCAGTTGGTAGAGCACTAGACTTTTAATCTAGTTGTCCCGGGTTCGACCCCCGGATGGCTCATAATGAATATAGGAAAGGCTTCCAGAGGGTTTGGAGGCCTTTTTTGGTTCTAAATAGATGTTGAGGTGTAAGAACTTACAACATTTATTTTTTATGTTTTTCACAATGATAGTTTGCATGTAGGGATTGTTTTTAATCTCTTTGGTTCATTCACCGTCGGCTTTCGGTTGTGAATGTAGTCGAAGGATATCAAGCTTGATGGTATCAGTGTGAATCGTGGATTTCACTCAGAATTACATTACACAATAGATATATTAGAATAGAAAGGAAAACACTACCCGTGGCTTGCAACGGGGTAGTGCATTATATTTAATTTGACATTGCATTTACTTATTACTAACAACCTTTTACATGATTTTCAATATCTTTTAGACATTGTTCCATCTTTCCATGATCTACTGCTACAACATTTGCAAATATCGGAAATATAAATATTATGTTATTTATTACTTTTAGAGATAATTACTCGCATTTTGGTTGTAACCTGTTTTTAATTAATTAATTTAAAAGACCCGATACTTTAAGAAGAAGGTTGTATCATTAGTAGAAAAGTATATAGTAACTACAATTATAATTGCTGTAGATATAGTCTTAATGTGTAAATAGTATTAGAATAAATTTTAAAATTTAACTTTTTTTTCGATTTACCATTTACAAATTAAGGGATATATGGTATTATTATAATACTAGATATTTTGACTCTATGCTAATCAAAATGAAAGAGGTTATGTATATGATAAGTGGAGATTCTATTAAAAGGGTTAGAGAAGGGTTACAAGATCATGTAGGAAGCAAGGTTGTCGTGAAGTGTAATAGGGGAAAAAGACGCACGACAGTAAATCAAGGAGTTTTGGAAAGTACGCATTCAAATGTTTTTGTTGTTAGATATAACAATCAACTAGATGAGACTTATCATAGAACCTCATATAGTTATACTGATTTACTTACTAAGTCAGTCGAGTTTTCGATTCTTAGAGATAGTTTTTAAAAAATTTTAATATTGAGAATAATTTGATACCTCACTATAATATACATTAATAAACATGTATTATAGGAGGTATTTTTATGTTGAATATAGAAAAAGAAAAAGTAAAGTTAAAGTTCCTGCCAGAAGAAAATGTGACACAAATTGTATTCGAGGAGGATATTATTGTGCCTGATGTGAAAGCAGACATAGGTAATATAATCCAGGTGGATAGTCAAGTACATATAAAAAGTTTTTCATTTAACTTAAATAAATTAAATTACGACGGCTGTATAGAGTACAATATTTTATATGTAAGTGACGAGCAAGAGAAAACTATAAATAGCATAATTGGAGAAATAAAGATTAACGACATATTAAATATGGAAAATATAAGACATGAGGATTTAACTATAGAATCCGAAATAGAGTATTTTAAGCATACGATGATTAATAGTAGGAAGTTAAATTTGAAGGTAGTAATAAATATGAAAATAAAATCGGAAAAGAACTTAGAGAAGGATATAATTACTTCTGAAAACAATTTTGATTACCAGACTTTATATGAAGATATTGATTTTGATGTAAAAAATGATAATAAAAGTGAAAAAATATTTATAAAGGAAACTATTGAACTTCCTTCAAATAAACCAAGCATAAAAGATATACTTAAATGTAGCATGTCTTTAAAAAATATTGATTTTAAGGCAATTGACGAAAAAGTTGTATTGAAAGGTAATCTAAGCATAGTTGTTGTTTATAATAATTATGAAAACTCATTAGAGTTAATAGAGTATGATATTGGTATTAATGAAATAATAGATAATGTTAATTGTGATGAAAACATGATGGTTGATGGAAAAATGGATGTTCAAGATAAGTATGTGGAAATTAGTACTGATCAAAATGGAGATGAAAGAATTATTTCTATTGAAATGGTTGCTGAAGCAAAATTTGAAATAATAGCTGAGGAAAAGAAGGTTGTTTTGAAAGATATATATGGGGTATCGAAAAAAATAAAACCTCAAAAAGAGATTTATAATTATGACAAAATTATATTTAAGAACAAGAATAAATCTACAATAAAAGATACATTTAGTATTGATAAGAATGATGTAATATTGCAAGTGTATAGTATAGATGGTAAGATAAAGATAGATAATATTACAGTAAAGAAAGACTCAATTGTTTCAGAAGGGCATATTGACTGTAAGATATTGTATATAGTGGCAGATGACAATATTCCAATAAAATCAAGTTCTCAAGTTTTGTATTTCGTACAAACGATAGATGCGAGAGGTGCAGATGAGAACATGAAGGTGAAACTAGATGCTAACATTGAGCATATAGCATTTAATATGATATCTAAGAATGAGTTAGAAGTTAAGGCGATATTATGTTTTGATGCTATGGTTGCTGAAAAGAAAAGTCAGGAGTTTATTGTAGATATAATAGAAAGTGAAGAAGTTGATGTTGGAGTTTACCCAAGTATGATAATTTATTTTGTGAAGACAGGGGATATTTTATGGGATATTTCAAAAAAATATAATACAACAATTAAACAAATTGCAGAGTTAAATGATATTGAAAATTCTAATATTATTTATCCTGGACAGAAGCTAGTGATTTTAAAAAATACAAATATTGCATAAAAATCAAATAATATATAAAGCTCTCAATTTTTACATCTAATATATTTAAAAATCTATCACATACTACTAATGATGGAGGTGATGTAAAATGTCACAAAGCAATTCAGGTAGCTCAAATAGAGTACTAAAAAAAGAAGCAAAAGCAGCTCTTGACCAATTTAAATTTGAAATAGCTAATGAAATAGGTGTAAACCTAAAGCAAGGATATAACGGAGACTTAACTACAAAAGAAGCTGGTTCAGTAGGTGGATATATGGTTAAGAAGATGATAGCACAACAAGAAGAACAAATGGCTTCAGGAAATTTCCCGAAAGCTAATATATCTACACCAACAAACACTAATTTATAAATAGAATCGTTAAATAAACAAATAGAATAAAAAAGGAACTTTTATTATAAAGCTTCCTTTTTTTTGTAGAATCTGTAGTTATTATATGTTTGACCTGAAACAATATAAAGAATTGGATTAATCATAATACATGCAACAGTTGTAGATAATCCTACAATTGTTGCATTAATAGGACTACAGTAAAATATGGCTATTAAATATAAAAAAACTAATGCAGCTACTGATTTGCCTTTTAAAATTTTTCGTCTTTGGGGATTAACGATAGGTTTTTTACCGGTATCAGCTGGAGCAAACAACATAACAGAAGTTAAGTTGATTATAAAAAGTACGCTTATTTGAAGATGGTTTAACATTACAAAAGGGGAGTAGTAAGTTAAACCTAAAAATATTACAATTGTGCTTAGTAAGCAAGTAATGCCACGTTGAGCGTGCATGCCAAAAGCAAAAAGTCTTATAAATCCGTACGACAGCATAAATAAAAAAGTTTGAAATAATATGCCTAGAAGGTAAGCAATAAAGAAAATGATAACCAATTTGTAACTATTTAATATTAAAATGTCAATGCCATATTTGACCTTTTGTAATTCTACTTCTGATAAGTCACAATAGCCACTTATAAAAGCTGTAGTCTTTAAACTTATTTTTTCAGTTAGTTTCATAACCATCCTCCCTCTAAAACATATTACAAAAAAATTATATAATAAAAATAATGCATTGTCCATAAAGGTTGAATTAAATGTATGATTTTAAGAGCGAATGGTATATAAAATCTGATTAATTGCATTTAATTACGGAAGTTGTACACCTTAATGTGAAATTGACTTTTTTTATTTAAAATGTAACAATATAAATGTAATAATAATATAAATATAGGGGGTTAGGTGTATGAAATTTAAATTAATGATAGCAACACTTTTGGCAAGTTTGGCAACAGTGATAGCTGTAACATCAACAGGGGCGTGTCATTCTTTTGTTTTTGAAGAACCAGACTGTCCTGACTGTCTAATCGAGATATAAAAATAGTGCAATAAAATAAAATAGAAGGTTTTAACCTTCTATTTTATTTGCAGTTCTTGTATAAAAACATCATGCTCAATGTGAGTATTCAAAAGAATATTATTATATGAGTTGAGAATATTCTTCACTTCATAAAGGCCAACGCCATGATTATCTCCTGATTTTGTTGTAAATCCTTTCTTGAATAATTTGTTTATGTCGGGCTTTTCTTTGTAGGTATTAGCTATTACTATCATATAGGATGAATCGGAATTATCAATGATTATTTCAATTCGCCTAGCATTCATATCTAATTTTTCACATTCTTCTATTGCATTGTCAAGGAAGACACCGATGATTTCACATAGATCAGAAGCTCCTATATGTATATCAGAAACACTATCAGAGGTTTCTAATATTATTTTTATGTTTTTATTTGTTGCGTCTGTTAGCTTGGAAAAGAGTAAACTTTTAAGTGAAGGTTCATCTATTTTTGATAGATCAAAGACATCTATATTTTTAAAACTTTGGTTTTTCCCATTAAGTTCATGTAAAAATTTTTTAATACCGTTTATATCTGAAATATCTGCATAACCTTGAATTCCTTGTAGAATGTTTAAGTAATTATGTCTAAATCGTTTTAATTCGTCGTGAAGTTTATTAATGGTATTTATATAAGATTTTAATTGTAAATTTTCTTCATCAGAATAAATTAATTTCTGTGAGTTATACAGTGAGTAAATGCTTAATACAAAGAATATCACCATTATTAAAATATTTAGTAGTATTAATGTGTAATTGATTTCATTTGAGAACTCAAGATATATATAATAATTTAAAGCTACATAGAGTAAAGATAAAATTATGTAGAAAAATGTCAAATAAGTTTTATTTTGAAAGGTTATTCTTATATTATTGTTTTTAAATTTAACAAATCTTATTATAGTAATAGTTGTTATTACGAGTAAGATAGAAAATAAGGATACTATTAAACTATATGTAATATTACTACGAATATTAAGAGAGTCAGATTTAATTATATGTTCATTTATTAAAATAACCGTACTTAGAATGTCAGATATTGTTAAGATTGTAAAGAAAATCCCGACAGATACTAAAGATGACATCAATTTAACACGTAATATAAATTTTAATATAATAACATAGCATGCAAAAGCTAATATAAGTCTAATTGGCGAGAAGTCCTGTGGTATATGAGATACTAATGTTAATATTGTTGTAGAAATTGCTAGATAAACGAGAAAATTTTTCTTGGGTATGTTGGTATCGTAAAAAACTTTAAGTACTTCAACAACTAAAAAGGAATAAAAAAATGCACTCAATATATAAGGGAAAATATTAATAATGAACTCGTAAGTCATAAAAACCCTCCTAATTATATTTTATAGTTAATACGATACATAATAACATTTTTTATGTCAAAAATCAACAATTTTATCCATGAAAATATAAAATTGTATAATATGTTAAATGCAATGAAATAAAACATAAATAATTAAGTAATTTCTTTCAAAACACTTTTAAAAACATGTAAAGTATGTTAAAATGGAGGTGTGGTTTAAAATGCAGCATGTGGGGGGTTGGGTTTGAGATGTGGATATATAAATATGTATTAATAATATTAGTCATGATGATAATAAATATATCAATTTCAAATGCGGATGTCGGAGAAATGGGCTTTTTCTGTGGAGTATCTGAGGGTGTAAAACTTCCAAAAGTAATGGATAGTTATGTTCCAATTACTGCACGAAGTAATAAGAAAGAGTTAAGATATAAAGAAATGGTTTTTTTAAGAGGAAAACCGGAAGTTTTTGAGGGACTATTAACTATCTCAAAATCTGGTGATGTGGATCCAAGTTCTAAGGTAGAAGCCGGGTCATATAGTATGACATATGCACTTGAAGCTTATAAAGAACCATTCGTTCAGGATGTTGATATAAAAAGAACAATAATTTTCAATGTAAATTATAGAAAAGTAGATAACCAAGTGCTTAAAAATTATGAATTAAAATCATGGAAGGAAACTATAACTATAGGTGAAGCTAAATATACATTAGATGATACAAATTCTTTATTTAACAATACTATTATAGAATATAATTCACCAGGGATCAAATATTATAAAGGAAGTATAGGCTATAGAGCAATATATAAAAATGATGATCAGGTTATAACTGTAAATGTAACTGGTGATAATGGAATTTATGGATATGATCAAGCATGGGGGAAAACAGAGACACAACTGTTAAAGATATATGTGGAATCTGTTTCAGGCTCTGACTTAAATATATGGAAACTAGAAGCAGAAGTGAAACCATCAATTACAGTAAATAAAACAATGCAATATGATTCAAACATGCCAACTGCAATAGCTTTTGGAGGCAATTATCTCCAAGTTACGCAAAATCAAAGTGGTATTACATATAAGGTAACTAATAAGCCTACAAATATGGATTATAATAATGTAGAAGGGAATATATCAGTACCTTCATATAATACTTTTGAACATCTTGTAGCACCAGAAAACACTGATTATTTAAAAGGTAGCTTTGCAGAAGAAGATATAAAAAAACTTTATAGTTTAGAAGTTTTAGATAGCAAGTTTGAATTTATACCAAATCAAAAAATAACGAGAGCGCAATATGTAACATT
Source organism: Clostridiales bacterium GWD2_32_19 (assembly GCA_001795385.1). GTDB lineage: Bacteria > Bacillota > Clostridia > Lachnospirales > UBA12420 > UBA12420. Next base: position 8,555 of record MGOU01000045.1, read on the forward strand.
ACTTGTAAAAGCATTAGGTCTAGACAAAAAGTATCCAGAGCCAAAAGGGTATAAACCAGTTAAAATATTTGGTGATGTTGACATTTATCATCCGCATTTTAGAAATGTGGAAATAGCAGCACAAGTACAGCTTATAAAGGGTACAAATAAAGGAAATTTTGGACCAGATAATCCTATAAAAAGGGAAGAAGCATTTGTAATATATATGAGAGCATTGGGACTTTCGAGGCTAGGACAAGATATAACTCCAACTACCCCATTTATAGATGACGAACAAATATCAGGTTGGGCAAAAAAAGATATTTATGGTTTGTATAATCTAGGAATTATTAAAGGGGATGTAACGGGAAACTTGAGACCAAAATCAGAAATAACAAAAGCTGAGGGTGCAGCAATAATAAATAGATTAATAAATTATTTAAGAAAAGATATAGAAAATGATTATGTAGAAAAATTGATTGAGTATTAGTAAATAACAGATTATTGAAAGGAATGGTGGCATGAAAAAAGGTTTATTAAGTATCGGTATTAGTATATACATAATGTTTTTTGTTATAACTTCAGTTGTATATGCAGCTGATGTAAAGTATACAACTGAAGAAGAAGAGTTGAGGGCTGTTTATGAAATAAAGGATATGATGGATACAATACTTGAAAATTATGTTGGAGGACAAGTAAGTCGGGAAGAGCTGGTTGAGGGAGCACTTAAAGGCATGTATTCTAAATTGGATCCATATAGTACATATTATACTAAAGGTGAATACGATGATTTTATGGAATCTGTGTCAGGGGAATTTGTTGGCATCGGGGTGAAGGTGGAAAAGAAAGATGGCTATATTTTGGTTGATGAAGTATTAGAAAAAACTCCAGCAGAGAAAAGTGAAATGTTACCTGGTGATGTAATAATAATGGTCAACGGTGAAGATGTGAAAGATATGACTTTAGATGAAGCATTATCTAAGATAAAGGGATTAGAAAATACAAAGGTTATATTAACTATAAAAAGAGGAGCAGATACTCTTGAAAAACAAGTTATTAGAGATAAAATACAAATTAATGCAATAAAAGTTAAAAGAATTAATGAAATATTCCCTAATGCCTCAGATAGAGAAATAAAAAAAATGAGGTATATAATGATATCGGAATTTAACTCTACTGTTTATAATGAATTCAGAAAAGCGATAGAAGAAATGAAGGATAAGCGTGTAAAAGGGTTGATTATAGATCTAAGAAATAATCCAGGAGGATATCTAGATCAAGTAATAAGCATGTGCAAAATAATTATTCCGGAAGGACCCATAGTACATACTATCGATAAGCAAGGCGCGAAGCAAACTTTTAGCTCAGAGTTAAAGGATGCTCCGTTTAATATAGTAGTTATTGTTAATGAGAATACTGCTAGTGCTTCGGAAATACTGACAGGAGCAATTAAAGATTCTAAAGTTGGAATAGTGGTAGGGGAAAAAACATTTGGAAAAGGCGTTGTTCAAAAGATTTTCAGAGATATATATGGAAATTATTTTAAACTTACAGTTGAAGAATATTTAACTAGAAATGGTACATATATAAACAAAATAGGTATAACACCAGATATTATAGTAGAAATTCCTGATTATGTTAATTACATGAAAGGAAAATATAAGTTAGGTGATCAATCAGAAGAGGTTGAGAAAATCGAAAAGATACTTATATATTTGGGTTATGAAATAAAAAACACAGATAAAAATTATGAACAAGATACATATGATGCAATTGCTAAATTTCAAAAAGAACATGAATTATTTGTTTATGGAGTAGCAGATTACACAACACAAGCATCATTGAATGAAGTATTTAATGAAAAGCTAAAATCAGAAGACAAACAATTAAATGCAGCATTTGAGATATTGAAGAACAAAGTATTTGAAAAATAGCTTTAACAATTATAAAAATATATAGGAGGAAAGTATTATGTGGATGGGTAAGAAAACAGTTATAATTATTGCTTGGATACTTGTGGCTGCACTTGTAATGAGTGTACTAGTTGGTATAACTACTGTATTCGCTGCTGATGAAACAGTGGCAACGGAGTCTGTTGTGAATTTCTCTCTTGAAGAAGCTACGGCTTATTCAAGAGAACATAACTATGATTTACTTATATCTAAAATAAATAAAGAAGATATAGAATTATCAAAAAAGATTATGGAAGATCTTCAAGATACATTAAAAGATGTATATTCTGCAACTAAAGGTGCTGGGGATAATTTTGATAATTATAAGGTAAGAAATGGTTATTCTTTACAGGTTGCAAAAAATGCAAGTAAAATGCTTGAACAAGCAAATATATTTCAAGAAAAATCAACGGAAGTGGCAGTTCTAACGGCATATTATGCTTTGTCAGAAAAGACGCTACTAAGAGAACTAAAAAAGAGTACATTAGAGTTGATAAATAATCAAGTGAAGGTTTGTGAAAATAAACTGTCGCTTGGTAATGTTTCGGATTTAGTTTATAAAACAGTTTTACTGGAGCAAACAGGAGCAGAGATAGATTCTACGAGTGCAGATGCAGATTATATTAAGGCATTGATGGAATTTAATAAGATTATAGGTTTGCCTCTCAATACAAAAGTGAATCTTACATCAAAGGTTATATATGAAAAGTTTACAATGCCAGAGTACGATAAGAAACTTGAGGATAGAAAAAATGAAGATTTAACATATGCACAGCTTTTGTTAGACAAAATCATGGTAGAAAAAGAAATTAAAATGGCACAAGCATATTTTGGTACACATGAACCAGAATACAAGCAAATAGCAAATAAAATACGCAGGAACGACCTAAGCATAAAAAAGCAAGAATTAGAGATAGAATATAAGTTGAAAACTGACATTATTGGAATTGGTGTATTAGAAGAAAGTATAGCTGCATCCGAGGTAGGGAGTATGTTTGCAAAAACAATTTTTGAGATAACAAAACTAAAAAGTACTTTAGGTATGGCAACGGAATTAGAGGTTATTGATGCAGAGTTAAAAGTGCAAAACGCAGAAATTAAATATATTCAGGCGGTGCATGGATATAACACTGTTATATTGATGTTTGAAAGAAATGTGGTAAGATAACAAATTATTAAGCTAATCACATGAACAATGCTATTCATGGGGACGGTTCCTTCTTTTTAGGAACTGCCCCCATAAAAAAATACATAAGAAAATATCAAATTTAGCAATAAAAAAACAAATTTTAATATAAATTTGTTTTTTTATTGCTAAATTCTGTAGAAAATGATAAAATATCCAATAATAAGTTAAATTAGTTTTGAGGTGGTAAAATGGATATAGAAAAACTAAGGTTAAGGGAAGAAGTAGAAAATGCACATGCTGAAATAGAAAGATATAAAGAGATAATAGAGAAGTATAAGATCAAAATTGATAAGGTTTTGATTGAATACGAAGAAATGAAGAAAGAAACAGCAAGGGCAACAAGTACGATTGAAGATGTACAAAAAGAAATAGAAGAAGTAGAAAACTCATATAATTACATAAGAAACGAATATGTAGCACTAGAGAAAGAATTCATGAATATTATAGAGCTTTCACAAATAAATGAGAAAAGTTGTATGATTACTTTACAAGAGTATGCGAGTAAACTTTCCTTAATTAAGGTGATTAAAGAACCGGAAAATAAAGGGCATGAAACTTTTAGAATAATAGAAGGCGGTAAAACTGATTAAGTTAAAGGCTAGGTGATAAGATGAAAAGCGATATATTAAATAAAATACCACCACATGATATTGATGCTGAGAAATCAGTGTTAGGATCTATGCTTATGGATCAAGAAGCAATAATAGGAGCAATGGAGATATTAACAGGTGATGAGTTTTATAGAAATGACCATAAAATAATATTTGAAGCTATTACAGAGCTGTTTAATAAAGAAGAACCAGTAGACATAATTACTGTTAAGAATAAGATCGAAACAAAAGGTTATTTAGAGCAAATTGCAGACTTGACTTATTTTTCAGAACTTGTTTCATCAGTTGTTACATCGATACATGTAAAAAATCACGCAAAAATAGTAAAAGACAAATCAATACTCCGTCGACTTATAAATTCTAGTCAAAAGATAATGGGTTTGAGCTATGAAGGAAAAAATGAGATAAATGATTTACTAAATATTGCTGAAACAGATATTTTTAATATATCACAAAATCGTTCACAAGAAGGATATGTAAAGTTAAAAGATATTTTAGTGCAGGCGTTTGAAAAGATAGAAGATGTTTATCATAATAAAGGTAAACTTACAGGGATACCTACAGGTTTCATGGACATAGATCATAAGACAGCAGGATTACAATCGTCAGATTTAATTCTTATAGCAGCAAGGCCATCCGTAGGAAAAAGCACATTTGCTATAAATATTGCCCAAAACGCGGCAATAAAATATAAGATTCCAACAGTTATATTTAGTTTGGAAATGTCAAAAGAGCAGCTTGTAAATAAGATGATAGCGTCTGAGGCCATGATAGATTTACAAAAAATGCGTACAGGTGCTCTAGAACAAGAAGATTGGATAAAGATAGCAAGAACAATGGCACCATTGTCAGAGGCACCTATATATATAGATGATACTCCAGGAATCTCGGTGTCTGAGCTGCGGGCAAAGTGTAGAAGGCTTAAAATGGAAAAAGGCATAGGGCTTGTAGTTATAGACTATTTGCAGTTGATGACAGCAGGCGGACTGCAGGAGTCAAGACAACAAGAAATCTCAACAATTTCTAGAACTTTAAAATCTATAGCAAGGGAAATAAATGCCCCTGTTGTGGCCTTGTCACAGCTTAGTCGCGCATGTGAGACTAGAGTGGACCATAGACCTATGCTTTCAGACTTACGTGAATCAGGTGCTATAGAGCAAGATGCGGATGTTGTTATGCTACTATATAGAGATGAGTATTATAACCCAGATACAGATAAAAAAAATCAAGCGGAAATAATAATTGCTAAACAAAGAAATGGTCCAACTGGAACGGTAGATTTAATGTTCTTTGGGAACTATTCTAAATTTGCAAACATGCAAAAATAATTAACTAGGCAATGACCTTAAAAGGAGGAAATAAAAAATGAAAAAATTTTCTGAATTAAAGCAAGAAGCTAAAGCTGTATTAAGACCAAATTTTTGGAGGTATACAGGAATCTTGGCACTAATACCTACAATTATATTTTTGGTGATGTTTGTAGAAAGTAAAATTCTAGAGAAGCAAGAAGCTTTAGACAGTTTAGTGACATTTATAATTAATATTGCAACGATTCCTTTAGAAGTAGGGATTGTATACATAACACTACAATTATTTAGAGGAAATGAGATAAAGGTAAAACAATGGTTTGAAGGATACAAAAAATTTGGAAAAGTGACTTGGGCAGAAATAGTAAAGGGATTTTTTATAGGAATTTGGTTCATTGTGCCTGTTATAATGATTACTTTTATTGCAACTGCAATAATACTACAAGAATCTGATTTCAGGAACATGGGGGAAAGCGCAAACTCTCAAATGGGTAGTTTTAGCCAAAGTATGATGAGTAGTGATTTAGAAGACTTAAGTATTGATAAAACATTTGATAAAGACGAATATGATTTTAAAGATGATTTTTCATCTTCTAAACCGCAAAATAATATAAAGGGTGTAGAATTTGTAAAAGATTTAGTTGGAAGTGGAATAGGTATAACAGCTATTGTTTTGATGATAGTAGGTATATGTATTTCGGTGTTTATGACACTAAAGTATGCAATGGTGGAATATATACTTGTAGAAAGATCAGAATTAAAAGCGCTAGAAACCTTAAGGCTAAGTGGAAAAATAATGAATGGGCAAAAATGGAGATTCTTCTTGTTTAGCCTATCCTTCGTAGGATGGTTCTTGCTTGGAATAATAACAGTAGGCATCGCGCTTATATGGGTTATACCATATATGCAAGTTGCAAAAATAGCATTTTTTGAGGAAGTAAACACAAGGTATCAAGATATAATTGCTGAAGAAAAACAAATATAGTGGAAAAGCATAAAAATCAAGTGGAACACTTGATTTTTTTTGTTTTTGTGATATTATAATACTAATAGTAAGAAAAATTATTAAATAGTATAAAAATTCGGGGGTGAATTATATGATAGATTTTGTTAAGGAAATAGAAAAGTATCAACCAATTTTAAAAGTAAGTGATGTAGGAGAAACTTTGAATGATGATGAAGTACATGATATAATAGATTTGTTAGAAGATATAGTCAAAAGCATAAAGAAAAAGAATGAAGAGATTTGATGATAATAAATAGTAATATAATAATATATTAAATTTTTTACATTTGTACTTTGAATTTTGTTCTTTGTACTTTGTATAGGAGTGGGGTGAGTATATTGATTTGTCCAGGGTGTGAGTATGAGATAGGAAATAAAAAGTTATGTCCTAAATGCGGATATAATACTAAAATTTATAATAAGGCAAAAAGAATCTCTGCAATCTTTTATAATAAAGGGTTGAAGTTTATAAATAATGGATGTATATCTCAAGGAATAAAGTTTCTAGAAAAGTCAATTGAATTTGATAAAAGAAACATTACTGCAAGAAATCTATTGGGTCTAGCATATATATACTTGGGTAGAATAAGTGATGCTCTAAAACATTGGAGCATATCTGTTCATATGAGCAAGGATAATAATTTGGCGGTTGAATATATCGAAGAAGCTCAAAAAAATAAAGCAAAATTAGCTAAGTATGACGAAGCTATAACAATGTTTAATGAGGCACTGTCTTATATAAAGGAAAAAAATGAGGATATGTCTATTATAAGATTAAAGAAAGCTCTAAATTTGAGTGAAAATTTTTTGGAAGCACATAAATTACTTGTTTTATGTTATATTATGCAGGGAAATTATGAAAAAGCAATGTATGCTTTAGATAAGGCTATGAAGTTAGATTATAATAATGAAGATTTAATAAATTATTATAAGATACTTAACCCAGATAGTACTATAGTAAAACAAAATACAATAACAGAAAAACAAAAGATTCAAAAGGTTTATATGAAACCAAATTCAAATACAACTGTAAATAAGAAAAAGTTAGTAAAGAGTATGACAATATTATTTGGAGTAATATTCTTGGCTGGATTCCTCGCTTCTATGCTTTTTAGTACAGTGTTTTCAACTGAATTGAAAAAAGTAAAAGAAGATAATAAAAAGTATATAATTCGCTTGGCAGAAGATGAGGCGAAAATAAAACAAATGAAGGCAGAATTAGACGCCTCAAAAGAAAGAGTTGGGTTACTTCAGGATGAAAAAAGTAGTACAGATCAAGTTAAATTTTTGAATCAAGCTGATGAATTATACAAGAACGGAAATATTGAGCAAGCAGCTATAAAAATAAAGTTGGTAAGTAAAAGTGATTTGGACACAAATTTGAAAATCAAATATGAAGAAATATATAATAATACAGTTCCTGTAATTGCTAAAATGTACTACGAGAAAGCAAAGAAGTTTTATGATTCAGGAAAACATGAAGATGCAATAATAAATTTTGAAAAATCGTTTTATTATAGTATGAGTGAAATATATAGTGATGATGCGCTATATTATGCGGGACTTTCATATGAGGAAAAAGGCGACAAAACTAAGGCACTAGAAAGTATGACGGCTATAATAAAAGATTATAAAGACAGTGATAAATATGAAAAAGCTAGTTTAAAGAAAACAGAGCTTGAAAAATAGGTGGACCATGAAAAGACCGATTGCTTACTGTTTAGCATTTTACTTGCTAGGAAACTTGTTTTATGAAAATATAATTATATCATCCATGTTTGTGGCAATTTGGGTGATATTTTTGTATAGAAAAAACAAGAGCGTGATAGTTTTTGGATTTGTTATCTTTTTTGTAATTGGAATATTTGGAAGATATAGTGTAGAGAAACACAAAGTTGATGTTATTGAGACGGCCATTGATAAGAAATATATTGCTACTGCAAGTACATATATAAAAGAAGTAGATAAGGTGTATGGAGAATATACGAGGCTAGTATTAGAAATGAAGAACTTAAGATTAGGTGGAAATACATATAAAACAGGAGAAAAAATACAATCATATATAAGATATACTGGAGATATCTATGTAGGAGATAGTGTAGAAATAAAAGGAACATTTTACCGAACTAAAGAAGCGAGAAATAAGGGACAATTTGATGAGAATGCTTATATGAAGACTCGCAAGATTTATTATAAATTTTATGGAGATGTAGTGACATATAAGAAAAATCCATACAATTTAGATAAGTTTTTAAATAATACGAAACAAAATGCAATGAACATAACTAATAAACTAATGCCACCAAAAGAGGCAGGTCTTGTAAATAGTATGATATTAGGCGATAAAAATAGTCTGGATGGTGATCTGAAAAAGCTTTATAGTGATGTTGGGATATCACATATTATTGCTATATCAGGTATGCATATATTGGTCTTATGTCTTATTATTTATAAGGTGTTATCATTACTTAAAGTAAATAAAAAAGTAAATGCAGTAATATCTATGTTGTTTTTAATCTTTTATGCACTTCTAACAGGAGGTAGTCCGTCCGCTATTAGAGCGGTAGTTATGGGGTGTGTGATGTTATTTGCTGATGTAATAGGTAGGGAAAAAGATAACTATTCTAATATATCATTTGCGGCATTAGTACTGATTATTTATAACCCTTCTGTTGTACACGATATAGGTTTTCTACTCTCGTTTGCAGCAGTTTCAGGGATAATAACGACAGTTCCGCTGTTAGATAAACTTTATGTATGTCCGAAGGTTATAAAGGAGATACTTAGCTCGTCAGTAGCAGCGATTATTTGGACAACACCTATAATAGCATATTATTTTTATGAGATTCCTACATATAGTCTTATAGCTAACATATTAGTTGTACCACTTTCTAGTATTTTACTAATAGTTAGTATAGTAGGAATGTTGATAGGAATTGTCTGGGTTGGTCTTGCAAAGATAATAATGTTGGTGGTGTACTACATACTTGTTTATAATGAAATGGTGTCAACATATCTTGTGAATCTAGGTTATGCGAAGGTTGTGACCGGACAACCGAATATATATGTTATAATACTTTACTATGTGTTGATTATATTAATTGTATTATATTTTAGTCAAGATAAAGAAGTGAAGGAAAAACTTAAGGAATATTGTGTTGATGTAGTATTTGCAATAACATTAATAATTATGATAATACAGATATGGCCGAAAAGCTTTAATATAGAGATTTTGGATGTGGGACAGGGTGATAGTATAGTTATAAATACTCCAAAAGATAAGCATGTGCTTATTGATGGTGGTGGAGATATAAATATTGAAGATGCCCAAGGCAATACAGGCAAGAATATAGTTGATAAATATATGAAGTATAGCGGAATCCGAAAGCTAGATGCTGTATTTGTAACACATCCTGATTTTGATCATATAAAGGGAGTAATAGAGATAGTAGATTTGATGAAGGTAGATAAATTAATACTTACAATAGGGAAAGCAAATGAAACAGAACTCCAAAAGGAGCTTATAAATAAAGCAAAAGACAAGAAAATACCGATATATTATTTTAAACAGGGTGACTTTATGACAATTGATGACTTGAGGATAACATGTATATATCCGGATCTGGATGTGGATACATATGCGAAAGGTAACAATGATTATTCACTTGTATTAAAAGTTGATTATAAAGAAAAGAGCATATTGTTTATGGGAGATATAAGCGAGGAAAATGAAAAAAAGATAATTAATAAATATAAAAATTTAGATGTAGACTTAATAAAAGTTGCTCATCATGGATCTAAATACGCTACGATGAATGAATTTTTAGAAAGAGTACGACCAGAGTACGCTGTAATAAGTGTGGGAAGGAATAACTACGGGCATCCTGGTATAGAAACGCTTGAGAGATTAGCGAATCATACAGTAGAGACATATATAACAAAAGAACGAGGAGCAGTAACTGTGCAGTATGAGAACGAGAAACTTGTAGTAAAATAAAGCTTGATTTTTTTGCAAAGTTAATGTACTATAAGGATAGAAATGTCGAAAAGAGGTGTGTCTAATGCAGAGGGTGGTACCCCAAAGAGGATTTTCACTATTAGAAATGATAATAGTGCTTATAATATTATCAGTATTAAGTATTATAGTAATACCAATATTTTTAAATGAAAAAGAAGAAATAAAAGAATTAACTCATAATACAAATATTAGGCTTCTAAAAGTAAATGCAAAGAGGTACTTGGTTTCAGAAAATGTAAGTTTACCTCAAACAGATATAATACAGGGAATGTATGATAAAGGATATATATCAGAAATACCTGAAAATCCACTTAAAACAGGAGATTACATAGTTGCAGTGGATATAAATGGAAATATAACAGTAACACTTGAGATACAGTGAGGATGAGAAAAATATAACAAAAGAAGTATAGACTGATATAAAATTAATATAATAACTTTTTCGACATAATGGGCAAACATTGCTAATGTGTATTGACAAAATATTACATCCGTGATATAATAGAAAAAATATTTGGAAGTAATAAAATGACAGCGATGTTAACTGTCATTTTATTATTGGAAAGAATTATGAAAAAGTTGATAAATCGAGAGGAGAAACAAATGGAAAAGATAATTAATATAGCAGTTATAGCACACGTTGATGCTGGAAAATCTACATTAGTAGATGCGTTTTTGAGCCAAAGCGGGGTATTTAGAGAAAATGAACAAGTTAAGGAATGTATAATGGATAGTAATGATTTAGAAAGAGAAAGAGGTATCACAATATATTCAAAAAATTGTGCGGTAAAGTATAAGGATTACAAGATAAATATTGTAGATACTCCAGGGCATGCTGACTTTTCGTCAGAAGTTGAACGTATTATGAAAACGGTTGATACCGTTATACTTTTGGTAGATTCTAGTGAGGGACCTATGCCACAAACTAGATTTGTATTGCAAAAGTCGCTTGAACTAGGTTTAAGACCAATATTACTTATAAATAAAGTTGATAAGAAAGACCAAAGAGCAGAAAAAGTTGTAGATATGACTTTTGACCTTTTTGTAGAACTAGGAGCTACGGATGAACAACTTGATTTTCCTATACTTTATGGTATAGCAAGAGAGGGTATTGTAAAAGTAAGTATGGATGATGAATCAACGAATGTAGAACCACTATTTGAAGCAATAATACATCATGTAAAACCATATCCAAACACATCTCATCAAAACTTACAACTTCAAATTTGTTCTTTAGCATATGATGAATATATAGGAAGACTAGGGATAGGTAGAGTTACTAGAGGAATTATAAAAGAAGGACAAATGGTTTCAGTATCAAGAAGAGATGGTACAGTGGGGAAAGTTAAAATAACAAAAGTATTTATATATCAAGGGATTAAAAGAATGGAAGTAAAAGAAGCTGCAAGTGGTGAAATAGTAGTTGTAGCTGGTATAAGTGATATATCTATAGGGGAAACAATATGTAATGAAAATATGCCAGATCCTATGGAAATGATTCATATAGAAGAACCAACCCTTACGATGAACTTTTTTGTAAATGACTCACCTTTTGCAGGACGGGTGGGGAAATATGTAACAACTAGACATTTAAAAGAGAGACTTGAAAAAGAGTTAGAAGTAAATGTAGGACTTAAAGTAGAACCACTTGATAGAACGGATGGTTTTAAAGTGTCAGGTAGAGGAGAACTTCATTTAGCTATTCTTTTAGAAAACATGAGAAGAGAAGGCTATGAGATGGGAGTTTCAAAGCCAGAAGTTATCATGCACAAAGAAGATGGACAGTTACTTGAGCCAGTTGAAAGAGTAATTGCAAGTATGCCTGAAGAGTTTTCAGGAAGCATAATATCTGCACTTAATATGCGAAAAGGACTTATGGAACATATGGAAACAGAAGGCGGATATATAAAAGTTGAGTATATGGTCCCAACTAGAGGACTTATAGGATTTAGGTCTGAATTTATAAATTTGACAAGAGGCGAAGGAGTATTAGTTAGAAGGTTTGAAAGGTTTGAGGCACACAAAGGAGAAATAACACAAAGGAAGAATGGTGTACTTATGGCTCAAGAGCCAGGAACAACTATGGCATTTGCATTATTCAATTTAAGTGATAGGGGTACACTGTTTGTAGATCCAGGTGTAGAAGTTTACGAAGGCATGATAGTAGGAATGAATAATAGAAGAGAAGACATGACAGTAAATCCATGCAAAAATAAAAAGCTCACAAACATGAGGGCATCGGGTTCAGATGATTCTGTAAAGTTATCACCACCTATAAAATATACACTTGAGGAGGCACTTGAATTTATAAATGATGACGAATTAGTAGAAATAACACCATTAGAGATAAGAATGAGAAAGAAAATATTAAACGAAACTGAAAGAGTAAGAGCATCAAGAAAAGGAAATATTGAATAAGAGCGGGTGAAGTGAAAAGAGGCTGTCTAAAAATAGATTTAATTCTATAAAGGGATAGCCTCTCTTTTTTTGAAAAAATAGACTGTGGTGTTGATAAAACAAGAAAATTGTAGAATTTATCAGTATTAAAGAGTAAAAAATTTCGTGATAAAATTACGATATTTCTTATATATGTATAAAGTCTACAAAAAAGTCCACAAAAAACAGTTCACAAAAAAGTCTACAAAAAAACTACAAAAACAGTTCACAAGAATGCTTGACTAAGCACCTAAAAAATGATAATATGAGACGAAATAAGACAGTAAATGATGAGAAATAAACATATGGTAAAATATACTATATAGATAAGGCTGATCTTATATGAAGTCATAAGAGGTAGTCAAAGTAACAAGTTACATAATCAGGATAAGCGTATGAAAAATTTCTAGTTTTATCATTGTTATGAATACCCCGTCGGCTTGGCATGGGGAGATTCATCAAACACAGGCAAAATAATAATGAAACTAAGCAAAAGGAATAAAAAACAAACAAAAGAGAATAAAAAAATATGCCGAGGAACTAAAAAAAGGTGAGAAAAACATAAAAGAAATATCAGAAAAGATAAAAAGCTGGATAAATCATGCAAAGCAAGGAAA
>MGOU01000046.1 GCA_001795385.1 Clostridiales bacterium GWD2_32_19
CAGCATTAACATCTACTGACTACGTAGACTATAGTGCAGTAACAACAGCATTAGCATTACCAGAAGTAACAACATTAAATAAAACAGATAAAACAACAGCAATAAACACAGCAATAGCAGGATTAGTATTTGCAGGACAAGCGTCACTAGATACAGCGAAAACAGCCGAGTCAGCATTATTGTCTACTGACTATGTAGACTATAGTGCAGTAACAACAGCATTAGCATTACCAGAAACAACAAATACAGAAATAACAGCAAAAACAACAGCGATCAATAATGCGATAGCGGGATTAATAACAGTAGTAGCAAATACAAACTTAACAACAGCAAAAACAGCAGAGACAGCATTATTATCTACAGATTATGTAGACTATAGTGCAGTAACAACAGCATTAGCATTACCAGAAACAACAAATACAGAAGTAGTGGCAAAAACAACAGCAATCAATAATGCGATAGCAGGATTAGAATTTGCAGGACAGGCAGCACTAGACGCAGCAAAAACAGCAGAGTCAGGATTATTATCTACAGACTATGTAGACTATAGTGCAGTAACAACAGCATTAGCATTACCAGAAACAACAAATGCAGAAATAGTAGCAAAAACAACAGCGATCAATAATGCGATAGCGGGATTAATAACAGCAAATCTAAGTGAAATATCAGCTTCTGTTGCTAGTGGAGGAACATTTAAACAGTTTATGTCAACAACGAATGCAGTAATTAATATAACAGAAGTAGATATAAACGCAAACCCAGTAGCAAATCCAAATTTATCTGCAGTAGTAGTAAAGAATGGTGCAACAGTATTAACTTTAACTACACACTATACAGTAGATGATACAGCAAATACAATAACAATAAAACAATCATATCTAGATACATTATTAAGTGTTGATAGTCCAGTAACGATAACAATAGAAAAAACAGCAGGTGGATTAAGTGATACAGTAACATTAATAGTAAATCCACGTGTTTCTGGAGATGATAGAAATGTGTCATCAATAACAGGTAATAATATATTACTAGTAGGGGATTATGCATTTACTTTAGATCCAACAAATGTGGAATACAACTTAAATAACTTCATTATAGCAGCTCAAACTGCATATACCACTGATGCAGGGGTAACATATAAAGTATATTTCAAGGTAGGGACATCATGGTATGATATAAATAATGACCCTAACATGTTAACAGCATTAAACGTAACAACTATAAATTCGGATGGATTATTTAAATATTTGGATATGCAGTAATAATATTTATAATATCTTATATATTAGCACTTTAAACAATCAAGCAAAAAGTTTTGCTTGATTGTTTTTGTTTTATTGTATAGAATATAATAAAACAAAATGAGGCTTTTAATTTTAAATGATATCTGCTAATAAAAATAAATTTTAAAACATCAGCCTATTTATTTTAAAATCAAATATTTCTAAGGAGTGGATAATATGTTATTGAGCGTATTTGGAGGTAAAAAGAATATTGAACTGTTAAAGCCTGAAATTAATCCAAGTAATAAGATATTGTATATGCATGTGTTAAGGTTTGAAACATTTGTAAAATATAGTGAAGTTTTAAAAGTAATAGATGGGATAGAAGTAAAGCCAGAAAAATTTAAAGGGAAAGATAGACTATTTGAGTAGATAGGAGATGAATTTGTTTACAATGAAGATAATTTTAATAGATTAACAGAACTAGCGAATAAATATAATCTAAAAGTACAGTTTCACTTTCCATTTGAAGGTATTGAAGGGAAAGTGTTAAACACATCTAATATGGAACATCATGATTTATATATACAGATTTTTACTCAATATGCTGAAGTGGTAAAGAAATATGGATTTAATGGCAATATAACTATACATCCACCTAATTTAGACGATCATAAAGATGTTGATAAAGTAACACAGGCACTTTTAAATACAAATCAACTACTAAAGAGACTAGGGACAGAAGCAGAAAGTAATAATTGGAATATGGTTATAGGTGTTGAAAATCAACCTATGCCTAAGATAAATAATTACGATATAGACACATTGGGGTATGATATAAATCATTTTGATATTATGCTTAAAGGTACCAATAAGCATATACAGATAACTTTAGATAGTGGACATAGATTATTAGCAGAGGATTTTAGTGCAAGTGAGATTGTAGAGTGGTGTCAAAAAAATGATAAATACCTTACTAACTTTTACTTTCACCAAAACGATGGAATAAATTTAGAGATAACAGAAAAAGGAAAATCATGCGATGTACATGATGTTGCAATTCCTGGAGGGGTACATGGTTATAAAATGTATTTAGGAAGAGCGATTTTAGAAAATATACCACTTAACTTAGAAGTTAATTTTAAAAACTATTCTCAGGAACAAATACTTGAGTATGTTAGCTTTTTAAGGAAAGATATAGATTTTGTATTTGAAGAAATAAATCATGACTTGGATGCTAACTTAGAAGATGATAAAGAAATTAAGCAATAAAAATAAGAAGATGAGGGGGAAATTAAATGAAAATTTATCCAAACTACAGGGTTTCGGTATCTATTATAATTGAACATAAGGGTAAAGTACTTTTAGCTAAAAGGTCAGAAAATACAGAAATACGTCCAGGAAAGTGGGAAGTTCCTGCAGGAAAAGTAAAATATAGCGAGATACCAGTAGAAGCACTAATAAGAGAGGCTAAAGAAGAAACAAATCTTGATGTTGAATTAATTAAGGAAGTAGAAGTTAGAGCGGTAAAACTAGAGAGTGAAATAGAAGAAGTCTATAGGCTAATCTATACATATTTAGTTAGACCCAAAGATGGAGATATATCAAGTTTAAAAATGAGCAATGAGCATACAGAGTACGCATGGGTAGATAAAGAATCATTAGCAGATCACAAATATGATTCTTTGCATGAAAATGTAAGGAGAACGGTAGAGTATATATTGAATTAGGAAAATAAATATATGAAAATTGTGAAGTGGAGAATCTTTAAGTTTTACGCATGAATTTTATTTAGTGTTATGAATATATATAATTTATAACACTAAATAATTAATATGGAGGCGTAAAAATGAGTTATACTAATGTATATGGACAGCCACAAGGAGAAGCAGAATCTGCTACTAATAAATTAAGAGAAATATTAATAGCAGAGATTGTTGCTATTAATGGCTATGCAGAGCATATTGCTAATTCGAATATGGAAGATGTTAATGAAATCTTACATCACATTATGGAAGAGGAACAAGAACACTATGATATGATTATTGAGCTTCTTCGTAAGTATGACCCTGTACAATATAAGATGTATTTAGAATTTAAAAAAGAGAATACTGGACCTAAATCACCTATGCAAAAATATGTTCCTGATTACAATAAACAATTAATCTTAAACAATATAAGGCATGACTTGAAAGGAGAGTTTGAAGCTATAATTCTTTATGAAGAAATAATAGCTATCACTCCTAATAAGGATATAAAAAATACAGTAACTGAAATAACTAATGATGAAAAGGAACATGTTGAAGAGCTAACACGGTTATTATTAAAATATAGCCAAAACTAATTTAAAAAGCTAGGACAATTACTCAAACCCGAGTAACTGTCCTAGCTTTTTAAATTCTGTAATACATTTTGTTTACGAAACACCACATTAACTGCTTTCTGTGAAAAAGATTAGAAAAGTAAATATGTGGTATTCTGACACGAAATAATAATAATAAATTATTGCATATTATTAATTAATATACTATAATATTTATATATTGTTAAAGTGTGGAGGGTGATTTAATGGATGATTTACAGGAAAGGTTATTGGAGGATACTTCGTTTTTGGTTATAGATTTTGAAACTGTTACACCGAAAGGAATTCCGCCAGAACCAATAGAATTGGGCATATTGAGAATAAATAATGGATACGAAATAGATTATCAATCTGGTAAGAGTACCTTTATTAAGCCTCCTGTGGGAATTCATTTAACAAGTTTTGACACTGTACAAACAGGAATTACGGAAAAAGATCTAGTTGATTCTCCAAACTCTGTGGAAATAATGAAAAGGTTAGATAGGGTATGTGGACAAAAGGAGTACATATTTATTGCACAAAACGCTAAATACGAAGCAAATATAATTTCAAGGTATGTAGAAGAAAATCCTAATTTAGCAAAGACTAAGTTTATAGATACAATTTTGCTTGCAAAGAATGTAGTACCAGGTCTTGCTAATTATAAACTTGATACTATCGTAGGATTCTTATCTATAGAACCGTCTAAAGATAGACATAGGGCATTACCCGATTGTATATTAACTGCACAGGTTTTTGTTAAGTTACTAGAACTTACAAATAAAAAGAAAAAAATCACTTTTATTCGGGAATTGCTAGAAATTTGTGAAATACAAGCTAAACACAGTACACTTGACAAAAGAGCTATACCTAAGCAGATATCAATATTTGATATATAATTTAGTGTAGTATTTAGTACTATAAATACTTTACACTACCTTAATGAAAGGAGAGATAATGAGATGGAGAATAATAAGAAAGAAAAAACTAATATAATAGTTAATAATGAAAATGATGCTATATTTTATATAGACCCGCTTGATGGCGATGGTTTTAGATTTCCTTATTTACTGTACACTCCTAATAATATAAAAAACGGATCGCCTATATTTGTAGCTGGAAACAATAGCCGTGAAATAAATAAAGATTATGAGGTGGATATTGAACAAGCATTTAATATGATAAAAGGTACTTTGAAAATTCCTATATTTAATGAATCTCGAGTACCAATACTGATGCCGATATTTCCTAGTTTTTATGGAGAGTGTGGAGAGTGTGGAGAGTGTGAAGAATGTGAAAAAGAAAAATACATACAACAGTTATCCAGAAATACAATGCTAATAAAAGATGGTAATTTAGCAAGGATAGATTTACAATTAATCGCTATGATTAATAATGCAAAAGAATTATTATTAAAATATGAATAAATTACAGTTGATAAAGTACTAATGTATGGATATTCTACATCAGCAGTTTTTGCATATAGATTTGCATTACTCCATCCAGAAATAGTAGAGGCAGTTTTTGCTGGAGGAGTAGGTGGGGCTATACCTATTCCACTAAGCGAGTACAAAGGTGAAAATCTGATATATCCTGTAGGTACTTCAGATTTAGAAAATATAATAGATTCAAAATTTAATGAAGAAGCATACAGAAAAGTAAAACAATTTTATTTTATGGGTTCAGAGGAGAAAAAAGTAATGAACAATGGAATAGAACATTATAATATACCTAAATTCACCTCATTGTATGATGAGGATGTTGGGTCACTTACTTGTAGAGTATTAGGAGAAGACATGTATGATAGAATGAACAAATTAAACGAAATTTACATAGAAAATGGGTACGACAATATAACTTTAAAGATTTATGAAGGATTTGGACATGTTCAAGAACCTAGTTTTTCTGATATGTATAAATTTTATAGTGAATATTTAGAAAAAAGCAATCTAAGCTCATAAGAATATAAGATGCAGTGGGGTAAAATATAAAATAGCCTGTAAAGTGGTAACAAAAATGTTATAAAAAATATAACAGTAATTGAGAAAAATATATGGGAAATATCTAAAATGAATTGAAAGTAGAAAAATAAAGAGTAATGTCGAGTGGTGTCAAGTATTATTGACTTCATGGACTGGTTAGTGTATACTAATGTTAATATAGTGTAATAATTAATAAATAAATAAATATAGTAAGGGGTTGGTGTTTCTTGACAACAGAGATTTTATTTTTAGGAGTACTTATTTTGTTAAATGCCTTTTTTTCTTCGGCAGAGATCGCACTTATCTCATTGAATGATAATAAGATTAAGAAAATGTCAGAAGAAGGAGATAAAAAAGCAAAGCTTGTGGAAAAATTGTTAAGTGAACCTAGTAAGTTTTTTGCAACCATTCAGATTGGAATAACATTAGTAGGATTTTTTGCAAGTGCATATGCAGCAGAAAGTTTTGCTGATGGATTTGTGAATGCACTTAAAGGATTTGGACTAGCTATACCAGAAGATATATTAAAAACCTTTTCTATTACAATAATAACTATAATTTTAGCATATTTTACTCTAGTATTTGGAGAACTAGTTCCAAAAAGAATTGGAATGCAAAAGGCAGAGAAAATATCTTTTTTTGCTGTAGAAATATTGAACTTTTTGGGATATATAACAAGTCCTTTTGTTAAGTTTTTAACTATATCAACTAATTTATTTCTAAGACTAACAGGTAATAGTGTGATAGATAATGATAAAATAATAACTGAAGAAGAAATTAGAATGATGATTGATATAGGTGAAGAAAAGGGAACTATTCGATTTGATGAAAAAGAAATGATTAATAATATATTTGAATTTGATAAAACAGAAGTTTGTGAAATAATGACTCATAGAACAGAAATAGTGGGCATTCCTGTCACTTCTAAAATAAATGATGTTTTGGATATAATAAACAAAGAAAAGTTTACCAGAATACCTGTATATGAAGAAAGTATTGACAACATTATAGGTATATTTCATACAAAAGATTTGCTGAAATTTATGAATAATAATATAGAATCTTTCGACTTAAAACAATTACTTCGAAAACCATGTTTTATACCACAATCCAAGAAGACGGATGAATTACTTAAAGAACTACGAGTAAATAAGAATCATATGGCTGTAATAATTGATGAGTATGGAGGTACTGCTGGAATTGTAACAATGGAAGATTTGATAGAAGAAATTGTAGGAAATATCTTTGATGAGTATGATGAAGAAAAAAAGTTAATTGAAAAAATAGACGAAAACACTTTTGTTTTTGACGGAATAGCAAGTCTAGATGTAGTAGGAGAAACAATGGGTGTAGAGATGCCAGTGGATGATTACGATACTTTAAGCGGATTCCTTATGGGACAATTAGGGAGAATACCTGATGAAAAAGAAAAACTTACTATTGAATATGCCAATATAGTATTTAAAATAGAGAAGATAGAGGATAAGAAGATTTTGAAAGTAAAAGCATGTAAATCATAAAGAAGCAAAGAGATTATATGATAAATTGGCTAAGAATATTTGAAATTCAAAAGCTAACGAAGTTAATAATTAATACAGAATATAACTATTACACGGATTTAGTGATGAACTCAAGCAAGGAGTCGTATATATAAACGGTTTTTTGCTTGAGTTTTGTTTGCAGTATGGGAAAATACAGGGTGCAATTAAAACTTTTATTAAATTATCCCCCAAAATGCGTTATATCAAGGAACTTTTTTTAATTTGCATATTATCAATTATTTTGATACAATATCAATTAACTAATGATATAAAGGAGTGATGATATGATAAAAGTGAGAAAAAGGGCATTTGCAATTATAGTTAGAGAAAGTAAAATTTTATTTGGTTATGGGAAAGTTGATGGTAAATATGTTCACTTTTTTATTGGTGGAGGTATAGAAGGAAAAGAAACACCCGAAGAGTGTGTATTAAGAGAACTTAGAGAAGAGGCTAATGTTGATGGCGACATTCTTTTTGCATTTAAAAATAATAAAGATGATAATGAATATGCTTTCCTTGTTGATATTGGGAATCAAGATGTTACTTTAGGTTACGATCCAGAAGAAGATAATAATAATTTAGAAGATAAGATGCTTCAGAAATTAGAATGGATTGGATTTGAGGAAATTTATAGATTTACTAATATTGATGTAACATATTTTAAGTTACTTTATGATGAGTGTGTAGATAGAAATTATAATATAAGTTGGTTTGACCATCTTAGAAGGTTGCTTGAAAAAGAAGAAGTGATTTAAAATGTAATAAAAAACTTAAAATATTTAATTAGAGGAGGTAGTTTATGAAAGTGATAAATAAATATTTATTACTATCTTTATTAGTTATTCTTATGATTTTCTGTACTTTTCCTGTTAGTGCTTCAACATCAGAATATGTAATTAGTAATTATGATGTAAATTTGACAGTTAATGAAAATAACACTTTAAATATTATAGAAAATATAGTTACATATTTCAAAATTGATAAGCATGGAATATTTAGAAAAATACCGCTTAAAAATGAAGTTATTCGTTTGGATGGTACTAAATCATATAATCGTGCTAAGATTAGCGACATAAAAGTAAGCGATAATTATACTACATATAATGAAGCAGGAAATAAGGTTATTAAGATTGGTAATCCTGATTATACACTAACAGGTGAAAAGGATTATACAATAAGTTACTCATATAATATTGGTAAAGATACTGGTAAGGGTTATGATGAATTATATTTTAACTTAATAGGTACTGGTTGGGATACAACGATTAGTAATGTAACTTTTACAATTAATATGCCAAAAGAATTTGACAAAAATAAGTTAGGTTTTTCAGCTGGCAATAAAAATTCAATAGATAATAAAGATATTAATTATACTGTGGTGGGTAAACAAATAAAAGGAAATTATAGTGGAGTATTAGAAGCAGGGGAAGCTTTAACTGTTAGATTAGAACTACCAGATGGATATTTTGCTCTAGCAAGTAACAATTTTGATTATTTAATGTTGTTAGCAATTTTCTTGCCTATAATATTTACATTAATTTGTTTTTTAATGTGGATGAAATATGGTAAAGATGATAATGTGGTTGAAACTGTTGAATTTTATCCAATAGAAGGATTTAACAGCGCTGAACTTGGATTTATATATAAAGGTAAAGCTGATAAAACAGATGTGACTTCCTTAATTATTTATTTAGCAAATAAAGGCTATATAAAAATCACTGAAACTGAAGAAAAGTCTTTATTTTTTATGTCCAAAACATTTAAAATAATTAAGTTAAGAGATTATGATGGGGATAATAAAAATGAAAGAGTTTTTTTTCATGGTTTATTTAAATCTAAAGATGAAGTAACTGCTAGCGATTTATATGATAAATTCTATATAACAATAGAAGCTATAGTTGAAAATCTAAATAAGAAAGAAAATAAAGAAAAAATAATGGAAAAAAGTTCATTAGGAAAAAGATCTTTTGTAATAATAATGATTGTAATTACATTCTTAGTAATCACAATAAAACCTATTGTGGAATCTGGTGGAGTGTTAATGTTACCATTTGCATTGTTATTTCCAGGAATAGGATTCACGGTATTATTTGCCATGGTATTTGGAAAAACACCAGTATCAATAAAGATATTTGGATTAATATGGGGACTTATATTTGGTGGAGTTCCGTGGACTTTTATTGTATTGCCTGCATTACAAGCTGATGAAATGTATTTACTAGCATATATTATTGGTATTGCTTGCATTTTAGTAATGCTATTGTTTTTTAAAGCAATGCCAAAAAGAACAAATTATGGTAATGAAATGTTAGGAAAAATCAGAGGATTTAAGAACTTCTTAGAGACGGCAGAAAAGCCTCAATTAGAAGCTTTAGTTATGGAAGATCCATCTTATTTCTATAATATATTGCCTTATACCTATGTACTTGGGGTATCTGATAAATGGATTAAGAAATTTGAATCAATATCTTTGCAATCTCCAAATTGGTATGATGGTAGTTCATCATTTAATATGTTAACTTTCGGAAGTTTTATGAGTTCTACTATGTCATTTGCATCTAGTGCAATGTCATCTGGCAGTAGTAGCTCAGGTGGCGGTTCTTCTGGAGGAGGATCAGGCGGGGGCGGAGGTGGTTCTTGGTGAAAAATACTGGAGAACATTATGATTGGCAAGGTTTAGTTATTATAACATTTTTAATGTTATTTGGTGTAGGAGCAATATATTTTACTTGGGGTAATAACTCAGTTACATTAGATAATATTTATAATTATATATATAGCTACGGCTTGATAGCAATTATTTCTATATTTTTTATAAGCATTGGAATCTATTGTTGGTATACATATATTGTTAATGTTTGGCCAAAGCCGAAAGAAACAGTGATGTTTTTAAAAGAAATTGATTCTAATTCACCATATCCTATATTCACTTTTATGGATAATAAAGGTAATACAATTATGTTCACTAATGAACCTGATATGTTTGATGAATCTGAACAATCTACTTATGAAAAAGGTAAGTTTTATAAAGTGTTAAAGACAAAGAATAAGATATATAAGATTTTAGAAACTTCTACTCAAACATTTGAAATAAAAAAAGAGAAGGTTAGTTATTGGCTGAATTGGTATAGTCCGATGGGTTACTTTGAAAATT
The DNA here is from genome assembly GCA_001795385.1 of Clostridiales bacterium GWD2_32_19. Taxonomy (GTDB): domain Bacteria; phylum Bacillota; class Clostridia; order Lachnospirales; family UBA12420; genus UBA12420. Next base: position 10,242 of record MGOU01000046.1, read on the forward strand.
TATTATTACTACCTATTTTATATGTAATGTTTATTCCAGGATTATTGAGTTTTCTTATGGCTAATGGATTTGATAAAATATATGGAATTGCTTTTTCAGCATATCCAGGATATCTTATAGTATATGATATTGTCCAAAAGGTAAAACGAAAATAAGTGTTTTTCAGGCAAAGAAGATAGTGTCAAAAGTTTTATGAAAAAATGACAGGGAGGGGGAAGATAATACTGATAAAATATATTGAATAGAAAGAGATAGTGTAGTATTTAGTACTATAAATATTTTACACTACTTAATGAAAAGAGGAGGAAAATATAATGGAACAAAAAGAAAAAGCTTTAGTGGTGGGTGTAGACCTAAAGGGCGAAATTGATTTTGAATATTCGATGAAAGAACTTGTGAACCTTGCAGAGGCAGATGATATAGAAGTTGTATTTGAAGTGACTCAGAGACTAGATAAAATCAATACAGCGCATTATTTGGGTACAGGGAAGATTGAGGATATAGCGAGGATTATCGATGAGAAAGATATAAAAACGGTGATTTTTAACGATGAATTATCACATACGCAAATTCGAAACTTAGAAGAAAAATTGGCATGTAGAGTAATAGATAGAACATTTCTTATTTTAGAAATTTTTGAAAGAAGAGCAAAGACGAAAGAAGCTCAGCTTCAAGTTGAAATAGCTACACTGCAATATATGCTACCTAGACTGATGGGCCTTGGAAAATCACTAGGACACCAAGGTGGAGGATCTGGGGTTAAAAACAGAGGATCAGGGGAAACAAAAATAGAGCTAGGACGTAGAAAAATAGAAGATAGAATTATCATTCTAAAGAAAGAACTCGAAGTACTTGTTGCTCAGCGCAAGGTGCAGAGAAGAAAACGTAACAGAAAAGATATCAAAGTAATCGCTTTGGTAGGATATACAAACGCAGGGAAGTCAACCGTTATGAATAATATGCTGAATTTATGTAGTCAACCCGAAGATAAAAAAGTATTTGAAAAGGACATGTTATTTGCTACTCTAGAAACATCGGTGAGAAACATTGTGTTACCAGATAATAAAGAATTTCTTTTGACGGACACAGTAGGTTTTATTAATAAATTGCCACATCATCTAGTAAAAGCGTTCAGATCTACTCTCGAGGAAGTGACAGAGGCTGATTTGTTAATTCATGTAGTAGATTATTCGGATCCCATGCATGCAACCCATATAGAAGTTACAAATAAGACACTAAAAGAGCTTGGTGTAGTGGGTATTCCTACAATTTATGCATACAACAAAATAGATTTAGTAGAAAGCGAAGAAAAGAAAGAGGAAGAAGGATGTGCATATATTTCTGCTAAGAATAATATAGGGATGGATAAACTTTTAACTAAAATCTGTGAGCAAGTTTTTGCAGACTATATAAGCTTTAAAGTGCTCATTCCGTATGATAAAGGGAGCATGGTATCATATTTGAATGAGAATGCAAATATAAAATCAATAAGCCATGAAAATGAAGGAACTCTAATATCACTTGAATGTAGAAAATCAGATTATGAAAAATATAAACAATATGAAATTTAGAAGATAAAACAATTCTACTAAAGTTAATAAATAACTAAAAGATAAGGGAGAGGATTATTTGGAAGACATTGCTGGAAAAGACTTGAAAGAGAAAAACATAAGAATAGTAGTAGTAAAAGTACAGATAGGGTCAGGTTTAATTTATTCACTTATTGCATTAGAATCTATTGAAACATCATAAAATATGAAGATAACCTGGTATAAATTTAATGGAATACTAAATAAAACTACATGATACGATTGGGAGGGTAGATTATGAAAGAAATTGTTTTTGTAACTTCTAATAAAGGTAAAATCGAGTCTGCACAACGGGATTTAATAGATGTGAAGGTTATATCTTATCCTTTTGATTTAATAGAGCCTAGGAGTGATGATATTCAAGAGATTGCCAAATATAAGGTTGTACAGGCATATGAAAAAGTTGGAAAACCTTGCATAGCCATGGATTCAGGGTTTTTTATAGAAGCCCTAAATGGATTTCCGAGAGCAAATGTAAATTTTGGTTTAGAAACTATAGGAATAGACGATATGCTTTATTTGATGAAAATAAAGACCAATAAGAACTGTGAATTTAGGGAATGTTTAGCATATTATGATGGTAATGAGATTAATTATTTTCATGGTACATTAAAAGGAACTTTAGCGGAAGAAAGAAGAGGAAAACCAGATAAAAGTAATTGGTCAGAATTGTGTTATGTATTTGAAGTACCAGAAATAAATAAAACAATAGCAGAAATGACACAAGATGAAAGAAAAGAATATTGTGGGAATGAAACTGCATCATGCTTTAACCCTTTTTCAGAGTGGTTCAATAAGAAAATGTAAGTATATAAAGAGTTATAAAATAAAGCCTATGTTTAATTGGAAGATTAAAGGTGCATTTTGCATAGAAGCATAAGTAAATATAAATGAGTTAGATTTTGAGGATGAAGAAGAACTAGAAGAAAATGAGTCTAATAGATGGTATGAGGTGCATTATGATTTCTCTGAAATTATAACCGATTCAGGATACTTCAATGTGCTTTTGGAAGTAGATAATGTGATAGGAAACCTCAAAAAAGGATTTGGATTGTATGAGGAACCATTGATGTATGTGGCTGATTAAAAGTTTTTATGTTTAATAAATCAAACATGAAATATACATTATTCTCTTTGTTTTGTCAAGATTTAATATAATATGTAAAAATCGTAACACAAAATTAATTTGACTTATAGCCACTAATTATGATAAAATAAAGTGGATAAATTTGATAAATTCAGGAGGAATACACATGGTTTACCGATCTAATAAAACGGCAAATATAAATATAGGCATCACTATGTTAAAGAACATCGCATTTATAGATGTTAGAGCAATAGGCGAAGTCTGCCCCAAATTAGATATTAGAATTATCGGTAAATCCAAGATGGCTTAGGAATATAATTAATTTATATATAGAGCTGAACAGGGGTTTCCTTGTTTGGCTTTTTTTGATACTGGAAAGAGAGCTGGATTTACCTCCAATATGAAATAAATGATAGAGCGTTAGAAAACTGAGTTATATGACTGCAGGACTAACTATATTAGAGGAGGAGTTATTATGTTAGCAATAGAAACAAAAAATATACAGAAATTTTATGGAGTTAATCAGATATTTAGTGATATTTCATTTCAGGTGAATGAAGGAGAAAGGATTGCTTTTGTAGGGAGAAATGGATGTGGGAAAACCACATTGTTTAAAATAATCACAGGAGCAGAAGATTTTAAAGAAGGTAGCCTTACTATTAAAAAAAGATTGAGGGTAGGATATTTAGATCAAGTCCCAAATTATAATGAGGATGTTATGGTTAAAGATGTTTTAAATAGTGCATTTATTCATATTCATGAGATGGAAAGTGAGATGAAAAAGCTAGAGGGCGATATGTCTGTTTTAATTGGAAATGAGCTTGAAGTGGCGATGAGTAAGTATTCAGATGTGCAGCACATGTTTGAAGTAAAAGGTGGTTACACGATAGAAAAAAATATAAGCAGGGTTTCGGATGGTTTGGGATTTGATGAAGAGTTTTTTGATAAGATGTTTAATAACTTAAGTGGAGGAGAAAAAACGAAGGTAATTTTGGCAAAAATATTATTAGAAGCTCCAGATGTTCTTTTACTTGATGAGCCTACCAATCATCTTGATATAGAAGCTATTGAGTGGCTTGAAGATTTTATAAAAGAGTATGATGGTACAGTTCTCATTGTTTCTCATGATAGATATTTTTTAGATAGAGTAATTGATAAAGTTATCGAAATAGAGGATGGAGAAGCGGATACATATCATGGGAACTATACATATTTTGTAGAGGAAAAGGAAAGAAGACTGCTTGTGGATCTTATGATGTATAATACGCAACAAAAAGAAATAAAACAAATGGAAGATGCCGTTCGTAGGTTTAAAGATTGGGGTACGAGGGCAGATAACGAGGCAACTTTTAAGAAGATGCATAATATGGAGAAAAGACTTGAGAAGATGGAAAAATTGGAAAGACCAAAATTAGAGAATAATAAGATGAGGCTTGCTTTTGGTGAAACTATAAGGACTGGAAACGAAGTTTTAGAGATAAAAGGATATTCAAAGGCATTTAAAGATACCAGAATATTCAAAGAAGCAAATTTAAAATTGATGCATTTAGATAGTGCAGGAATATTAGGTGGAAATGGATGTGGAAAGTCGACGATTATCAAAAGTATTCTGAGTGAATATAAGGAACAGCAGATATTTAGAGGAACAGATATACATGGGGAGCTGTCGGGTCAGATATATGTACAAGGTTTGGAGGCGTATAAAAAGTATGAAGGAACAATAAAACTAGGGGCGAATATAAAGCTTGCATATCTGGATCAAAACATATATTTTGAGGATGAAGAGCGTACTGTACTAGAAGAGTTTAGATGGAATTTACGGATGCATGAAAAAGAAGCTAGGAATGTTTTAGCTAGGTTTATGTTCTGCAAAGATGATGTTTTTAAAAGGGTAAATAATCTCTCAGGAGGAGAAAAAACACGCTTACGGTTATGTCAGTTGATACAGCAAGATATAAATTTTCTAGTTCTTGATGAGCCTACAAATCATCTTGATATAAACTCTAGACAAGTTTTAGAGCAGGCTCTATTAGAGTTTGAGGGCACTATACTTTTTATATCACACGACAGGTATTTTATAAATAAGATGGCAAATAAAATATTTGAAGTTGAGGATAAAATAATAAAATGCTACGAAGGAAACTATGAGTATTATAGAAGCGAGAAAGAAAAGAATAAAGCGAAAGTGGAAAAAGAAACAAAGAGTGGAAAGCTAAAAGAAACTAAGCTAAAAGAAGATAGGAAAGGTCATACAGAAGTGGCAGAAGAAAGAATAAAATCAAAAAGAAAGCAGACCATAGAAATAAGAATATATGAACTAGAGCAAAAGCAAAAAGACATTGACCTAGAAATGAACGAGCAAGGGGAAGGGTATAATAAACTGTCAGATCTACTTAAAGAAAGATGGGCTATTCAGGTGGAGCTTGGAAAAGTATATGAAGAGTGGGGAAATATGTAACACGGATCGATACATTAAATTATTAATAGAGCTTTTTCCTGTATAAACAAGAGGAATTTAAACGCAATCTTCTTCTTGAATTTATTAATAGCAAATAGGGTCATTATAAAACTAAGAGAACAAATCTGTTTTTATGAATATTAATAAATTTAATCTTATTTCTTGTAAAAAAATCAAAGAAATGATATATTATATCTAATAAAATGAAAACTAACATATGTGCAAAGAAAGATAAAACTTAGGTTTGAATATATGTTAGTTATAAAATTAGAAGGATTAATCAAAAAATTAAGGAGGATACTAGTGTGAAGATAAAAATATTAAAAGTAGGTATGATGAATACTAATTGCTATATAATTTCTGATAATGAAACAAATGAAGCAGCCATTATTGATCCAGGTGATGAATTTGAGCTAATAGTAAGTGAGATAGAGAAACTGCAAGTTAATTTAATATGTATTTTTATTACTCACGGGCACTTCAATCATATTTCTGTAGCTGATAAACTTAGGGAATTTTACCGTGTGCCTATAGCTTGTGCAGAAGATGCAGAGGAGTATTTAAAAAATCAAGAGCTTAACTTAGGATTCTTAGCAGGTCTTGATATTAACATGGAGCCTGATGATATTCTATTTAATGGAGATATAGTACATATAGGAAATCTAGATATAAAAGCAATATCTGTTTTAGGACATGCGAAAGGAAGCCTTTGTTATTACATTGAGAGCGAGAATGTGGTATTTTCAGGTGATACATTACTTAAGGATTCGATAGGAAATACCGACATGGATATAAACGCTAATCACGATTTATTAATAAGCGAAATAACTGAAAATCTACTTACACTACCATACGAAACTATAGTCTATCCAGGGCACGGTGAACAAACTACTATCGAACATGAGAAAATGCGTTTAAACTCGTAAGTGTAAAAAAGTGTGGATTCAAAGTAGGTGATGAAAATGCCAAGAAAACAGAGAATATATTATGAAGGAGCATTTGATAGTGTTGCAAATATAACTATTGCCACTATATCTGAAAGTAAATGCTTTACTTTTACTTGTTGTCTTATATCTTCTATATTTTTTAGTTTTTCTATAAATTCATCCATTGGTATACACTCCCACAAAATAGTTTTTGTTATATTTAAAACTATTTTCATGTGAATGTATGTAATATATGTATTAGTTTTATATTACATTTAATGATAAATAGTACAAGATTGCTTCGTTCACCCTCCTAGAGGACCCCTATGTCTAGGTTTGCACAATACACAAACCAAGTCTTAGGATGTCGCAATGACAAAACTAGAAATTCTTCATGCGTTTGTCCCGGAAATCTATATAACCCTATTGACATTTGTAAAGAAATGCAATATAATACACATAATAATTGCGAGTGTACATAAGGCGAAAGTTGAGCTGTACAGGCACGGGATGCTACACGAACTTGAGTACTAACTCAAGCAGGAGTCGTATAAACAAACGATTTTTGCTTGAGTTTTTGTTTGCAGGAGAAAATAGTTTGATAAAATTTGAAATAGGGAGTGATAATGCATGAATAATAGTAATGAGGATGTCTTTTTAAGTGAAGAAGAGATTAGAATAAGAAAAATTAATAGAATGGAAACATTAGGTGAAGTTGCTTATAAAGCTAAATTTAATAGAACGCATAGGATTTGTGAAATTGAAAATGAAGAGTTGGGAACAGAAGTAGCGATTGCAGGGAGAGTAGTTTTGAAGCGTATATTTGGCAAATTAATTTTTGCACAAATATATGACATAGAAGCAACATGTCAAATTAGTTTATCTTTAAGTGTAATTGGTGAAGAAGAGATGACAAGGTTTAAGGAGTTTGTTGATATTGGAGATTTTATTGGTATAAACGGTGAATTGTATAACACTAATGTTGGAGAATTGACTGTACGGGTTAAATCATTTCAACTTCTTTCAAAAGCATTACGTTCCCTACCGGAGAAGTTCCACGGATTAAGTGATCAAGATATGAGATATAGACAAAGATATTTAGACTTGATTGCTAATGAAAGTAGTAGACATGTTATTCTAACAAGGTTTAAAATCATGCAGTTTATAAGAGAGTTTTATAACAAACATGATTTTCTTGAGATTGAAACGCCAATTTTGCAAAATACTGTTTCAGGAGCTTTAGCAAAGCCATTTCATACACATCATAACTCACTAGATTTAGATGTAAATTTGAGAATTTCGCCAGAGACATTTCATAAGAGAACGCTTGCGTGTGGGTTTGATCGAATTTTTGAATTTGCAAAAGATTTTAGAAATGAAGGTCTGTGTGCTGACAAACTGCAAGAATTTACTATGCTTGAAAGTTATGCAGCATATTGGGATTTTGAGGATAGTATTAAATACTATACAGAATTATTTAGAGAGGTTGTAAAGTTTGTTTTTGGAGAGTATGAATTTATGTCTAAAGGAAGGAAAGTGATATTAAAAGAAAAATTTTCAAGGATGGATTATGTTGCTACATTGAATAATATTGTGGAGTTTGATATATTAGCAATAGAAGATGTAGAGGAGTTTAGGCGAAATTTATTAGTGCGTAAATTCTTTACGGAAGATGAGTTGAGGGATCAGTTTTCAATTGGTGGTATGATAGATCTTTTGTATAAACGAAAGATGAGACCAAACATCATAGAACCGACTATTTTATATAATTATCCGAATGTTGTTCCATTAGCAAGATTCTCCGATGAGAATCCTAAAATTATTGAGTTGTTCCAACTTGTTGTTAACGGGCAGGAATTAGTTAAAGGGTATTCAGAATTGATTAATCCAATTCAACAAAAAAGAAATTTTGAAATTCAACAACAAGCTAAAAATAATGGCGATGGTGAGGCAATGGACTATGATAGGGATTACTTGTTAGCTATGGAACATGGATTTCCACCTTGTAGTGGAATAGGGTTTGGTATTGATGTATTTATACAAGTAATTTTAGACTGTGAAAATATTAGAGACACTATTCTTTATCCTATTATGAGACCAATAGAATAGATTAGTTAGGAGTAAAAAGAATAAGAATAGGGTCAGGCTTGACAAGTTGACAAAAATATGATAATATTTCCATAGAGGTGATAAATATGCCGAGAAAACAAAGGATACATTATGAAGGAGCATTATATCATGTAATGGCTAGAGGAAATAATGGGGATTACATAATAAAAGATGAACAGGACAAGAAACATTACTTAGATATAGTAAAGAAATATAAAGATAAATACAAATTCAAACTATATGCATACTGCTTAATGGATAACCATGTACATATGTTAATAGAGGTAACAGGAAATCCATTGGCTAAAATAATGCA
>MGOU01000047.1 GCA_001795385.1 Clostridiales bacterium GWD2_32_19
CGATAAAGTATTTCAATCTTTTAATCTTTTAATCTTTTAATCTTTTAATCTTTTAATCTTTTAATCTTTTAATCTTTTAATCTTTCATCTTGTAAATAAATTTGCGAAGCTCCTTGCTCACAATCGTGCGTGTGACGCGACAGCGGAATAGCTAAGTTTGTGAGTAAAGTCCCCAGCGGGGATTTAGGGGAGAAGAGACTTTTTGTTTCTTTTTGGTCTTTCAAAAAGAAAGTAACCTGCTTTAAGTTTCTTTACTTTTTTTCAAAAAAAAGGTAACAAAAAAACTCAACCCCCTAACCCCCATCCTTGGGAGACAGCCACAAAAACTCGTTCATTTCGCATTCGCTGCACTACACTCAAACAGTTTGCGGACAAGGAAAAAAGATAATTTGATTTTTGGTTTACAGCCATCGACGGTCTACCCTTTCCGCTCAAAAATACTGAGCGCCGGGACATACCTGTGTGTGTATATAACGATAAAGTATTTCAATCCTTTAATCTTGTAAATAAATTTGCGAAGCTCCTTGACACTCTACGAGTACCCCTATGACTAAGGTTTGAAACTACCAAACCTAAGTCTTAGGATGTCATAATCGTGCGTGTGACGCGATAGCGGAATAGCTAAGTTTGTGAGTAAAGTCTCCTAGCAGGAGATTTAGAGGTAGAAAAGACTTTTTGTTTCTTTTTGGTCTTTCAAAAAGAAAGATAACTTTTTTATAAAAACACAAACTAACAACAATACTTAACACTATAAGATATTAAATCCAAAACAAAAAAAGAATTTCATTTCTGAAATTCTTCATAAATCCAAAGAAGTTTGCAATCTACTTCTACTCCCCATCCGACAACGTAAAATCTATCTCTCTATCTTCTACACTTACTCTTGCCACAAGTACATTTAATTCATCTGAAAGTCTAAATATCTTCTTCGTTCTCTCGCCTATTATAAGATACTTTTTCTCATCAAATATATAATAATCATCAGTAAGATCTGCAAGTCTTATGAGTCCCTCTACAGTATTCGGAAGTTCCACATAGATACCCCATTTTGTTAATCCCGATATGTTTCCTGTGAACACTTCTCCTACTTTATCTTTCATATATTCACACTTTTTCAAATCCTCTGTTTCTCTTTCCATTTGTTCTGAAACTCTCTCTTGAATAGAGCTTATTTCTGATACTTCCGAAGTTCTACCCCTCAGATTTTCCAGTCTTTTTTCTGATAATCCTTTGTTTAGATTTTCTTTTATTATTCTATGAATTTGCAAATCTGGGTATCTTCTAATTGGTGAAGTGAAATGGCAGTAATACTTAGCTGCAAGTCCAAAGTGCCCATCATTTGTAGCTGTATATCTCGCTTGTTTCATAGAACGTAGCAACAGACGTGATATTACTTTTTCTTCTGGTTTCCCTTTTATCTCTTCCTGTATTTTTTGCAATTCCTTCGAATATATATTTTGTTTTGATTTGACTATATATCCAAGTCCTATAATAAACTCCAAGAATGTGTTTATTCTTTCTTCGTCAGGTTCTTGGTGTGAACGGTAAACAAACGGCATTTCTTGCCAAAAAGCATCTTCTGCTATCGTTTCATTACAGACTAACATACACTCTTCTATTATTTTAGTTGCTATATTTCGTTCATATTTAACGATTTCTGTTACTTTACCATTCTCGTCAAGTTTTATTTTAGCTTCTTCTGTATCAAAATCTAGCGCACCTCTCGTGTGTCTTTTTTCAGTAAGTATTCCAGCTAGTTCTCTCATCATTTTGAACATATCTACAAAATCAGCATACTCTTTCATAACTTCTTCTTGCAAATCTAGTATTTTATACACATTTGTATATGTCATTCGCCTGTCTACTTTAATAACAGTTTCTGCTGTCTCATGTTTTACTACTTTACCTAAGTTATCGATTTCCATTATACAGCTAAGTGCAAGCCTGTCCACTCCTGCATTAAGTGAGCATATGCCATTAGAAAGCTTGTGTGGCAACATCGGTATAACTCTATCCACAAGATATATACTTGTAGCTCTTTTTAACGCTTCTTTGTCAAGCGGTGTACCTTCTTTGACATAGTTGGTGACATCTGCTATATGAACCCCTAATTGATAGTGTCCGTTTGCGAGTTTTTCTATACTAACTGCGTCGTCTAAGTCTTTCGCATCCTCGCCATCAATAGTAACCATCTTCACATCTCTCAGGTCAATTCTGCCTTTTATTTCTTCCTGTGTTACTTCTGCTTGTATATTCTCTATTTGTTTATATACACTCTCTGGAAATTCAACTGACACATCATAATCTTTGATTATTGACATTATATCGACACCTGGATCATCCTTGTGCCCTATTATTTCGAGTATCTCTCCATCTGGGCTTTTTCTCCCATCTAGCCATTCAGTTATCTTAACCACAACCTTATGTCCGCTAACCGCACCGTTTGTCTTACTTCTAGCGATATATATATCTGTGCCCATCTTCTTATCGTCAGGTACAACAAAACCAAAGTTTTGATTTTGAAAATATGTTCCTACTATCTTTTCTTTTCCTCTTTCTATTATCCTTACAATCTCTCCTTCTGACGACTTGCTGTCCGAACGTTCTCGAGTAACCTGACATAAAACTAAATCTTTATTTAGTGCTCCATTTGTACATTTCGCAGATATAAAAACATCTGCTTCTTCTCTTAAAACAAATCCAAATCCCTTTTCATGTCCTTGAAATTTACCAAGTACTAGCCCAGCACACGCTATGGTCATATATTTACCATTATGTGCTCTCACTATTTTCCCCTCTTTTTCAAGAAGACTCAATACTTCCTCAAGTATAATAATATCATGATTGTTTATTTCCAATACTTTTGCTAAATCGCGAATATTCATTGGCTTGTACTCTTCTGAATTTATAAAATTGTAAATACTCTCTTTTGTGTTTTTCATTCTGCTTCCCCCAATCAACTAACAAACTGTTCCTCATCTATATTTTGTGTATATTCATTCCAATTTATTTTATAATCTTCATATTTTTCTTTAAATTCCTTTTTTTCTGTTAGCTCTATGTTTAAATTTTCAAAAACTTTCTGCAATTTAGTTTTTGCACTCTCTATATCTTCTTCCTTCTCTACTTGCTTTTCCATCTCTAAAATATACCCATATCCATGTGTGTAATCTATTGTAATATATATATTATTATCCGTAAATGAGTTTCTCACTCTATACCATTTTATTTCTTCCTCATAACCCAGTTTATGTAGCATGGTAACTAAGCTCTCTTTATAACTCTTTTCTAACTTTACGACTACCTCTTCTCTCGCATCATCATGTATTTCTCCATCCTTAAGCCATAGCTGACAGTAGTCAGGTGTAACCATCAAACGAAAGTCTTTATCGCCTTTAAAATATGTAGTAATCTGTTTTTCTTTTTTTATCTCAATATTCTTTCCACTATAAAATTTCAAAAGTTCTTCATATTTATCCTTATTAATAAAAGTCCTTAGCTCGACTTCAATCATCAACTTTACCTCCTTTATTTTAATAGTTAGTATAAAAAGCAAAAACATACTTACAAATATCATTTTTTTTACTCATAATTAATTACTATATTATAGTCTTTATTTTACCTTATATTTCATAATAATACAATAGAAATTTAAAAAACAAAAAAATAGAAGAGCTAAATCTAACTCCTCCAATCTACATTTTCTTAAATATCTTATCAAACTTAGCCAACAACATAAAGTCTCCCTTTACTTTTATTTTGCCCGTCATGAATGCTTTTTGTGCTGATATGCTACCTATTATTATTAGTTTCCACATACCACTATCCACATTTACTATCACATCTGCTTTCTCTGATTCTCCTTCGTTATATGCACAGTCTTTATTTTTTATAACTAGGTTGCAACTAAATTCTTCATCTCCCGAGATGTTTAACTGATATATATTATCCATATCCGTTGCTAGCTGTGGTTGAAAGTAATGAACTAGGTTTTTGGTCATTTGTTTTACTGTTATCTCGTTTTCAAATATTGCCTTATCATTTTGTACTAAACTTCTTATATCTGTACCTATTTTTTGAGATAATTGTTTGCTAAATAGTTCAGTGAGTTCCATGATATCATCCTCTTTTTTTACTTTCACTTGCTTTTCGGGTGATACATGTTTCACTTTTTTAACTTCGCTAGTTTTAGGTTCTTCTATCACCGCTTTGACTTCTCTGCTATTACCTTTTATGTGTTCATAAAAGGTTTTAATCTGATCTTCCATATAGCTCTTTTTCATATTTTGTGCCGAATTTATGATTTTTCCAGTTTCTATACATTCAAGCTGGATAAGGTTATTTAATATTAATTTATATCCGTCTAATGTACTATATTTCCCCGATATTATTATTGGAAGTACTGGAATCCCTTTTAAACTGTTTTTATTTGTATCCTCAAATAGCTCAAAAAACGCCTGTAGCTTTGCAGGTATATTATTCATCCTCATATCCGTCGAGATAATAATACCCTCTACACCTTTTATTGTTTGTAGTATATCGGTATTTTCATTCAAATCTACCTTTATTACTTTCACACCTAAATCTTCTAATGCAATCTGACATAGACCAACTATTTTATTTAAATTATCAACATTTGAAACATTTATAATTATTACATTCATATATACACACTTCCCTATTATTTAACGCAGCTTCGCTGACTTATCTCTTCTGCTAGATTTTTATAATCATCCATGCTGAGCTTTTCCCCTCTTATATTAGGAGTAAAACCTAGTTTGTCAAATACTTTCAGTATTTCTTCCTTATTTTTAAAATATGATGTTTGATTATTTATGCCGTTCACTAAGGTCTTTCTCCTTTGTCCAAAGGCCACTTTAATTAGATTAAAAAACAGCTCTTCATCGGTCACCTTTACCCTTTTTTCCTTAAGTATTTTTAGCCTTACAACAGCTGAGTCAACATTTGGACTTGGCATAAATGCATTCCTCGATACCTCGCATACTATGCTAGGCTCTGAATGATACTGTACCGCAAGTGATATAGCTCCACAATCCTTGTCTAGGTGCGTTGATACAAGTCTTTCTGCCACTTCTTTTTGTATCATTATCGTTATACTTTCTAGTGGTGCATTACTTTCAAGTAATTTCATTATTATTGGCGTCGTTATATAGTATGGCAGGTTCGCAACTACTTTTACTTTTCTGTCCTTATATCCACTAATAAGCTCTACTATATCCATCTTTAATATATCATTATATATAATCTCTATATTATTATAGTCTTTTAGTGTATCATTTTCAAGTATTTTTACCAAATCTTTATCTATTTCTATCGCGATTACATGTCCCGCCTTATCTGCTAAAAGCTGAGTAAGCGTACCGATACCAGGTCCTATCTCAAGCACTACATCTTCTTTATTTATATCAGCACTATAAATGATTTCATCTAATATGCTTTCATCCATCAAGAAATTTTGACCATACTTTTTCTTAAAGACAAAATCATACTTATCAACTATTCTTTTTGTATTTTCATATTTATATAATTCTCCCATTATATTCAGCTCCTGTTATTTCACAAATCTCTATTATTGTTAAGTTCTGCTAACTGATATATAATATACACAATTCTATCAAAAAAAGCAAGTAAAACTTCTCTTGCTCATCGTTTATTTAATAATATAGTGTAATACTTCAGGACTTTTTATTTTTACTAAACTTATCAAACCAGCGCCACAAGTTCTGGGTATTCTAATACAAACTCTCCATTATCATCTTTTTTTGCTATTGCTATACTGTTTTCCGGTGATTTCGTATCTATAAGATCATCATATGTATATACTGTATAGCTAAGTGATATCTTTGTTTTATCTATTTCTGCGCATACTTCTTTTGTATGACCTTCATCTTCACATATAAACATTAGTATTGGCTCTTGTTTAAGTTTATCCATTGGTTTAAAGTTTGTATATAATTTTTCTATGTATGGTGCTATCTTGAGCAATTCATCCTTCCAACCCCGATTTCTTCTCAAAGCATAAATTATAAAATGTACTTGCTGCTCATCGTTACCAAAATTAACTAGTACATCCGGCCTAATATATTCTGTCTCTAAAGAATTTCTAAAGTACAATCTAGGTTTTACCTCATAAGAATAGAAAGTGCTTGAATGTTCAAAATATTTCATCAAAAGTTGATTTGTTATAATATGTTTTAGATGTACTTCTGGATGTGTTTTTATAGAAAGGTTATCCTTTTGGTCCCACTCTAATTTTTGCAAATCTTCACCTTCAATAAGGTTCTTACCATTTACATCTAACATATATATGTTATCCGTTTCTCTTTTAAAACCATTTGTATTGTACTCTAATTTGTATCTAGTAATAAGTCTAAGATCTACAGCTTTTCTTATTTTTTCTTCGATTTTATTCTTTGTTACTTTAAACTGCTTACCTATAATTGTAATTATTTGTTCAGCTGTCGAACTTCTAAGCTTATAAACAAGTTTTACTATTTCCTTATCTGGTACATCTCTTAGAGTATTTAAATTTCTTCCGCTCACTACTCTATCAAATTCTACTTTTGCATTAACCCCATTAAACTTTGCTATTACCCCTTCTTGGTATTTATACATATCGGTTCCTCCTTCGTTTATTATATATCGTAAAAGGTAATCCCCTATCACTATGGCGACACCTCTTCACAACAAAAAGCCCGTTAGGGCAGAGAGATAATATCTCTTTATACTATCTCTACCTTTTCTAGTTGCCATATTTCTTTTGCATATTCTTCTATTGTTCTATCGCTAGAGAATTTCCCACTTCTTGCTACATTCAGTATTGCCATTCTTGCCCAATGCTCTTTATTCTTGTATACTTCGGCTATCTTTCCTTGTGCCTCAACATATGATTCAAAATCCTTTAGAACAAAATATTCATCTGCATGTGAACAATTTCCATTTAATAGTGCTTCATATATATCTTTATATAAATCTACATTTTTATTTATAGAACCATCAACAAGCCTTGTCAAAACCATTCTAAGTTCCTGGTTTGTATTGTATAAGAACCATGGATCGTAGGTATTAGAGTTTCTTAAATCTACTACCTCGTCTGCAGCTAGTCCAAATATAAATATGTTTTCATCTCCTACTTCTTCTTTTATTTCTATATTTGCTCCATCAAGCGTACCTATAGTTACCGCACCATTAAGCATGAATTTCATATTTCCAGTCCCAGAAGCCTCTTTACCTGCTGTAGAGATTTGTTCGCTAACATCAGACGCTGGAAATATCTTTTCAGCAAGTGAAACGCTATAATTTTCTAGAAAAACCACCTTTATTTTGCCTTTTATTGTTTCATCGTTATTAATCATAATCGCTATGTCGTTAATTAGTTTTATAATAAGCTTTGCCCTGTGATATCCCGGCGCTGCTTTAGCAGCAAATATAAATGTTCTTGGAGTTATATCTATATTAGGGTGCATTCTTACCTTATTGTACAAGTATAATATATGCAATACATTAAGTAATTGTCTCTTGTATTCGTGAAGCCTTTTAACTTGAACATCAAATATTGAGCTTGGGTTGACTTCAATATTTAAATTTTTCTTTATATAATCTGCCAGTTTTACCTTGTTATCAAATTTAATATCCATAAATTTCTCTCTAAATTTTTTATCATCAATAAAATTTTCTAATTGTTTTAAAATAGATAAATCCTTTATCCATCCGTCACCAATTTTGGCTTTTATAAGTTCTGACAACTCTGGATTACTTTTAAGTAGCCATCTTCTTTGAGTTATTCCATTTGTCTTATTGTTAAATTTTTCTGGATATATCTCATAGAAATCTTTTAATTCTTGTTTTTTAAGTATCTCTGAGTGAAGTTCTGCAACCCCATTTACTGAGAAGCTACCTACTATTGCAAGATGTGCCATTTTAACTTGTCCATCTGATATTATGGCCATTTTCCTAATTTCTTGTTGTGACTTTTTATGTTCTTCCACTAATTCTACGCAAAATCTTCTGTTTATTTCTTCTATAATCTGATATATTCGTGGGAGTAATCTACTAAACAAATCAACTGGCCATTTTTCAAGTGCTTCCGAAAGTATCGTATGATTTGTATATGCACATACACTCTTGGTTATATTCCAAGCGTCATTCCATTCTAGTCCTTCTAAATCCATCAAAATCCTCATTAGCTCTAGTATAGCTACTGCTGGATGGGTATCGTTCAACTGAAATACTACCTTTTCTTTTAGATGCATTAAATCATGATTGCTTTCCTTATATTTTCTAATTGCTTCTTGTAATGTAGCAGAAACAAAGAAATATTGTTGTTTTACTCTTAGTTCTTTCCCTTTATTATGATTATCATTTGGATATAAAACCTCTACTATCATTTCTGCCATATCTCTTTCTGATACAGCTTCTTGATATAACCCCTCTTCAAACGACCTTAGATTCAGTTCATGTACAGGCTCTGCGTCCCATAAACGTAATGTGTTTATTATATAACTATCATAACCTATTATAGGAATATCATAAGGTATAGCTTTGACTATATCATAATTTTCGTGAATGTATCTACATTTACCTACTTCATCTTGAACAACTCTTACATTTCCTCCATATCTTACTTCTACCTCATACTCCGGCCTCTTAACTTCCCATGGATTACCCTTTTCTAACCACATATCTGGATACTCGACTTGATATCCGTCTTCGATTTTCTGTTCAAATATACCATATTTGTAACGTATCCCACAACCATATGCAGGATACTCAAGAGTTGCTAACGAATCCATGAAGCACGCAGCAAGCCTTCCTAGTCCACCATTACCAAGTCCTGCATCTCTCTCTTGTTCTTCAATAACATTATAATCAACTTTTAGTTCATCTAAGATTTCTTTTATTTCATCCATAAGTGTTAGATTAATGAGATTATTCCCGAGCGCCCTCCCGAGTAAAAACTCCATAGACATATAATATAGGTGTTTTACATTCCTCGTTTGATATTCCTGATGTGTTTTTATCCAACGATCCATAATTTCTTCTCTTACTGTATACGCAATTGCATTATAAATTTCATCTATGTGTGCATGTTCTATTGTTTTTCTTGTTAAATGCTTAATATTTTCAAGAATTTCGTTTTTCAACATTTCTTTATCAAAAATCTTCTCTGCCATATTTTTTTATCCCCCTGCAACGCAATTCTCTATTTGAAAAGTTACTTTACTTTTCATAAGTAACTTTTCTTTCATTACTACTACCATCTTTTTAAGTGCATAGTTTTCTATACTACTCATTATATCTAATACCTTAGAAAAATTCAAGCCTTTTTGTAAGTTTTTTTTGTTTGTTTGTTTGTTTTTCCATTTTTTTTTACTTTATGCATCTTGACATTTGTATTTATGCATGTTATAATGTTACTTATGTTGTATGAAAAACTTTGGAGAAGTACTCAAGTGGCTAAAGAGGAGCCTCTGCTAAGGGCTTAGATCGTCTTAAAAACGGTGCGAGGGTTCAAATCCCTCCTTCTCCGTTATAAAATAGCAAATCAGATGTTAGAATTCAGAAAATCTCTGATTTCGCATCTGTTTTTTTTGTATAAGGTGTGGGGACGGTTCCTTCTTTTTAGGAACTTCCCATAGAAAAAACTAATACACAATAAGATATTAACCTTATTAATAAAAAATGTGCTATCGCACGTTTGTCGCCATCGAATCACTACCCTATACTGTCATTGCGACATCCTAAGACTTGGTTTGTGTATTGTGCAAACCTAGACATAGGGGTCCTCTAGGAGGGTGTACGAAGCAATCTCGTTTTAGAAGCAAAAGAGGGATTGCTTCGTTCCTCGCAATGACAAAATCGGAGCACTTTCCTAGTAAACAAGTAAAGGTTAATAAAAGGAACGACCGTGGAAGACATAATAGCAATAATTTCACGCACATATAGCTCAATCGGATAGAGTGCCAGACTTCGAATCTGGATGTTGTAGGTTCGATTCCTACTATGTGCAAATAAAACAAAAAAGAAAAACAGAGTTTTAAAACTAACCCCGTTTTTCTTTTTTGTTTACTAGTCTACTAAATATACCAATCTATAAATTTTCTTAACTATATCTGGCACTTTATCTGTTATTTTAAATACATATCCTTGCAATTCTACTTCATCCCTAATCATCATAAATTTAACATTAATCGTTAGCTTGTCTTCATCTTTATAATAAATTTCAATTTGAAACTGCTTATTATCTTCAAACGACAAATACCCTTTATCCCATACCTTCAAGCTGTGTGTTGCTATTTCAACTTCACTAAATTCTAAGTTTTTTTCTGGTATCTTTATCTTTATACCTTTGTCTATTATAGTTCTTATAGATTGTCTGTTCATTCTCTCAATATCTTCTATTATTAAAAGTTCTCCTTTTACATTCTTCTTTTCAAAATAATTTAAAACACACTTCAAATAATATATTCCATCAAAAACTTCATGATAAGGAATATTATTGTACTCTAACTGTACATATATATATTCCAAATTAAACATATCCTCATATCCACTTATCACTAATGCTTTTATTTCTTGCTCCTGAACCTCATTTTTATATATAGAAATATCAAAGTTTTGACTTACATTATTCCTTATATTTGCAAGTTTCACCTTACTTAAAATTTTCTCAGATGGTATTAACTGGTCATTATACTCTACAAAATTCAATCTAGAATTTGCTGTGCTCCAACAAATACCCCAATTAACATTTGGTATTTCATCTACCATATATTCAAAGTCAGCCCAAGTGTCACCTACAACCCTACCACGTGTCGGCTTTGCTCCTTGAACATCTGTAAGTATTTCAATCCCCATATTTAATACACTTCTTGATAGTTCTTTAAAAAACCATATGTTTTTATCTATGTATTTCTGTGCTTCATTATGCTCACATTTTGAACCAGTGTATATAACCTTTACACCTTGTTTTATCCCGTTTTCTTGTAGTATTTTATATAAATTATACAGAAATTGTTTATGTTTTACAATTGACTTTTGGTACTGCTCGTCATCAATATATTCTGTGTAATATCCATCAAGGGGTCTAGAGCGCAATATTACTTGCATGTTATTATATTTTATACATTGAAGGATATTGTTTTTAAACATCTCTAATTCTTCATCTAAAAACATATTATACTCCATATTTATAGCCTCTATCCCATATTCTTTCATGTCCTTAAACTCTTCATCCATCTGCTCTAATGTCATATTATAAAATCTAACTGCATCTAAGTCTATACTTATTTTATTCAATATCTTCACCACCCTTTTGTATTATGTACTACTCATATAAAATTTTTAACAATTCACATTAGTAAGTTATCATATATCACGTAATTATGTCAAGCAATAACCCTCGTATCTCATCTACCCTATTTAAAATTGAAATATGGTCTTTCTCTTCTTTTATTAATTCTTGTGCAAGTTCATCCACATCTTTATTTATTAGCTTTATTATACCGTATACTCTATGTCGTCCTCTTTTATCTAAAAAATTTTCCCTCGAAAACTTATGCGAGTGTGCTACTACTTCAGTTATAAACTCCGTAACAAGAGCCCTATATTTTTTTAAATATTTAAAATCCATGTGTTCTGCTAATTGCTTGCCTTGGATTGATATATCACCCATTAATAAATTGAGTTTCTCTTTGAGTTGCCCTTCTTCTATTTTACTTAGAAGGGTAAAGGAAAAGTCTTTCCCTGTACGCTCAACTTTTTTTGTTTCAATATTGGCTACATTATTCATATCAACCTTTTTTATATCCATAGCATCAGCCTTCTTTTTATATCTTGTCTATTATAGTATAAATTGCTACTTCTCAGCTTTTTTTATTCCATTTTTTTATATTCTTCATATTTTCAACTATTGTAAGTATCATATCTCTGTAACTATTTATCTTTATCCTCGATTTCTGGGCATTCACATGTAACAACTTCTACCTTTCTGGCATCTTTTCTTTTGTATCCTTTACCTATCACTTCAACATTTCCTATCGTTATTAGTGCAGATTCATCTATTGCTTGTACAATTGTTTTCAATTTTGATATTTCGAGTCTAGATACGACTACATACAGAACATTTGTTGATGCACCGTCATATCCTCCCTTTCCATTAAGTAGGGTTAATCCTCTACCCAACTTTACTATTATGGCTTTCGATATTTCTCTGTGCCTATTTGAAATAATCATTGCTACTTTTGAACCATCAAATCCTTCTACAACAATGTCTATAGTCTTAAATGCTACAAAATAAGCAATAAGTGAATACATGGCCTTTTCCCACCCAAATACAAAGCCAGCACTACTCAATATAAAAAGGTTAAAAAACATTATTATTTCACCTATTGAAAAGTCTGTTCTTTTATCTAGTATGATTGCAACTATCTCAGTTCCATCTAATGATCCACCATGCTTTATTATGAGACCGACTCCTGCTCCAATTATTATTCCTCCAAAAACTGCAGCAAGTAATAAATCTTCTGTTACAACAGAACCTAGATTACTAACTATAGATACACCTATTGACAGGCATATTACAGAAAATATCGTTATCATAGTAAATATCTTACCTATGTATTTATACCCTATTATAAAAAATGGTATATTAATTACAAATGTAAATATTCCGAGCGGTAACCCACTAAGATAGCTTAATATAATTGATATACCAACTACTCCCCCATCTATTATCTCATTAGGTATCAAAAACATTTCGAGTCCTATTGATGCTAGAATTGCTCCTATTATAATAAATGTAATTTTACTTGTTATAAAATATATAGAATTATACTTCTTATGCATAGACACATCCTCCTTATGTACCCCATGTCTGTCATTGCGAAGGCTAATCTAAGCTTTTGAGTTTTAAAGCCATAGAATAAAGTTTCTCCTTGTGAGTGAGGTTTTCTCGATGTGGCAATGACAATCATCGGGATTCAGTTTCTTTTTAAGTCCTTTATATTCTTTCATAATACCCTGTACAACCATCAATTATTTATTCACTGTGTTTCATAATATTTTTCATCTATTTCTTTCATAAAACTATTTATCTTTCCTATATTGTACATCACAAGCTTATGTAAAGGTCTAGTGCACATCGTATAGAATAATTTTTTATCAATATTTTCAACATAATTTTCTTTATTTATATTGTACAATATTACTGCATCAAATTCAAGTCCTTTTGCAAGATAAGATGGAATAATTACTGTTTTATGTCTAAATTTTATATCATCCTTCTTTATTAGGTCAACATCTGTTCTATCTTTTAGCATTTCATAAACTTTATTCGCCTGTTCAGATGATTTGCATATTATGCCTATACTCTTCATTTGTTCACCCTTAAATTCCTGCAAATTCTTCACAATTCCCTCTATAATCTGAGTTTCACTTTTCACATTAAATATCTGTGGTTTGCCACGATAACGTTCTATTTCTTGAATCGTATCGTCATTTAAAATTTGTCTGCTAAACTTTGTTATTTCTGAACTTGACCTAAAGCTTTTGCTTAACTTCATTATAGCCGAATTATTTCTCGTAAATATTTGTTTAATTGAATCATAATCTTTATAATCAACAAAAGGGTGTATTGACTGATTTATATCACCTAGCACTGTCAACTTGGCATTAGTAAATATGCTCCTTACAATCTCATACTGAATCACAGAATAATCTTGTGCCTCGTCAATCATTACATGTTTTATCGTATCTGCTCTATAAAACCCTTGCATTTTGCCTTGCAAATATAGAAGTGGAGCTATGTCTTCATGATATATTTCTTTTTTAGCAAACTTTCGAGTGGTATCATCGCATATTTCACCTGCGTCATAGCCTTTTAAGCCACTCTTATCAATCAATTTTTTTAATAATACTTTATCTTTGTACAAACTTTTATACATATCAAGAGCATTCATTTTTATGATGTTTTTCTTCAGTTTTCTTTTTAATTCCTCTATCTTTTTATCAGACAAGCTACCATCGTCATATATCATAACTGCCCTGCTTATTATTTTATCAATACGTTTTACTATTGGTAGGTCTTTATAGTCATTAAAGAATAGCTTATTCATTTCAGCTTTTGTGATAACAACAACCTTTTCATCTTTTCCTGTATGTCTTGTCTGTTCTCCTTTTCTATCAACCACTATATCTTGCATTTTCAAAATCTCATTACCTATGTATTCGATATAGTTATTAATTATTTCTAGCATTTCACCTGACATCTTTAATTTTATTGAGTTTAGCCTAGGCTCTTTCGTTCCTTCATTATTATATATATATTCTAGTTGATCATTTAAGCTTTCTATTGTTTCAAATTCATCCTCTAGTAAACTAATTGAATATTCATTGAATGTAGTTTGCAATACATTTTGCTCTCCCATTTCAGGAAGAACACTCGATATATAATCCATAAACACTTGGTTTGGCGAAAAAATCAATATATTGCTATAGCTCATTTGCTTACCATGCTTGTATAAAAGATACGCTATTCTATGTAATGCAACCGATGTCTTTCCGCTACCTGCAGGTCCTTGCACTACTAGAACATCATGACCCTCATCTCTTATTATTTGATTTTGTTCCTTTTGAATAGTCGTAACAATATTCTTCATTTTTTCATTTGTGTTTTGACTCAACACATCTTGCAATATCTCATCTTCAATCTTCACATCACTATTGAATATATATTTTATTTTATCATTTTCAATTTTGTATTGCCTCTTTAAGAAAATGTCACCATCTATTTTACCCATTGGCGCTTCATAAGTTGCTGGCCCTGTTTCAAAATCGTAATACATGCTCGCAAAAGCAGTTCGCCAGTCATATACATAAATATCTAGTGTATTCTCATCTATTAAATTTCCAATCCCTATATAATAAGGCTTTATATCTTTTTCTTCTATCTCTTTATAGTCTAACCTACCAAAATAAGCAGCTTCTCTCATCCTGTGAAGCGCAATTGTTGTAGTCTTTAAATAATCCTCCATATTTTCCTGCATGGTTATTTCGCCCATGAAATATGCTTTCTCAGCATTGTCCATGCTGTGCGTCCAAACATATTTCTTAATTTCTAATAATTCTTCTTTTTTTATATCATATTCGCCTGATCTTTTTTTCAATTGCTCGTCAAGCTTTAATATTACACTACGCAGATAATCTTCCTCTATCTTATATTCTTCTCTCGTTATATCCATGTCTTTTCTCCTTTTCCTAATTCAACGCGAAAAACGAGTCGTGAAAGGCTCGTCCTTTATCAAAAATCCAACTAGAGTGACTAACAACATTATAATCTTGCCACTCCTTCTTTACTTTTACAATTTACATTGAGTATATCATATTTTTATCAAAAATCAAGGTTTTTACCTATAAAAATTTTTATTATACAAATTACATTAAGTTATTTAGAATTTTGTACATTTGTGAATATCAACACAAAAATTATTTTTTAACTATTTTTATTAAAATAAATCTTAAAAATTGAATATTTGGTTTGTTTATTAAGCATAATATACATGAAAATATTTTTTAGGAGGATAACTATATGAGTTTAACAGAATGGAATCCTTTTAGGGATTTTGACACATTCTCGTCCTATAGAACACTTGAGACATCAGCAGTTCCTAAGGTAGATGTGTATCAAACACAAAACGATATAGTAATTACTGCTGAGATTCCAGGTATGAGTAAAGAAGACTTGGATATCGATGCTACAGGGAATTCCATCAAAATATCAGCAGAATGTAGAAAAACAAATGAAAATGACAGAAACAATATATATCACTCCGAAGAATATTATGGCACATTTTACAGAACTATAGCACTCCCCACTGAAATAAATAGTGAAAATGTTAAAGCAAGTTACAAAGATGGCGTATTATCTATAATTGCGTCAAAGACAAATAATGTAAGTACAAAACAACATAAAGTTGTGATAGACTAATGGTTAAGAGAGGTAAAAATATGAGCTACAACGATTTTGACACAGGAGTACACATAACACCTGCACCCGTAACTAGTAATGAAATTGTAGAAGTAAGCTATAGTGGTATATTATCTAAAAATGGTGCAAAAGAGTTATATTTGCACTATGGTTCTTCGTACTTAGAAGATTGGGCAAATGTTAGCGACACCAAAATGTCAAAGGATGCCAACGGAGTATTTTCTGCGAACTTATCAGTTCCAGTAGGAAACAAACTAAACCTTTGTTTTCGGGATACCGCATATAACTGGGACAATAATAATGGAAAAAATTATATATATGAAATAAATAAATAGAAGCCTAAATGGCTTCTATTTATTTATTTCATCACACTTTACTTATACTCATTATTTTACTTGCTACACCCAAGCACTCCTCTGATTTTTTATTAAATATGTTTGTTCCAAATTGTCTCACAAATATTTCATAAATTTTTTCTGCGAGTTGCTCAGTACTATTTACATCTTCTAGATACTTACACACTATATTTATTTCCTGTTCATATGTGTTTTCTGGAGCATAACTTATAACCCCTATTGGATCCCACTCATTAATTATTAACTTTACATTGTTCATATCCTCTCCTCCTCGTATATAAAATCTCTCTGGGTAATCAACTAAATCCCCTTAATTAATAAAAAAGCTCCTTACTAAGAATTTAAACAAATTCCAGTCAGTGAGCTTCTATAATATTTTATATTTTTAATATTTTCAAATTTATCTACTAAAATTCTACATGCTTTATATAAAACTACACATATACTTACACCAAGACATAAATTTGCCATGTAATGGCTTATGAATTTCAAAAAAGTTATAGACTTTATCATTATCCTAATACACTTCTCCATAGTCAGAACCTCCAACCTTGAAAGTATTTGCACTGTTATATAAAAAATTCACATAATTCTCAATCTGTTTAAAATCTTATTACATTTACACTTTTCCTTATAATTCCCTTATATTAAGTATTACCATGTTTGACTGTTTTATTCAAATTATTTTACTTTTTTAATCTTTCCTATGTCTTTTACATCAACATATTTAATTCTTCCTTTGCTGTTCCTGAAAAAATATTTTTTAAAAAATTATCCACAACTCCCCATTTTTGATATAGTGTGACTGGCACTAAAATAAAACCGAAACTTTCGTCTAGAAAATGTTGTGCTTTTATTTGGGAAGTCATTATGTATTCAATCTCTTCTTTACTTGCATCATAAATGTATGTATGAATTTCTTTATCTTCAAAAATTGATGTTTTTAATTTTTTCATATTAATTTTATTAATTTTTCCGTATGAAGCCTCTTCAAGTACTTCTCGTATTATCCCATCCTCTATTTCTTCTCCGTCTTCAATTCCACCCCCAATAAAACCCAGTCTCCCATCATGCCTTAGCTGCATAAGCACAAATTTTTCCGTTTGTTCATTGGTATATTGGATTATCAAAAATCCGCATCTTTTTAACATTTAAACGCACCTCTCTTTTACTATATTATACTGTATTATTAAATCTTTGTCAACTTCATGAGTAGTAGGATAGTGTTTAAAAAACATGTTTTTATCTCTTTACACATCAGTTTTATAAATCACTCCCATCACTTTTTTCATAAATATAATCATTAAGTTGCATTTTTTTTCTTTATGCTAATATACTTTACTATACTAAAAATTAGTTAGTTGGAGGTGATTTTATGGCATATTCGACAAGAGAATTATTTGCAAGATTAATTAAGTGCGAAGCTGGTGGTGAAGGCGAAAATGGAATGAAAGCAGTAGCAACTTCTATAATGAATAGAGTTCATATATCTTACGGCGAGTATCTTAGAACAGGTGGTGGAAATCTAAGAAATGTCATAAATCAGCCTTACCAGTATACATGCGTAATGCAAAATGCTTACGGAGAGGTAAATCCTCAGACAGTTTGGTCGAGTCCCCCTGATCAAATTCACTATGATATTGCTGACTGGGCATTATCAGGAAATAAACATCAAGGTGCTGATGATTCCCTTTGGTATTTCAATCCTTTTTTACCCGGCTGTACAAATTATTTCCCCCCAAATAGGTCGGGAAGTTATTTCAACACAGTGGGGCAACATTGTTTCTATATACCCACCCCTTTATATGCACTAACTAGGTAGAAAATTTTATTAATGGAGGAATGAATATGGATTCTTATAATCGCGATTATCACTCTAATCAAATTTCACAAAGACCAAATAGGGCACCTGCTCCACCTTTAGAACCAGTAGAGCCTATTGTACCTGTAATGCCCGATTTGCCAACAGGAAGAGCTACTGGACCAACCGTTGCTCCCTTACCTGTTCAGGGTCAAAGGTTACCTCCGATGACTCCTATGCCTGGGGAGCAATCACCACAGACATTAGAAAGTACTTATTATACCCCAGGGTATCTGCGCACACAAATAGGTAAAATGATGAGGATAGAATTTCTTATCGGATCAAGCGGACCATTGATGGATAGAATTGGAACACTTCTTTCTGTTGGTGCTAGTTATGTATTGATAAGACCTATAGGTTCTCCTGATACTTTATTATGTGATATTTATTCAATTAAATTTGTCACAATTTACGGTCAGCCATTAAGAGTAGAATAAAATTTATAAATTTGACATGAAAAGTAAGGAAACTAAAAATGTTTCCTTACTTTTATTTATATGATATTTATGTATATTGACCATGCTAACAAATTAATGTATGTTAATATATAATGTTTTTTATATTCTTTTATCTATCTCACTATTAATTCTTCTCTATTTGGTCCAACTGATATATATTTTACCTGAACTTCCAACAATCTTTCTATTGTATTTACATATTCTTGTGCATTTTTTGGTAAGTCTTCAAAATTTCTTACCATACTTATATCTTCCATCCATCCACCAACACACTGATATATAGGCTTTGCTTTATTAAGTTTGGCTATCATCGGGAAGTCTTTTATAGTCTCTCCATTAACTTCATACCCTACGCATATTTTTAGTTCATCGTATCCTGATAATACATCTAAGCATGTAATAGTTACTTGTGTTGCACCTTGAAGTTCACATCCATATTTGGTAGCAATAATATCAAAGTGTCCTATTCTTCTTGGTCTTCCTGTAGTAGCCCCAAACTCATTGGCTTTTATCCTGACTTCAGTTGCCCACTCACTAAAATCCTCTGTTACAAAAGGTCCCTCACCTACGCAGGTAGAATATGCTTTTGTTATACCCACAATATCTTTTAATTCACTTGGCTTTATTGGTACTGAGGCACATGCATAACCCGCGAGTGTTGACGAAGATGTTGTATATGGATAAATTCCATGAGTTATATCTCTTAATGCCCCTAATTGAGCTTCCACCATTATTCTTTTATTTTCTTTTTGCATTTTAAAAATAATAGGTGCTACATCTTTTATGTATGGTCTCATTTTTTCTCCATATTCCTTTAACCAATTAAATACTTTATCAAAATCAGTTTTATCTTTACCATATATTTTCTCTATTATCAAGTCATTATGTTCTAATACATCTTTTAAATGTTCCTTTAAATATTCTATATCCAGTAGTTCTCCAACCTGTATAGCCTTTTTCAAGAACTTATCACCGTATACTGGTGCTATTCCACTTTTTGTAGAACCATACTTTTTATTTACTAGTCTCACTTCTTCTAGTTCATCACGTAATATATGCTGAGGCAATATAACTATAGCCCTATCAGAAACAAATATATTAGAAGTGTCTAATCCCTTACTCTTTAACTCTTCTACTTCTTCTATAAAAGACTGTGGGTTTATTACAGATCCTGCAGCTATTATATTAACTACATTCTTATAACATATTCCCGATGGTATGTTGTGAAAGGCAAACTTTCCATACTCATTTTTTACCGTATGTCCTGCGTTGTTACCACCTTGATATCTCACTACGCAATCCACATCGCCAGCAAAATAATCAATCATCCTTCCTTTACCTTCATCTCCCCAATTAAGTCCTACTACAGCCATAACCATAATTACCACTCCTTTTTTTATGTGTTATTTATATTATGATAATATCACATTGCGAATAACAAGTCAATAGATTTTTAAAATTTATTTAATTTTTAATACTAATTATATATATTCAAATTATAGTTATATAAGATAGTTTGTTTTTTATAGCTCACCATGTAAATTCTACTTGACAAATGTAAAAATATGTAATATAATGAACTGGATATATTTTGGAGGTGATTACATGAGTAAAGTTTTAGGTGATTTAACATCTTTAGGAGATTCCTTAGATGCAGTAGCCGCACTAGCAGAAATGAGTGACGATGAAATAAATAAGTTATTCGTAGAAGCTGTAGAAGCATCTGGAGATGTAGTTCCAGAAAAACTAGATACTACAGGTTCTATAACTATATCTGATAATTTTGAAGTAATTAAATAAACAGATAGTATCTGTATAAAACTCCTTTTTGCTACTTCAAAGGAGTTTTATCGACTTTTGTAAGTTATAAGATGAAGGTATAAAGAAAGGATTGATAAATAGTTTGAACATAGGACTGGGAGTTGTTAAAGTAACTGACTTTGATGTGGAAACTAATATACATAATATAGAAAATGCTATTAAAGAAGCGAAGGAAAAAGATATTGATCTTTTGTGCTTCGGAGAAGCGATACTGAATGGATTTGACGGAATAACATGGAATCTTGATGAAGACTTGAAAAAAAATGCCATTTCCCAAGATTCTCTAGTAATGAGTCACATGCGTAATTTAGCTATTAAAAATAAAATTGCTTTTGGAATAGGGTATTATGAAAAGTATGCAAACGATATATACGATAGTTATATCGTTTTTGATGAAAATGGTGAAACACTTATAAATTACAGAAGAGTTTCAATAACATGGAAACCTAGCCGAGTATATGGTACTGATTATAAAGAAGGATTAAAAATTGAAGCATTTAAATATAAAGAAAAAACATTCGCAGTTGTAATATGTGGAGACTTATGGTATAAAGAAAATCAAAAAACTGTTAATCAGTTGCAAATAGATTATCTGCTATGGCCATTATATATTAGTTACACTGTGGAAGATTGGAAAATTAATGCAACCGAACAATATACTGAAAAAGTGAAGTTAGGTGGCAAGAATACTCTCATAATCAATTCGTGGGATACTAAAATTAATATGGCTAATGGTGGGGCATTTTATATAAATGCAGATGGGAAATTATTACAAGAATTACCAATGTTGAATATAGGGGTACTAAGTATAAAAATATGAACATAAATATACCAATTTCATTAAAATAGTTAAATAATGATTATTAAATAGGATACAATCGAGAGGTCTAAAAATTTACTTAATAGATTTTCCAACCTCTCAACCACCGTACGTGCCGTTCATCATACAGCGGTTTGTTAATTTATACACCTTGTAATATTTCGACATTTTTTCAAATACTCCTAAAATTTCTTTTTTTATTTTGGATTGTTTTCAATTTTTTCCATAAACACACTCTTATCCTTCTTCGTATCCTAATAAAACTCTCTATTCTTCCTCATCCCATTCTGTATTAAACATATATAACTTAGCTGGCCTAAACCCTGCTCCCGTCATAACTCCGTCTGTCTCAATCAGTAACCTTTTAATTTTTCTTTGAAAATTCGCCTTTGAGTATTCCTTTTTAATTATAGTTTCGTATACCTGCTGAAGCTCCATTAATGTGAATTTTTGTGGCATTAATCTAAATGCTATATCACTATGTTCAAGCTTATTTTTTAGCTTTTTTTCAGCATATAGTATCATCTCCGCATGATCGTACCCAATACCATTACTTTCTATTATCTCTATAGTTTTTTCTACCGTATTAGCTTTTACTGTTTTCACATATTTTACCTTTGCACTTAATATTTCAATGTTATTATTTAATACAATCTGCATTATGCTTTCTTTTCTATAACCATCAGTCTGCTCTTCTTTATCAGATTGTATAAGCTTTGTAGATATTTTAAACCATTCTGCTTCCTCTGCACCAAACTCTTTTCCTGAACTTACAGTTACTGCTTTTATAAGAGCTATATAGCATATGGATACAATTCTACCTCTCTTATCTCGATCTGACCCTCCATATGTAAAGATTTGTTCTAAATGTATATCATTAACCCCTGTCTTCTGCTGTAACTTTATTTTTGCCGATTTATCTATATCTACACCTTTATGAATAAAGCCTCCAGGTAACTCCCAGAAACTATTCGTTCCTCTTTTGATTAATAAAACTTTAAGTTCTTTTTCAGGTAGCTTCCTATAATTCTTTTTTTCAATCTCACCTATAGCAAATACCACTGAGTCTGTCATTACATATGGTACATCATATAACCCTTTTTCATACATCTTAGATAAATCATCCTGAAAAGAAATTCTTTCATCCATTTTATGCACCTCATTTGCCATCCTATTTTAATATAATATAAACTAATAAGGTATTAATGTCAATAAAAACTCTATATAAGTGTATACTATTTTTCACTCATTATTAAGCTATCAGCTAGTTTTGCCTCTTAACGCAAATGTAATAAAGAAAAATATCGATGAAATCAAAACGATTGTGGCTCCTGTTGCTGTTTCTATGTAGTATGAAAGTATCAGTCCACTTACTCCAGATATCATAGATATAAGTATTGTTACTAAATGATATTGTCTCACATTTGAAGTGATATTTCTTGCTGCTGCTGCAGGTAAAATAAGTAATGAATTTATAACCAAAAGCCCTATCCATGACATCGATATTGTAACTATTACAGCAATCGTAGTCGTAAAAATTACCTCAACCCAAAATGTTTTGATACCTCTGCTTGCGGCAAGTGATTGATTAACACTAACGACTAGTAGTTTATTAAATAATAACCACCATAGTATCACCACCAATGCTAGAACAAAGAAAAGCAAACCTATCTCAGAAGGTGTGATACTCAGAATATCTCCCACGAGAAATATATTGAGCTTTGTAAAACTCTGTCCACCTAAGGTGGATATAAAAATTCCAAGTGCAACCGCAACAGCAGAAAACACTCCTATTACTGTGTCACTAGAAATCTTACTCTTATTTTTTACCAATGTTATTCCAAGAGAAAAAATGATGGAAAATACTATTGCCGACCATATAGGCCTTACAAATCCAAGCATTCCACCGATAACGACACCCGTGAATGCTCCGTGGCCCAAAGCATCAGAGAAAAACGCCAACCTGTTATTTACTATCATCGTTGCTAGTATTCCAAAAATAAACGAAACAAGTATTATAGCAAGAAGCGCATTCTTCATAAAATACATATGGTCTGCCTTCGCCCAATCAAAAGGCATAACGAGTTCTACTAATCTATACCAAATCTCCATAAGCTTTTATGCACCCCCGACTTTTATTAAACTTCCTCTTCCATTTTTTCCTCTTCTATCAAGCACAGACAAGCTTGAGCCTTACAAGTTTTTCCAGTAGCACGACGGCTTGCCTGCGCCGTCTTCACCTACATGTCTAAATTTATCCTTAAACTCTCATTCCAAAGGTTTTTAAAAAACTTTTATCTTTATATACTTCTTCCGCACTACCGTTACACAATACAGTTCCATTTAGTAAAACAACACGATCTGCATATTTACTTATAATATCAAAGTCATGAGAAACAAGTATTATCGATAAATCATATGCTTTACGTATTTCTGACACAGTTTTATAGAATAATTCCATGCCATTCTGATCTATACCTGAAACCGGTTCATCAAGTAATAGCAAATCTGGTACAGGGTCAAGCGCGAGAGCGAGTAAAACTCTTTGCATTTCTCCACCTGAGAGTGCTCCGAGACGCCTTTTTATAAGATGTGCCACCTTTACACGTTCTAAACTTTCTTCTACATCTTTCAAAACCTTTTTTGGTGTATAAAGCCATGCAGGAAAAGATGATCTACATGCCATGAAAAGGTCAAGTACGCTGGTTGGTGAACCCGCATCAAAATTCAAGCTCTGTGGAACATAACCGATTATAGGATGTCCCGTGTGAATACCCTTCTCATCAAGAAATTCTAGTTTTCCTGTATGTTTTATTTCGCCTAGCAGTGCCTTGAGCAATGTACTTTTACCAGCTCCATTAGGTCCTATAAGTGCCGTAAGCTCCCCGCAATGAATATGTATGTTTACATCTTTGAGTATGGTGCTTCTACCATAAACCACACCAATATTTTCAATTTTTGTACAACATAATCCACCGCAGGTTTTCTCGCAGTTCATATTATATTTATTTTTTATCATTTTAACGCCTCTTCTATCGATTTTAGATTTTGTTCCATTATATTAATATATGAATTCAAGCTTCCATCCCCTGTCACTGCTGGGTCAAGTGTGTATATTTTGGCACCCGTTTCGCTAGCAATAGTCTCTGCTGCTCCTATAGAATATTGAGGTTCAGCAAACAATGCTTTTATTTCTGATTCTTTTACGGTATTTATGGTTTCCTCAAGTTCTCTCGGAGTAGGCTGTGAACCTGGTTCTCTTTCAATTATTGCTACAATGTTAAACTTAAATTCCTTTGCAAAATACGGAAAAGCTTCATGGAATGTGATAATGTCGTTGTTCTTCACTTCATCTAGAACCTTATGCATTTTATCCTTTTGATTCTCAAGTTTCCTTATATATTCATCTGCGTTTTTCTTGTATTTTGAAGCATTTTCAGAATCAATAATAGCCAATTGTTTTTCTATATTTCTAACTTGCAAAACCGAATTCGATATACTTAACCACACATGTGGATTATCCTCTCCATCACTTTCATTTTTAACAAGTTCTATTCCTTGACTCGCCTCTACTATTTTCAAGTTAGGCTGCCCTTTTACAACCTTGTCCATAAACGCTTCCATACCTGCACCGTTTATGACAAAGGCATCTGCCACTTCAAGTGTTTTTAAATCAGCAGGCGTAAGGGAATAATCATGTAGACATCCTGTTTGATCCTTCGTCATATTAATAACTTTTACACTTGATATATCCCTTGCTACATTTAATGCCTCAATATACATAGGATAAAACGATGTCACAATAACAAACTCTTTACTTTCACTAGTACCAATCGACTTTTCTTCACTTTCATCTTGCCCGCATCCGCTAAATATAGTTATCCCTAAAATTAATATCAACAACAATCTTATACTACCGATTTTCATTTATATTCCTCCATCTTCATTCTGGTAGTGCCACTTTGAATTCAAATCATGCAACTACTTATCCATTATTTCTTAAAAATACCATATGCCCCATAGTCTATATTAATTTCTGTATAATCAATAACTATATTATTCTGATATGCTTTTAATAAGTCAATAAGTTGATGGAGTCTTTTCCTCTTAATCATCATTATTAGAAGGTGTCTCTCTTCATTCATACCCTCTCCTTTAAAAACAGTTACTGCAAAATTGTGACTTCTTATTTTAACCGCTAACTCATATCCATCTTTACTTCTAACTATTGCACTTACTTTTACATTCCCTAATGAAAGCTTGTCACTTAATCTACCCCCAAAATATACACCTAAAGTGAAGCCTATAGAGTATATTATTGCAAGCATTGGATCTTTGTCCATATTTTTAAGCACTCCTGCTGCTACATATATCCATAAAGTTATCTCAATTAACCCAACAAGCGAACTTTTAATTTTTTCTCCCTTAGATGAAAGTATTATCCTTAAAGTACTTACCGCTACTTCCAATACTTTCGCAACTAATATAAATGCATACAACGCTATTCCTGTCAATCCAAACACAATACATACCTCCGTCCTGTTGTTTATATTAATTTAAAAGACTATAATAGTTTAGTCCTAATACATAAAAAAGTCAATAGACTTTTTTAACTTGTAATCTAAAAAACCGCATTTTTTTTATCTACAATTTCCTAGGCTTATTATCTTATTATCTTACATTACTTAGTTTTTATTAATATTTTAAAAATCATTAATCCATATACTTATATATTAAAATAGTAATATTTTTCGTTAAATTAATCTAAATACTTGACAAATACGACCTTAAATTATACAATAAAAATAAAAATAGTAAGGTATTATATCTGAAATAAATGTAAGCCTAAAATATATGTAAAAGAGGAGTTATACTATGAAAAAATTATATGTTAGAATAGCAATAGGAATCGTCATCGTGGGTATACTATTCGCTTGTGGATATGTATATAGTACTCAATTAAAAAATGCAAACAGTAAAGTGACAGTTAAAGCATGTAAGCTCGAAACCAAGGACATGACAGCAAAACTAGATATATCTGGAGTTATGCTTCCAAACGAGACTGTTAGTATAGTACCTAAGATAGGTGGAAGAATAAAAGCAATGAATGTAAAAACAGGTAGCAAAATAAAAGCTGGAGAAATCATAGCAATAATTGAAGCCAATGAACTAAGTGCACAGATGGCTCAGGCTGAAGCAGCAGTTAAGATGGCAGAGGACCAAATCGATCAGGCAAGGATTAATATGAGAACAGCAGAAAGTACAGCATCTAGCACCGAGAAGATTTTGATTGATCAAGCAACTCAGGCAAAAATAAACTTTGAAATAGCAGAGCGAGCATATAATAAAGATTTAGCGCTTTCGGTATCTGGACAAGTTCCCCAAAGCCAGCTTGAGGATAATAAAAATAAATATGATGTAGCAAAAAAGCAATATGTTATGTCTATAATTTCAGATGGCTCATCCGCTCAAAGTCAAATTTTAACTGCCAAAAGCAAGTATGAATTAGCACAAAAACAGTATGAAATAGCGAGTGGAGCGACACTTGAACAAGCTAAGGCAGCGCTTAATGTACTAAAAGTTCAGTTTGATAACACAATTATATCTAGTCCGATATCAGGAACTGTAACAAATGAGAATTTGCATGTAGGCGAGCTAGCTGCAGTAGGTTCAACAATTGTGACTATAGCAGATACTAATCTACTAAAGCTCAAAGGAACCGTTTCACAGGAGTTTGTTCCAATACTCAAAGAGGGTCAAAAAATAGATGTAAAAATAGATGCATATAAAGACAGTGCATTTGAAGGAACTGTATCAAAATTAGGACCAGTAGCCATGAGCACAGGAACGGATTTTCCTATAGAAATAACAATAAGCAATTCACAAGACTTACTTGCTGGATTTTCCGCAAAAGCAAGTTTAAATTTAACAATAGAAGCAAAAAACATCTTACCCATAAGTACACTAGTTGTAGATAACGGTAAGAATTATGTATACATAATAAAAGACGGCGTGGTAGTAAAACAAATAGTTGAGATAGGTCTGAAAAATGATAGTGTTGTTGAGATTATAAAAGGAATAAATGCTAGTGATATTGTTGCCCAAACAAATGTGAAGGATTTATTCGAAGGCAGTAAGGTTGTTATTGAAAATAAGTCAGAATAAAATGGAGTCAGATAAAAGGACAGTTCCTTATTTATAGGAACTGTCCTTTTGTTCTGTATAAAAAACTATATATTACTACTTCTTTTGAAAAATTAGCAAAAAACCAACATCCCCTTCCACATCTTTATTGACTTAATTTCTTTAAATATGGATATGGATTTATTGTTGTCATATCTGATGTTTTGTATATACCTACATGTAAATGTGGTGCAAACTTACCAGTTGTTCCTTCTGGTCCGTATCCTGTATCACCTACATATCCTACTAACTCCCCTGCAGATACTTTCTTTCCAATATACATGCCATCTGCGTATTTTGAAAAATGTGCATAGTATAGTGAGTAGTTTATTCCGTCTAGTTTAATCATTATTCTATAACCGCCATATTCGTTCCATCCTATATTTGTTATCACCCCTGCTCCCATTGCATATACTGGTGTTCCCTTGTTTGCCATGATATCTTGTCCCTCATGAACTCTTACTGTTCCTGTTGTGCTATAATCCCTTGCTGCTGCGTAGCTATTTGTAAATGCTTGATAATCTGTTTTTGCTTTGAATGGAAATACTATAAGCTTTGACTCAACAATTGAGTCCAGTGTATAAACTATACTTGCTGGTATTTTCAAAACTTGTCCTATCGTTAAATAATCGCTTGTAAGACCATTTAAAGTTTTTATTCCACTAATTGTAACATCATATAAAACCCCTATGCTCCATAGGTTATCTCCTGCTTTAACCGTATGAGTTCTGTAACTTGCATATGTAACATTTGATACAATTGTATCTTTCTCTATTATCAGCACTTGCCCTACGGTCAAATAATCTGAAGTAAGATTGTTTAATGTCTTTATTCTATCAATCGTAGTATTGTACTTTTGACTTATTTTCCACAACGTATCTCCTGAAATCACTGTATATTGTATAATTTTATCAGTTGGTATTGTAAGTTTTTGATTTACATATAAATAATCTGTTGTTAAATTATTTGCAGTTTTTATGCTAGTTATTGATACCGAATAAGCTTTACTTATCAAATATAGTGTATCTCCACTCTTAACGGTATATGTAAAATCAGCA
The DNA here is from genome assembly GCA_001795385.1 of Clostridiales bacterium GWD2_32_19. Lineage (GTDB taxonomy): Bacteria > Bacillota > Clostridia > Lachnospirales > UBA12420 > UBA12420. Next base: position 28,564 of record MGOU01000047.1, read on the forward strand.
TAACCCTTGCCTGGGAAAATTACCATAAAACTCAAGAGCAATATAAATAACCATTTGATTTTATACTTCCTAATCATATCACCATTCCTTTCTTTATTTTTTTGTGTCGAGTTAATATTTGCCACCCCCTGATTAAAGATTATTTTCATTTACATTACTTTTTCATTATACTATGAATATAGCATAAATTAAAGCTGTAAATGTTGGAAGGAACAGAAAAAGGAACTCTTTAGTCTAAAAGAGTTCCTTTTTCTGTTCCTTCCAACTTACTCATTTACTGCTTTTTTTACTTTAGTTATTTCCATAGCTTCTTTCCATGTATCCCTTAGTTCTCTAAGATATCCTTGCACTTCTTCTAGTATTTGTTTATCTTTCTTAAAATTTGCTTCCAATAGCCTTCTATATATATAATTATACATACTATCTAAATTTTTTCCAACATCATATTTTGTATCCACAGTCGATATAAATTCCATTATTATGTTTTCCGTTCTTATAATAAAGTTGTGTGCCTCTTCTGTTTTCTGATTTTCTATGGCTCTTATTGCTTGATTACAAAATTTTAAAGCTCCATCATATAACATTAAATTTAATTCTTGCGAGGATGCTGTCATTACTTTGCTACTTAGATATGTATTGCTTGCATTATTTGTTGTCATTATAATCCCCTCCTATAATTTCTTGCCAATTATCTTGTCTATATATATGCCACCCTCGTATAGATCCTTTTTTTGGTATCCTTGATTAATGACTTTCTTTCCAATATTTATTGAATGTATTTTTACATACAATCCTTTTTTAAGATTATCTGCTGTTTTCTGATTATCTTTATCCATTTCTTGTACTTCTCTATACTTGTCAATTATTTCTTTTTTTATAGAGTCTACTTCTTTGTCTTCATAATTTTCAATGCTCTTACTGAGTAAAATATCCAATTCATTAATTCGTTTAATATCATCTTCTCTTTTTTCAATTAACCTCAAAAGCTTCTCTGTGTCTTCACTAATAAGAGCTTCCTTTTGGCGTTTTGAATTTCTATAGATTGAGTTCACTTTATCTAATTTTTCCAAATTGTACTTTTTATAGTCGTTAAATTCCATACTTATCATCCTCCTTAATGAATCTCCCCGTAGCAAGCCGACGGGGTATCATGTTGTCATTGCGAGCGTTTTTTGCGAAGCAATCTCATCTTTCAAAAACGAGATTGCTTCGTCGAAAGAACCTCCTCGCAATGACAAGATCGCGACAAGCCGACGGGGAATTAAACCCAAAGAGATTAACTACCTGACGATGATCCTCCTAGCATATTGCTTATGTAAGATGATTGTGTATTCATTTTTTGGATTGCCACTTCAAGTGCAGCGTATTTAGCATAATATCCATCTTCTTTATCTGCTAGTCTATCTTCCCAATCTGCTATATCTAGTTCATAATCGATTATTTGGTTTGTTAAAAAGTTAGTTGCTTCTGAAGCATCACCCACAATACCTGCCTTCTCAACTAAGAAACCTTTTTTTCCATTTGCATCTCTATATGTAGAAATATTATCCTCTAATATATCATATAACCTGTTCGCTATGCCCTCTTCTTCATATCTTATTTTTCGTTCATCTAATGTAAGAGTTCTTTTATATACCGGATGAGTTGTGGATTTTTTAGCAAATAAATCTGCAACTTTATCTGGGCTACCTTCTATTGCTGCTTTTAATTTAATTTCATCGATAACAAGCTTACCTTTATCTTCATACCCACTTGTTGATATTCCTATACTCGCTAATAATCCAGTACCACCACCAACAGCTTCAGATATTGCAGTACGCATTTTATACACCATACTTTGCAATATATTATCATTTTTAAGTAGTCCTGTTTTTGCTTTTTTCTCCCATGTTACAATGTCATCATCACTCATTGCTTCTCTTTCATCATCTGTAAGTGGTTGATAGTTTCTGTCATACTTTTCACTCGTTTTCAAGTTTATATTATCTATCAATTCATTATATTTAGTTATAAAAGTTTTAATATTATCATATACTTTCTGGGTATCTATATTCATATTAATATCTATAGTATTTGCTGTCGTAGCTTTTAATTTATAACCCACATTGTTTACAGTAAACTCATTTGAATTTCTTAAAATTTCCTGCCCATCTATAGTAACTTTTGCGTCTAAACCATTTGAGTAACTAGCCGCTGCTATATTACTAACTGCACCAAAAAATCCACCTGCAGTTTGGTTTATTATTATATTAGCACCTGCACCTTTGGTTTTTGATTCAATTGTAAACTTATCATTTACTTCATCATACTTCATTATTACATTAGCCTTTATATTTGCATTTACTTCTGACATCATCTCTGAAAGAGTAGTATCTATGTCAAATACAAATTCTTCACTACCGTTAATGCTAAACCTTAGTTCATCTAAACCCACTCCGCCAAATGTTAACTCTGTATTAAATCTTGTTTTTAAATCTCCTAGCTTTGCAGAAGCATTTAACCTATTTGAATCACCTGCAGTCAATTTTAGACCAGCTAATGCATCATTTTCTATAACATCGGCAGTTTGTGCTACCATGACGCTTGCTCCGTTACCTACAGTAAATTTTAGCATTCCTGAGCCTACAGAGGTTTCTGCTACTTGTATTTTACCATTTACATCATCAATTCCAGTACCAAAAGCTGTTTTTATTTTATCATTCATATCTAATATCAATGCATCCATATCCGCATAATTGTTTAAAGTTATTGTCTTTTGTATCCCATCTAGGTTTATTTTAAATTCTTTTCCAGATAAATTCAAATCTAGAATTACAGCAGAACTTTGTACATCCTTTGTAACTCCAGCTGTGCTTTCTGCACTAGCTGCAGTCGCGAGCCTGTCTATTTTTATAGTATGATTAGCCACTGACGTTTCTGCATTTGTTGTTATATCTACTGCATTACTTGTAAGTCCAGTTATTTTATCCATCCTCGTAGATGAAATCACTTTATAACTAGACTTTGATGTCATATTAGTTGATTGATTTAATACATTCATATACTCACTTTTTAAAGCTGTCATCTTAGAAGTCATTTCTCTATAAGCTTCCATTCTCCACACATCTAATTGTCGTTTTTGTTTTAGTTTAATCATTGGAGTTTTTGCAGCATCCATCAAACCTTTTACCAGTGTTTCTGTATCCATACCTGTTGCTAGTCCTGTTATTCTATTAGTTGACATCTCGCTCACCTTCTCTCATCGACAAAGATTCCAGCCATTTCCCACATTTTGGCTACCATGTCGAGAATTTTTTCTGGCGGTATTTCTCTTATTACTTCGCCAGTGTCTTTATTAAGAACCTTTACTGATACCTGATTTGTCGCTTCATGAACTGAAAATCTAAATTCTGTGTTTGCACCTTCAAGTTTCTTATTCGCTGTTTCTACTGCTTCCATCCAAGATTTTTCAGGAATTGATGGTACATATTCTGGATATTCTTTAATTTTTTCGTCTATCGGTATTTCTACCTTTCTTTGTACTTGTTCAATTACTTTTATAACTTCCCTAGTATCAAATTCTTGTTGCCTTACTGGTTGTCCATTTGTATTTTGTGTCGTAACATTAGATCCTTCTATTTTCATACTAACACCTCCGTGTGCACTTTCAAATTAGACTATGCCTTAATATTTATATCGGCATTTTATAAATTTATTTTACACCTTTTACAAAAAAATTGCAAATATTTTTATTTTATTCGACTATTTCCTCATGCAATTTGTGCTTATTTTTATTATACACATATTGCAATAATATAGGTGTTATTATAGTAGTTACTATAACCATTATAACCACTGCAGCAAATATAGGTTCTGTTATAATTCCTGAAGTCTTAGCTTTAGTTGCAATTATAAGTGCCACCTCTCCTCTTGCTATCATTCCAAATGATATTTTAAGTGAGTCAGTCCTATTTATTTTTGATATTCTAGATCCAAAATACCCACCTATTATTTTAGAAATTATAGCAACCAATGTCAATATTACTGCAAAAGCTATAACTTCATATGTCATACCCTCCATAGTCGCAGTCATACCTATACTTGCAAAAAATATTGGTCCAAAGAACATATATGACACAACTTCTACTTTTTCTCTTATATAATTTGTCTGATGCATGTTAGAAAAAACTAACCCTGCTATATATGCTCCTGTTATATCCGCAACACCAAACTTCTCTGCGAAATACGCAAATAACAAACAAAAACCTAAAGCAAATATGGGTATCCTTCTTTTTCGCCCTTCACTATCGCTAAGCCATTTGAAAAATTTACGAAATTGTATACCACTAATATAGGCAATTGCAAAAAATATAACAATTTTTATCAAAACCATACTGATAGGTTCGGCTGCTGAATTCATTCTACTTATTAGAACAGATAATATAACTATCCCAATAACATCGTCAACTAAAGCAGCTCCTAAAATCGTTCTACCTGCAGTGCTATCTAATTTTTTCATTTCATTCAATGTCTCCACTGTTATACTAACAGATGTAGCACTCAAAACTGCACCAATAAATATACTCGTTATTGCATCAAAATTAAATAATGTCCCTATTGCAAACCCGAATGCAAATGGTGCTATAACACCACCCATTGCAACTATCACATATGATTTCATATTTTTCTTAAACCTATTTATATCCGTTTCAAGCCCTGCCTCAAACATTATAATTATTACCCCTATTTCAGCAATAACCTTCAAAATTTCATCTTCATGAATTATACCCATTAGCATAGGTCCTAGCACTACTCCTACCAGAAGAGAACCAACAACTTTTGGCATGTACATTCTTTTGCTTGCTATACCAAACAGCTTTGATGCTATTAGTATTATACCTATAGTTAGTATATATGACATATGACTTACCTCCGATTTTATAACAGATAGCAGTTAAAATAAAAGTAAAACAAAAGTTTTATCTTATATATTCTAACTGCTATCCGCTATTTTAAACTAATTTATCTTTTCTACTTCTAACATAAATTCTTTCTTCATGTTTTCTAGCATTTCTATAGCTTGTACCTCTGAATCAGCTTTTGCTCCAAAATACACCTTAACTTTAGGCTCTGTGCCTGAAGGTCGAACACAAATCCATGAGTTTTCTGATAATTCATATCTTAACACATTTGAAATTGGTAATTCCTTATATTCCGATAAAATACCCGTTTTGAAGTTATTACAGGTCTGTAATTCATAATCTTTTTTCTTCATAACCTTAAGTCCTGCAATACCTGTGATATCGCTGTTCCTTAAGGCCTGCATAATTCTTTTTATTTTTTCTTCCCCTTCTTTTCCTTCATGCTTTATATTTACAGTTGTCTCTTTATAATATCCATATTTTTCGTATAGTTCCTGCATGTATTCATATAGTGTTATACCCTTTTCTTTGCAAATTGCTGCAACTTCACATATTAGCATTGCAGAAACTATAGCGTCCTTATCTCTAGCATGTTTACCCGCAAGATAACCAAAGCTTTCTTCAAAACCAAATATAAACTCCCCTGAATTATCTCTTTCTAATTCTTCTACTTTACCACCAATATATTTGAAACCTGTAAGGACACTCTCTAGTCTTGCTCCATAATGTTCTGCCACAGCTCTTGTCATCTCTGTAGACACAATCGTAGATACAACTACTGGTGATTTATGAAGTATACCCTTTCTGTGTTGTTCTCCTAATATATACTCTGTAAGAATTACCCCCGTCATGTTTCCAGACAAAACTTCATATTCATCATTCTTATTTTTTACAACTACCCCTATTCTATCCGCATCTGGGTCTGTACCTATTATCACATCAGCGTTTCTTTCTTTTGCATATTCGAGTGCAAGCGTAAATGCCTTTGGGTCTTCTGGATTTGGATATTCTACAGTAGTGAAATCTGGATCTGGATTTTCTTGTTCTGGTACTACAAATACATTTTTAAATCCAATTTCAGACAATACTCTTTTTACTGGCTTATTTCCAGTTCCATTAAGTGGTGTATATATAATACTCAAGTCATTTGCAACCTTTTTTACTATATCAGCATTTAAGCTTTGTTTCTTTATTACCTCTATATATTTGTCATCCATTTCTTCTAAAACCTCAATATACAATCCCGCATCTCGTGCTTCTTGCTCATCCATTGTTTTTACTACACTATAATCATTTATTTTATTTACTTCATTTATTATTTGCTCGTCTCTTGGCTCTGATACTTGGCATCCATCTAACCAATAAGCTTTATAGCCGTTATATTTTGGTGGATTATGGCTAGCCGTAATCATTATACCAGATATACATCCAAGCTCTCTAATTGTATAAGAAAGTTCTGGAGTAGGTCTTAGCTCTTTAAAAATGTATGTTTTTATTCCATTTGCATTAAGTACTAAAGCAGCTTGCTTGGCAAAATCCGTTGACTTATGTCTACAATCATAACTTATAGCTACTCCCATGTCTTTCGTATATTCTGGTTGTTTCAATATAAAATTAGCTAGTCCTTGAGTTGCCTTGCCTACAACATATTTATTCATTCTATTTGTACCGGCTCCGATTACACCCCTAAGTCCCGCAGTACCAAACTCAATTTCCTTATAAAACCTATCCTCTATTTCTTTTTCATTATCCTTTATACTTAATAGCTCTTCCTTTGTCGCATCATCTATATATTCACTCTCTAACCAAAATTTATACTTCCCTTTATAATCCATTTGTACTTCCCCCTCTGATTTTTTTATCTATCGCTTTTGCCGCTTTTTTACCTGCTTTTATTGCCTCTATTACAGTAGATCCACCAGATACTACATCTCCACCTGCAAATATGTTTTCTTTGCTCGTTTCCATGGTTTCATTATGTACTAGTATACCTCCACCTGCGTGTGTACTTATATTTTGTGTATTTTTAGTTATCGACGTATGATCATGTTCTTGTCCTATAGCAATGATTGTAATATCTACATCAATAAAGAAATTACTACCATCTACAGCCTTTGTCTTTATTCTTCCTGATTCATCAGTTGATGATACTTCCATTTTCACAAGTTCTATCTTCTCTAATCTTCCATCATTACCGATAAATCTGACTGGATTTACTAACTCCATAATTTTTATATTTTCCTCTTCTGCATGATGTATTTCACTTTTTCTTGCGGGCATTTCTGTTCTAGTTTTCCTATATATTATTGTAACATCTTCTGCACCAAGTCTTTTTAGTACCCTTGCTGCATCCATAGCCACATTGCCACCACCTATGACAACAGCCTTTTTGCCAACCTCAAGTCCGTGATTCTTGCCATGCAGATTAACTTTAAATAAATACTCATAGGCTGTGTAGACCCCTTTTAAGTTTTCACCATCTATTTCTAACATTTTGGGTTTACTTGCTCCTGTACCAATAAATATTGCATTAAACCCATTCTGATATAGTTCCTCAATAGTGATATCTACGCCTAGCCTTTTATTTTTTACAAACTCTACTCCCTGTTTTTGCAAGTACTCTATTTCCCTATCAACAATTTTCCTCGACAAACGAAATTTTGGTATACCATATATAAGTATTCCACCCATTGTATCAAGCGCCTCATATAAAGTTACACTATACCCACCTTCTACCAAATCTCTTGCACAAGCAAGACCTGCTGGTCCTGAACCTACAACAGCTACTTTTATATTATTCTTTGTTATTTTCTTTTCTGTATTCATATTTTCGAGGGTATAATCTGCGCAGAATCTTTCTAATAAACCAATGGCAAGTGGTTCACCTTTTTTTCCTCTTATACAGTTTCCTTCACACTGATCTTCTTGGGGACATACCCTGCCACATATAGCAGGAAAGTTATTATGACTTTTTACTGTCTCATATGCCTCTTGTATATTACCTTCTGCAATTTTGCCAATGAATTCAGGTATATCGTTACTTATCGGACATCCCTTTACACATGGTTTTGTCTTACAATTAATACATCTTTGGGCTTCGAGTATGGCCTCATCCTTGGTAAATCCATGTACAACTTCATCAAAGTTTGATAACCTTTCATTTATATTCTGTTCTTCCACTTTCACCCTTTTATTCAAATCTTGCATGGCTCTATCCTCCATAATTTTATAATATCCCTATTTTAACTTAATAAGCAAAAAAAATCAAGCAATTTAGCTCGATTTTTTCTGCTTATTAGGTTAACTAATATTATTTAAGTTCCTTAAGTTTTTCTATTGACTTATCTGATATTGTATTTGCTGCTTTATTTTCTTGTTGAATTTGTAAGAAAATTTCTTTTCTATGCACTTGCACACTTCTAGGTGCGCTTATAGCTATCTTTACTTGGTCCGCTTGAATATCAACGATAGTTATTTCTATATCTTGACCTATCATGATACTTTCGCCTTTCTTCCTTGAAAGGGCCAACATTATTTTCCACCCTCTTCAAACTTCTTCTTCATTTGCTCCATATCTTGATATAGATATTGTCTTATTGCATATTCTTGATTTTCTGAAATTACTTGTGCGCCTCTTTTTGTAGTTTGGTTTATAAGTATTGGTGCTCTTAAGTTTACAGTCATGTCTTTAATGTCTTCTGGAACTACAACTACATTAAATACTGATAAATCTGCTGCTGTTGTATGTCCTAGGAAATCAACATATTCGTCTTTCACTTCTGGACTATAGTCTGGGTAGACTGCATGTGGATTAACTAAAGCAAATGCAACATCTCCATCTTCTACTGATTGTAACCAGAAGAAAGGTCCTTCCTTTTGATTTTCCTCATTTGTAAGTAACACATAATTCTTCATATTTGTAAATCCTGGCATTCCATCCCTGAAATTAATGATTTTATCCTCTTCTACGTTAATTTGTCCAAAATGTCTTGTTTGTACCATCATAAATCTCCACCTCTCATAATTTCAATGCACCATTTTAAGTGTACATTGCTCATTTTTTCAGAACTTGCATTGCAAATTCATCTTTTCACCAGCGACTATTCACTAGCCACTACATTTGCTATTTCACCGCTACTGCTAAACAAAGAGTATATACCTCACTTCCATGTGCCGTCAGGATTTCCGCACACCCTTCAAGTGTACTCCCGGTAGTATATATATCATCAATTAGCAATACCTTTTTATAGCTTACATTTTGTTTATCGACAAGTTTGAAAGATTTCTTTAGGTTTATTTTTCGCATTTTTACATTTAAATTATTTTGAGGCTTAGTATCTTTCAATCGAAAGATGTATTTTTTATCATGCTTGATATTTACCTTTTTTGATAGTGCCTTAGATATAATTTCAGATTGATTATATCCACGCACTTTAAGCCTATTTTTGTGAATAGGCACAGGTATGACAACATCTATATTGTGTATCTTTATTATATCTTCAAATTTTTCCTGCATCATTTCTGCAAGTATTTTACCATAGTGTTCTTTCTTTCCATATTTATACCTATGTATCACTTCTTTAAGATACTCATTATACACAACTACACCATAATTTCTCTTAATAAAAACATTTCTTTTATTAAAAAACTCATTTTCGCAATCATTCTTTATATACTGTATATATTTTTTACAATTCGAGCAAAAAATATTCTTATCCTCAACAGGCATTATTTTCATGCAAACAAGGCACTTTCTCGGATAAATAAAATCAAGTAACAAACCAAACATGTTAAACACTCCAGTCTCAATTCATTCTCTGCCTAACTGCCTCATACATCAATATTGCCGCTGCTACAGATGCATTTAGAGAATTTATTTGCCCTTTCATAGGTATAGATGCAACCATATCACAATTTTCTTTAATCAGCCTGCTTACGCCTTCGCCTTCCGCTCCAATGACGATTGCTATCGGCATTTTGAAATCTATATCATACATTTGTTTTCCATCCATATCTGCCGCAACAACCCATATTCCTTGCTTTTTCAAATCTTTTATTGTAGCATTTAGATTCGTCACCTTTGCAACCTTTGTATATTCTATCGCCCCTGCCGATGTCTTTGCTACTATTTGTGTAAGTCCCACAGAACGCCTTTTAGGTATTATAATCCCATGAGCACCCGATATATTGGCAGTACGAATAATCGCACCAAGATTGTGTGGATCCGTCACCTCATCGAGTATGATCAAAAACGGGGTCTCGTTTTTACTATAAGCCTCATTTAATAAATCTTCTACCTCAAAATACTCATATTCACTTACTATTGCCATAACCCCTTGATGGTTTTTCGTCTCAGAAAGCTCATCAAGTTTTGCCCTGTCAACCTCTTGAATAATTACATCTTTTTCACGAGCTATGCCAAAAATAGTCTGTATACTACCTTCCTTTTGCCCTTTCATCACCAATATTTTTTCTATACTCCTATCCGATCTCAAAACTTCCCTAACCGAATTTCTTCCTTCTATAATCATGTAATCACTCCATTTCTTGGGTTACCATAAAAGTTTATTTCTTCTTATATTATTCTATCTTTAGTTATTTTTAACCCTATCTATTTTAACATTTCTATGTAATTATAGCAATATAATTATTTTACTATGGTTGCGCCTCTACAGTTTCTAAAGTATCCTCATCTTCAATTAATTTATGTAGTTCTATATCCTGTTCTTGAAAATATCTGTCCAACACTTTGTCATATACCTCTTGCAAATCACCTTTGGTATCATTAGAAACTTCTTCACCTTTAAACTCCTGCTCTTTTCCGTCTGGATATTTAATAACCATTTTATTACCTTCAAAATCTGCATCTCTATAAGTAGGATAATATGTAACCGTTTTACCACTTCCTTGATCCACAACAACATTATTGTTTTCGTTTAAAACAAGAGTTGCTGTCATCCCGTTAGGCAATGTAACCTTAAGTGAGCTTTCATTTTCAGATTCTTCAATAATCCTCTTCTCTTCTTTATGCGCCTTATAATTTTCATCAATATAAGCAGCAGCAAATATTGTAGCTACTAAAACTATAATTTTAAGTTTTCCACCCATATGTTGCCTCCTATCGTTGTCTCATATTGCTATATTTTTATACATATAGTACCATATTTTTTGTTTATTTTCAATCTATTTAAAATTTCTATTTTTTAGAAACTTTTAACCATTCTACTTATAGTGCCGACTTGCTTGTACCCTACAGAAAATAGCACTTTATTAATAAATTAAAAAAGAATACCCCTGTATTCCTTTTTAATTTATTAATCTGGTTGATTTTGAGTATTTACAAAGTCAGTTGATTTGGGAAGATTTACCCCTTGTTCTTCGAAAAATTTGTCTATTGCTATATCATATGCATTTTTAAAATATACATTCGTTTTGTCAGGAATTTCTTCACCTATAAGAGGATCCCCCATACCTTCTACTTCTAGTTTTTCTTGATAACTAGACTCTGCTTCAGCAAGTCTTCCAGGCCAGTATTTATAATTATTTCCGTATACATTCATCTCTATATGACGTGTACCATCCCCTGTTAGAAACACACCCCCATCGCTTCTGTCTCCATTTACAAGTATTCCATCCGTACCATCAGGTGATTCGAACTTCATTTCTTTAGAAATATCTGCTTTTTCTGCTTTTTCTGCTTTTTCTGCTTTTTCTGCTTTTTCTGCTTTTTCTGCTTTTTCTGCTTTTTCTGCTTTTTCTTCCTTAACAACTTTATACCCAAAACATCCTGTTAATGGCAACACTGCTACAATAGGTATCACCATTTTAGCTATATTCTTTTTCCAACCCATTTTTTATTCCTCCTTATATTTTGTATATAAAAACATTTTATCATGCTTTCCATATTTTGTCAATCATTTTTATGTATTTTATCTCCTATTTTTACATTTTTTTCCTTCATTCTCCCACTCGGCAACTCCACCACATATCTAGCCTTTGCTACATATTTACTTATCTGACCTTGCCTTAGATTTTCTTGTATGCAGCATATAGTATCTTCCTCATCTATAAACAACACATCAATAGGGAAATTCATAAAAAACATATGCACATTATTGCACGGATCTATAATTAGTGCATCTTCGACACCTATACTTTTTTTAAACATAAGCCCTATAAATCTACTCCAAAATGTATCCGCAACTCTAGCGTTCGTTGATATTACTGTATCTGTAGTTTGGTCGATAAGCTGCATGTGACTCACCCCTTCCCGTTCTCAACTCTCAACTTTTTCACTGCCCTGAAAACGCTTTTATCATTCTTAGTACCGCTGGCCCAAGTAATATTATGAATATGCTTGGAAATATGAAAAATATCAGTGGAAATAGCATCTTTACTGGTGCTTTCATTGCTATTTCTTGAGCTCGTTGTCTTCTTTTTTCTCTCATTTGCTTTGATTGAATCTTTACTGCATTACCTATACTTATACCTAGTTCATATGCTTGTATTAGTGCACCGGTAAATGTAGTTATATCATCAACATCTATCCTTTTTTGCATAGCTTGAAGTGCTTCTTTTCTGCTTTTTCCTATTTTCATATCTGCTATGTACTTAGAAAATTCATCTATTAGCACTCCTTTCATTTTTTCAGTTAGCTTGAGTATGCCATTGTCAAAAGAAAGTCCCGCTTCTACACTAACTGTTAGTAAGTCAAGAACATCTGGTAATTCTTTTTGTATTTGTATTTTTCTTTTTTGAATTATCTGGGCTAAAAACAAGTTTGGCAGTGCATATAAAATTCCAGTTGCAATTAACCACATAAATAAACTCTTAACATCAAAACCATTCTTTTGATATAACATTATTAAAAAAATTGATGGGATAAATATACCTACAATAAGCTTTATAGTTATCCATTTTGGCACATCTATCTTATGTATTATTCCTGCCTTTTGCAATTTAATATGTATTCTTTCTCTTATATTATTTGGCATTAACCCATAAATATTCTTATTAACTTTTTCATATAAACTCTTTATTAGTTTTTTATAAAATATATCTTTTATCTCCTTGCTTTCGACATTATAGTCTGACTGTAACCTTTTTATTCTATCTTCTATCATTATTTTCTTGTAAAATATTTTTTGAAGTATGTAAGTTATTGATATACTTAATGCTGCAAACAATAATATTACTAACACATATTTCATATGTATCACTCCCTCACTTACACATCTATCTTTATTATCTTATTTATAAACACCATTCCTATTAACTCTGAAAATATCCCACTTACTACCATAAGTATTCCTATTTTATTTGTAAACAGCTCCATTATATAATCTGGTGACATTACAAACATTACCCCCCCTATTGCTATAGGGAGTACTAATACTATGATAGCTGACAGCCTACCTTGCGCTGTTAAGGTTTTTATTTCACGTGATAGTTTTAGTCTTTCTCTTATAGTTTCCGATATTATATCTAATACTTCTGCTAGGTTTCCACCTGTTTCTCTCTGCATAAGTATTGCAGTAAGCATTAGTTCTAAGTCCTTACTAGGTATTCTTTCCAATAAATTTTCTAGACTTTTTTCTAGTGTCTTACCCAGCCTTACCTCTCTTATTACTTGCCCAAATTCTGTTGAAAGAGGAGCCGGCATTTCCATAACTAATGTATCTAATGCTTGTGTAAAACTATGACCAACCTTCAATGAATTAGATATTATTAAGATAGCGTCACCTAACTGATCATTAAATTTCTTATAGTGTCTCGTTTTAGTCCTATTATGTTTAGTTATACTTTTATTAATTCTTATAAACAAGTTTTTAATGGTTTGCATATGTTTCTCTTTTTTTACCTTTCTCTTCACTTTACTTACCTGGTCAACTTTTATGTATGTATATATTCTATTTATCACTCTTCCATTAAAAAATAATTTATTTAATACGATATATGAGCTTATTACACAAAATATAAATACTAGCAATATTAATATGTTAAACATAGTTATCACCCCATTTGTGCTTTGCACCAAATCAGTCTTGCTGACTTGCAGTTGCATCTAACCCTTTTGCCCAGTCATCCCCAATAATACTTGTTATTTTAGGTTTTATTCCTGAGTACTCAAACTTACCTATAATTTTACCTCTGTTATCAACACCCGTTTGCACAAATTTAAATATGTCTTGTAGTATTACCACATCACCTTCCATACCTTGCACTTCTGAAATATGTGTAATTCTTCTGGTACCGTCCTTTAATCTAGTTTGTTGAATTATTACATTGATAGCTGACGCTATTTGCTCCCTTATCGCTTTTATTGGTAAATCCATACCTGACATTAGAACCATAGTTTCTAATCTGCTAAGCATATCTCTGGGAGTGTTTGCATGCCCTGTCGTAAGCGAGCCATCATGTCCTGTATTCATGGCCTGTAACATGTCGAGCGCTTCTCCTGACCTTACTTCACCTACAATAATCCTATCTGGCCTCATTCTTAGGCTATTTCTTACCAAATCTCTTATGTTTACCTCTCCTTTACCCTCAATATTAGCTGGACGAGTTTCTAGTCTAACGATATGTTCTTGATGTAGCTGTAGCTCTGCTGCATCTTCTATCGTCACTATTCTCTCGTCATTAGGTATAAATGAGGATATAACATTAAGCATAGTTGTCTTACCACTCCCTGTACCACCCGAAACGATTATGTTCATCTTCTCTCTTACACATACCTTCAAAAACTCTGCCATAGGAGTCGTAAGCGTTCCAAACCCTATAAGGTCAGATATTACAAACGGTTCTTCTGAAAATTTCCTTATGGTAATAGTTGGACCATTTAATGCAAGCGGTGGTATTATTGCATTTACTCTCGAACCATTTGGAAGTCTAGCATCTACCATTGGAGAGCTTTCATCTATTCTTCTCCCAAGAGGTGCTACTATTTTCTCTATTATATGTAAAACATGTAAATTATCTTTAAACTTTATCTCAGTAAGTTCTAATTTACCTTCTTTTTCTACATATACATGATCAAATCCATTCACCATTACTTCTGAAACACTTTTATCATTTATTAGAGATGTTATCGGTCCTAATCCTAATATCTCATCTATCATTTGGTACAATATCTTTGTTTTTGTATTTGTACTTACCTCTATATTTTTTTCTTCAAAATATTGATTCATTATAATTAGAATTTCTTTTTCAAGTGTTTTACTATCTAGCTTATCAGCATTTTCTATAATTGATAGTTTTTCTATTATAAGATTTTGTACATCATTTTTCAACCCATAAAAAGAGTCCTTTTTATCATGAACTACAACTTTTTCATCATTTTCACTTTTTAAACGATTTGTTAGCGACATATTCTTCACCTCCTAAACTTTATTTAATACCTTTTGCTATCTTCCTAAAGCTTTCTGTTACATTGCTCTTTTTACTATCTGCCATTATTGGCATGCCTTTATTGATTGAGTTTATGACTATTTTATCATTATTCATTATACTAAAATCCACATCTCTTTCTAATACTTTCTTTATATCACTTATGCTTATACCGTAGTTTTCATCGGATTTATTTGCAACTATTTTTATTTTTTCACTTGCGTAGTTTAGTGACTTCATTACATCTATACCGAGCTTGGCATTCTTTATCGAAGTTATCTCCATTGTTGTTATATAAAGTATTAAATCGACTTGATCCATTATTGCTAAGTTCAAATCAGAAAATTTATTATCTAGGTCAAAAACTATATAATCATAATCTTCTTTTAATAAATTTGCTATTTTTTTTGCATGCTCTACAGTTACATAATCAGCATACTCTGGCTTCTTTGGTGCTGCTAAAATATCTACTCCTAGCTCTGTTTCTATTATATAATCATGTATATTGTCAGTAGTTATCATAGCCATCTCTTCTATTAACTCTATCATGGTTATACTTGGTTCTACATTTGCCATAGTACAAATATCTCCAAAGTAAACATCCATATCAACTATTATAACTTTTTTACTTGTTTCTTTTTTTATGGCTATAGCGGTATTGATGGCTGTTGTACTTTTTCCTACTCCGCCTTTGGCACTAAAAACTGCTATAGATTTTGGAGATCTCATATCCTTCTTTTCTTTTATTTTTTCCATCTGTTGTTTCTTATCTTTTTCTTTTTTATATGTGTTTTGTAATGTATTTATTATTTCTTCTGTATTAAATGGTTTTAATAAGTAATTTTTAGCACCTGCTTCCATTGCCTTTTTAAGATAATCCGCTTCCTTTTGAACTGACATCATTATTATTATAGTATCCGGTAACCTACTCATTATTTGTTCTGTTGCTTCAATGCCAGTAAATATTGGCATATTTATATCCATAAGTATTACATCCGGCTCAAGCCTTTCTGCTGCTGCTATAGCTTCCTTTCCATTTCCAGCCTGTCCTACTACTTTTATGCCTTCTTCATATTGTAGTATCTTTTCTATTATTTCCCTCGTTTTATCTGAATCGTCAGCTATAAGCACTCTTATCTCTTTCATCTTAGTCACCCCCTAATCAAAGAACAAAGTACAAAGTTCAAAGTACAATTTAAAAACCAGAACCTTATTATTACTAAAAACATCTACCATCACCCTTTGTCCTTTGTTCTTTGTACTTTGGCTCTAGTTTCTCATTGTCACTTCATTTACTCCATATGTAGTTGCAATGTTTTTATCATTTATTGGCCTTAGTGCTAATTTTATTGTACCATAATTTTCAGCATAAATCAACTTTTCAGCATCAGATGGAGTAACTGCAAGTGTTATCGAATACGCTGTTGGAGTTTTTTCTCTTTCTTCTTCATCTATCACATCTCTTTTACTTATCGCTAACACTTGTATGTTTTGTAAACTAAGTTTAGTCATGTTTATATAATTCACTTTTCCATTTTCTGTTTCTATAGTCTTTTCTTCTTGATTTATGTATATATCTACAAAATTACCAGGCTCAATCAAATCAGCTACTGCTATATACTCATTAACTTGCACACTTACTGCACGTTTGTCCTCCGGTATTTTCATAAATAACTGTTTTGTATTATCCGCTACTAGTCTTTCCCTCTTTATTGGTTCATTTGCAAGTATTGTTTCTTTTACATATTTACCTATCGCATCTTCTTCTTTAACACTATCTTGTATAGATACTATTAGTATTTTCTTTACTTCTAATAAATCTTTTGTAATTTTCGTATTTGGTGGTAAATCTTGTTTTGCAACAACTACTTGAACATACTTTTTATCCTCTTCTTGTTTTTCTAGTGAACTCAAATATTGATAAAATAATACTGTACATATTAGTGATATTGCCGCTGCTATCCATAATAACTTTAAGTTTACTTTATTCATTAGAAATCACCTCCAACTAATCTAACTGCTACTAATCCATAATCTATTTGGCTTTCACTTATTTTCCCAGTCGCTACATTTCTTATAAATCTACCTATTATTTCTCCCTCTGATCCTGTATCTTCAACAAAAAATTGCGCAAACCCTACAATTGTTACAGTACTTCTACCATTTACCTCTAATGTATCAACTACAGGTATAACCCAAAGACGAGGGGAGTTTTTAGTATAATTATCTATTGTTGAATCATCATTTCTTGTTATATAATCTATTCCCTGTTCTGTAGGTCCTGTCATATTACCTGGCTCTGTATCTATTTCATCGCCCACTTTTAATGTGCCATCGTACCCATTTATTATATTATATCTATAGTTGTTTGCTCCAGTTCCCCCTAATTCAACCGATCCAAAGTTACCAGAATAATTATCATTATTGCTTTTTAGAGTTACCACTTGTCCAAATACAAATTCTTGTCTTTCTACAGCAATAGGTCTTGTTCCTGAATAAACTTCACTTACTGCTCCAAATATTGCTTTGGATTTTGCACTTGTACTTATTGTATCTATACCTATTATTTTTGAAAATATAGAATCTACATGTTCATTAATCGTAACTACCACTCCACTTCCTATGCTTACATTTACTTTGTCATTACTCACATTATTTTTTTCACAATACATAAGTGCGACTTCCTCTAGATTTTCGTTCCCCATTGCTTGTTCACTAACTGCTGCAAGCACTGCCGCATCTGCTATAGCTGCTATACGCGCTTTTTTTACCTCTACTACTCCAACATCTATGACTAAGGCTGATATTATTAGCATAACAACCATACTAAAATTTGCAAGAACTACTATAGCCCCTCTCTCATCACTCCACATAGCTATCACCCCTAATCACTCAACTCTCATAGTAATATCACCTTTTACATTATATATCTCCGGTATTATATTTTCAAAAACAGGTAGTATCTGAACTGCTTGATATTCTACTACTACACTTACTTCCTCTCCACTTCTTCTGTTATATTCATCTGGCGTTGTTGTAACTGTTAGTGCACTACTCCTTAGGCTCGGTGCTACATCCCTTACCTTTTGTAAGACATCTTGATCAGTACCTCCGAGTGCTGCAATTCTTCCACCTTCTCTAGCCGCATTAACCACGACTACATAATCACTCATCAAAAGTCCAAACTCTATAATTCCCATAAGTATTAGTAAAAAAATAGGGAGCACTAGCGCAAATTCTGCTACTGATTGCCCCCTTTCTTCTTTTATCATATATTTTGCTTTTTCCATCTCCCCACCCCCATCCTCATCCCCTACAGGGGGAGGTTTGTTCTTTATTCTTTATTCTTTATTCTTTATTCTTTATTCTTTGTTTTAGCTTATTGCACTTGTTATGTTTGTAAATAATACTCCTAATTGATCTCCGAATAATGTTACAGCACCTAAAACTACTATTGCTACGAATGCTATTACTAGAGCATATTCAACCATACCTTGTCCTCTTTCGTCACCTTTTAATAATTTTGCATAAACTAAGATTTGTTTTAACATATAAACTCCCCCTTTAAAGCAATTTCACAATGCGAATACACCAATGTATCACATGTGATTCTATTAGTTTAGTTATTTGTTTCATTTGCTTATGATGTAATTATACTACCATCTACCTTCACTTACCATCATGCAAAAGTCCTGTTTTTATAGGACCTTTGTCCTATTTTAAAAAACAATTGATTTTTCTTTTAAAATAGTGTAAAATTAGCTATAGGTTTGATTCTTCATCGTTTCAAACTGTGTATTTTTCACTAGAACGGAGTGGTAAAGTGAGCAACATAAAAATTGATTCAGATAAAATCAAAGATATATTTGAACAAACATTGTCTAGTATAAGTTCTAGCAAGCATCAAATGTTTGATATCGCTGAAAATGTGAGGAACGAATACGACGCTCTCAAGAAGGAGTTTATGACTGCTCGTGAGAAATTACTCTTGGTTATGTCCGAAGTAAATATGTTTGAAGATCAAGTTAACAAAGGTCGCGAACGCCTTTGTGAAGTCAACAAAAATTATGATATTTATCCTGAAGAAGTTGTAGAACAAATATATGATAAGGTTAACAATCTAGTAATTGCGCTTGCCGAAAAAAGGGAAGAGGAAAAAAATGCTATTCAACTTAGAAATTCCCTAGAACAAAGAGTTAAGACATACTCTCAGGTTTTGGGTGATACTGAAAAATTAATATCACAAGTTAGTGTGGCTATTAATTTCCTCGACGGTAATCTAAGTTCTGTTATAAAAAATATAAATGATTTTAACGAAAAAAGTTTCTTAGGCATACAAATAATAGAAGCTCTAGAACAGGAGCGTGAAAGAGTTGCACGCGATATTCATGATGGTCCTGCCCAATCCTTTGCTAACATTTCACTCTCAATTGAGCTTATAAAAAAACTGTTAGATGTAGATAAAGAAAAGGCTCTATATGAACTTGATCAAATGAAGCTTACTACAAAAGAAAATTTAACAGAAATGCGTAAGGTTATATATGATTTAAAGCCTTTTGATATATCTGAACTAGGTTTAATTGATTGTATAAACCATTTGATAGAAAGCTTCCCAAAAGGTTCAAATGTAATCTTTAATTTTAAAGCACTTTCGAAAATAACATTTAAAAACGATCTTATTAATATAACTATATTTAGAATTGTGCGTGAATCCCTCAATAATATAAATAAGTATGCACATGCTAAAAATGTTGATATCATTATCGAGCAAAGCGATCAATTTTTAAACCTCAGCATATCTGATGATGGTGTTGGATTCGATCAAAATAAGGTCCGAGTTAGTAACGAGCATGGGTTTGGACTTGCTAGTATAAAGCGACAATGTACATATTTGCAAGCTGCATTTGATATAACAACTGAACCCGGCAAAGGTACAAAGATAAAGATACGAATGCCACTTGAGTAATTAAAATTGCTAAATACTAGTATCTTATAGGAGCGTGAATAACATGAATAAAATTAACATAATAATTGTAGATGACCATCCTTTAATAAGGGAAGGACTCTCTAAAATACTAGGTATGGATGAAAATATAAATATCCTTGCTGAGGGAAATACTGGTGCGAAGGCTATTGAGATTATAAAGGAGCATATCCCAGATGTCGCTCTTCTGGACATAAACATGCCTGAACTTAGTGGACTAGACGCTCTACCAACTATAAAAAAACTTGGTGTTAAAACCAAAATCCTTATGTTAACTGCCTACGATGATCATAAGCATCTAAAAGATGCAATGCAACTTGGTGCAGATGGTTATATATTGAAAGATTCCGATTACACTACCATAATAACTGCCATCAAGGCCTTACACTCAGGTAAAAAATATATTCAACCCGAGCTCTCTTCATATCTTATCGATAAACCAATGTCTAATTTAGATATTGATAACCTAAATAATCTGACCAAACGTGAATATGAAGTTCTCTTACTGATAGCTGATGGATTAAGCAACATTGATATAGCTGATAAATTATTCATAAGCGAAAAAACTGTAAAGAATCATATTTCAAATATATATTTAAAACTTAATATCAAAGATCGCTCTCATGCTATATTATTTGTACTAAATAACCATCTTAAATAAAATATCCCTGCAGCTTTTCTACAGGGATATTTTTCAGTATCTATTTAATATAATCATAAATTCTATTGCATATAATAACTAATTCTGCTCTACTCAATGGTCTATTTAGCTTAAAGTCAATCTTCCTCATATTACTTTTATCCTCTAATTGACCTAATACATTTTCTCCTTTTACAATGTTTAAATTATATAATCTAACAATATCTCTTTGTGTTAAAATATTATCATCATATTTATTATATGTGTTAATGTCTACATTTGAAACATTAGTATCAACTGCTTTATATTCCTGATGAACTATTTCTAAAACACTTTGTATTAGTGCAAATGTTTCTTGCCTATTTATTTCCTCATCAAATCCTCTATTTAGTATTTGTTTTATACCTAACTTTAGATTCATATTATTATTTGTTATCTCTTTAATATTTCTATAACTCTCGTATGCATAGTGTGTAGAACTTTTAGTATTTTCTTCTTCTGTCTGGGGTATTATAGTCTCATTTTGATATCCATCTTGATTATTTGATGTATCTGAGTTTACCAAGTTTTCTAAATCAAAAACTATATTCTCAACTTCTTGTTTGACATATGCACTGTAATAATCCCAACTAATATATCCTCCTTCATTGGCATCAAAGATATTCCCAGTTGAATTTAATAAATTTACAAATACTTCTAGTCTTTTTAATTCTTCAATAGCTAATGAAATAGACACTCCGTCATTACTATATTGATATTCTTCTCTTATATTTTTAATAGTAATAATATCATTTTTTAACCATTGTTTCATTTCATTGAATTTATTAATTTCTTCTTTTTTTATAGCATATATGTAATCTTTATTTGTTTTATTTGCAATCTGCTTTATTGTAGTTGTATTATTACCATAATACAACTTGCTTTCTAAGTATGCTATTGTTTTTTCATTATTTTCAATAAGTCTATTGCAGCATATTATCACGATACCCTCATTATTTGTTATGTTTTTTTGATATTTATTATTTTGATTCAATACTCTATCTATTAATGTATACACCATTCCAAATGTTACTTTTTCATTTGGCCTGAATGTTCCGTCTAAATATCCATTAATTAATTGTCTTTTATTAGCTTGCGTTATCTCTTCCGTCCCCCAGTGTCCTTCAATATCATTAAACTGAGCATACGTAGTATTGCTGAAAATTATTATGATAATAATGATTAAACTTAAGATTTTTTTCAATCTATATCTCCTCCTATCATATATACTTATTTTGACCAAAGTATTTTATTTATCCTTGTTATGTTACCTGATCCATCTGTCGCTGTTACTGTTATTTTTATTCTTCCTACTGGTAATGCAGTTAGATTGATCTTCGTTATCATTTCTCCACCTGTTGAACCTGATGCATTCAAAAGCGAACTATAAGCACCATCAACATACTTTTCAATTTTTACACTAAATGGTATATCCTTCAACATATTATCTTTTATTTCTAATTCTAAATCTATTCCTCCACCTACTGCTATATATGATAAGTTTCCACTTTTTATGTTTACTTCTGGTGCTGTCGTGTCTAGCATAAAACTAACTTTGGCTACATCACTTATTCTTCCTTCTATATCTCTTTGTCGGATAAAAATGGCTTTTAGTCCATCAACATTACCTAATACCAGTTCTTTATCAGAAAAGTATACTCCTGGTTCCCACTCTGACCATTTAACTCCATCAGTTGAATATTGTACTTCCTCTGATTGGTTTATTGTAAAATAATCTGATACCTTTACTTGAACTTGAGAAGCTTTTAGATATATATATTGTTCTCCATATACATTTCCTGTTTCTATTCCAATCGTTACTCCTTCTTCGGTTTTTGTTCCTCCTCCTATTTCTCCTGGATTAGTTAATCCTATACCTTCGTTTACTGTTGGCTTATATATTTCTTCACCAACTGTTCCTATAACATATATTTCTGCGAATGCATATCCATAATTACCTGTTTGGTCTTTTGCTCGTACATATACAATTTTTCTTCCTGATCCACTACCTAATTCGAAATTTCGATATTGCATACTGTATTTACTAAATACATCTGTCTCATATGCTCCATCTTCCTTGTGTTGCCCTACCCATCTCTTACCATCTGTTGAAAATTGTATCTGCACTTCATCTATAGGTGTATGATCATCTACTGCCACTACTTGTATATTTACTTCATTTGTTCCATTATCTATCATTTTAGTTGTTCCACTATTTATTTTTACACTAACAGTTGGTCCCACCTTGTCATCAGCTGAGTATATAGGTTTTACAACTTCACTTTCATCATATTTCTTTTCAAGCCATATATCATTATATCCCTTGTATAGTAGCTTTATATCTATTGGATTATTTATAATTGGAAAGTGCACATCTTCTTGTCTTACTTGGTATATTAATGTTTGTAAATTATTACTACTTTCGATATCCACTAAATGAAAGTTTTTATCGTTGTCAGTTTCCTGTATAACTAACCTGTACTTTATCTTTCCTACATTTCTTATATCTTGATCTACTAAAATATTCAAACCATCCTTGCTTTCTGCAATGGAAGTTGTCATACTTTTTGGTGCATATGGATATGTAATAATATTTACTTCTTCACTTTTTCCAGTTGTAACCACACTTTCACCTGTTATAGTATACTTGTATGTCTCATTTCCTTTTAGACTTATATCTGTATCATTAAATGTCATGTTCCCCGCTGTTAGTGGCATTGGAGTTGTTGTAAGATCCTTCGGCTCTGTTTCCCTTTCGCCTTGTCTTAAAACTGTATATGATACTCTCTCTGAGTTTGACGATGTATCAAATGTTACTTCATTTCTTAGTACATTCTCTTCACTATATGTTTTTCCCTTTAAATCTTGTATTAATGGCCCTGCATCATTTATTATAAATCTCCTAGTGCTATCAGCCATATAAGACGCATTACCTGCTTTATCAATACAACGAATTCTTATTTCATATTCACCTTGGAACCCTTCAAAAAATTCAACATAATTATCTTCTACAGTAGTCCAAGAAGATAAATCATCTACTTCTTTCCATATTTCATATCCCCAAGCTTCTTTCTTTCTTATTTGATACTGTACCTCTACAGGTGCTTTATTAACTCCATCTTTTTGTGGAATATTAAAATATGCTCTGACGGGTCTATTTTCACTTATGTACCTATTATAAATATTAGGTTCTATTTCAATTAAATCATCTGCATCTTCTCTAGTATATATTTCACCCCATGTTGGTTTTTCAGGTGTAGTATTATCTATTATTAAAGTCCCTGCAAAAAAGTGTTCTTTCATTCCACCCCTTATGTCTTCTGCAACAATTTTAGTTAATGATTGAAAAGTCATATTTTCTGGAAAGTCTTTTACATCCCAATTTATTTCCCATTTTTTAGGAATTACTTCATCATACATATCTAATTCCCATTCTGATATAGTTGTTGTTTTTTCACTTCCCAATACATTACCTGTTATTATTGTATCTTCCAAATCCCTTTCCACTGTGTCACCAGAAAATTGTATCATTCTTTTTTCAGAATAAATAGAATTTTTACTATAATATGAAGTACTTATATCATTTTCTACAGATAACTCAGGAGTAAGATTTCCTGCAGCTGTAGCCAGTCTTGCTCTAGATCCGGTAAAATTATTACCTAATGAGCCTTGTGAAGAATTCCCCCATGCCCATGCTCTTCCTTCATTATCTAGTGCCATAGCAAAATCTTCTCCCATAAATACTTGCTTTATATTATATAAAGATTCTATTTTTATAGGTGTATTAGTTTTATAAAAATCTTCTACATTTGGATCAGCAAATAGACCATAATAATTTGTACCCGCAATATAAACATTACCCATTTCTGTAACAAATAATGTTGCATAAGTTCCACTTGATACATTTACAATCTTTTCATTGTTAAAATATTCAGGAGGTATTAAACTTGGGATATGAGAGGTGCTTGCACTAGCAGTACCGAGCCTTCCATATGTACCATTTCCTGTTACCCACAATCTCCCTAATTCATCTAAAAAATATACAGAAAAATAACCAGAAAATACGCTTTCAATTGTATGACTATCTAGATCACTATATAATTTATTAATATAATTATTCAGCCACCATAATTTTCCATCGTTATCTACTGCATAAGTGTTATTACCACCTATACTACTTATATCGTTATATGAAGCAATAAGTTTAAATATCGGTTCCGCATATGTGTACCAATCTAATTTGACTGCTCTAAGATTTGCAGTAGCAGAATAAGAAGTTCCATTAGGTCTTTCACCTAAATTAGTATAATGAGGTCCCTGTCCAAACATTGTGCCTGACCAATAAATTTTGCTAGTCCATACCCTTCCATTTTTATCTAATACAATCAATCCTCTATAAGCAACTGATATATCTTTAATATCTGAAAGGATGATTTCACCATTATTAAAACTATTAGCATCTAAACAAGGAAATGAATTTCCATTTATGTCGTATATATTACTGTTGTATATGACAGGATATCCGTAGTTTGATATAGTATTAGTAGTTGGTATACTCCAGTTTTTACTTACCGCTTTTCCGTCTTCTGCCTTAAATGCTATTAATTGAGAATTATCAAAAGGTTGTCCGCTCATTTTTTGAGGATATCCTATCGTAGAAGGAAATGTATATGGTGCAAAATAACTTTGTCCATTCCCTGCGTGAAAAACTGTTTTGTCACTATCCCTAAATGCATATATGTCAGAACCTTGTCCATATATTCGGTCTATATTTGATAACCCTGGGACAATTTGTGGTTTATTTATAGTAACATTAAATCCTCCACCTAGCTGCCCTCTCTTATTATTACCCGCACTCCATACCAACTGTCCTTCGGGTGTGTTTTGTACGATGACTGAAAATTGATCTCCTGATGCTACAGCTACTATATCAGTAAGAGGTTCTCCCTTTCTAGTTATTATAGTGGGCTCAGAAATAGTAACTCCTTCTTCTAGATTTTCAATTCCAAGTTTGCCATAATCATTTTTTCCAAAAACATGTACAGTTGTTTCATCTGTAAGTTTATTTTTAGTCAATAACATTGTATAATTATTACCTAAAGTAATTTTTTCAATAGTGTAAGTATCGTAAAAACTAGAATTCACTGGAATCGGATAGATTAAAGTGTTTGAGGCTGTCCATTCCATTAATTTTCCATCTATATCTAATGCTGAGAATTTATTTGTCACATTAGAACTTGTTAATGTTTCTGTTCTAATGCCATTAGATAAATTAACTTCTATCGGTAAAGTAGTTGAATTATTTACATATAGTTTTCCATCTTCGGTTATAACTGACCATCTTCCCCATGTTTCACTATGCGCAACCTTAACTGCGTTTTCTAAGTATTCTCGCTTTATAGTTGAAACTTGCCATTTGGAATGTTCCGACTCTACTTTAACCCTAAATTTTCTATTCGTAAACTCTTTTGAATGTAAATCTATGGCTATATTTCTATCGGACATATTTCCTCTTTCTTCACCATAATTAGTTTTACTATCATAATGTATAATATTATTATTTTCATCAAGAACCCATAACTTTACCCAAGTTTCAGGATCAAGGTGGGTCAATGTTCTACCTAATTCTTCATCATATTCGTAATCCGTTATTTTAATATTTACTGCAAAAGAATCCGTTACATCATCAGGAATAGTCTTTATTCCTGATGTCTCAGAACTATAGTTAAAATTATTTTTTGCCATAAAAACAGGATCCATAGGCGATTCACCGTTTGGTTTTAATGCATAATGCCATCCACTTTCAATATCATCAATCACAAAATGCCATGGTCCAGGCCATTCTCTCTGAGGAAATTTTGTACCTGTACCTGATACTTGACTATTATTTGTACCTCTAACTCTTACATATCCATATTCATCTATAAATACAGACGTTTGATGTCTAGCAGATGTTGCCATAATTTCTTCAGCTGCACCACGCAACCCAAAATCCTTAACTGCATAAGAAGATATCCACCTATTTTCATTGCTTGATATATTTGCATCTAGCCTAGCTATATTATAGAGATTAAGATTATCCTCTGTAGGAATTAGGCCAAAAATATTATCTGCACCTGCTCTAAGGTCAAATATTCCTGTTGGTCCACTTATTTTTATAAGTTCTCCTGAATTATTTGCTAAACCTCCTGTCATTCCTAGTACATTTACTACATTACTACCAAATCCTGATAGTCCAGTATCCTCATGTAAAAAAACTACGGTTTCTCTGTTAGCTATTGCTCCAATAATTGGATTCTCTTTTAAGTCTACATCATTTCCACTTGCCAAGCTTTTATTTTGAATAGGATATGATATAAGAGAAAATAGTATTGTTAATACTAATAAGATACTTATAACTCTTTTTTTCATTTGTAACTCCTCCTTTAACAAACTATTTCTCATACTTTACTTCTTATTTAGACCAAAGTATTTTATTTATCCTTGTTATGTTATCTGATCCATCTGTTGCTGTCACTGTTATTTTTATTCTTCCCACTGGTAATGCAGTTAGATTAATTTTGG
Organism: Clostridiales bacterium GWD2_32_19; assembly: GCA_001795385.1. GTDB lineage: Bacteria > Bacillota > Clostridia > Lachnospirales > UBA12420 > UBA12420. The sequence continues at coordinate 56,078 of MGOU01000047.1, forward strand.
TTATCATTTCTCCACCAGTTGAACCTGATGCATTCAAAAGTGTACTATAACCGCCATCAACATATTTTTCAATTTTGACACTAAATGGTATATCCTTTAGCATATTATCTTTTATTTCTAATTCTAAACCTATTTCTCCACCTACTGCTATATATGATAGGTTTCCACTTTTGATGTTTATTTCTGGTGGTGTCGTATCTAACATAAACTTAACTTTTGCTACATTACTTATCCTTTCTTCTATATTCCTCTGTCTAATAAAAATTGCTTTTAGCCCATCATTATTACCTAACATCAGTTCTTTATTAACAAAGTATACTCCTGGTTCCCATTCTGACCATTCAACACCATCTGTTGAATATTGTACTTCTTCTGATTGGTTTATTGTAAAGTAATCAGATACCTTTACTTGAACTTGAGAAGCCTTTAGGTATATAAATTCTTCACCATATACATTACCTGTTTCTATTTCAATAGTTACCCCTTCTTCAGTTTTCGTTCCTCCTCCTATTTCTCCTGGATTAGTTAATCCTATACCTTCGTTTACTGTTGGCTGATATATTTCCACATTATTTATTCCTATCACATATACTTCTGCAAATGCATATCCGTAATTTCCTGTTTGGTCTTTTGCTCTTACATATAAAATTTTTCTTCCTGATCCTTGTCCTAGTTCAAAATTTTCATATTGCATACTGTATTTACTAAACACATCCTCAACATATTCTCCATCTTCCTTGTGTTGCCCTACCCATCTCTTACCATCCGTTGAAAATTGTATCTGTACTTCATCTATCGGTGTATGGTCATCTACTGCCACTACTTGTACATTTACTTTATTGGTTTCATTTTCTGCCATTCTAGTTGTTCCATTATTTATTTTCACACTAACAGTTGGTCCAATCTTGTCATCAGCTGAATATATAGGTTTTACAACTTCACTTTCATCATATTTCTTTTCAAGCCATATATCATTATATCCCTTGTATAGCAGCTTTACATCTATTGGATTGTTTATAATTGGAAATTTCACATCTTCTTGTCTTACTTGATATATTAATGTTTGCAAATTATTACTACTTTCTATATCCACTAAATGGAAATTTTCAGGTCTGTCAGTTTCCTGTATAACTAACCTATACTTTATATTCCCAACATTTCTTAAATCTTGATCTACTAAGATATTTAAACCATCCTTGCTTTCTGCAATCGAAGTTGTCATGCTTTTTGGCGCATATGGATAAGTAATAATATCTATTTCCTCACTCTTTCCTGTAGTTACAATGTTTTCTCCCTTTATTATATACTTATAGGTCTCGTTTCCTTTTAAACTTACATCTGTATCATTAAATGTCATTTTTCCATATGTCAAAGGTATTGGAATTGTTGTTAAATCAGCCCAAGTTGTTTCCCTTTCACCACATCTTGAAACTGTATATGACACTCTCTCTGAATTTGATTCTGTATAAAATGTTACTTCATTTCTTAGTACATTCTCTTCACTAAATGTTTCTCCCTTTAAATCTTGTATTACTGGTCCTGCATCATTTATTATAAATTTCTTAGTTTCATCTACTATATTGCTTATATTACCTGCTTCATCAACAGCTCTTATTCTTACTTGCCATTCTCCCTCAAATCCAGAAAAGAACTCCACATAATCGTCACCTGTTGTAACCCATGTAGCTGGGTCTTCGCTCCATGGCATATATCCCCATGCTTCTTTTTTTCTTAATTGATATTGTGATTTTACTGGTGCTTTATTGTCCCCAGTTTTTTGCTGTATGTTCAAGTACATTCGTATTGAATTATCTAGACTTTTGTACTTACCATCTTCGTCCTGAATTAATTGAGTAGCCGTTTCCCCATCAACCTCATATACATCTCCCCATGTAGGTATTTCTGGAGCTTGGTTATCTATTATAAGGTTTCCAGCAAAAAACTGTTCTATTATTCCGCCTCTAGTATCTTCTGCTTGTATTTTGGTTAATGATTGAAATTTTAGTGTTTCATCTATATCTAATATATTAAAAGTAGCAGTCCAATTTTGAGTAACAGCCCTATCATATATGTCAGACTCAAAGCTCAGCACTTCTACTTTGTTTTCAAGTCCTAGCACTCCCACTTTTATTGTTGTTGGCTCAAACTCCGGTTCTCTTATAGTACCATATATCTTTATGTTTTTGTTATCTTCGTATATAGAGTTTCTACTATAGTATGTAGTTTTAAGTTCATTTTGTATAGTCATTTCAGGTAAGTCATTTCCAACCGCAGTTGATATAGTACCTCTTTCTAAGGTAAAGTTGTTACCAATAGAACCATATGCAGCAAATCCCCATGCCCATACTGTACCATCTCTATTTACTGCTATACTATTATACTTGCTTGCCGCTACATATACTGCATCAGTTATATTTAATACTTTTACTGGGTCATTTGAATTAATATCTGTGCCGTCACCTAATTTACCGTATGCATTATTTCCCATTGCCCATACAGACCCATCCTCTGTAACATATAGTCTATGATCATATCCATTAGCTGCTTGCACTACATTTTGATTGCCATGCTTTGCTCTATCAATCTTAGTAGGTGTCCCACCGTTTGCCCATATCCATAAATCACCATTTTCATCAATGGCTGAAAAACCATACTCATTACCTCCGTATAACTTCACAATATTTACTTCGTTTATTGCCAATGCTGTGCTTAAATGAGTTACATATGTCGTTACTATCCATAATTTTCCATGCTTATCTAAAGCATATCCAGGTCCATTAGAGCCAGCAACTTGCGTGAATATAGGTTCTGCATATGCACCTTCCGATATTTGTGTTGGATGTGCCCATGGAATGTAATACCCCTCAACTGTATAAATTTGATCTTGTGTTCCTGCTCCCGCACGTTCTTTAGTACCCCACCCCCACATTCTACCCTTATCATCTATAAGAATACCTGCATAAGCAGTTGATGCTACATCCTTTACTTCTTCGAAATACTTTTGACTATGGTTGAAATGTTTTATACTGTCATTAACTCTTATTGCAGTCCATTCACCTTCTGAACCCCTACCTTGTTTGTATGTACTTCCGTGCCCATATGGTACATTATCACCCTCAGACAATAGTATTTCAGAAACTCCACTAGAAAGCACCGATTGTCTCAAGCCATATGCTGCGTTACCTTGTGACCATTCATTTATTAATTTTTGTCCTGGTAGTGGTGATGTTATTACCTTTGGATATGTTGTAATTCCACCAAAAGAATATAGATTATCGTCACTTTGTAAAACCACTTCAGGTGAGTCAAACATGAATGCCTTTTTTATACCCCTTATACCTGGCACTAATATAGGCTCCTTTATTGCTACTTCTACTCCGCCACCTAATTGTCCTTTTCCATTATGTCCTGCTGTCCAAACTAGTTGACCTTCTTCTGTATTTTGAACAATTACAGAAAATTGATCTCCTGCAGCAACTGATTGTATATTTTTTAATATTTCCCCTTTTCTCGCAACTCTTACAGGTTGTAACATAGTACTTAAAACATCTACACTTATTGTTTCCTCTACTCCTGAACTATTTATTTCTTTATATTCTAGAGTGGTTCCAACTTGTCCAAGTCCTAGTTTTCCGTAACTATTGTCTCCCCACACCCATACATTTGTTTCATTTGTATTTATATTTTCAGATATTGCCATATAAAATCCATTTCCTGTTGAAACTTCTTTAACTTTATTATTATCATAAAAAGGCACTCCACTAACACTAGGAAAAGTAACATTTACTGGCGCACTAGTAGACCATGTCCAAACCTGTCCACTTTTATCGATACCAACATATCCTGAACTACCAGATTCCACAGTATTACTATCTATATCTACAAGTGTAGTATCTGATACTTTTTTATAATAACCCCATCCATAATCATGAGCATATATATTTCCAGATACATCTATTATAGAACTACGTCCCGTGTTTCCACTTGTTATCAGTGTTTTTTCACCTGTTACAAAATTCCTTCTTTCTAAAACCTTCAAATCCCATTTAGTATTACTTGATGTAATTCGAACTTTATATGTACCTGGTCCTATTCCATTAGCCGCTAAATTAGAATATGCCGAGTAATTAGGATTATGCACATAGTATGGTTGCCTAGGAGAAGTATATACCACGTTATCTCCATTATTCACATCAATTACTTCTAATTTAACTAAAGTGTTTTCGTAAGTAAGCCCTTGTGCATTTGGGACCATGCTTCTATATTTAAAATCTAAAGTTATATTATCAACTGTTGATATAAAAGCCTCGGTCACTACTGTTAAGTTTGATGTTGTATTATCTTCATTTGATAAAGTATTTAGTAATACAGCCTGATCTACACTAGGTTGTATTACTGGATTCCATATTCCATATACATATCTGCTATATGGCCATCCAGGCCCTACACCTGTATGCGTCCAGTAGTCAGATCCAGATGATAATACTTTGTTGTTTTCATCTATATACGCGTATGTATCATGGTGATTCACACCAGGAGCTGATCTACCTGACCAATCAGCATCCTTTACAGGAATAGATATTATCTTACTTGGTGTCATTGTCTTCAAATTTTGATTCACATAAATCCAATCGTATAAATTAGGATCATCTTCTGTTGGCTTAAACGCGGTTGCGTTATATTTTCCAGCTTTAATATACTTTATACCAGTTGGTCCTGAGACTTGTACTATACCCGCTGTATTATTATCTTCTCCATTAGTCATACCTAACACATTATTTACATTAGAACCAAATCCCGATACAGAAGTGTCTTCATGCAAAAAGAGAGCATACTCTGCTCCGGCATATGCTTTCTTTATAGGTGATAACATAATATTTTCTTCTTCTTGACTAATTGCTTGTACTTTTGTTATATTTACACAACTTAGCAACATAACAGCAACAAGTATAGCTGATGTTACTCTTTTCAAACCAATCTCCACCAAACCAATCTCCACCAAACCAATCTCCACCATACCAATCTCCTCCATACTCTTTAGTATCAATCTAAATATTTATTTAGTAAATAAATAACTTCTGATTTCACGGCTCTATCAGATTTGCTCGCTAAATTAGGCAATATACCTTTATCAATCATTAGTGATTGTTGCACTGTCGACCAATTCAATGTGCTATCTAATGTAACCCTTCTTAGTATTATTTCTACCTCTTCGTATGTGATTAATTTATTTGGCATGAGTGTATTATTACCATATCCACTAATAAATTTTAATGTAAGTAGTCTTTCCATACTGGCTTTGGTATATTCTGAAACTTGGCCCTTGTCATAAAACATATCTAATGTTACTTTTGGTATTACATTTAATATTTCATTATTTTCTAGTTTAAAAACTCTATCAACCATATAAACAAATTGCTCTCTAGTCATGAATCCATCAGGTGCAACATTATTATATTCATTAGGAGATATTATTCCTCTCTTGAAAAATGTTACCAGTTCTTGTTTTCCCCAATGTCCCAATATATCTCTGGGTATTTGACTATCTAAACATACTACAATCTTTTCACGTTCAAATATACCTTTTCTAATATATGCATTTAAATATCCGTTTACTAATGCTGTAGGTATATATTCAAGTTGGTTATCTTTAGTTACTCTGTAAATTCCTACATTTTCTTGTCCATAGTATTTAAATTTAATTAGCATATTATTATATGTTTTCATGTTACTTTCAGCATATATATCATATATACCGCTTATAATTTCCTTATTAGTGGTTTTTATATCTTGCATATTATTTAAAGTCTTTATATATATTTTCTTTGATAAATATACTGTTCCTTTAGGAATTTCTAGCATAAGAGCTTTGTCTGCACTATATATGCTTCCACCCTCTATATTTAGAGAATACTCACTTATTTGTTCACCTGACTTTTTTGTAGAAAACTCTATATAAGCTTTATCATATTTTTCTTGATATACTTTTTTAAATCCGTCTACAAATCCATCAACATAATTAGTATTCTCATTTTGCAAACTATATTTGTTAACTAAGTCTTGTTTTAAAGGCAAAGCTCTATTATAATCTCTTGTATATGCTTTTTCCACATCTTTCTCAGAATTAATTATTGCAAGCTCCACAGCATACTTTTCAGCTTGTAGCATACCATCATCATAATAATCTTTGTCCTCCATTTCATTACCTTCTTCAATATCTTTAACACCTTGTACAACTAAGTCATAGTAAGAGTCTACATATGTTTCTTTAAACATATCCCTATATCCAATATAAAATCCATTTTTATATTCAGTATCTAATTTATCTAAATTATATTTCGTTATCAAGTCTGCCTTTTTCTCTATTATATCCCAACCAGAAATAATGTCTTTGTTATATGTATCTAATGCCCTCGCCTTTGCATTAATTTGTCCTATTTCACCGCCATCTTCATATCCCATATCATATAATGTATCACCTTCTGCAGCATAGATACTTGTAGAAAATATTGATACTAATATTAAGCTGATTACTGCAAACTTATACATTTTACTCGTTTTCATACAATCACTCCTACTTTATATTGATTTTATTAACATGTACTTTAGAAATTTCTCTTGTTCCACCATTTTCAGGTTCTTCATATTGTATATCTACATCGAGCACTGCTTCCGCATTTATATCCTCATATCCCTTATAATAATGGGTTTTTGAAATTATATCTTCATCTTTAGTTTTAGCATTATTTGTTACTCTTTTATATATTGGAGTCGGATTTATTAAAACTACTTCGTCTAATGATTCTCCGGTTATTGCTTCTACATCTAACCTCCCAACATTTTCATCTGTACCCAAAGTAATTACTCTTGTCACATCCCATGACCCTAATTCTGGATATCCAATTTTATATGTTATTTCCTTTTTTTCTAAGTTTCCGACTGCTATAACTCCATACATAGTCTGAATTTTATCAGGATCATAATATGTACTAAAAGATACTTGTGTTATATCTTCTAAATCAAATCCCATACTTGTTATTTCACTTTCTGAACTTTGATTGTATGGTAACAGTGAATATAATTTAAGTGAGTTATTAGTCTCACCTTCAAATATTACTGGTAAAAATATATTAGTCGCATACATATTTTGATCCCACAATACATCTAAATCAAATGTTATAGCAACATCTTCACCAAATTCTATTTTTTTTATTAAATCAAATTGATTATCGGATACAATAGGTATGTAACTATATATATAAACTTTATTCTCATCTTTATTAAAAACTCCAATAAATATTTCTGATGTTTCTAACGAGTTTGAAAATATACCTGACATAACCGTTTTACTTATTGTAAAATCAACATCAAATTCTAATGTTCCTATTAATTCTGATGTATTTGAACTATATGGACTATAGCAAAATAAATCTAATCTTTTTTCATCCCTTTTGCATATACCATAATACACATTCAGTGACTGCGATTCCTCATCAAATATAACTTCAATTAATAGGTCATCTTCAACATTTAGTTCCTTAATCTCTAAAGTGGTGTCTACGCTATCATATAATGCTTCAATTCCTATTTCTGCTTTCAACTCAAAAATTAGTGTATCTATATATGGTCTATATGTATATATTTTTATCTTATTGTCCTCATAGACATCATTATTATTGTCATCATAAACTATTATGTAATACTCTAGTACCTCAAAACTATTATTATAACATCCTGCTATAGCAGTCTGTCCTGAATCTATTAACCCTGTCGCAACTTTCATACTTTGCATGGTTGTAAGCTCGTCCTCTACTGGAGGATTCATTCTATGAAAAGATGATACATATCTTACATCAGGATCACTTTCTTGTTCTTTTTCATTTACTTTAAAAAAGTATTCTATCGGATCAACTGTTAAATCATCATCACTAAATTTAACATCTAAGCTTATATCAGTATCGTTAGTTCCTTGATAATTCGTAGTTAGCTCAAAACCATGTATATCTTCTTCCTCATCTTCTTTATCTATAAAATACTTTTTTAGTCTTTCCATGTATATTGTAGCCCCATGTTCTGCTATAGAACTTGCTTTGTATTTTTCTTGATCAAACATAACATTTTTAAGTGCTAATAAATTAGCACTTGTTAAAAATACTGCTACAATGACTGTTGTAAGTAATGCAAATATTGTCATCAATGTTATACTACCCTTGTTGCTAGTAATTTCTCTCATATTAACCACCTGTTAATAAATTTTGCCTGTATCTATATATGATTTAGGATCAACGAAAATGTTATTTTCAATTATTCCTAATTCTAGATATTTAACATAATTTTTATTTTCTCCTATCATACCAATAACTTGTCCTTTTTTTACATTTTGTCCGTACTTTACATATGCAGAAGATAGGTTAGCATATAAAGTTGTTGTTTTATCGTTTCCTTTAACTATAATTGTATCTTTAAATTCATCTAAAGATCCAACATATACAACAATTCCATCTTCCATGTTAATGATTTCTGCTTCTTCAAATACTTGGAGATCAACACATCTATTTGTAATTAGACTTCCATTACTTGAATATATTATAGAGTTATATTCACTAAGGATTTTTGCGTTTTGGCTCATTGGAAATGGTCTTTTATTTATACTAACATCAGTTGTAGTTTTTGCTCCTAATCCTTCTAAAACAACTTCTGAATTTTCTATTTTTATACCTGTTTCAACTTCTTTTTGTGTCTGCCTCATGTCCACTAGTATATTATTTTTTGGCAGAAGTGTTCCAAACATCTTTTCAAGTTTTGTTTCAATACCAAGCACTTGACTTTCACCTTCAATTATCCCAGTTTCTTGTGACTTAGGAACTTTTGTCAAAGCATATGTGTTTATCATAAATGACATTAATACTTTATCCGTTTCTGAATGATATTTCAAACTAATATTTGATATTGTTTTATAACTTTCAATACCTTCAATATCTTCTAGTAATTGCACCAATTCACTATATTCTCCTACCACGGTACAACTTATATTTATTTTAGCTATTTCTTCATTATCCTTTATGTTTTGTGTGGATGGTAATATACTAATTAACTGTATATTACTTGATCTATCCTTTAAAAAACAATGAAAATTATTTATCTGCATTTCAATGCTTTCCTTAGGATATAATTTTTTAATATTGTAAGCTAAAGGAATTAATGATTCCAACTTTTTATTACCTTCTGTCTTTTGCAAAATCGCAGCTGTATTACGTTGCAAAAGTTTTTCTTCTTCTGCTACAGATTCATCTACTTTCACTAAATAAAACCCTGAGGCTACTAGTATTGTTACACTTATTAAAAATATAACTACAGTTATTATTATCTTGCTTCTTTTTTTCATAACCTCTCCTTTACTTTATATAGCAGTTTATTATGAAATTTGTTATACCAGCTTCTAAATTTATATCAATTCCCTTAATTTCTACTTTAGATATAATTTCATTACTTTCTAAATTAGCAATAAAATTTTTCATGTCTTCTAGATTTTTCACTTGTCCCTTAATCTCTACTGTTTGGTCTTTTTGATTTATTGCTTCAAGTTTTACATTAGATACTATATTATGTTCAATATGCCTTAAAAAATCACCTTGCCAAAACACTTTACTTCCCTTTAACTCCTCAATTCCTTTGGTATTAACTGTATTTTCTTTTATCTTGACATTTATTTTTTGTTCTTCCTTTGTAACTTCCTTTATTTGCGCAGTCTTTATGTTGTTTTTTTGTTTTACATCTTCTAAAGCTGTGTTTTTTTCATGTGCTATATAAACTACATTAGCAGCTATATATATACTTATGATTGATATTAGTATCATAACAACTATGATAACTTTCATATATTTAATGCTTTTAGGAATAAAATTAACAGCAGACTTTTTATCAAAGCAATCAAGAGATGATTTTATGTTATCTATTATCTTATAATTAAATTTCTTATAATGTTCAAATCCATCCCAATTTTCATTTATAACATATACTTCATCATATTTAAAGTCGTGATAGATTCCTGTACAATATTTCAATGTTCTGTCCAACTCTTCCTCTAAATTATCTTTTGACAAGTCATAATATAATTTTCTCTTTGTTATAAGCATATCTTTTTTGTAAACATACACATCGATTATTTTTTTATTTAACTTGTCATAATTATAAGCAAAAATAATACTATATTGTTTACCTTTGTAGAATTTTCTCAACAAACTTTCTTTTGCCTCTATAGTTTCTAAATTTATATTATATTCATCGCATAGTTTAGCTATTTTATCGACCAGGATCTTTCTTATAGAATATACTGTCAGTATAATATTTTCCTTGTTATATGTTGAATCTACTTGAACTTCTAAATTATACATATCCTTTTTCTTATTTACTATGTAACTAGCTTCATCTATTATTTTATTTTTGTCATATCTAATTGATATGTTATTAGGAATCTGCTTCATAGTATCTATAGTTAAATCATCAATATAGATATATAATTTTTGATTTTTATTACCTAGTTTTTCTTCTTGCACAATTTTTCTAATATCATCTGCGGTATCGCCAGTATGTTCAAACAGTTTAAACTGCTTTCTGTTTTTACAGATTAAATATATTTGGCTTTTACTAACAATAATTCCTATTTTTCTACTCATTGTTTCACCCACTCCCATCTATCTATACAAATCGGGATATATATTGTCTTTTTATTATTTTTAAGATTTACTATTTCAACAACTAGTGTCTTAACTTTATCTTCTACTATTTGAGGATTAAATGATTTAACACCCATAACAATAATATCATATGTATCTGTGTCTAAGTTTTTTCTAATAATTTTTCCATTTTCAAAAGTGTATACTATTTTTAGTTCTGCATAATTTACGATCCCATCTGTTTTTTGCTCTGTAAATTCTATGTTCCCATTTGTTATAACTCTTTCTTCTATGCCAAAGCTATCAATGGCATCCTTGGTATGATCCATCGGATATAATATATCGTATATATCCTCTCTCAAAACCTTTTCTAAATTACTTGTTTTAGCAATGGAATCAGTTAATTCTACCGATTCCACTACTACCACATTAGTCATTAATATACTTTGTAATATTCCTACTGACAATATAGAAAACAAAGCTATTCCTATTGTTATTTCTAATAATGTAAATCCCTTAACCTTACTGTTCATATATTAACACCTCGGGAACTGTTTTATAAAATACATATATTGATTTAGTTTTGCTTGATTTTATAGTATTTTGCAAATAATATGTACTTGTATCCTGTAATCCCTCTTTTATAATCTTAATACTTGTATTATATCCTTCGTATATGTATTCCCCTAATTTATTATCTATCATATCGTTTATATCTTCTTCATTAGTAGTAGTTATGTCTATATCTTGATTTTCAATATACTTTATAATTTTTTCTGTTATGTCTGAATTAACCTCATAAACATAATCTCTTTCACTAATGCTGCTCTTCATATCGTTATTTGAAGATAGCGAAATGGATAAAACTGCTGACATCACAGATAACATAAATATGGATATTACAATTTCAACAAAACTCATATTATCAGTCTTCCTTCGATATTATCATATATTTATTTATATGAAACTCTTGGTCCATCTTTTTTCTATAATACATTTTGACTAAAAGCTCATCTTCATCATCAATCATTTTCAAGTATCCGTCTTTATCCACTACAATCTTATCATCTTGCACAGAGTTCATATAAACTTTATAAGATATCCTGTTTGAAGTCTTTATGCTTTCTAACTCTACTAATGAGTCAGAATCTACAATTTTTATAATACCATCCAAAATCTGTATTATATGTTCTTTTTTTCTAGCCTTTGATATTTGACTAGTTCTTTTAAGTATTTGTTTAAAACCACTATTAGCCGTATTAATTTCCATACTACTACTTGTCATGTCAAATCCTGAACTAGACATGACAAAAACAATAGCCAATATAACTATTACAACTATTAGTTCAATTAATGTAAACCCTTCTTCTTTTATTTCCATTATCACTCTTATTCTTCAATAAAGTAAGCAGTAGCATTTGCATCATCCATATCTGCTGGAACGAAAACAGCTGCACTAACTTTTTCTGCATCAGTAGTTGCTTCCATATTAGCTGCATCTATTGCACCACTACTATCTACTTGTATTAATCTTGGTATAACATTAAGTTTTAGTTTTCCATTTATGTCAACAATTTTGTAGTCTAAAACATAACTATATGCTTTAAGGTCTACAGCTCCACCTATTGACTTGTCTTTTTTCCATGGATTTAATGGTGCTTTTTTCAAATACCCCATTGTTACTAATGGATGTGCATCACCTATTTCTACTTGTAAATCAGTTTTCTTCCAAACAAAATCTGTTGCATATCTATCCGCTGCGTTTTCTATTTGTGCTATGTTTGATGCATGAGCCGATATTTTAGCGCCTTGCCCTTGCCCTGAAAAACTTTGTACTGCTACTGCTGATAATATTGCCAATACTGTTATTACGATAATTAGTTCTAATAACGTGAACCCCTTATTATTAAATTTTTTAAACATTTTTCTTCCTCCTTATAGATTTTTTTTTTGATTCTAACAACGTTATCCCTTGATAAAACAATACTTATAATGTTTTTCATTTGTATGGTTTTATTATAGTATAAAGTGTTATAATATGTTTTTATGACATATTTTTATATATACTGAACATTGGCATCATTATACCAATAATCATGACAGATACTATTGCTGCAACTATCATTGTCGCAACAGGCCCTACAATTTGAGTTAAATTTTTAACTGTATTCTCTAATTCTATTTCTATATGTTTTGATAATTTTTCTAGTGGCTTTGCAACTTCTCCAGTTGTTTCAATAACCCTGAACATGTTTACTATATTACTCCCATATATTTCTTCTGATAAGTTTTCACATATTGCCTCACCTTTTTTTATTCCTTTAAGCACTTGCTCTATATTTTCTTTATATACTTCGTTACTTGATAAACCCTTACAAATATTTATTATATCAACCACATTAACTCCTGAGTTATATAGCAAAGCATAAGTTTTTACAAAGTTTATAGTCATGATTTTTTTTAAATATTCTCCAACATAAGGTGTCTTCATCATTATTTCATCTAGCTTACTCTTGTAATTTCTCCTCATATATCCTATTAGCATTATTAAAACCCCTACACCTGCCACTAATGGTAGAATAGTATATGTCTTGAAAAATTTTGATAAAGCCAATAATACATCCGTTACCGGATTCGTTTCTATAAATTCACCCATATTATCGAAAACAATAGGAACAACTTCTACAGATATTTCATATATAGCTATCAACCCTATTGCAATTGTTATTGCAGGATAAATAAGTGCACCAATTAATTTTCTTGAAATATCATTTCGTTCAGTATAATGTTTACAAACTTCATCACATGAATCTGCCAGTTTTCCACTTTCTTCTCCTACTTTTAATATAGCCAATGACAATTCATCTAAAATTTTATATCCTTTCAATACTTGATGAAAAGAAATTCCTGTACTTACCTTTCTACTTATGTTTAAAAGAAGCTCTACATTCTCTTCTTTTTTTTGTTTTTGTGCAATCATATCTATCGCCTTGTTCAAACTTATATCTACCTTTAGTAATAGTGCTAAATTCGAGAAAACATCTGTTATTTGCTCGCTTTTTAGTTTAGTGTGTTTTGATATTTTAAAGTAGCTTGATATATCTCTACTTACATATAATACAGTATATTTATTTTTTCTTAGTTCAAATTTCACATCTTCTTTACTTATAGCAAACTTGATACCTTTACTTATTTTACCATCTTTTTTTGCTTTATATGTCCACTTTATATTAAAACCTCCTTTCTATTTCGCCTTATCCCAGGCTTGTTTCAATGAGATTTTACCTTCCTTTACTTTTCTCATAGCATCATCAAACATGCTTTTAAAGTTTTTATAACTTTGTATTTTCTCTAATTCACCTTTTACCATACTTATTCTTAATTGCTCGTCAGGAGCAAACATTTCATAAACAGCAATTCTTCCTGAGTATCCTAAGTTTTTACATTTAGTGCATCCCTTAGCTTTATATATTACATCACAGTCTTGAAACTTTTCGGGGTATAGCTCTTTCATTTGCACTAATCCTTCTCTATCTTCCACTTTACAATGCTGACAAAGTCTTCTAACTAACCTTTGAGATATTACCAGTTCTAAAGCGTCTGCTACTAGATAAGGCTCAACACCCATATTCATAAGTCTTGTAACAACTCCTACCGCAGAGTTGGTATGAATAGTAGTGAATACTAAATGTCCTGTAAGTGCTGATTTAATAGCTATATCTGCTGTCTCAAAATCTCTTATTTCTCCTACCATTATTATATCTGGGTCTTGTCTAAGTATTGCTTTCAAAGCATCACTAAAAGTAGTTTTTTTAGTTACTTGTGTCTGATTTACTCCTGGCAATGCTATTTCCACCGGATTTTCAATGGTTGTTATATTTACTTCACTGCTTTTAACATGTGCTAGCATAGAATATAATGTAGTAGTTTTTCCACTTCCTGTGGGTCCAGTAACTATAATCATTCCTTGTTTTCTGCTTAATTTTTCTCTAGCAAGTATTTCTTCCTCCGGTCCTAACTCTAATTCTTCTACTTTAAGCAATGCCGATGCCTGATCTAGTATTCTCATTACTACCTTTTCCCCATTTACAAGGGGTAATATATTTACACGTATATTATAATTTGCACTCATATATTTAAATGTTATCTCACCATCCTGCGGTTCTAGATGTTTTGATATGTCCATATTACTAAGCACTTTACATCTTGCAACAACATGATGCTTCCACTTTTGGGGTATTCTGTAGTGTTCATATAACGCACCATCCACCCTATATCTAACTATCGAATCTTCTTTGGTTTGTGGTTCCATATGTATATCAGATGCACCCATTGCTATACCATTTACTATTATTTCATCTACTATTGATACTATTGGAGACTTTTCTGAATACAAGTCTACTGTTTCATCAATATTTATATACTCATCCTCATCCTCAGTCTCTCCTTTGTCAGCACCTGACTCTTCAAAGAATATTCCTGGATAAATTTCCTTTATTTTATTCCTTATATTTTCCTGTGTGTCAACAAATGTATGTACAGATAGTGCTTCATATATGGCTACAAACTCTTCTAAGTTTTTATAATTAATAGGGTCATCTGTAACTACCCATAATATATCATCAATAACTCGAATAGGCAAAATAGTATTATCTACTATCTTTTTTACTCCAGCCATATCTAAAAAATTTTTATCTAACACTAACTTATCTACTGCAATTCTTTCATATCCTTGATAAGATAAGCACTCAACAAGTTGTTCTGGTGTTATATATTCTTTTTTTATTAGTATTTCACCCAACTTGATATTAGAGTGTTTTTGTTCTTCTAAAGATATATTTAATTGATCTTCAGTTATAAAATTTTCACCTACTAAAATATCACCTAGTTTTTTTTCCATTGACCCACCACCATTTTCAGCAAATTACCTTTTTTAGTATATTCTGACATTATACTTTAATTAAAATTAATTATATCATAAAATATATAAATTGCAATATTTTTTTGTTTTATAATTTACTTATTATAATATCACCCTTAATTATTATTTTTTACATTATAAATACTCATTTCACCATGTTTTTTCCATTGTTTTCCTATTATATATCGACATGTTTTAAAATTTATTTATATAGCAAACAAGAAGAACTTTTGATTATATACAAATCTAGAATTACTAGTGTGCATATAATCAAAAATAAGCAACTACTTCAAAAGTAGTTGCTTATTTAAATGTAATGAATATATTATTTTTTCTTTAACATTTTTCCCTAATATGCCTCTTAGCGCCTCCTCATATATATTTAGTTGTTCCGTATACTTTTCTTTTATACATTCACCCGTATCATCGTCTGTATAATCCGACTTATAATCCACTAACACAATTTCCCCATCTTCTTCAAAGTAACAGTCTATTATTCCTTGTATAAAAACCTTTTCATCGGCTTCTTCATTGTATAAATCATTAATACTCTTTTCAAGTACAAATGGTGTTTCTCTATATAGTTTACCTGCTTTTCTCATTCTATTTGCCAAATGGGACAATAAAAATTTGTAGATTACATGTTTTTCTATGTTTTTTATATCCTCATTTGATACAATATTATTATTTATTAGTGAATTTAATTCATCGTCTAACCCAGCTATTGATAACACCTTCTTATAATCTAAATGCTTCAGAACTTTATGTACAATTATACCTTTTTGGGTATTATTATATTCTTTATTTACTGTCCTTGGTGATATTTTCAATAGTTTGCTTTCATATCTTTTTCCTACTACCCCAACTTCTTTTTTCAGGTCTGTTACTGATAGTTTTCTATGGTATTTATTCACATCTTCATATTTATACATCCAAAATTTTTCTGGTTTTACTTCTTCCATAGTTTCTTCTTTTCCTTCTGTCTCTCCTTCTATGAACCCCAAAATAACATCTTGCTTATTTAACACATTTATATTTAGTTTGTCTTTTAGTTCTTCCCTTTGTCCTTCCATTAGGGTACAGGCGCCTATCATTTGAAAGTAATTTTGACAACCAAGTATATATCTATCTGATAATGTCCCCATTTGCATATCGCTTTTTTCTAGTATTTTTCCCTTCTCTTTTTCATAATCGTTTGTAACACTAACGATTATCATCTTTTCTTTTGCGCGAGTTAGTGCAACATATAGAACTCTAATCTCTTCCGATATTATTTCTTTTCTTATTTGCTTTTCTATGATATATTTAGGAAATGTCTTATATATAATGTTATTTGTAAGATCCACAAGATCAGTTCCAACCCCGTACTTGTCATGTATAAGCACGCCATCTTTCAAACTAGTTGCCGTATTCAATTTCTTAGTCGTTCCACATAAAAACACTACTGGGAACTCAAGGCCCTTACTCTTATGTATTGTCATTATCCTCACAACGTCTTCATTTTCACCTATAACCTTCGCGCTGCTGACATCTTTATTACTTTCTATTACCTTATCTATAAACCTTATAAAATCAAACACACCAGAAAAGGTAGTTTTTTCATACTGCTCTGCCTTTTTTATGAGCAGTCTCAAATTTGCATTCTTAAGTTTAACAGTTTTTGAGCAATATTCAATTTCATATATATTCGTTTCCTTATATATTTTTTCCAGAAGTTCTCTTATCGTCATACATTCAGAATATGCTCGCCACCTTAATATCACTTCAAAGAAACCATCTATTTTCTGTTTTAATTTTATATTTACTAAACTTTTTAATGCATCATAAAAACAGCCTTGTTTATTTGAGTTTCTTATCATTACAAGCTCATCAAGTGTAAATCCAAATATCGGTGATTTAAGCAAAGCTATAGTAGGAATGTCGTACATTGGGTTATCCACAACTCTAAGTATATTCAATATTAATCTTATTTCTATGCTATCAAAATATCCTTTATCGTCCTCTGAATAAAGCGGTATTCCGGATTTTCTAAATATATCTATATACTCTTCTACATAATTTTTCGTGCTTCTTAAAAGTATTACTATATCCCTATACTGCACTTGCCTATATTGGCTTAACTTTTTATCATATATATGTAGCTCATCTTCTATCATCTTTCTTATTTTGTTTATAACATGCTTTGCTTCAATATCGGCCTTAGACATCTCTTCTACTTCATCGTCCGTACTTTCCTCGTCCTTCTTATCTATTACATCAAGGTCAATTTGATTTGCTATATATTTATTAGTATTCTCATACTCTGCACCCAAATTAAGTTCTGCTCTTTCATCATAATTTATGCCTGACATTTCATAAGTCATCAATCGCTTGAAAATAAAATTTACAAAACTTATAATTGTGTCTCTACTTCTAAAGTTTTGAGTAAAATCTACTGCTGTATTTAGTTTGTCCTGACCTTTTGAAAATTCATGATATTTCTGTAAGAAGATTTCTGGTTTAGCTTGCCTAAATTTGTATATGCTTTGTTTTACATCTCCTACCATAAAAACATTAGAATAGTTCGCACTCTCTTTAGATACTAGCGTAAGTATGGTATCTTGTATTATATTTATGTCTTGATATTCATCTATAAATATGTATTTATATTTCTCTTGCAATTTGATTGCTCTACTTGAAGCTACAACTTTCTCCAAATCACTCTTATCCCTTAAAACATTAAGCGTATAGTGCTCTATATCAGAATAATCCACTATTCCTTTTTCTTTTTTTACACTCAAAAACTTTTCATCCACTTTTTTTATAATGTCTACTAGCTTATATAAAATGGGATGCCACTCTTCCATTCTTTCAATCATTTCATGTGGTGAAAGTATAAACACTTTCTCCTTTGTGTTCTTTACGAAGCTCTTCATTACTTCACGCACATTCTGAACTTTCATCTTTATTGTTTCATCTATCTTATCTTTTATTGCTGGTAATCTATCAAATCCTACTTCTAGAAGTCTATTATAAAAGTACTCAATTCCTTTAACAAGTGTCATCTTAAGTTCATCAAACAAATCATGTTCTTCGGATATAAGCTCTATGTATTCCCTTATATCATGTTTTCTTAATTCTTCTAATACTCCCTTTACATCTTTTATTATGTCCTGTATTTCAATGTGAATCTGTATTTTGATTAATCTTATCCACATATTCTCATCAATCTTTTCATCTTTTCCCATTTTATATGTATCAACTGCATTTTCTAGCCAATTTATCGGTTCTACACTTATTTGGCGTATTTTATCATACATACTTATAATTATATCTTGAAGTTCCTTATCATCACGGCCATTTGTATAGCTATTTACAAGCTTATCAAAAAAAACATTTTCACTTGTTTCATATTCTACCTCTAGTACCTTATTCACTGTATCTATCAATATAAGGCTAATTTCTTCTTCGTTTGCAACCCTAAAGTTAGGTGAAAGCTCTATGAAATTGTAATTACTACGCATTACTTCTAAACAAAATGCATGTATTGTAGTTATCAAAGCTTGTGAAAGCAAAATAAGTTGCCTCTGCAAATGTATGCTATCAGGCAACTCATCTATTTTATTAAGTAATGCTCGTATTACTCTTTCTTTCATTTCATTCGCAGCTGCCTTTGTAAATGTAACTACAAGGATTTCATTTATGTCTGTAGGGTTATTTACATCTGTGATAATATTAATTATCCTCTCAACTAAAACAGCTGTCTTACCTGACCCAGCTGCTGCAGATACTAAAATATTTTTATCTTTTATTTGCAAAGCTTTCTCTTGTTCACTTGTCCACATCATATGAATCACCCTTTAAAGTTTGTGCTATGTTGCATATCGAATTTGCTTTAGTCTGATAATACTAATTTATTTATCTTCTCCCATAAAACTTCCTTGCCTATCTTATCAATTGTAGAGAAAGGAACTACATTATCTTCATCGTCTATACCTAATGTTTTTTTAATCATTTGAATATTTTTGTTTTTTTCATTTCTGCCTAGCTTATCAACTTTTGTTATTATAACTATATACGGCATGTCTAGGCTTCTAATAAATTCAAACATCATTTTATCCTCGTTATTTGGTTCACGCCTTACATCAAGCATAAGCGCTATGCATTTTAAATTTTCTCGATTGTTTAAGTAATAATCGATAACCTTTAACCAACCCTCTTGTATCCCTTTTGATGCACTAGCATAACCATAGCCCGGCAAATCCACAAGTCTCATAACCTTATCTATGTTGTAGAAATTTACAGTCCGTGTTTTACCTGGTGCCGAACTAGTTCTAGCAAATGATTTTCTATTTATCATCACATTTAAAAGTGATGATTTTCCTACATTAGATCGCCCTGCAAAAGCTATTTCTGGGAGATCATCCACAGGAAATTGATCTGCTCTTCCTGCCGTCATCTCTAATTCAACATTATTTATATTCATAATAATACCCCCAATTATCTATTCTCTAAAATTTCATTAGTATATGCATTTATGAAGTATACATCCTTTTCATTAATTTGTATCCGGTAATATGGTTCAGCCTTTATATCAAGGTAATCGTTTATATTGTCAATATCAACATAATACCCTAAGTCCATATCCATAATATTCATTTCTTGTGCGTTTTCCTTGTATTTTTCCTTGACTCCATACAATAAATTTATAAGAACCTCATCAGATGAAGCTATTTCCCTCTGTTCATTAGTATATCCTCTTATATTATAATTTGATATGTCTACTTCGCTTATTTGTCCTTGCTTAAAATGTATTCTTACATAATTCGATAATATCAGGTTCCCTTTATAAGAGCTATTATACTCAAGAACATACTCGTCACCTATAATGTTTAATTGTGTATAATTATAATTTGATTTTAAAAATACGAGTTTATTAATATACTTATTAGCTTCTTTCTTCGCTTGTTCTTTATCAATTTTTTTATCAGTTTGTATTATACTTTTATTTATATATTTAATAAGTCCATTCTTATATATTGCAACTTGTCCTTTTCCTTCTTTTTCATATACAATCTTTTCATTGTCTATATAATTTTTTATATTATTAGTATCACCAAGAAATTCTTTATATACTTCTGTATCATTCATACTATTTACATTTAACTTCAACATACTCATAGGATAAAACTCTTTATCTATATTTGTGTATACCGCTGCATTTTCTTTGGCAAAAACCGTTTGCATTCGCCTAATTTGTAAATCTTGCATTACATATTTCTCATTTCTTTTTTCAGATATAAGAACACACAGGATAATATTTAGTACTGCAAAAATTGCAATTGCTATATTTTTAAACTTCGACCAATCCATAAATAAAAACCTCCGGCTTTTAAAAGTACAAACTATAAATTACAGATATTAGAACTATCAAAATTGTAATAACTTTATGTTTCTATTTAACTCTTTATCGCATAAATTGTATATACCTTATTAGACGTTTCTATTATCCATGTAAGTTTTGGATTTTCTTCAATATTATCAGAATAGTATGATAAAAACATATCTTTTATTAATATAGTCTCATTAGCTTTTCTTGTATTTAATATTTCATCAAGTGCTTCATTATATGTTATTAGTTGTATCTTTTCAAAACTAGGTACAAATTGAAGCTCCCTAATTAATCTTTTATATGAATAAACATTATTATTCTTCACTACAACTTCTATAGGATATTTTATTCCAATCTCATTTGCTACTTCATTCGACATTATATATCTATAATCATCCAATTTAAATTCGAAGTTGAACTCCCATTCATTATCTGCATTTTTTTCTGCATTTACCAAATATAAATTAGGAGCCATATATTTATTGTCTTTCTCAATGAACGCTCTTGCTATTTGATATGAACCTTCGAAGTTGATATAAGTATTCTTATTAAATGTTTTAGAATTTGTATATTCTAGAACTCCTGCATCATAAAACTTTATAGATTTTTCACCATCCGCATAAACTGTAACACCATTTTGTTTCTTAAAGTTCCATTTTGCAGATGGATTTTCAAAAAAGTAGTTTATATATTCTTCTACTTTGTTTTCATCAATTTCATTATTTACTATAAAAGGATTTTTCATAATTATATTTTGATTGAAATATGTCTCTGATTTATTAAATGCTGGAAGAAAATTAAGATGTGAAAAATATTTTTTACTTGCATCGTATTCAGTTGTATTGTATATTTTAAGTAATGCCTCATTTTGCACAGAACTTATCCAGTCAGATATATTCCTTGAATTATTAGATATCTTTATCTTCTTCATCAAATTACTCTGTTCGTCAATAAAAATACAATTCAAACTTCCGTCACCTAAATTCGAAGGTTGCAATATAATTTTATTAAATTCACCAATTTGTCTAACATTTTTATTTCCTTCATCATAGTCCCTATTTATACTAGAAATGCTAGATAATTTTACAGGATACTCATATAAAACTGCTTTATTATTTAAAAATTCTCTCATGTTAATGTTTTCTTCATTTACATAGGTTCCATTAGCAACAATAGCGCTAAATATTTTCTTTAATTCATTATCAAAATTCTTTTTTATATCTTCAGAATTTTTTAATACTGTATACTGCTTATTACCAAAACTTACAATAATCTTTGTCGGCTCCATTTGATATTTATAATTAATTTCAGCATTATTCTTTGTAAACGCATTTGTTATTACACTGTAAAAAAAGTTACGGCTTGAATAATCATCAAACCATAACTCAAACATCTGACAAATAGATATTATTATAAGTATTGCTAACACATACGTTTTAGCTCTGTTAAACATGTGATCACAACCAATCTTATCAAAATACTATCTTAAAAACCCAAAATCTATTTTATTACTATTAAATAGTAATGGCATCGCTTTTAATCTAAGTTGTATCCTTGCATCTTTTCTATTTAAACAATATTCCGCTGCTGTAGTTGATATATCTTTTTCCCCTTGTATAAGGATAAAGTTTTTACCCAAATCAAGTTCTATAAGATCAGAAAATATTTCTGATGCTCCTATTGTGTGTAATGTAATTTCATTCAATACAATTTTATTATCTACAGACTTTTTATACTTCCATACTGTAACATATGTACCTTGCTTTGCTTCTCCTGAAACAATTCTATATTTGTCGAAGGTTGGTTGATATTTACTTTCTAAACCACTTACTATTTTAACTACCTTTTCATCTAATGTATTTCTATCCTTAATTTTATCTAATGTTTGAACTATTTTTACAGTTTCTTTTTCAATTTCAACTTGATTTAACTTTTCGGCTTTACTAACAGTTCCACCTATTAAAAACATAGAAACCATAACTAGAAGTAATATTAATCTTTTCATTACAACACCTCCACTTCGCTTCGTGAGTGATATACCATTCGTTTGGCATATAACAATTGATTTTATATATTGTTATATTATCATATAATTATTACATCAGCGTTACAAATGACTTACTTTTAATTTACATTTTTAGTAAATTTCAAAATTACCTCTGTACCTCTGCGATAAACACTATTTATAATTATATCACCTTTGTGATATTCCATAATTTGTTTTGCAATAGAAAGACCAAGCCCTGTTCCACCCATAGCCCTCGATCTTGCTTTGTCAACTCTGTAAAACCTTTCAAACAACCTCGGTAAATCTTCTTCTGGAATACCCATTCCTGTATCCTTTACGACGACGCTAACTTCATCATTGTTTTCTTTTATAGATACTTGTATCTTTTCGTTTTCCCCACTGTATTTCACCGCATTGCTTAAAATATTATTAAGCACTTGAATTATTCTTGCTGGGTCAATCTCTAAATTTATTTGTTTATTGTACTCTTCCATTTGTAGTATTTGTTTTTTGTTTTTGGAGTGAATTTTATATTGTTCCACTGTATTCTTTACTATCTGAACAATATCAGCCTTTTCAACTTTAAATTTTATCTGCTGATTATCTAATTTAGATAATTCAAGTAAATCCTGAACCAAAATAGTCATTCTGTCCGTTTCACTATTTATAGTGTTTAAAAAATTTGTTACAGTTTCTCTTTCCGAAAGATCAGTATCAAGTATCGTCTCAACATAACTTTTTACCGTAGTAAGTGGTGTTCTTAGCTCGTGAGAAACATTAGCAACAAACTCTTTTCTCATTTCATCTAGTCTCTTTTGCTCTGTTACATCCTGTAACATAGCTATTACACCTTCAGGTTGTTCCTTTTCATTTAAATAATTAATAAATATAACATTTATGTGTTTTCCACTTATATTCAGTTCGTTCTTTTTTATTTCATCTGCTCCCATGTTAAGTATCTCATGAAAATTTATATCAAGATTTAGTTTTTCAAATAGATAATAACAATTATCTCCTAGATAGCTGTATTCTAGAATTTGATATGTCGCTGGATTGGCATGTATTATTTGTCCGGTAGCATTAAAAGCTACAAGTCCATCCTTCATATGAGCAAACACTGATTCTAACTTGTTTTTCTCGCTGGTAATGTCAGCTAGTGTTTTGTTGAGTTCAAAAGCCATATAATTAAAACTCTTCGTAAGTTGACCCAGTTCATCATTAGACCTCACTTCTATCCTTTGATGCAAGTCCCCTCTAGCCATTTGTTTTGCACTACTTGTTAATGTCTTTATAGGTTCTGTAACTGTACTCGCAAAAATATAACCTATAAAACTCGTCAAAACAAGTGCTATAATAATAGAAAAAATGATTATCATTCTGTTTTCATCAAGTGCTTCTTTTACATCATCTGTAACCATTCTTATATAAACAATAGCTTTGACGTCATCTCCTGTTTTTATGGGTTTTGCAAAACTTAATATTTCCTTCATTTTTCCGTCTCTACTTACTTCCTTAACTAAATCAAATTCTTCTTCACCGGTTATAGCTGCTATTATAGCCTTAGTTTTAAATCTCTCTTTTTCTTGTTCTATTTGTATTGCATCAGCCAAATATTTCCCCGTTTTATCAAGAATAAATATTTGCATATTTCTATCTCTGTAAAATGATGTATTTTTTTGTAAATGATTTCGCAGAGTTAGTATTATTTCTTGTTCAGAATTATCGCTAGAAATTAAAGGCATCATATCTTTCACTGAGGCCCTTAATTCATCTTTCACTTTTCCGTATTCGTTATTTTCTATCTGCCATAATATAAATATTCCGCTGCTAATCATTACTATTAATACAACAATAATATGAATTACTACCAGCTTCCACTGCACACTTCTCATTAATTTTCACCCTTAAAATAATATCCTATACCCCTTTTTGTCATTACGTATGAAGGATTGTTTGAATTATCTTCAACCTTTTCTCTGAGTCTTCTTACTGTAACATCTACAGTCCTAACATCACCGTAATATTCATAACCCCACACTTTTTCAAGTAATGATTCTCTTGAAAATACTTGGTTTTTTTGGATCATAAGGAACTTTAAAAGTTCAAATTCTCTCACTGTAAGTTCTATCACTTCTGTACCTTTTCGAACTTCATATCTATCTAAATCTACTTCAAGCTTTCCAGATTTTACGATGTTTTGAGGTGTTTTTTCTAATTCCTTATCTGTCAAGATTCTTCTCATATTTGCCTTTATTCTTGCCATTAATTCTCTTACACTAAATGGTTTTGTTACATAGTCATCCGCACCTAACTCAAGCCCAAGAACCTTGTCCAATTCTTCGGCTTTTGCTGTAAGCATTATGATTGGTATACTTATATTTTTTTGTCTCAATTGTTTACATACATCTAGTCCATCCATCTTAGGCATCATAATATCTAAAACCATCAAATCTGGATTTTCATTTACTGCCTTTTCATATCCTTCTTCCCCATCACTTGCTGTTATTGTTAGATATCCTTCCTTTTGTAGGTTAAAAACTAGAATATCTACTATAGCTTTTTCATCATCAACAACTAATACTTTTTGTTGCATATTTATCCCCCCAATTTATATAGTTAACAGTGCATTATGCGCTGTTAACAGTTATGTGAAATATTTCCTTATACTCAATATCTACAATTAGTATAATACTTATCTTTGATTTAGTCAAGCACAATTTACCGTAATATTAAGTGAAAGACTTTTGCACTGGCAAAAGTCTTTCACTTGCAACTGATGAGTGTTGCCTATATTTGGTATATTATAATCTGAATGTTATTTTACATAATTTAATGGATTTAGTTTTGTTCCATTTTTTATAACTTCTAAATGTAAATGTGATCCTGTACTTCTTCCCGTATTTCCCATTAGACCTATTTTACTTTCTTTAGTTACTTTTTGACCCTCGCTAACTTTTATTTTACTCAAATGTCCATATAAAGTTTCAAAACCATTAGAATGCTTTATTTTAATGTAGTTTCCGTATCCACCTGCATCATATCCTGTTTCAGAGATTGTCCCATTTCCAGCTGCATATATACTAGTACCTGTATCATTTGCAATATCTATTCCTTGATGTGAGTGTCCGTCTCTTTGTTCTCCAAACCTAGATGTTATTCTTCCTACTGTAGGCATTGCATAGACCCCTGGGGTACTTCTTTCTGATATTTTCTTTGTTCCTACTACCAATACCTCAGTAATTGGCTTTACTAATACTTGTTGTGATATTACTTCTTTCTTCTCTTCTACACCATTTATCTTAATTATATTTGCCGTTACCGTTTTTTTACCTTCTTTACCTTCTTTTACAACTTTTTTATAAGTTGAAGGCTTCGAATCTTCTTTGCTTATTTCTTGAGTCTTTGGTATAACTTCTTCGTAAGTTTTATTTTCCTTTGTTATGACCGATAATGGCGATTTAGATGTACTAAGATTCAATTTTTGTCCTATTCTAAGTTTATCTAGATTAATTTCTGGATTCATATTAACAATATCCTTCAATCCTATATCATCATGTTTTGAAGCTATTTCAGATATTGTATCTCCTTCTTTTACTACATATACTTCTGTATTTTCAGCCGATCCTGATAATTTTGTTGCTACAGTTTTTATTTCATCAATTTTATTTTTATCTATGAACTTATTTGAAATTACTACTTCTTCCTTAAACCACAATTTCAAATTACTACTATCACTTACAAAATCAACTTTTTCTTTCTTATCATCAAATTTATTTTTCAAATCATTCAGTACTTGATTTATATCATTTGCACTTATTAATGTACCAAAAGGTTTGCTATTTATTGTTATAGTATATGCATTCACATCGTATCCTAAATTTTCTTTTAATGCTTTTATGATTGTTTCATCTTTATCAATACCTTTTCCCCTTGTAACTATTTCATACGAAGGTTGTTCAGTTATATTTATTTTTGTTCCTAGTTCTAATTCTAGTTGTTCCTTAGCTTTTTCTATCATCTCCATGGCTACATTATTATTCTTAACATACCCTATTTCGACATCCTTAACTTTTAGTAAACATTCTTTCTTTCCTGATTGTAGTGAAAATATGATTCCTGCAACAGTTACTAAGATTCCTAGTGCTATATATAATACAACTTTAATTTCTGCTTTCTTTTGATTTCCTCTTCTAATTGTTTCCCTCTGAACCTCTATTAATGACTTTACTTTGTGTTGTTTACTCATATCAATACTCCTTTTGTTCTTAACATACTATTATTATATGTGAAATGTTTAATAATATTTACTTAATAATTTTGTAACAATATGTATTGTAACAAAATCATCATCAAAAGTAAATAGTTTTCACAAAAAATTTTTGCAAATTTGTAAAATATGTGCTAAAATAAATCATAACAAAAAGAGGTGTCTCCATAGCTCTGCGCTTCTCTTATTAACATAATCGTGAAATGTGCATTGAAAATGGTTAACAATATAAGGAGCGTGTAAACTTATGAATTCAAAAATTATTGCAGATAGCTGCTGTGATTTATCAAAACAAATGCAAGAAGACATCAATGTAGATTTAATTCCTTTTAAAATACTAGTGGATGATGTTACTTATGTAGATGATGATAATCTTAACCCTATGGATCTTTTAAAGGCTATGAAATCCACTCCCTCAGTTCCGAAAAGTTCTTGCCCTTCGCCTGATGATTTTTATAATTCTTTTATAAACAGCGTATCAAACAGTATTTTTATTGTCACTATTTCTTCTTTTTTAAGTGGCACCTATAATAGTGCTCTAGTAGCTAAAAACATGTTTTTAGAGACCAATAAAGACAAGTTCATTCATATCTTTGACTCTCTTAGCGCAGCCTCTGGTGAAGTCCTAGTTGCACTTAAAATTAATGATTGTATAGAAAAAGAGTTGCCTAATGATGATATTGTCTCTACAGTAGCCGCATTTATAGACGAAATGAAAACATTTTTTATCCTTGATTCCTTGGATAATCTGATTAAAAATGGTCGGATATCAAAACTAAAAGGGTTCATTGCTAATATACTCAATATCGTCCCAATAATGAAAGCTGTAAAAGGCGAAATAGACATGCACGAAAAATCAAGAGGCAGTAAAAAAGCTTTTAATAGATTAGTTGAAATTATAGGTGAACACGGTTCCGATTTCAAAGATAAAATTTTAAGCATTTCTCATTGTAATGCAAAAGAAAAGGCTGAGTGGCTAAAAGAATCCGTATCAAAGGCTTATAATTTTAAGGATATAATTATTTTGGAAACTAAAGGGCTTAGCACCATGTATGCTTATGACGGTGGTATTATAATTGCATTTTAGGTAATAACAAAAGTAGCTAGCTATCTTAAAGATAATTAGCTACTTTTTTGCTATGTAGTTGAACCACTATCACCTGTCTGTATTACATGAATTTTAGATTCCGACTCTCTTTTCATTTCAGCTAAGCATTTAACCTATTCAAGCGATATTTCTATTTTAGGTGTTGTAACTGTTTCAAATGGTATGTTTTTCTCACCTAAGTACATATCTATTTCCTTTGGCATTAATGGCATTTCTATTTCAGGTGTTGTAACTGTCTCATGTGGTATACCTATCTCATCTAAGTACATACCTATTTCATTCTTACTTTCTTCTATGCTCATTTTCAAAACCTCCTCAGCTTATGCTATGTATTTTTCGTCAACAACTAGTGTTGACTGTTTTTATAATTATACACTATTCTGTATAATTATGTCAATGTTTTTTGTAACATTCCTGTAATGTCTTTCTATTTAATCTTCTCCACACTCATTGTCACTACTTCTCCATTTACATCCCATTCCTTCTCATATCCACCACTTATACCTAACACTACAGCATCAGCAAGCACTTCATCAGCTATTTCTGCTTTATTCTTTTCTATTATCTTTTCTATTCTTTCTGTTCCTTTATACATTACCTTAATATGATTTTGAACTTCAAAGTCTGCTTCTTTTCTCATTGTTTGGATTTTGCTTATGAGTTCACGTACAAACCCTTCTTCTATAAGCTCTGCTGTCAGTTCTGTTTCCATTACTACTACTGTTTTTCTTTCTTCGCTTACTACATATCCTTCTTTCTTTTCTATTTCGACAAGCAAATCTTCAGCAGTAAGTTCAATCGTTTGTCCCTCTACCTCAATCTTTAGTAGACCTGCATTGACTAATTCTTCATGTGCCTCATTACCATCTATTGCAATAAGTTTCTCTCGTATAGCACCTACTAGCTTTCCATATTTAGGTCCTACAGTTTTAAGCTGAGGCTTAAATATATATGTGGTGAATTCTGATAAATTATCTTTAAACTCACATTCTTTTACATTCAACTCATCTTTAACTACACTTACGAAGCTTTCTGGCAATTTATGTTCTGTTTTCACTAATATTTTTGCTACCGGTTGTCTGTTTTTTATATTTGAGATGTTTCTACATGTACGTCCTGCCACAACTATCTTAAGTACAGCATCCATATTCGTCTCGAGTTCTTTGTCTATAAATATTTCTTCAAATTTAGGATAGTCACATAAATGAATACTTTCTTTTGCCTCATTGTCTACACTTTTTACTAAATTTTGATATATCCCCTCAGCCATAAAAGGTGTGAATGGGGCTGATATTTTTGCTAGTGTAGAAAGCACAGTGTGTAAAGTCATGTACGCATTTATCTTATCTTGCTCCATACCTTTAGCCCAAAATCTCTCACGACTACGTCTTACATACCAGTTGCTTAATTCATCAACAAAATTATCTAGTTCACGAGTCGCTTCTGTTATATAATATATATCTAAATATTGGTCAACATTTTTTATAACTGTATTGAGTCTTGATAATACCCATTTATCCATTACACCTAGCTTTTCATACTCTAATTTATGCTTTGTTGGGTTAAAATCATCTATATTTGCATATAACACATAAAATGCATAAGTATTCCAAAGTGTTCCCATGAACTTTCTTTGGTACTCTACCAAATACTCTTCGTTAAATTTCGTAGAAAGCCATGGTGCACTATTTGCTAAAAAATACCATCTTGTTGCATCTGCTCCGTATCTTTTCAAAACATCCATCGGCTCAATAACATTTCCCTTAGACTTACTCATCTTTTTACCGCTTTTATCTTGTATATGTCCTAAGACTATTACATTTTTATATGCTGCTTTATCAAACAATACCGTTGATATTGCAAGTAATGAGTAAAACCATCCTCTCGTTTGATCTACAGCCTCGCTTATATAATCTGCTGGGAAATTCTCATCAAATATCTCTTTATTTTCAAATGGGTAGTGCCACTGTGCAAAAGGCATAGCTCCTGAGTCATACCAACAGTCAATTACCTGGCTCACTCTCTTCATATCTTTCCCACACTTATCACACTTTATAAATACATCATCTATATAAGGCTTATGCAGTTCTATATCACTAGGGCAGTTATTACTCATGCTTTTTAGCTCTTCTATACTGCCTATCATATGTCTATGTCCACACTCACATTCCCAAATAGGAAGTGGAGTCCCCCAATATCTGTCGCGCGATAATGCCCAATCAGCTACATTTTCTATCCAATTTCCAAAACGACCTTCACCTATAGATTTCGGAAGCCAATTTATAGTATTATTATTTGCTATAAGTCTATCCTTTACTTCTGTCATCTTTATAAACCAAGTATCTTTTGCATAGTATAGAAGAGGAGTATCGCATCTCCAGCAATGAGGATATGAATGCTCATGTTCCATTTCCTTATATATTAAATTCATATTATCTAAAAATGTTATTATCTGTGGATCGGCTTTTTTTACAAATATACCTTTCCATGGTTCTACTTCTTCAGTAAACTTACCTTGTAAATCTACTAGTTGAACAAATGGCAGATTATATCTACGACCTGTATTTGCATCATCTTCACCGAACGCAGGAGCAGTATGAACTATACCGGTACCATCTGTAAGTGTTACATAGTCTGCACATGCTACATAAAAAGCCTTTTTATCTGGCTTTGTAAAATCAAATAATGGTTCGTACTCCATATACTCTAAGTCCTTGCCAGTATATTTTTCTACTACTGTATATTCCTCTTCTATCACACTCTCTACAAGTGCTTCTGCTAGTATATAATATTCTTCATTACATTTCACTTTGACATATGTTTCATTTGGATTTACTGCTAAAGCCACATTAGAAGGCAATGTCCATGGTGTTGTTGTCCATGCTAAGAAATACTCATCTTTTTTATCTTTCAACCTGAACTTTACGAACACTGTTTTATCTTTTACATCTTTATACCCTTGTGCAACCTCATGACTAGATAATGGTGTTCCACATCTCGGACAATAAGGCACTATTTTATGCCCTTTGTAAAGTAATTCTTTATTCCATATCTCTTTTAATGACCACCATACAGATTCTATATATTTATTATCATATGTAACATATGGATCCTCCATATCTACCCAAAAACCTACTTTATCACTAAACTCTTCCCATAATGATTTATACTTCCATACACTTTCTCTACATTTCTTAACGAATGGCTCAATGCCGTACTTTTCGATTTGTTCTTTTCCATCAAGCCCAAGCGCTTTTTCCACTTCAAGTTCAACTGGCAATCCATGAGTATCCCATCCCGCTTTTCTTAATACCTTATACCCCTTCATTGTTCTGTATCTAGGTATTATATCTTTTATAACACGCGTAATTACATGCCCTGCATGTGGCATTCCATTTGCTGTAGGTGGGCCGTCATAAAATGTGAATACTGGACATCCCTCTTTTTCTTCCATACTCTTTTTAAATACATTATTTTCCTTCCAAAACTCTAAAACCTCTCCTTCTCTTTCCACAAAATTAAGATTAGTGTCTACCTTTTTGTATAACATAATTTATCTCTCCTTTTTATAAATGATTACAAACAAAAAACTCGTCGTAAATTATTATAATATAATAATCTAGGACGAGTTTTTTACCCGTGGTACCACCCTTATTTAAATTAAAAATTAAGAGTTAGAGTTATAGTCTCTATAACTTTCTACATTTCACTTTCATTTTAACTTTCTCATTTTCCTTTTAACGCAAGATTACGGTTGATATTACTGATCACTATCAATACACCTCAAGTGACGTTCCCCCAACAACTCATGGATGATTTTCTGCATATTTTACTTGTACTAGACTCCCACCTTATCCTAGCTCGCTGAACTTTCTAAAATGCATACTATTCCAATCATAGTATTTAACTATTATACCACATTCCTATAATTTGTAAATAGTGTATTTATGTTTTTTATTATTTTTTTTAAATCAATTACTAGAATGTCTTAAAAGAATACTCGCATCCACAATAATCTTGCCTATATAAATCATATTCTTTGCTTAATTCTATTGATTTCTTATAACCCTCATTTTTCTTAAAATCAGAATAAAGCCACTTTATTCCTACCTCTTTCTCCAACAGCTCCCCTATCTCATTTATCTTTTTTGCATTTTTATGTGGACTCACCGTAAGTGTAGTGCAAAAATAATCATACTCATTTTCTTTTGCTTTCTCTGCAGTCTTTTTCATCCTTAACTCAAAACAATTAGCACAACGAGCTCCACCTTCTTTTTCTCCTTCAAATCCTAATGCCATTTGTTGAAATTTCTCACTTTCATATTCTATGTCCATTATACCAATATTCTCATTTTGTTTAATCTCATTTATAAGTCGTATTTGCTCATCTTTTCTCTTTAAATATTCTTCTTCTGGATATATATTTGGATTGTAGTATAAAATATTTACATCAAAATAGTTCACCAAATACTCTATAACATATGTGCTGCAGGGTGCACAACAACTATGCAAAAGAAGTTTTGGTTTCTTTTGCATAGCTGTTATTTCCTTTAAAATTTCATCTAAAACTTTTTGATAATTTATTTTCATAAGTATACCTTCCTTCTTATTATTACCCAGCCCAGTACCCTAATTTGTTCAATATTCCGATTTTCTTTTTAGATTGTTCATCGTTAGGAACTTCTGAGTTACTTTGAAAATGTGCATAGTTTTCTATACCTTCTCCGTATATACTGAATAATATTTTCTCTTGAGCACTAAGTCTTTGGCTATAAAATTCCTCTAAATCAAACTTAGGTTTAATCCTTGTTGTAAAAATATTTTTTATTTCATATATTATATCTCGTTTAGGTATTATTACTTCCGCTTCCTTACACAGCACCTTACTAAGTTCTTTTTGTAGGTTTTCCTTTGCTTCCCCGTTTCCATGATTTATATATATCTGTTTAGGTTTTTTACTAAAATTCCTTATAAAATCTATTAATCCTTGCATATCAACATGTCCAGACATTCCTTGTAGTGTTTTTATTTTGGCTCTTTGCTTATATTTTTCTCCACCTATTTTAATGTTTCTCTTACCCTTTTTTATTTCTCGTCCAAGTGTTCCTTCTGCTACATAACCACTAAACATTATAGTGTTTCTCTCGTCGCTTATATTATTCATCAAATGCTGTTTCACTCTGCCAAAATCAGCCATCCCACTCGCTGCTATTATTATCATACTTTCATCTTTAGTTGATAAATACATTGACTCGTCTAATTCACTGACAAGTTTTAACTCTTTAAACGATAAAAATTCTTCTTTCACTTCGTATATTCTCTTTATTTCTTCATTCAAGTGCTCCGTATTTTGCATGAATTTATCAAAAGCTTTTATCGCGAGTGGACTATCCACATATACTGGCACTTTATATTCTTCATCTATACTTTCATAAATGTTTTTAATATATTTAACAATCTCTTGGGTTCTTCCAACTGCAAACGCTGGTATTAGTAATTTTCCATTTTGTTTAACCGTATCAATGATAGCTTGCTTTATCTGTTCCTCTACACTTATTGTTTCGTCATGTAACCTGTCCCCATATGTCGCTTCAATCACGACGATGTCCGCGCTTTCTAGTTTTTCATAATTTGGCAACATATTATTATTCTGATTACCTATGTCACCCGTAAAAACTATCTTTGTTTCCTTACCATTTTCACTGATATACATCTCAATAAATGCTGAACCTAGCATATGTCCTGAATTTATCATTTTTATTTTTATATCCTTTTCAAGTTCAATTTCTTTGTTGTAATCTACATATTCAAAGAAAGTTAAACTTTTATATGCATCTTCCATATCGTATAAAACTATATCATTTTTCTTTTTAATAGGCATGTCCCACTTTTTCATCTTCTGCTGGATATACCCACTATCAGGCAACATTATATCACACAAATCTTTAGTAGGCTTTGTACAAATAACCTTACCTCTAAAACCTTTTTTTACCAAATAAGG
The DNA here is from genome assembly GCA_001795385.1 of Clostridiales bacterium GWD2_32_19. GTDB lineage: Bacteria > Bacillota > Clostridia > Lachnospirales > UBA12420 > UBA12420. Next base: position 90,430 of record MGOU01000047.1, read on the forward strand.
AATCCTTCCGCTATGGTCTATATGTGCATGAGTAAGCAGTATATAATCAATATCCTTTGGATTAAAATTAAAATTTCTTGAGTTTAAGTGTTCTACTGCATTCCCCTCATATAAGCCACAGTCAATGAGTATATTCTTATCATTTGCTTTTACCAATGTACATGAACCTGTTACAGTCTCAGTCGCACCTTCAAATAATAATTTCAATGGCTTCACCTTCCTCTAATACAATCATACTATATAATACAGTAAAAATCAATATTAAATTATGGTAGAATCCATGTACTAAATAAAAAAGAATACTTTTGTGTATTCTTCGAGGTTATATATTTTTATTTTGTCATATTAATCTTTAATTCTTACATAGTTATCGTATTTCCATTATCATCCATTATCGGTCCATCTGTTTCAGGTGTAGTTCTTTCATAATATTCCATTTCAATTGATCCCTTTCCATATAATTCTTCAATTATTTCTTTTAGTTCCTGATCCCTTTTATACATTTCATATTCATCTTCATTTTCATTTTCAAGTATTTCTTTTAGTTCCTCATCCGTTGTTATTATTTCATCCAAATCTATCATTGGTGGAGCGCCTTTTCCTTTTAGCACATCCTGTATAGGACTGACATTTTTTGGAATCACATTTGCTGAAATGTAACTGTAAGTTGCTGTTAATCCCATTAATATACATAATCCTATTTCTTGTAATTTTCTCACTTTTAATACCTCCCAGTATTTAAATAATTTTTGATATTATATCACACTTTCCATATTTTGTCAATTATTTTTATGTTTTATACCCTATTTTTACATTTTTCTCCTTTTAATCTTCATCTAACTATCTCTTCCTATTACCTACTCTTACACTTATATTTACTTATTTGATGTTGCATTTGATTTTCTTGTATATAGCATAATGAATTCTCCCTGCAGCAAAGCTGCGGGGAATTGACACTAAGCATATTAAAGGCACTCAATATTGAGTGCCTTTAATATGCTTAGTGCTATATGTATGTCTTCAAGTTTTAATCCAATTTAAGTATGCTCATAAATGCGCTTTGTGGCAGTTCAACCTTACCGACTTGTCTCATACGTTTCTTTCCTTCTTTTTGTTTTTCAAGCAGCTTTCTCTTTCTTGATATGTCACCACCATAACATTTCGCCAAAACATCTTTTCTTAATGCACTAATTGTTTCTCTTGCTATTACTTTAGATCCTATTGCTGCTTGGATAGGTATCTCGAACATTTGTCTATGTATTTCTTCTTTTAGTTTTTCAACCATTTTTCTCCCCCTTGCTTCTGCATTCTCCTTATGTATTATGCAAGTTAGGGCATCTACCTTTTCCTTATTTATAAGTATATCTACTTTTACCAATTTAGACTCAACATAGCCTGACAGCTCATAGTCAAACGAAGCATAGCCTTTTGTTCTTGATTTAAGCACATCAAAAAAATCATATATAACTTCATTGAGTGGCAACTCATAGTGCAGTAGTGCTCTCGTTTGTTCTATATACTCCATCTTTTCATATATTCCGCGACGGTCCTTACACAAGTCCATTATAACTCCTATATACTCAGTCGGTACTATTATGTTTGCTTTTATTATAGGTTCTTCCATTGTAGCTATCTCTGCTTGATCCGGTAGATCAGCTGGGTTTGCAAGCTTATAACTTGTGCCATTTGTTCTGTTAATTATATATGTAACACTTGGTGCTGTCGTTACTAAATCTAAATTGTATTCTCGTTCTAGTCTCTCTTGAACTATCTCCATATGAAGGAGTCCCAAAAATCCGCATCTAAATCCAAATCCTAATGCTTCCGATGCTTCTAATTCATAAGATAATGCTGCATCATTTAATTGTAACTTTTCAAGTGCATCTTTAAGATCCTGGTATTTTGAACCGTCTGCTGGATAAAGTCCGCAAAAAACCATAGGATTTACTTTTTTATAGCCTGGTAGTGGCTCACTTGCAGGTAATTTCGCATCTGTGATAGTGTCACCTACTTGAGTATCTTTAAGATTCTTAATACTCGCAGTCATATATCCTACTTCTCCAGCCTTAAGTTCTTCTGCAGGTATATATCTACCCGGTCCAAAGTAACCTACTTCACCTACTTCAAATAACTTACCAGTCTGCATCATTTTTATAGACATACCTTTTTTAACTTTTCCTTCCCTTACTCTAAAGAAAACAATCACGCCTTTATACGCATCAAAAATCGAATCAAAGATAAGCGCTTTCAGTGTGCCATTTTCGTCTCCCACTGGCGCTGGTACTCTTTTGACTACTGCCTCCAAAACATCTACTATATTAATACCATTTTTAGCTGATATTTCAGGTGCATCCATCGCAGGTATTCCTATGATATCTTCTATCTCTTTCTTTATTTCTAGCGGTCTCGCGCTCGGTAAATCTATTTTATTTAATACTGGTATTATTTCCAGGTTATGTTCTGCCGCAAGATAAGTATTGGCAAGCGTTTGAGCTTCTATCCCTTGTGATGCATCTACTACTAGTATTGCTCCATCACATGCTGCTAGACTTCTTGATACTTCATAATTAAAATCCACATGCCCCGGAGTATCTATTAGGTTTAGTACATATTCTTCTCCATCTTTTGCCTTATATACGAGCCTTACAGCTTGAGATTTTATTGTAATACCTCTTTCTCTCTCTATGTCCATACTGTCTAATATTTGTTCTTTCATTTCTCTATGTGTAAGTAACCCTGTATTTTCTATTATTCTATCCGCAAGCGTCGACTTACCATGATCAATATGGGCTATTATGCAAAAATTACGTATGTTTTTTTGACTTATACTCATTATAATTCTCTCCTTCATTTATGTGTTTGTGATTGACGACAGTAGCAAAACTGCGGCATGTTAAGCCTCCTGCCTAACTATATATCTATTGCACAAAATTTATGCATACCTTGCATTTATCTAATTTTTCTTCAGGTATTTTAATAAACTTATCTACTATTTCCCCATCTAATTGAGTTTCTCTAACCATCTGCATGATTTCAAGTGCTTTCTCATGAGACATTCCCTTTCTATATACTCTATCTGTAACAAGTGCAGAATATGTATCTGCTACCGAAAGAATTCTAGATTCTACAGGTATCTCATCATATGCTTTATTATAATACCCTGTCCCGTCTACTCTCTCGTGATGATAATATATCCATGAAGCTATATCCGTTAAATTACTTACCGAACCTAGTATTACATTACCTATTTGAGGATGTTTGCTTATTTCCGCATACTCATCATCGTCTAGCTTTCCTACTTTATTCAGTATCACTTCTTTTATACCTATTTTTCCTATATCATGCAGTAATCCTGCTATCTTTAGTTTCCTAATATTTAATTTTACCTTTTCTTTTTCTGATAACTCATTATAATATGCTTCTACTAAATTTGATACATGCTGTGAATGTCCCTTTGTATATTCATCTCTAGCCTCTATAGCACTTACTAAAGCTGATATAGATTCTATATTGCTATTTTCAACATAATATAACATTTCTTTTTGTATCCTTATTACAAGATAAGAAAATATACTCCCAAGCAATAAAATATATGATGTGAGTATCTGTGTATTAAACATAGGTCTTAATCCAACAGTCACTCCTATTGATATATATGTAATAAAAAACAACCACAATATTAATAAAATGATACCTGGCGCAAATTTTAAAAATTTCTTCCCACTAAACTCAAAAACTTTAAATTCATTTATAATTCTACTATATTCAATCGCACCCTGAAGTACTATGAAACTACTAACTATAATTATTGCCCCACAAACAGCGTTTATATACATTGCTCCAACCTCCATTAATCAAATTACTACTGATTTAAATTACTCCATACTCTTTCATACTCATATATTCTCCATCGCCTATTATTATATGATCAATAAAGTTTATACCAAGTATTATGCCTGCATCTTTTAATCTTCTAGTAATGTCTATGTCACATTTACTTGGTGTTGGATCCCCACTAGGATGATTATGTAAAAGGATAACTCCCCTCGCACCTTTTTCGAGTGCTGACTTGAAAACTTCCCTTGGGTCGACAATAGATGAGTTTATGTTTCCTATTGTTATATTTTTATCATACGTTATTTTATTATGTTTGTCAACCAGAACAACTTTACATATTTCTTGCTTATTATATCTCATTTCTTCCATATATATAGCTGCTATGTTTGATGAACTATTTGCACTATGCTTTAAAATATTTTTTTCCTTGTTTAGTCTTTTTGATAATTCTCCTACCGCCTTTATTTGAATAGCTTTTACCCTACCTATGCCTTTAATATCTTTTAGTTCCTCTATAGACATATCGTGCAGATACGAAAGTCCTTCATTATTGCTGTTAGCTTTTAATATTCTTTGGGATAGTTCTACTACTCTTTCATTTCTAGTGCCAGTTTTAATTATTATCGCCAGTAGCTCTGCATCTGACAATCTTTCCTCTCCATACTTCTCTAGTTTTTCATACGGTCTTTCATTTATCGGTAAATCCTTCATCCTCATTTTGCCACTATCCACCACTTTTTAGTCCTCCTATTTTATCCTAGTAGTTTTTCCATTTTAGACTTTCAACTTTCAATTTCCTTTAGCACATCATATAGTTTACTTATCGGTAATCCTACTATATTATAAAAATCTCCCTCTATTTTTTCTATAAATACCGCTCCTTCTGTCTGTACTCCATATGCACCAGCTTTATCCATAGGATCACCCGTTTTTATATAATCAAGTATTTCCTTATCAGTCAAAACCTTCATATATATAGTACTTTCTCCCACTATTTCATGTTTTTTATCTTTTAGCTTGTCCCATATAACCATACCTGTATATATAGATTGTTTCTTGCCTGAAAGAAATTTTAACATATCATATGCATCTTGTTCATCCTTTGGTTTTCCCATTATTTTTTCTTGGCAAACTACTATAGTATCTGCAGTTATAAGTAATGCGTCATTACTCACTTTTTGTATAATATCTTCCGCTTTTTGTAGTGCTAGGCTCCTAACAACTTCTGCTGGGCTTAATCCTTCCTCCACTACTTCTTCGATATCACTTTTTATTACCTCAAATTCCAGTCCCATCATCGTAAGAAGTTCCCTTCTTCGCGGAGACCCCGAGCCCAAAACTATTTTTCTATTTATATTTATCATCATTTACTTCCTTTCTTATTTTAGAATTGTTACCCTATATATATCTTTTGTATACAAATGCTGCAATTATGAATCCTATTATACTCGATATTGTAATATTTATCATAATAGAAAATGTTAACTTAAGTATGTACAAATCAAGGATAAATGGCTCCTTTAGTCCTATTTCTTTCCCATAGTTTAGCCATTCCCAAGTTTCATATTTGCCGAGCACATCTCCCAAGAAAGCTCCTAATATTATTCCTAAAATCAAAACAATTCCTAACATAATGCTGCTTTTCATGCGTATTCCCCCACCTTTACTCTTCATCACTGTCTTCTAACTTTCGTTTGTCTGTACTTAGCTTTGTAAAATCATACTCTAAGATGTCTTCTTCTTTTTCTTTTTCTTCTACGATTTCCTCTTCATAGTTACTTGATTTATTCTTTCCATCATCTTCTTCATCCTTATAGCTTTTTATTCCGCTATGAATCATACTTCTTGTCCACTCCCTGTTGTAACCACCATTTCCAGTTTCTTTGTTAAATAAACTTCCCCATATTTCTTTAAATAGCCCCAACATAAAATCCATCCCCTTTTTATATTATCTTTAATATTTTTCTGACATCAATTCACTGACCGCATCATCCTGTTTTTTATAGTTTATGATTGCGTTATATTCATATTTTTTTATTGAGTTTTTATATAACGGATCATAATAATCAACAAGTAACTCCTCTACAAATTTTTTATAGTTGTAGGTGTTAATATATTCTGATAATATATTAACTTTTTCTGTACTTAATAACTTCTTTAGATTATTCAATATAACTTTTAAGCTATCATTAAATTGTTCAAGCTTGGCACTATCTTTTGGAATATAATCATCTAAAATTATTTTAATTCTATTTTCAAGAGAAGTTTCAATTAAAAAATGTCTACCTATTTTCATAGTCTCAAAAAGTTTATCTGGAATATTTACATTTCCAATTCTACGGCTTTCACTTTCTATATAAACATTATTGCCTTTAAGTTTTGATAATTCATATACTAGCTCAGATTCAAATAACTTTTGCGTTGTAGGTTTATCATATCCTATTTTACCAAAAACCGACCCTTTATTCCTCGCAAGATATTCCAAATCTATAATTTCCTCTCCTGCTTCTTTTAATTTTTCTAGTAAATGTGTCTTCCCTACGCCAGTCAACCCATGCAACATTATAAATTTATATTTATTAGGTATCTCTTGTATAAAATCCATCACATACTTTCTATACTCTTTATATCCGCCCTTTAGTATATACACTTTTTTATTTAAGGTATCCATAGTATTAGCTATCGAATTACTTCTCATTCCACCCCTAAAACAATAAAACACCACCTTTTTGCCTTCACTACATAGCCTATCTATCTCGTCATAATAATCTATAATTTTATATGTGGCATATCCAATACCTTTTCGGACCGCTTCTTCTTTGCTATCATTTTTATATGTATATCCCACCTCATGCCTTTCCTTATCCGTCAAAATAGGCATATTTATAGAATTAATGGCGTGATCATCTAGATATTCTTTTTCGCTCCTAACATCAATCAGTACTATTTCATTATCATTATTATCAAATATGTCTTTTACATCCAAAGTCTCTACCATGCAGTTTCCTCAATTCTTTTTATTATTTTTAATCATCTACTTCTATTTTATCAGAAATATAAAAAAAAGCAAGTAAAACTTACTTTTTATAGTCTTATTTGCTATCATCTATCATATTATTAATCACCAAGTTCATCACCAGGTTCATCACTACTTGATGATGAACCGCATGTACTTCCTCCAGAGGAGTCACACTCATTCATATCATTACCATCTGTATATGTATCCCATTCTCTAGAGTTTGTTTCTGTACCTCCTCCTAGTGTACCTATAATCGCATTTATAAATCTTCTTAACATTCCTCTTTTGGGTTTATCATTTATTGCATCTATCATTGGGTCATGACCTGCGGGATCTGCAAACATAAAATCTTGCAGCATTGGATCAAAGTCGCCTATTATTTCGTTATCTTTATCTTTTCTATCTCCTGCCATAATTTTCACTCCTTCCTATCTATTGTTTTAATAATATCATAATTTTATGTAAAAAACAATAAAAAAAAGGGAAACTTTCCCTCTCTTTATTGTTTTTTACATTCATCTGGATATTTATCCCTCTTTTTATAACCTGTATGCAGTAATTCATGTGATACATGACTATTGGGTTTTTCTAAGAACTCTTCGTATAATCTTAATACAAATGGGTTCTTGTGTGATCTTCTTAGCTCTGCCTTAGTATCTTCTTCATATATAGCAGCGGCTCTTTTTTCAAAAACATTCACATCTTCTTTTGTTCTAGCATTAACGATTGGTTGTCCTCCACCCATAATGCATCCGCCTTCACATGCCATTATTTCTATAAAGTCGTATTTGCTTTCCCCATGTCTCACTTCTTCAAGTATTTCCTTTATATTTCCTATCCCGCTTACTATTACCCCTCTTAGTGTTCTGTCACCTGCTTGTGCTGAGAATTCCTTTATCTTCTTTTCTCCACGTAGCTGATGGTATTCTATTTGCTCTATTTCATGCCCTGTTAGTTTTTCTACTACTGTACGGAATGCAGCCTCAGCCACCCCTCCAGTTGCACCAAATATCGCTCCTGCACCTGTTGCCTCACCAATAGGGTCATCAAATTTACTGTCTTCAAGTTTTACAAAATCTATTCCTGCTTCTTTTATCATCATTGCGAGCTCTCGTGTAGTAATTGTTACATCTACATCCCTTGCTCCTCTCGCTTCCATTTCTGGTCTGTCTTGCTCGAATTTTTTTGCTATACATGGCATAACAGAAACAACAAAAGCTTTATTCATATCTATTCCTGCTTTTTCAGCATAGAAATGCTTTAATATACTGCCCATCATTAAATGGGGTGATTTTGCACTTGATAAATGTTCAAGTACATCTGGATAATCTTGCTCGCAACTCTTTACCCAAGCTGGACAGCATGATGTGATGATTGGTAGCTTGCCTGTCCCATTTACTACTCTGTCTAAAAATTCAGTACCTTCTTCAAGTATAGTCAAATCTGCACCTGTATTTGTATCCGTCACCTTTGCAAAACCTAATTTTCTAAGAGCTGTTACCATTTTTCCGGTAACCCTTGTTCCCATTGGCATTCCAAATTCTTCTCCAAGTGCTGTTCTTACTGCTGGAGCAGTTTGTACCATAACATATTTTTCTTTATCTGCAAGTGCTTTCCATACTTGGTCCATATTTCTTTTCTCATATAAAGCTCCCACAGGACATGCTTGAATACATTGTCCACAGTTTATACAATTATAGTCGTTCATTGATTTATTAAAGCCTACTCCTATTTCTGTTTTAAATCCTCTATCTGTAGCCTGTATTGCATTCACCTTTTGTACATCTTTACACATTGATACACATCTGCGGCATAAAATGCATTTGCTGTTATCCCTAACTATTGATGGTGAAATATCATCAATCGGTGGTGCATTTTTTTCGCCTTCGTACTCTATATCTTTTATATTTAATTCTTTTGAAAGTTGTTGCAATTCACAGTTCTCGCTTCTTATACATGTTGTGCATTCTCTGTTATGATTTGAAAGTATGAGCTCTAGATTTACTTTTCTTGCTTGTCTTATTTGCTCATTATTTGTATGAATGTTCATACCTTCATATACAGGATAAACGCAAGATGCTTGCAAACCTCTGATATTATCAATCTCCACCAAGCACATACGACAAGCGCCAATTTGATTCACATCTTTTAGATAGCAAAGTGTGGGAATTTTTATTCCAGCTTCCCTGCACGCTTTGAGTACTGTATAATCTTTCGGAACTTCAACTATTTTTCCATCTATCGTTACCTTTACATTTTCCATCCTTCCCATCTCCTTTCTATCTTATCTCTATCGCTCCAAATTTACATTTTGAGTGGCAAATTCCACATTTTGTGCACTTATCTTTGTCTATTAAATGTGTTTTCTTTGTTTCACCAGTTATACATGAAGCTGGACAATTCCTTGCACACAATGTACAACCTATGCATTTATCTTCTAATATTATATATTCTTTTAAAGACTTACATACATGAGCTGGACATTTTTTATCTCTAACATGCGCTACATACTCATCTTTAAAATATCTCATTGTTGAAAGTATTGGATTTGGTGATGACTTACCAAGTCCACATAACGATCCTGCTATTATTGATTTACCCAAAACTTCAAGTCTTTCAAGATCTTCTTCTTTACCCTTACCCTGAGTTATTTTTTCTAATATTTCATATAATCTCTTATTACCTATACGACACGGAGTACATTTACCACATGACTCGTCTACAGTAAACTCTAAGAAGAATTTTGCTATGTCGACCATACAGTCATCTTCATCCATAACGATAATACCACCTGAGCCCATCATTGTACCCATAGCAATAAGCGATTCATAATCTATAGGTGTGTCTAAATTTTCTTCGGTTATACAGCCACCTGATGGCCCTCCAGTTTGTGCAGCTTTAAATTTCTTGCCGTCTGCTATACCACCACATATATCATATATTATTTCTCTAAGTGTTGTCCCCATCGGTACTTCGACAAGTCCTACATGTTGTACTTTCCCACCAATTGCAAAAACTTTTGTCCCTGGTGCCTTTTCTGTTCCCATGCTTCTAAACCAATCTACACCTTTTAATATTATTTGAGGAACATTTGCATATGTTTCCACATTATTTAAAACTGTAGGTTTACCAAAAATACCTTTATATGCTGGAAACGGCGGCTTTACTCTTGGTTCTCCCCTATTACCTGCTATAGAAGTCATTAGTGCAGTTTCCTCTCCGCATACAAATGCTCCTGCTCCAAGCCTTATTTCAAGTTCAAAATTAAATCCTGTTCCAAATATATCGTTACCAAGTACCCCATATTGTTTTGCTTGTTCTATAGCTAGCTTAAGTCTTTTAACAGCTATAGGATATTCCGCACGCACATAGATAAAGCCCTTGCTTGCTCCTATTACATAAGCAGCTATAGCCATACCTTCAATTACTGCATGTGGGTCTCCCTCAAGCACTGATCTATTCATAAATGCTCCTGGGTCTCCCTCATCAGCATTACATGCTACATACTTTACATCTCCCTCTGCTTTGTAGGTAAATTCCCACTTCACACCACTAGGAAATCCTGCGCCACCACGTCCACGAAGTCCTGAGTCCTTTATTAACTTTATAACCTCTTCTTGACTCATCTGTGTAATCACTTTTGCAAAAGCTTTGTATCCATCAACCGCAATGTATTCTGCAATACTCTCTGGATTTATTTCACCACAATTTTTAAGAATAACCCTCTTTTGTTTACTATAGAAAGGTGTTTCTTCAAGTGGCTTAATATGTCCTTCTTCTGCAACTGTTTCCTTATACAAAAACTCCTTAACTACATTTCCATTTACTAAATGCTCTTCTACTATTCTTGGTATCTCATCTATTTTCACTTCGCTATAAAACGACCCATCTGGATGAACAATTACTATCGGACCAAGTGCACACAATCCAAAGCACCCTGTCTTTACGACCTTTACCCTATCACTTATACCGTGCTTTTCTATTTCTTCTTCAAATCTTCTTAAAATCTCAGGTGACTTTGATGAAACACATCCCGTACCGTTACATACATGTATTCTATATTGCTTTTGATTTGCATCAGGATGCAAACTTTCTTCATATTGACTCTTTATTATGTCCAATTCTTCTACTGTTCTCATTTTCCTTCCCCCTTCGTTTAACTAATTAATAAACGCCTTATCTATTGCCACTACTTATCTTTTACATCATCCCAGTCATGGTTTGGATTTTCACCATTTAAAATTTCATACTGTATAAGTTTTTCTCTCAGCTCTCTTATTATTCCTTTACGTGTTATATTTGAAATAGATGCACCCTCCACAACTGCAATATAATCCCCGAAAGGTTTTAAAATTTCTCTTACGCTTATGAGTGCTTGTCGTTTCTTATCTATCTCATCATATTGATTCTTCGACATATTTTCCAAAGAAAGTCTCCCCCTCTAACTACTCATATTTCCCAAGTATCTCATCTATCATATCAGCCGTTACTTTACCATAAACATCTTCATTTACAAGCATTACTGGTGCAAGACCGCAAGCACCTACACACCTTGCTGCATCTAGTGAAAACTTCCCATCAGGAGTAACTTCCCCTTCTTTTATATTAAGCTTTTCTTTAATTTTATCATATATTTTTTGTGAACCTTTTACATAACATGCTGTACCTAAACAAACACTTATCCTATATTTACCTGTAGGCTCTATCGTAAACCTAGTATAAAATGTCACTACACCATAAATATCTGCAAGAGCTATACCCATCTCTTCTGATATAAGCTTTTGAACCTCAAAAGGCAAATAACCATAATAATCCTGAACCTCATGTAGCACCTCAATAAGTGCGCCTTCTTGTTCTTTGTGTGATTCAATAATATCTTTAATTTTATTTATTGCTTCCTCTGAAATTTTATTACAGTTGTTACCATCACCACAGTTACATTTGTTTTCTAACATCTTTATCCCTCCCGTTTGATAAATATAGATAATAATACTACCAAAATAGATAACAGATATATCTAGTATTCTCAAATTTTAATCATCAATAACACAATTAAGTAATCAATATTTATGATACACCTTTTTTAAAAAAATTTCAACAAAAAACTCCAAAAAGTTTTTGACATTTTTGGAGTTTTTTATATAAATCATGCTTTATATTGAATTTCTTCATTCTATACTACCTTATATTTTTTTGTTACTTCACTACTACATTTATTATCTTACCTTTCACATATATTTCCTTTACTATCTCTTTTCCATCAAACATGCCCTGTAATTCACATCTCATTTTTTCTAATACGCTAGCTTCTTCTTCATCTTTATCTATCACTATTTTCGCTTTAAGCTTACCATTAACTTGTATAGGCACTTCTATAGTATCATCTACTAACTTTTCCTTGTCGTACTTAGGCCAAGCTTGCTCATTTATCATTCCTTTATATCCCTTTATTGTCCATAACTCTTCAGTGATATGTGGTGCTACTGGATTAATTAGTGTTAAAAAAACTTTATAGTCAGCATCTGTTATATTTTCTTTTTCATTGTATTTGTTCAATAATGTCATAAGTGCTGCTATACCAGTATTAAACTTCATATTTTCATAATCGTCGGTAACTTTTTTGATTGTCTTGTGTATCATACTTTCTGTGTCTTTAGAATATTCATCTCCTAGTATTACTTTATCGCTGAGTTTCCATACTCTATCTAAGAATCTTCTACATCCATTTACTCCATTTTCAGACCATGCAACTGTTTTTTCAAAATCTCCAATAAACATTTCATAAGTTCTTAGTGTGTCTGCTCCTTGTGCGTCAACTATTTCATCTGGATTCACTACGTTTCCTTTTGATTTGCTCATCTTGTTTCCATCTGATGCCAGAATCATTCCATGTGATGTTCTTATATTAAATGGCTCACTTGTTGGCACCACACCTATATCATATAAGAATTTATGCCAGAATCTAGCGTATAACAAGTGTCTTGTAGTATGTTCCATACCACCATTATACCAGTCAACTTTATCCCAGTATTTTATTACATCCTTACTCGCTATCTCTTTATCATTATGAGGATCCATGTATCTTAAATAATACCATGATGATCCAGCCCAATTTGGCATTACATCTGTTTCTCTTTTTGCTTCTCCTCCACATGTAGGACAAGTTGTTTTTATCCAGTCTGTCATCTTTGCAAGTGGTGACTCACCAGTATCTGTATACTCATAACTTTTCACATATGGCAATTCAACGGGTAAATTTTCATAAGGTACAGGTACATACCCACATTTATCACAATGAACCATCGGTATTGGTTCACCCCAATATTTTTGTCTAGAAAATACCCAATCATTTAATCTATAATTTATTTTCTTTTGTCCTATACCCTTTTCTATTAGCCATTCTGTCATTTTTTCTTTTGCTTCTTCTACTTTTAGTCCATTTAAAAACTCTGAATTTATTAAAACTCCATCTCCAGTATAGGGAGTTTCTCCGTTTATAAATGTATATAATTCTCCCAAATTATCTTTTACATCAATTACCTTATCTGCACCTTTAATATCTATCCAGTGAGCTAGATGTAACTCTTTTTCTTGTTTTTTTGGTTCAATATATTCGTCACTTTCAAGTTCTATAACTACAGTACTTACTATCGCATGTCTGTTTATGTCTTTGTGCACTGCATAAAATTTACTATGATATTCAAATCCAAATGCTTTTACACTTCTTATGTCTTGATACCCTGTTTCTTCCTTTACTTCTCTTATTGCGGCATCCTCCGCTTTTTCACCATCTTCAATTCCTCCAATTACTAATGACTTCCATCCATGTTTTCCCCAATCTAAATACAATATTTTTTCTTCTGACCAGTGCTTTACTATTACATGAACATTTTTCCTCTTAGCAAAGGGTTTTCCTTCTCTTATTTTATCTTTGCCTTCTCCTAAAAATTCTTCTGCTATAACTTGCCTAATAGGAATGTTAAACTTCTTTGCAAACTCGTAGTCCCTATCATCATGTGCAGGTACTGCCATTATGGCTCCTGTACCATATCCCATCATAACATAATCAGAAATCCATATAGGTACCTCTTCATTGTTTACAGGGTTGATTGCTTTTATCCCTTTAAGTTCCACTCCTGTTTTATTTTTCACTAGTTCCGTTCTCTCAAAATCTGTTTTCTTTTTAGCTTCTTCCTTGTACATATTTATTTCAGATAAATTCTCTAGTTTTTCCGCCATTTCTTGTACAAGTGGATGTTCTGGTGCTATTACCATATAAGTTGCACCAAATAGTGTATCTGGTCTTGTTGTATAAACCTTTATATTTTTATCAGTCCCTTTGATATTAAAATTCACCTCTGAACCAGAGCTTTTTCCTATCCAATTTATTTGAGAAGTCTTTACTCTCTCAATATAATTAGTTTCCTTAAGACCCTCTATAAGTTTATCAGCGTACTCTGTTATCTTCAACATCCATTGCTCTTTTTCTTTTTGTACAACTTCCCCTCCACATCTTTCGCACTTTCCACCTTCTACCTCTTCATTTGCAAGTCCAATTTTACAAGATGTACACCAATTTATTGTAGCCTTAGACTTATATGCAAGACCATGTTCGAAAAGTTTTAAAAATATCCATTGCGTCCATTTATAATAACTAGGATCCGTTGTGTCAATTTCCCTAGACCAATCAAAAGAAAATCCCAAAGACTTTATTTGCCTTTTAAAAACTTTAATATTTTGATCCGTCGCTATTCTTGGATGTATTTTATTCTTTATTGCATAGTTTTCAGTAGGGAGTCCAAACGCATCCCATCCCATAGGATATAGCACATTATACCCTTCAAGCCTTCTCTTTCTAGCTATTACATCAAGCGCTGTCATCCCTCTTGGATGTCCAACATGAAGCCCTGCTCCGGATGGATACGGAAACTCCATAAGTGCATAATACTTAGGCTTATCGCTGTTATTGCTAGCTTTAAACACCTCTTTTTCTTCCCATATCTCTTGCCACTTCTTCTCTACTTCTTTGTGATTGTAATTCATAACTCATTCCTCCATTTATAAAATAAAAAAACTCGTCGCATACAACATAGCCTTAGCTATATTATATAGGACGAGTTTTTTACCCGTGGTACCACCTTTATTTAATCTCATTTACCTCTAACGTAGGCCACGTGTTGTTTTCAACATGCTCAAAGGAAAGTTCAATATATGACAACGCTACTTCACACCACATAGTAGCTCTCTGAAATTATCATGATATTTACTACCCCTTATCAACGCTTATATATTATTTACATTATATTAATCCATATAAATAGCGGAAGAGGGATTTGAACCCCCGACCCTGCGGGTATGAACCGCATGCTCTAGCCAACTGAGCCATTCCGCCGAAAAACAAATGGCACAATCTACCTACCTGAATATTTTTGTATTATACACTAAAATCTTCCTTTTTTCAAGTACTTTTGCCAAAGTTTATTGATTCTCAGATTTTCTCTAGAATCTGTTTATTTTTTTCTTCTTGCAATTCTATCTTCATCTTCATATTGATATCTTCCCTGATATATTGTTTTAGTTCCACTATACAGTCTTTATAGTTATCTTTAAACTTTAATATATCTTTTTTTATACTATCATATATGTTTTGAAATTCCTGATCCATTCTATTTATCTCATCTATTTTTATCTTCTTCTCATTTATCATTTCTCTAAACATACTCATATCAACGTCATCTGATGTGATTACGGTATTTTGATTAATTGTTATATTATAGATTTCATTCAACATAATGGCTTTCTTCTTCACTATATCAAGTAATATCTTAATATTTGTTTTCATATTATTTAGCATACTTAACACCTCACGCTATTCCTATACTTTTTAAAAATCCCTTCAGAATTTGCTCTAAGCTTGAATTGTAATATGTTTTAGCTGTAAAATCTACAAAATATAGCAAAATCACTATCGGTATAGCTGTTAGTATTAACCTCATAAATATTCTTGACTTATATCTTCCATCATATAACATATATATAACACCTCCCACCTATTATTCAATTTTACCACATAATCAAAAAAAATCAAGCTTTTTAGACTTGATTTTTAAAGTGTAATTATCTAGGCGTTTCCATTGTGTTCATCGATATTCCTTCTACCTCATTTAAATCACTAATTAATTTCTCCATATCTGGTTTTTTCGCTTCTACATGGAGTATGATTAGTCCGTGATTTGGTTCATCACTTATTCCTACCCTGAACTTTATTGCGTCTCCATATTTAGATATAACTTCTTGAAAATTTGGCGAATTTTCTTTTCTGTTAATTAATCTTATAGCTATTATCATCTTCTGCATAATAAATCCTCCTTTGTATTATATAAAATTTAATTTTTTAGCTTGCTTTAGTAAATATTCATATTTCTTTTGTATTGACTGCACTTCATATATGTAACAGTCTACTAAATCCGTGTCCGATACATTGTCAAAGTTTTTATATGCCATGTCAAGTTCTTTCCTTGCTTTATTAACCGACTCCATAATCATAATATTTTCTTTACTACTAGATTCTATCTTTTTTCCAATTAGCATGAAAATCCCTCCAATAATATAAATAATAAGCACTACATATGCTACTATTATTATACTTATACATGGGATTTTTATTCAATCTTTTTATGGTAACTACTAACTGTCTAGTTTTATATTACCAGAATAAAAACAAAAAAATGCAATTTCATCTATGCATTTTCTGTTTTCTTTATTAATACCAATTCATTTTCTGTTTTACCTGATAAATTATTATATAATTTCGTTACTCTCTCTGCATAAATTTTACCTCTTGCCGATTTACCATTATATCTCCATAGTACTTCAAAGACTGTTGGTTGCACACCGCTCTTCTCTGCCAAAATCACCTTGCGCCTTACTACTTGTATTCCACTTCTTATCGCATATTCTGGATCATACAACATCTTGTCATAATCAAAATAACTTCCCCAACTTGAGTTAACTTGCATTAATCCATAATCTTGTGTACCATTAGCATTTTTTGTATTGTGTGCTTGCTGGTATCCACCTGATTCTATTGCCATAACGCATTTTACAAATATAGGATCTATTCCTTCTTCTACTGAAACTTTTTCAATTAAAGTGTTCCATTGATCCGTTCCGATTACTTTCTTTTCCCAAATTGCTTTCATCTCATCTGATAGATTGCTAGCTGTAGGCATTTGGTATGTTATTGGAACTACTGGTGCTACTGGTGCAACAACTTCAACTGGAGCGGCTTGTGGTACTAACGCACTTGTTTCTGTTATCGTCTCTATCTCTACTAATGTTTGCATGTCTATTTCTTTTATCTCGCTCTTTATAACCGCTTCCTTGCTTATTAATGATTGACTTTGTATTTGTATATTTACTGTCTTGTTTTTTTGTGCTTCGCTTTTTAATAGCCAAGTTCTATTTTCTGCTATAATCATGCTTGAACCTGCACATTGTAATGAATATATAAATACTATTACTAACATGAATTTAATAATGTATTTATTCTTCAAATGCCAAATATCCATAATTAAATACTCCACTTCCTTTTAAATTCTATTATATTGTTACATATATTATACTATTAAAAACAATCCTCTTACGTTACTGTTTCTAGTATGTTACAAATGATATCATAATATTTAAAATTTGTAAAGTATTATTTAAAAATTAATTAATATTTTTGCAACTTTCTTAACATTTTCGTAATAACTTTGGAATAATATGTAAAGAAAAGCTTTGTAAATCTCAATGTTAAATATCCTTTCCGGTCCCTGGTAGTATAATTTTGAACATATTATATCTATATATATTAATATATTTTACATCGTCTGCAAAATTAAATAATTTTTTTATATCTTCTATCCCTTTTCCATATGTAAAAAGTACTTTTTCATCGTCTAGTGTAATTAATTTTTCATATAACCAAGGATTTCTCATCACTAAATTTGTTCCTGAAGGCATATCTCTCTTCAGCATAGAACCTGGATTTACAATTTCTATTCGTTCTTCTGAAATATTTACCTCTACCATACGAGTAACATCCCAATAATCTCTGTGTACTAATGCATTTGCAATACCTTTCTTGATGGCCCATATTGGATAATTTTTACCTTTTATTATATTATTTATTATTTCATTTGATTTATTAATCATTTCAAGGATTGTTCCTTGTACATAATATATCGTCCCTTTATTAAATATCTTTACCCCTGTGTGAGGCAAAAACAATTGAGGAGCTTTACCAAAAAGCAACATGCCACCCACCGTTGGATGGTAAATACCGCTACTTATATCTTGCTTTATTATACCCAATCCTTGTAGTAAACCTTTTTCATCTTCATTTACTTCTTGTCCACAACAATGTATATATTTTTTAATTTTATCATCATCTAATGCCTCTAATGTCAAATGCTTCATTATGGTTGTTTCAAAATAAACTATACCATATTCTTGGAACATATTTGCTATCTCGTGTCTCTTGGCGACTCCAGTTGTAGAGCCTCTTCTTATATAAAAAGATCCGTTATATATAAGTTGATGTGGCTTTTGATCACTATTAAAAATTGTTACAACAACTATTTTTTTTCCATTATATTCTATAATCTCGACCCTTATTGGAACTGGTGGATCTATCCTGTTTGATACTAGCTGCTGAAGCTTCTCTTCATTAAAGCAATCTAGCTCTACACCCACTATCTCTTTAGTCTTATCCTTTACACCGAAGATTATATATCCTCTTCCGCCTTTTGAATTCGCGATAGCGCTAATATCTTTAGCAAATTCTTTTTTATCAGAATCAAAATCAAGTTTTAAGAGTTCTTTAAAATCAAGCTTAATGCCTTCTGGCATACTAATTAAATACTCTAGTTTTTTTATATTCATAAAGACCGCCTCCAAGATATATTCCATTAAGTTCATTCTACATTATAATTAAAGTTTTTTCAATACTTAAGAAAGGAAAAGAACAGATTGTGACATCTGTTCTTTTCCTTTCTTAAGTATTGTTAAAGTACATAATATTAATTAAGACCGATTATAACCGGGCGGAATGTAATTATATCCGCTGCTCCGCTATAACCTTGTACTGCAAAAATTCCTGAGCCACCACTAACACTATTATAATCACCGCCACGTATGAAGAACGGTACCGCATTATTTGGAAATTCCTGTGTATCCTCGTATCCTCGGAATGTACTATATCCTGTTCCTCCTGTCATTACTTCATGTAATCCCCATCCGTAGGTCTGACTTTCCACTATATCTACATAGTTTGTTTGTGAATCTGATGTTGATGTTCCTATAGGTACATCTTTATATTTTACATCTAATTCATCTATCAGTCTTGCTCCGTTTATATTTCCTGTTCCTATATAACTGGCTACGTATTCCTTAGCTCCACCATTCATATCATATATTCCATATGCATTTCCAGTTGTACTTTGTCCTGCATCTGTAGTATATACATAAGCTATAATACCCGAGCCACCTGTGTTAAACACACTACTTGAATTTTTATTCACTTCAACTCCATCTCTTATTGCTTCTGTTAAATATGCTACTGCTCCCCATTCACTATTCTTCATCATATGAATATCTATTATATTACTATCACTACTTATTCCGTATGTACCACTATTTGTTGTCTGCATTGCCCTACATAAATCATATATATCACTTACTGAATTATATATCCAACTAGATACGCCCGGTTTCACTTGTACTTTCCCACTTTCAATTTCAATTTGGCTTGCTTCAAACTTGGCTACCCAAATTCCTGTCAGTGGTGTGCCTCCAAAGTCAAAAGCTGGGTGTACTTTATATGTTCCTTCTACCGTATCATCAGTTATTCCGTTTGAATATTTTATTTCTATTTTACTACTTAATCCATTTTCTGTTATTTTATAAGTATATCTTGGTATCCATACAAACATACTTCCATCTACTAGCTTCACATTTGCCCATTTTTCATTTATTAATCTCTCTGATTCCGTTTGATCTAAATCTGTACTATAACTATACCATGTCTTGTCTGCTCGTTCTTGAATTGTAGCATTTGCAAAGTCTTCTATTCCAAATGTAACAGGTGTCATTCCTGCTAGTAGCTTAGGTTCATTATGCACTCCATTAAATACCACTGGTGCTGCTAAGATGGTTATTTCTTGTATGTTTGATGCAAATATTGTTCCTGTTGCCTTTACCCTTACTTTTATATAGCTTAGACTTTCCGCTAATATAACTATTGTTGTTCCAGTACCTTCATTCCATGCTGTCACAACATTTGTGCTGTATTCCATTGCTGTTGTTACATTTGTTAGGTAGCATATTCCTGTTCCTACTTCTAATGTGTATGTTGCAGTTGGTGTTGCTGGTCTGTTTACTACTGTTAGTGTTTGTACCTCACCTGGTAAAGTTAAGCCTGTTGCTTTTACTCTAAAATATAGGTTTGTCTCTGGTGTTAGGTTTACTACTGCACCCACTCCACTTATTGGACTACTCATTGTTATGAACTCTGAATATTCATCAGTTGTTGCTACTACTTGTGTTGTTTTTTCATATGCATAGTTTATTCCATATGTTGGTGCTACTGGCCCAGATAGTATGTCTATTGTTTTTATTGCTCCAGCTGGTGATGGTAAATTTTCTTTCACTCTTACATTTATATCATTTATTGAATTTATACTTCCACTTGCTAATGCTGATGTAAGGTCTGTATTATTTGTACATTGTATCCAACTAGCACCTGCATCTAAACTATACTCCATAATTGTGTTAGTTCCCATCAACTTATTTGCATTAATACCATCAAAACTGAATTCTATATTTTGTACATAAAAACTTCCTCCGCTCGTTGGGACACTTGCTACTGCATTCCCTACACTGTCCTGCGCTGTTGCTAATGCTATTGTTGCTGTTCCGTTTCCTGATAATACTGTAAAGCTATACGTATATACTGTCGTCGATGATTTTACCATGTTTGCTGGTGCTAATGTATTTGCTCCGCTTATACTTATTTGTGGTACTGTACTATCCTTAATAGGCTCACTAAATGTTGCAGTTATTGTTACTATATTTCCTTGTTCAAATGGTCCCGTTAGGCTATATGTAATTGCCGCTGTTGGTTCTGTGTTGTCTACTGTGAATTGCGTGCTTTGTACTTCAACTGCGGCTGTATTACCGGCTATATCTGTTACTGTGTCAGCTATCATGATGCCTACCATTCCGCTTCCTGTTATATTGCTAATTGTTACTATTGGTGTGCTTGTTGTTCCATCTGTTACAGTTACCATTGCATCCGCTGTTCCTGTTTTATGTAGAGTTATCTTTTCTGTTGTTAAGTTTACTATACTATCTTCTGTGTATGTTACTGCGTATGTTATTGTCCCCACATTCGTTGTTGTTGCACTTGGAGCTCCTATTGTTACATTTGGTGCCGTCTTATCCATGATCACTGTTTTTGACGCACTTGCATTGTTATTTCCTGCTGAGTCTGTACACACACTCCCTGCTATGTTTACCATTTGTTCTCCGTCTTCTACATAGCTTACTATTAGTGTATAACTATTTCCACTTCCACCGAATATTCCTTTTGTTCCTTTTGTTACTGTTATATCTTCTACATTAAAGCCATTTACACTTTCACTGAATGTGAATGTATATGTTATATTTGTTGCATTGTTTATGTCTGCTACATCTGCTGTTATCGTACATGTTGGTGCAATACTATCTACACTAGTACTTCCTCCACTAGATGTACTAGTTGATGTTGAACTTTGATATGTCACATTTTCAATTATTGCAGCTTTAGTAGCTTCTATGTTTTCTTCTAAAGCCTGTTGTCTCGTTACCATTTCCGCAATCTCATCTTCTCTTTCTTGCGCTTTTGCTTGAATTAATTCTTCTGCTTTTGTTGTATCTATAATATCTATTTGTTCTTTTTCCATCACTTCTAATTGCTCAGGCGTCTTAAGTTCAAGTGTTAGTAACGCTTCTTCTTCTATTACTTTTTTTATAGTGTCCAAAAGGAATGTATCCATATCATTGGTATCGATTGGTCTAGCATTCTCTTGTATAAAAACAGGCATTTCATTTTCTATTGTTACTTCATTATTTTTTTCTACAATTACTTCATTTGCATCATCAATTTGTGTACTTTGTCCATTTTCATTTAAAACAGTAACTTCATTTGGTCTTACTACTGCCCTACCTGATAAAATAGAAAATTTGGACTTTCCGTCCTTACATGTTACATATAATTTTGTACCTCTTACCCCCATAATTGCTGTGGGAGTTTTAATTTCGAATTTTGAACCTGTATTTAACTTTTGTTTGACATTTGCCCATATTCCACCAGACCAAATAGAAAATTGGCTATTTTTTTTATCGCCTATTTTATTTAGTTGGCTAACGAACACTTTCGCATTCTCTCCCACCTTTATATCGCTATCACTTTCCACTGATACCTCAACCCAAGAGTTTATGCCTGTCGTTATCATATCTCCTTGTGTTAAATACATACCTTTAAAAGCTGAGAAAGTTTTTTCCCCTCCACCTTTTTTAATCTGGACTGTCCCGTATAAACCTACAATTTTTGCCTTTGCGAGCGTTGTTGCAGCATATGCAGAATTGCAAAATAACGAACCAATACAAAATAAACAAATAAATGCTATCACTAATCTTCTTTTTATCATCACTTACACCTCCTAGTATGCAAAAATAGTATTACTTGCATTGTCATATACTATGTCTACTTTATATGTATCTTTCAAATATTTAACGCCAATCATCATGCTTGAGTTCATTAACTTTACATTAACATTATCTATTTTAAATTTATATTCCCTATCTTCTACCTTTACTATAGCTTCATATGTTTCAGGAACCCAAGTCACAGTTGCCTCTGAATTTTCAAAAAATTTCCTCAACGGAACCAATACACTCGATTCATCCGACACGACTGGTATATCTGTTACGATACCTTTATATACTATTTTACCTTTAATCGTTTCTGTTTGGTTAGCAACTACATCATTTTCTATATCAAATACATATATGCAGTTATCCCATACATCAGAAACATAAAGTTTTCCTGCATTTAGAGCTATATCTATCGGGCCACTCATATTTACATTTTCAGTTGAGCCATCTTCCATCTTTCTTAATAATTTAAACTCTTCTATCTTACCTGATTTACTTATGTATTTTATCTTTTTATTCCATGTATCTGCAATAACTATAGTTCCATCATCAAGCGTTGTCATCGCTTTAGGAAAATTAAATTTTGAATATTGTGAATCAACATTTACATCTCCACTCATTGCATAAACATTATCAATATCATTATAAAAAACATGTCCTGCGACAGTTACAACTTGTCCATTTTCTATTTTTCTAATCGCTTGATTACCTGAATCAACTACATAAACAATATTTCCACGAACATATATGTATGATGGTTCATTAAACAGCGCATTTTGTATATCTCCATCAGCGTATCCACCATTTTCTGAATATTTACCCGCAAACGTTGTCACTTCAAGCTTTGTAGATATTTTTCTTATAACATTATTTCCAGTATCCGCTATATATGTGTTTCCATCAGTATCTATTGCTACACCCGTAGGTTTATTAAATTTACTAACTGTGTTTTTCCCATCTAAATACCCTGCTTCTCCTGTTCCTGAAAGAGTTGTAACTTTGGAATTAGACACAAGTCTAATCAAATTATTATTTGTGTCTGTTACAATCAATTCACCTTTTGAGTTTATCACTATGCTTCTGGGGTCATTAAATTCTGCATTTTTAAGTTCCCCTTCTTTAAATCCTCCTATTGGTAAGCCCTTAGTGTCGTAAAGATTTACCTTTCCAGTAATAGTACTCACCATAGAATTTACAACCTTTTTTATCATATTGTTTTTTGAATCTACTATGTACAGATTATCATTTTTATCAAACGCTATACCATATGGATTTCTAAACATAGCTTCTGAAACTTCTCCTGTTTTGTTTCCATACTCACCTTTTCCAATTACACTGTTTAAATATAAGGTGCTTGCATCACAAATACTTACCTGTACACTTAACAACATCATCATTACTACTAATACTTGTATTTTTTTCACATAAATACCCCCTTTTTCTACGTATTATTATACATTATTGTCTAAAATAAATCAATCTTTTTTTATTTCCATTTTTTATATTGAAAAAAATTAAAAATGTAGTATAATATAAACAAGGTTTATCCTTATATTTAATATGTGTTTGATCGTTGATCATACCGTAACTCCTTTTTACAGGTGTTACTTGATTAGCATATTTCAAATTCAGGAGGATTAAAATGAACATAGGGATTTTTACAGATACATACGATCCACAAATTAATGGAGTCGTTATTTCAATAAAAACTTTAAAGAAACAGCTTGAGTTGCGTGGTCACAATGTTTATGTTTTTACTACAACCGACCACACTCATAAGGAAGATACTTCGGATGTCTTTAGATTGCCAAGTATGCCACTCTTATTTTCTCCTCAGCATAGGCTTGGAGCTTTATATTCACACAAACTTTCTAAAATCATCAAAGATAGTAATTTAGATATTATACATAACCAAACCGAATTTTCACTAGGTTTTTTTGCAAAGTCTATTTCTAAAAAGCTTAATATACCCATAGTTCATACATATCACACGATGTGGGAAAACTATACACATTATTTAATCAAAGTAAAAATTGATACAATAACTCCAAAAGCTATTCGTATGTTCAGCAAGACTTTTTGTAATAAATTTGATACAATTATTGCACCTTCTAACAAAACAAAACAGGCTCTTATCAGTTATGGAGTAACCAAACCTATAGAAATCATACCTAATGGTATTGATTTTAGTGCCTTTGCAAACTCCAATTATACCGCAGAAGATATTTTAAATGTAAAAAAACAATTCAACATCCCTGAAAATGATAAAGTTATTCTTTCGCTTGGAAGGGTTGCTTTTGAAAAAAGTATAGATACCATTATAAAACAACTTCCCACTTTACTTAAGCGTACTAGTAACTTTAAATTTCTTATAGTTGGAGATGGCCCTGCAAAATCCAGTCTTGAGGCTCTTGCAGACGATTTAGGCTTAAGTAACCATGTAATATTTGCAGGTAAACAGCCCTGGGAAAAAGTCGGTCTTTTCTATCATACTGCTGATGTTTTTGTTAATGCATCTACGAGTGAAACCCAAGGGATCACATTTATAGAATCTATGGCTTCTGGAACTACCGTAATCGCCAAATATGATTCATACCTTGATGGTGTTATAATTGATGATGTAAACGGAAAATTTTTCACACAAGATGATGAGTTCCCTGATATACTTTTTGATATGTTATCTAATGATGCAAAAAGAAAACAACTTTCTGAAAATGCAATGCTGAACGCCAACGAATTCTCAGCAGAAAAATTTGGTGAAAAAATGGAAAGAGTATATTTAGAAACAATCTTAAATAAAAAGGATTCGATAATACACTAACATGTATTATTGAATCCTTTTTATTTATACTTAAAATATCTATTTATTATATTACACTAATTAGTCACGGTATTCCTCACTATGTAAAAAAGTGTATGCTTTGTTTTTTCAAAATTGGCATCTATTCCGCTCTTGTTCCCTAGTTACTACCTTCTCACTATTTTCCTTCCTAAAAATAAAGCTCTCCCAAATAAAATTGCCCATCTAGGGCAATTTTATTTGAAGCCCGTTATCGCGTAAAACACTAATTCCGAGGCTCTTCTCTTCCTATATTATTGCACCCTCTTTATTCCCAAGTTATCGTATTTGCTTCTCCCTCACTAGCTCCGCTCGCTCCATCTAGTGTCATACCCGACGGGCTTAAAAACAAAGCCGGCCTAACTCCGAAGATACTTATATAGGGGTAGTAGTAGTCCACCACGCCATCCGTGTACACGTAGCGGACATTGCACGAATTAGACGCATAAGAATCCCTTAGCCAATAATACCAGTACGCTCCTGTATTTAATCCTGCATCTGTATATCCTCCTGCTGTGCTTTGTGTTACTGCTTGGCCTGTTGGATATGCTTTTGTCCATGTCACTCCATCTCCTAATACCCCGTTACTATATACATAGTCATTTAGTTCTTTTATTCCTAGTAAAAATACACTTTCTGTTGTGTCTTTATAATTTGCATTTACATAGTTTTCTACTGCTGCACTTGCATTTGTTGATGTATATGTATGACTTTCTGTTCCCCCTGTTTTTGCCGCTGTTGCTGCGTCTGTGTCCGCTAGTATTGTTTTATGGGTTACTGGCATTATCTTACTTCTTTCTACTCCGTTAAAGTTTCCATCTGCTAGAAAGCCCTTTTCTGCATCGTATGGATTGTAACTACTATACACTCTTGCTGCGGTTGGCGATAGATATGTTAGCCAGTCTACTGTTCCAGCTCCTGCGCTACTATTTAGCCATGCTTTTAGGTTGCTTTTATCCCAGTAGTTACTTCCGTATAATCCTCTATCTGCATCTCCTCCTGCTCCTGTTATTAGGTTTTCTCCTGTTGCGTCAAATGGTTTTATGCTTATTATTTTGTCACTTAATAGCATGAGGTCTCCCTCATGTAGTCCACTTCCTGGATTTGCTGCTAGGTATGCTGCATCTACTTTGTTTATTACTCTCCATACGATTGGTTGACTTAGATATGCCCCAAATTTTAGGTAGTTTCCTACTGGTACATCTGCTGCTACTACTGGTGGCTCTGGTTCTTCTGTTACTTCTACTATTATCGGTGTTACTGTTGCTATTCCACTTGCACTTACTGCTACTACATATGCTCCTGTTTCTAGTGGATTGTTTGGTACTTCTTTTATGTAGCCTTTGGTTGCCATATCATCTATTATATTTGCTTGTGGCATTGCTATTCCTTCTTCCCATAGATATGCCTGCGCTTGGGTTTGTAGTATTCTCACATTCTCATTATGTGCTATCTGTTTTGATGTTTCACTTTTGTTCGTGAATATC